>NZ_JALCZM010000001.1:0-880855 GCF_039667065.1 Sulfurimonas sp. NWX367 | reverse complement strand
CTATAGAGAGAGGGAAACGCCTGGCCCCATTCCGAACCCAGAAGCTAAGCCTCTCATCGCTGATAATACTGCAGGTTTCACTTGTGGGAATGTAGGTCGCTGCCTAGTTGATCAGATTTTTTCTTACTCTTTAACTATTTTATAATCATTGATACTCTTTACATCTAACGACTAATCTTATCCATAGTATTATTTTTATATAATTGTAAAAAAATGGAAAGAGAATGTTATTGGAAAACGGGTGGAAAAATTTTCTCAATGATGAAATTCATAAAGAATATTTTATCAAACTTCTTAAAAAAGTATCTTTGGAATATAAATCAAAAACTGTATTCCCCAATTTTGAAAATATATTTAGAGCTTTTAATTTAGTAAAGCCTTCTGAAGTAAAAGTTGTAATTATAGGACAGGATCCATACCATGGAATAAATCAGGCTACCGGTCTTGCTTTTTCTGTTTGTCCAAAATGTAATATTCCACCTTCGCTAAAAAACATATACAAAGAGTTAGTCGATGATATAGGTTGTAAATATCCGAAAAACGGGGATTTGACACAATGGGCAAAAGAGGGAGTTTTGTTGATTAATGCTGTTTTAACTGTTGAACAGGGGAAGGCAAATTCTCATAAAGATTTTGGCTGGCAAAAGTTTACTGATGCCGTTATTAAAAAACTCTCTGATGAAAAAGAACATTTGGTTTTTATATTATGGGGTGGACCGTCACAAAAAAAAGAGTTTCTCATCGATACAACAAAACATTGTATTATTAAATCTTCTCACCCTTCTCCGCTCTCGGCATACAGAGGTTTTTTTCATTCAAAGCCTTTTTCCAGAGCAAATAAGTATTTGATCAAACATAAGAAAAAGCCTGTTGAATGGTGTCTCAGTGCAGAACAAACTCTGCTATGACAGGCAGATGGTCTGAATAGCCTTTCCCTTTGTGACGTCTTAATCTGCTCCTGGTTGTCTGCCATCTGTAAATCTCTTTTCCTTTAAACAGATAGGGCTTTTCAAAAGCAGCGATACTATGTGGTTTATAATCAATGCCTTTTTTATCAAGAAGTGCGGCTGTGACTAAAATACTGTCCATTGCTTCTTTTTTGCCTCTATAGATATAGCTGTATCTTTTTTCTAATTCAGTGTCATACCATAAGTTGTAAAAATCATAAGGTGCCAGATGTATATTTAGTGATGAATTCTGATACTTTATAGTACCCAGTATATGATTGATACCTGTTATTCCATCTGTGTCATTATGTTTTCTTTTTCTTTTAAAAATTTCATACTCTTCATAATCAGAATTAAAATCACCAAGTGCAATTATATTTTTATTTTTTCCCAGTTCTTCAATTCTTTTTCTGAGTTTTTTTGCAGAGACTATACGCATGCTTTCCGGACCTGCTTTTGATTTCCAATGATTAATTAAGATATACAAATCTTCATTGCCTATTTTAAATTTCACTTCTAAAATATTTCTATATCTGTAGGAAGATGTGACAGCAATTTCATGTGTATATACAAACGGAATTTTACTCAAAATGGCTACTTTGATTGTTGTAGATTTTAAATTGGCAATTTTATAGTACTGGTAATAAACTCCTTCTCTTTTTAAAGTATATCGTAGATCTTTGAGTGCCTGAAGAGATTCTATCTCTTGGAGTCCAATGATATCGGGATTGATATCTTTGATGACTTTTGCAATATTTTTAAGTTTTTTTCTATAATTTTTATCATTCCAATTTGATTTTGCATAAGGAATATATTCTTTATACTCATGTCCGTTTCGTTGCAAATCAAAAAGATTTTCAACATTATATGTTGCAATTTTCAAAGTTGTTTCTCCATACATTAATGTGATAAGCAGAGTTAAAAGAAAGAATACTCTCACTTTATTATACCGTTGAGTCTTAATAGTTGCGTTGTATCGGCATCTCTGCCCATCAGTTCATGAAAAAGTTCTTGCATACTTTGTGAACCGCCACGGTGTAAAATGATATTTTGATATTTTTTTGCTGTAGGGGAATTGAAAATATTTTCATCTACTACGGTGTAAAAAGTATCTGCACTCAGAACTTCGGCCCATTTGTAGCTGTAGTATCCTGCAGCATACCCACCTGAAAATATATGTGAAAATCCGTTTTGGAACTTGTTGTATTTTGGTGGTTTTATCAGTGCGGTTTTTTCTCGTATGGTGTCAAGCAGATTTTGCACTTCATCTCCCTTGTAAACTTTAGTATGCAGTTTAAAATCAAAGAGTGAAAATTCCAATTGTCTGAGCATACCCATTGCAGATAAAAAGTTTTTACTTTTTACGAGTTTATCTATCATTTCATCTGAAATAGTTTCATTTGTTTCATAGTGTTTTGCAAACATTTTGAGAACCTGAGGCTCATAAGCAAAATTTTCTAAAAACTGAGACGGAAATTCAACAGCATCCCATTCTACTCCATTGACACCGCTTACTTCATTTTCATTTACTTCACTCAGAATATGATGCAAAGTATGTCCTGTTTCATGAAAAAGAGTGACAACATCATCATGACGAAGCAGTGAAGGATTTGTATCATTTGATGGAGGAAAACTGCATACTATAAAGGCTGAGGCCAGCTGTTTTTTGCCTGCTTCATCTATGCAGTGTGTTTGCCAGTTATGCATCCATGCTCCGCCCCGTTTTGATTCTCTTGCTTCTAAATCAAGATAGATACGGGCTTTGAGTATGTCATTTTCATACACATCATAGGCATAGGCTTTTTCATGCCACAATTTTTCTTTCACCTGTTTACATGTAACATTAAAAAGCTTATCCAAGAAAGTAAACATCCCTGCAATAACATTTTTTTGTTCAAAATAAGGGCGATACTCCTCTTCATCTATGTCATATTGCTCTTTTTTTAATATTTCTGCATAGTAAGAGGTATCATGGCTCTCCAGTTTGTGTGGAGCGATATTTTGAAGTTCCTGCAGTTCATTTTTTGCCTGGGGAATTGAATTTTCAAGTAAATTTTCTAAAAACCCTAAAACACTTTTTGTATCTTCGGCCATTTTTGTAGCAAGAGAAAGTTCTGCATAGTTTTTGAACCCTAAAAGCTGACTCATCTCCTGTCGCAGTGCCAACAGTTCATCAATTATTTTTGTATTCTGGGGTGCGCGTGAAACATAGGCACGGTAGAGTTCCTCTCGAATTGCTCTGTTCTTTCCATAGGTCATATAGGCTATGTATGATGGCATTTGCAGTGTCAATTTATATTTTACAACGCCATCGTCTTCAAATTTGGCATTTTCTATTTCACTTTTTGGCAAACCTTCTATATCTGCTTCATCAGTAATTATATATTCGTAGGCATTTGTTGCATCAAGCAGGTTTTGAGAAAAGTTATTGGAAAGTTCACTTTTTTTCAAGTTTATTTCCTGGAGCCTCTGTTTTGTTTTTTTATCTAGATGGGCACCGCTTAATTCAAAATGTAAAATATTTAATGCTAAAACTCTTTTTTGTTCACTGTTGAGGGATGTTTGTTCTTTTTGCATTATTTCTTTATATGCATTGTATATTTCAATGTTTTGTGAAAGCTGTGTCGAATACTCTGTAATAAGAGGAAGTGCTTCTGTATAGACCTTTTGTGTTTTTTCAGAGTTGTTTACCGCATTGAGATGAGACAGGGGTGTAAAAAACTGTTCAAGATACTCATCCATCATTTCCAGTGGTTTGACAAAGTCTGCATAGGTTTTTTCTTTTTGCCCAAGTAAGGTTTCTATCTTTTTGTTATTTTTATTGAGATGTTTTTGCAGTTCTTCTATAAAAGTATCCAAGTCACAATCAAATTGTAAAAATTTTGTCATCTATGTTTTCCTTTAGTCCTCAGTGTCTTTTTTCTGTCGCAGAGCACCGTATTTGTTTATGAGAATATTATCATACTTATTTGCATCTTTGATTAACTTTTCTATTGCAGTTTTTCCTTCTTCTTTTGTTAAGGAGGAGTCTACAACCAGATAGGAAAGATATACGCTGTTTTCATTGATAGAAAACTGTAAATAGGAGAGTTTGTTGTTCTCCTGGAGCAAAAAATCATACATCTTTTCAATGTTTTCTTTGGGAATACCGCAAAGCTTGGCATCTCCTATAATAATGCCGTTTTCATAATAGTTTATATTGATTCTTGCAGTTCCCTTGTCTATTCTCCAGGATGATTGGCTTCTTCTTGCCAGGGTAACATTTATGCCCAGGGACTCCAGTATATCTTCTATAAGTTTTGTCGGGCCTATAGGTGTGTAGCCTTTTCGTCTGAGTCTGGCTATTTCAAGTTCTGCTCCACATTTTGGGCAGTAGTCATTTTTTATATCTTTTTCTTGGATAAGATTTTTGCACGAAGGGCATTTAATGACATTTTCTACTCCGAGCTGTTTAAAAGCGGTGAGTGCATCTTGAAGATAATGTACAGGGAGTGCAAAACCCAGATTATTTGCATTTTGAATAATGAAAGTATTGACTCCTGTAACTTCCCCTTTGTCATTTAACAGAGGACCCCCGCTGTTTCCCGGGTTAATGGCAGCGTCAATCTGAATATATTCAAGATCTCCCATAAGTCTGGCTGCACGGGAAACAATTCCCTCTGTCGCTGTATAATTAAGACCGTAAGGGTGCCCAATGGCTATGGTGGTATCACCGTTTTCTACGTTGGTTTTGGCAAGTTTAAGCGGGTTTTTTGGTTGTTTGAATTCATATTTTATAAATGCCAAATCATAATAGGGGTCATCATAAATAACTTTTGCAATACTTCGCTCAAAGTGCTCTGCTTTGATTACAACTTCTCTCAGCCCCGAACATACATGCGAATTTGTAATAATAAGATTATCTATAATAAAACCTGTTCCGCTGCCATAGGGTGTCATTATCTGTATAATGTTTTCAATGTAGGTTTCTAAAAGAGTTTGCGTATTCATTTGCTAGGCCTCATGAAAATCCAGATTTTTTAATGCACTGAAGTAACTGTTTGAAAAATCATTGAGTGAACTGAAATCAAGTTCATCACCAAAAGCGCTCAGCAGTTTATACTGATGTCTGTATCTGGAAACTGTTTCGTCAATTTGAGAGATTATCTCACTTTCTAAAAACTGGTTCTTTTGCGTATCATAATATCCTTTGCATCCCAGCGCATTCATATACTCAGCATAAATGACACAAATATAAATATGGAGTAATTTTCTGGCCGCAGGGTTCAATCCGTAGTTATACAGAGCATACAAGGCTATATAACTGTAAATGGTTGGTATGATTTGAGGATGGCGGTTGTTTTTGTACCATCTGAGCTTTATAAGTGATTCTTCTATAAAGTCAACAAACTCATCATAAGAACTTTTTTCAATTTGGCTGAATGTGTATTTGGCTTCATAAAAGTTTTGACTGAAGTCATCAAAATCAAGCTTTTCAAGACTTAAAATATATTTTGCAAGTTCCGCATTTTTTACTTCTGGCAGTGCTTCTTCATCTGCAAAATAATTTTGAAGTTTTTTTGTCATTTTTTGATAGATTTTAGACTTTGGTACCAAAAGATAGTCAATTTTAAATAAAAAGTTTAGATATAGAAATGCCTGCATACCTATACTGTCCTCTGCCGGCAATGTCTGTATTTTTGCATTAAGCTCTTCTGTCCAAATATGTAAATACTTATACTTTACATGTAACTCGGCAGTGTCAAGTTTTTGAATGTGGCCGATGTCCTCTAACTCTTTTTGTTCGAATTCACTAAGCATGTGTTCTTTGTCGTAATCTGCATTCAGTGCCAGTTCTCTTAAAGGATAAAAAGCTTTCTTGGGGGTCATAGTAATATTGTCAAGACTGAGTTTTAATTTAATATGGTCGCCGTCACTGCAGTAATTTACATAGGTAAACTGGTAATTTCTTTCAAGTGCGTAGCGTTTGAGTGCAACATTTGCATTTTTTGCCTTGACCATAGTCACTTCGGCGTAGAGTTTTTTGTTTGTTGTGAAGCCGTTGATCTTTGCACTGCCTTGATACAGGATAAACTTCAAAGACTCCTTTTCCCGGGTGAGTATAATATTTTGATTGGGAAGACCGTTTTTGTAATTCATCAGAGAGTTGAAAAAGAATGTATAGGCATTTAAAATTTCTTTTTTTTCAAAGGCTTCGTAGGCTTTGTTAAAGAGTTCTTCTTCATTTTCTGCGATATCTGCATGAATACCTCTTCCAAAGCTTTTTGAACAATAGGACTTTGGCCGGAAAAAGTGGAACCAGTTCATAAATTTCCTTTTAGGGATGCCCTTTATTTTAATACCAAATAGATAAGTATAAAGTTTATAACTGTCATTATAGTAAAAGCCCTCTTATAAAAGAGTAAGGGTGATTTTTCAATGAGTGGTGCATTTTTAATAAAGTAGGGTTTTACCTTCTGCGGATGTGTAAGTTCATATTTCATCTCAGAGTAATGCTCATACCTTTGGTCTTTTTGAAGTGCAATAGCACGCATGATAACACTGTCAAGCCAATCAGGTATATTTGAATTGTAATAACTCGGTTTTTTGGCTTCTTTGAATGTCGGGTTTTGAAAGGGTTCTATCTCGCCGTAAGGATATTTCCCCGTAAGACTTAAATAGAGTGTCACACCAATGGCAAAAATTTCGCTTGTTTCACTTATGGACTCTCCTTGAAATCGTTCAGGTGCCAAAAAACTCGGTGTACCGGCGCGGGACTCTTCTGAAAATATCTCTGTAATACTGCCAAAATCAATAACCTTGTATTCTGTATTATCATCGTCAATTTTGGCAATCATGATATTGTTTGGCTTGATATCACCGTGTACAAGATCATATTTAAGTAAAAACTGAGACATGTTTAAAAGTGTTTGCGCAAGTTCCACAGCATCATCTATCGTTACATGTAAGTGTGATGCCAGGTAATTATTTAAATCTTCTCCATCAAAGAGCTGCATAACATAGTATCGGGCACTTCTGTTTTTTGGAATGACAGCCTTTGGGAAAAACTTTGCTTTGAGACGTTTGGCATTCCATGCTTCTTTGACAAACAGATCTAAGATCTGATTATCTTCTTTGGATTCAACCGGTGCAAACTTTATAACATATTGCTTTGTTTTTTTACTTGCAAGCCAGGTTCTTTCATTTTGTATGAGAGGTTTTTCAAGTTTATAGCCGTCTATGGTCTGACCTGCTTTGAGTGACCGTGGAATATCCAGTTTTTGCTGTTTGAGTATCTCTATCTCATCAGCATTGAGTACTTCCAACACAACTGCTGTTGTATCATCAGGAAGATGGTCTTTTGTATGGTTACTTGCTCGCTTGACAAGAGCAATAGCTCCTTTTGAAATATTGTCTTTTATTTCATTTTCAGAAAGCACATTGTACAAACCATCGCTGCAAAGGAGAATTTTATCATTTTTCTGAATAATATTTTCAAAATAGTAGGGTTCTACATCCTCACTGATACCAATAGCCTGCGTCAGGACATTTTCATATCCTTCTTCTTGCATGGCATGGTCAGATGAGAGCTGTGTCAGTGAAGCATCTCTGAGGAGATATACTCTGCTGTCTCCGACATTTACGCCGTATAAACGGTTTCCTTCTATAACAACGAGAGCAAGGGTTGTGATAAGTTCACTGCGTTCATAATTGAGTTGTGATTCTTTATAAAGAATTGTATTTATGGAATTGATAAATGTTTTTATAGATTTTTCGATTGACCATGACTTTGGGCGAATCTTAAAGTTGTTTATAAGATAGGAAGTCACTCTTTTTGCTGCTTGGGCACCTTCTTCGGCACTGCCGACACCATCACAGACTATGGCAACACTCAGGTTGCCGATAGTTGCCATATCATAAAAATCATCTCCGGTCAGTTCTTTGGTCTTTGCAAGTGAGAACCCGGAAGTTTTAATATTACCTTTTGCCATATTGCCCCTTTACATGTAAAGTAGATTATAGCAAAACGGTATTTATTTTAAAGAGTTTTTATGCCTGATTTTTTCTATGTGTGTAATATAAAGCCATACCTGTACAAATCGCTCCGCCAACAATATTTCCCAAAGTTACCGGAATTTCATTCCACAGCCACCACTGTGACACACTTACATTTGCACCAAGCATTATGCCTGCAGGAATAACAAACATATTTACAACGGCGTGTTCAAACCCCTGTCCAAAGAAAGTAAGAATCGGGAGCCACATAGCTGCAATTTTTCCTATTGTTGTTGTAGCTGTCAATGCCATAACGACACCCAAAGACACCATCCAGTTACAAAAAACAGCTTTTAAAAAGACGGTATAGATACCGTCTGCACCTATTTTTTCATATCCGATTGTTTTTGCTTCTGCAATATGCTTAATCATGTCTATGACAGGAGATGATTCCACATGTCCGAATTTTGTAGCAACCAGGCTGTAAAGAGCTGCAAAAAGCAGGCTGCCCAGCAGATTTCCTGTAAAGACCCAGAACCAGTTTACAGAGAGTTTTGCGAACCCGATTTTTTTGTCAAACAAAGATGTCGTCAATAAAGCAAAACTTCCGGTGACAAGCTCCAATCCCAGCAAAACAATCATAACAAAACCGACAGGGAAAATAAGCGCTCCGACAATAGGCAGATGTGTCTGTGTAGAAGCAACAATAGCCAGGGTTGTAGCAACCCCAAGAAGAGCACCCGCAAGGGAACCGCGTATCAATAAATCTTTTACACCCAATCCTGATTTGTATACTCCGGCTGTTACCATTCCATCTACAACTATCTCTGGTTTTACATAACTCATATGAATTCCTTATAATTTTATTTAATAAGTATAGCTTAAATCTGTATACTTAATAGGTTTATAATGATTAATTTTTAATCATTGTCAGCCAAGCTGATTAATGGAAGCAATTCAGAAAAAACAACGGCTCTTTTTGCTTCAACATCCAGCATCTTAAAAACAAGTTCATTGATGTTCTTATCAATATCGGAAACTATTTTATTGAGAGGTATCAGTTTTTCTCTTGGATTTTCATTTGTAAATCTGTTGTATGCCGTATACGGTTCTTGTTTGGAGAGGGCAAAATAGAGCTTACGGCCAAGTTCAAAAAGTTCAAACTCTTCAATATGTCCTGTTTTTGGAATTTTATTGATATTTAAATTAATATCAATGTTTTTTGCCCGTAAATATGCTTGCAGTTGCATGTAAAAACCTATATATGCATGAGAATATTGTGATAAAACCCTGTCATGAAATGCTTCAAAGGATTCATTCTTTAAACGCAGTTTTTTATACTCTGCTACAAGTGTTTCAACAAAATATTTAGAAAATTTCAATGGAGCAGATTTAATAACGGTATAACCGTTTTTTCCTTCACTGACGATTTTTCCGCCTATAGTTATATGAACACCGTCTTGGGTCTGTCCGTTTACTTTTGCTTTGCAGCCCTCAAACCCGATATCTCCTATCTCATGTGTTCCGCAGCCTTTGACACAGGCCGACCAGTACATTCGTACTCTTCCTGACTCAAGAGGCACTGCAGTACTTAAGTACTCAGCCATTTCGATAGCATCTTCTTTGTTCTCAATAACGCCAAAAGCACAATGCTTGGTTCCTGCACAGGCGACAAGGTTGTTAAAGTAAGGCGTGTTTATATTTTTGTATTTAGTGAAAAAAGAATCTTCTAAAAGTGCAGCCGCATCTTTGACGCCTAATATGTAGATATTTTGTTCAACACTGAATCTGATTTCTTGATTGCCGTGTATTTGGCTTAATTCAGATACTTTTATGAGATCGCTTCCTGTAAATATTCCCGAAGGTACGATAACCTGGACTCCAAACGAACCATCGCGTAGTTGGATTTTTCCGTGTTCTGAGTCTACAGGATCTATTTGTGTCATTGTGTCACCGGCGGTGGCAAAATTTACGCCTGCAACATCACGAATGGCTGCAGAAATTTCAGCCATGCCGACAGCCTCAATGAGAAAGTGCAGTCTGTTTTTGTTTCTGTTGTCACGGAAACCATACTTTTGAAAGATTGCTATAAGTGCACCGTAAGCCTGTAAAACTTCTTCTTCGTTTGCCAAAAATATGTCTGCATTTTTTGCAATCATACCGACTCTGCCGCCAAGAAACATATTGTAACCGTATACTCCGTCTTTTTGTGCAAGTACGAGAGAACAGTCATGTCCAAAAACATTACATCTGTTTGCGAGGGAGCCTGAAATCCCGGTATTGAATTTTCTTGGCAGTGTTGAGATCCAATCCGGATTTTTTAAAAATGTTTTTTCGATTTTTTTAAGTAAATCATACGAAGGAAGCACATTGTCAAAACCGTCTTTGTCAAATGGGTCTGTGACGATATTTCTAAAGTTGTCCACACCTGTCTGGTAGGAGGTGAGTCCAACTTCTTCAAGTCCGTTTAAAACAGCAGGCATATCTTCGATATTTAAAAAACGAAGTTCAATTTGTGCTCTGGTTGTGATATCAATATAATCCTGACCGAAATTTTTTGCAATTTCTCCGATTTTTTTTGCCTGAATTGCGTTGAGGTGTCCCCCTGCAACTCTGACTCTCATCATAAACTGCTTCGGCGTGAGACCGTCTTTGTCAAAGATTCCAAAACATTTCAGAAAATATTTTTTGTCTTCATCCTCAATTGCATCATATCCCTTTCGTGCATACTCTGTTATCTTTTCAAAAGCCTCCATAGGATTTTTAAGGTTTTTGACTGTTTCGATTTTATTAACTTTTTTACTTCTAGCTTCATATGCTTTTTCTAATACTTGTAATTGCAAAATATTCTCCATTTTCTCATTTATATTCTTCCGCCGGCTGCAACGCCCCAGGTTGTTCTCCATCGTGTTTTTACCAAACTTATTCCCATGATAGCTACAAGTACAACACCGGCAAATATAATAAAACCAGCCGAATAGCCGTCAAAGGCACCTTTTGACCATCCAAGCGTTTTAATAAGGGCTGTACCCCCGAGTCCGCCGGCTGCACCGATAATCCCCGTCATGATTCCAATATCTTTGCCAAATCGCTGAGGCACAAGTTGAAAAACTGCCCCGTTCGCCATGCCAAGGTTTGCCATTATTGCAAAGAGTACTGCAATTGCAACCCAAAACGGCAGAGTAACAGTTGCATTTACAATTGCCAATGCGGCTACAATACCAAAAAAGATATAAAGTGATTTGACACCACCCATTTTATCTGCAACAGCACCACCGACAGGTCTCAAGACTGCACCGGCAAAAATTGTAAGCGCTCCAAAATAACCGGCAATGACTTTAACATTGGGTTCATTAAATACACTGAGTCCAAAACTACTCATATCGGCTTGATAGGTGTTCATAAGATAAACTTTCATATATCCTGCAAATCCGACAAATCCTCCAAAGCTTACTGCATAAAAGAGGTTAAACCACCAAGTGTCTCTGTCACGTAAGAGTTTGGCATAATCTTTGAGTTTTTTAGGACGGGGCGTGTAAACCTCTTTTGGTGCATCTTTTGCCAAAAAGATGTATGTTACAAAGATTAAGGTTGATAATGCTCCACCAACTAAAAAGACTGCCTGCCACCCCCAAAGTTCTGCTATTTTTGGAGCAAACATAAAGTCAACAACAACACCAATATTGCCGGCACCTGCAATTCCCAAAACGACTCCCTGCAGTTTTGGCGGATACCACTGTCCTGCCTGTGGCAATGCAACCGCAAAAGAAGCACCTGCAAATCCGAGACCGACAGCTACAATCAGGAGTTCATTATAGGTAATGGTCTCTCCTCTGAAATAGGCGTAAAACAGCACAGATATAACAACTGCCTGACTCATAAGCGCTGTTTTTTTCGCACCGAATTTATCAACACCGAATCCAAGTACAATACGAAGCAGTGCTCCTGCCAAAATCGGAATAGAAAGCAGTGTGGCTTTTTGTGAGGCACTCATTATAAATCCGTGCATTGCCAATGATTCACTGATTTCTGTTGCCAATGGGCCTAGCATGGTCCAGACCATAAAGCTAAAATCAAAATAAAGAAAAGCTGCAAAAAGTGTTTTTGCATCGCCTTGACCTTTGAGGGCTTTAAAACTTGCCATATTATACATTCTCCAATGAAATTTAATAGTGTAATTATAGTGAAAAATATTTCCGATTTAAAAATATTATTGATTAAAAAGTAATCAATTTAGAATTTTCAAAAGATTAGAAATTATACAATTTTCATATTAAAGAGTGATTTTCTTGATATATATCAATTTTATCAATTCTCGTTTTTTATACAATTTGTGAAAATTTAAGGAGAGCATTATCATGACATTTACAAATTCGGCTGAATTGTTGTCTTTTCACTGGGTTGCTTACTCTATATATGCTGCAATGATTATTTCTGTTGTTGCATGGTTTGGGTATAACCTGACAAAAAAAGATGCCAAGTCAGTTTTTCGTATTCCATTTTACTGGTATATGGCATTTTTGGTTGCAGGCGGTGTGGGACACCATATTTTTACATACAATACAATTCCGTGGGTGTCACAGGATATTGACAGACATAACATCAAACCGGATGCAAAGTATGAATTTGAGATTAAAAATCATAAGTGGCTGGGTTTGCCAAAACAGATAGTTATACAGTGTGGACAAACGGTTGAGTTTGATGTACACAGCAGAGATCTGGTGTATGGGTTTGGACTCTTTCGTCAAGACGGTTCCATGGTGATGCAGATGCAGGTCAATCCCGGCACGGATGTCAACGGTATCTTGGACTCCAATGATATTTTATGGACATTTAATCATAACGGTGTTTTTGATTTAACATCCACTGAATATTCCGGACCCAGACAGTACAGCGAAGACGGTAAAGATTTAATGCTGGTGAAAGATTTCGTTAAAGTCGTAGGCTGTAAAGATAATGGAGGCATTCAATGAGTTATATAAATACATTAATAAATGGTACAAATTTTGACCATAAAGGCTTAAATGCTTTGCAAAAGGTAACACTCAGACCGGTTGTTATGGCATTTTTATTTTACGGACTGGTCGCTTTGGAGGGTATGATTATGAGAATGGTTGAGGTCGGGCATGTGCCGCTCAATCCTCTGCCTGAGCAGTTTTTTCATCCGGAACATTTCTTTTCCATCATGACGGTACACCCGATTGTCGGTATATTCGGTTCGACCTATCAGCTGGTCTTTGGTGCTTTTACCTTTTTGGTGCCATATCTTACGAAAAAACCGCTTTACAGTGTAAAACTTGCCAACTGGACCTGGATATTGATTACTTTAGGGACTGCTTTGGCATGGATAGCCGCATTTGTATGGCAGTATGCACCGTTATATACATTGTACTGGCCGCTTCCTGCCGATACACACCAGTTTAATGTTATTGGCGGTATTGTCTTTATTCTGGGTGTAGCATTAATTATGGTTGGAACTTTAGGCTTTATCTACAATATATATGCAACAATTTTTGCGCGGGTAGGTATTCATAAAAACAAGACAACAAAAGAACTTTTAATCTCAGGATTTGGTATAGACGGATTTTTAAATCTTATCAACAAGCTGAGAGGAAAACAGCCTTATACAAAAGAGCCGGCTTTGGCACTTCCTGTTGTGGCAATCTTCCGCGGTACGGTAGATACTTTCTTGGATGCACTGGTGATTTTGGGTGCAGGTATTTTAATCCTGGTTTATTTGGTTTTTGATGCAAGCGGACATGCACTTGATGTCACGGCGATTGATGCCCTTTTGTACAAGAACTTTTTTTGGTGGGGGCTTGATTTGGTTGCGGATGGTCTGGTTCTGATTTATGTGGCAGGTTCGTGGTATTTGCTTGCCACATTAATCACCGGACAAAAGCTTTTTATGGAAAATGTTGCCCGTGCGGCGTTAATGCTTGAGCTTTTGGTTTCCTGGATGGTCTGGTCGCATCACCTTCTTGGTGATCAGGGACAACCTGAAATGATGAAACTTATCTCCGGTGAGATGGTGACTGCCTTTGAACTGCTGACCCAGGGACTGGCACTCTTTATTACCCTTGTGACACTTTGGAAGGCCCGTCCTCTGAAAATGACTATGGAACTAAAATACCTTCTCGGCGGACTTGTAGGGTTTGGTCTGGCTGTGCCTGCTGCAATTATCCAGGCAGATATGGGGATGAACAGAGTGTTGCACAATACGCAGTGGATTATCGGTGCGCATGTGCATATTGCTTTGATTGTCGGATTGTATATGACACTCTATTCGGCTCTGTATGTTTTATGGCCATTGGTAACAAACAACACAAAACTCTATTCTCACAAACTGGCAAATACACATTTTTGGCTGCATCTTATTGGCGGTATCGGTATGGGCGCATTTATGGGAATGGCAGGACTTGACGGGATGCTCCGTCGTCACCTTTATGTGGATGGGCAGTTTAATCCAGACATGATATTTGCCGCTATTTTTGGAACGATGCTGCTTGTCGCCTGGGCAGTATTCTTATACAATATTATTATGAGTGTGGGTATCAAAGGCTTAATCGGTATATTTTTGCCTGCAAAAGATGCAACGGCTTCTTATGGGATAGAAGAAGAGTTGGAACCGGCAGATGATCCGGCATTTGCGCAGTAAAAGTTTCATATTTTTTTCGGAATTCAGACAGGGCTTAGTCTTTACAGACACAAAGCCCGTATTAAAGTACGGGTTCCGAACAGATTGCAAACATAATAGTCATGTTTGGAAAGTTTTAAGATTTAGAATTTATTCAGTAAGAGATTAAAATGATAGGAAAAAACAGTTGATAAACTTAGATCGGGTTGCACGTGAAATCAAAACTATAGGACTGTACGATTTGGTTTTGCAGGATGTGCAAAGAATTGCCGGGAAAAACAGAGTAGATGAAGAAGAAATTCTTCAGACATTAGAGAAAAATCCGGAAATTCTGCAAGATTACATGCAGACAAATGTCGAATACAATTTGAGCAATATCCACCTCAAAGATATCAATGTGCAAAATCTCAAAGATGAATGCAAACAAGAAGCGCAAACCTTTAATGAAAATCTGGCAAAATTGCGTGTCTTGGAAAAATATACACTTGATTTTGAACAGAGTGCCACGCTTGTCATCATTTTTTCCATTGAGTTTTTTGTTCTTTTTTCTGTGCAGTATTTTATAGTATTGCTAAATCTCAAAGCGTGGCAATGGTGGATATATACACTCTTTGCCTCCTCTGTTGCTTTTGCCTACTGGTATGGTAAAAAGCAGAGCAGACTGTATGCAAAAAACAAACAGCGTTACGAAATGCTTTATCTGCAGACATTACAACTCTTGGAAGCACTGGAAGAAAAAGAGTGTATCAAAAAAGAGGACTTATTGATTCATGAGTGTGAAGAACATGTCTAAAACAATCAGTGTTGATTATATTTGGAACAAAGAACTGGCGCTGCAGACAAGCAAGCTTTTTTATGATTATGATATGCGTCATTCTGCCAAAAGATATATAGGCTGGTTTTTTGTCGCTTTGGTGCAGTTTGGTATTGTCGGTGCTTTGAAGCATGAAAGTTACGGTATTTTGTATCTTTCAACCTTTTTGGTCTTTTACTGGTATTTTGGAAGATGGTTTCTGCGAAAAAGAATGTTGTTAAATTTTTACAAAAAAAATATGCCTCAAGATACACAAGTGCATTTTATTATTGACACAGAAGGCTTGCATAAAGATAAAAAGCGCATTCCCTGGGAAGAAATTACAAGGATAATAGAACTTGAAAACGGGATTTTGGTGCAAAGCCTGCATGATACACTTTTTTTTCAAAATTCTGCCTTTGGATCTGTTGATGAACGCAAAGAGTTTTTGGCGCTGGCCAAAGACAAAGGAAAACGCTAATGCACTATTTTTTTATTGGAGCAGTAAGCCTTTTTGTCATAGGATTGCTTATTGTCGGGGCAGTTATGGACAAAGAGGATATGGAAGGTGATGATTAAAAATTAAACAAAGAATTATAAAAATATTCATTTGCATAGAGTATAATTTCATCACTTTTATATGGAGATACCTTACATGCAGACACCTTTAGAAAATTTTATAGAGTATAAAGCCGATACAGGGATGCAATGTGGGAATTACTCTATAGATATACCGCCGTTAAAAGAGGGGGAACAGTACCGTTTTCATTTTGATGCTGTTGCCTGTGTCGGGTGTCGGTGCTGTGAAGTTGCCTGTAACGAACAAAACAACAATCCTGCCGATATAAAATGGCGTCGTGTCGGGGAGATGGAAGGCGGAGATTTTCCGGCTTTTACCCAGATGCTCAATTCTATGAGCTGCAATCACTGTATAGATCCTGAATGTCTCACAGGCTGTCCGACGGAATCGTATATAAAGATAGCCGAAACAGGCATAGTCGTGCATGATGACGATACCTGTATCGGCTGTCAGTACTGCACATGGAACTGCCCGTACGGTGTTCCTGTTTTTCATGAAGAGAGAAATATTGTTACAAAATGTCATATGTGTCATGAACGGCTTGATGTCGGAGAGTCTCCTGCCTGTGTGCAGGCCTGTCCTGCAGGAGCTATTGAGATTGAGGTTGTCAATGTCAAAGAGTGGCTGGAACGTGACATAGACGAACAGGCAAACATGCCGTTTTTGCCGGATGCACGCATAACAAATTCTACAACGCGCTACACGCTTCCCGAGAATCTGCCGGATGATATGAAAGAGATGGATGAACACATCTTAAAACCTGCACATAAAGAACTGCCTCTTGTTTTTATGACAGTTTTGACGCAAATTTCACTCGGTGGGTTTTTGGCGCTCTTTTTAGGAGACTTTATGAGTCTGTTCGGATTTGAGAGTACCAACTGGATTATGGCACTGCTTGTGATGCTTCCCGCGGCAATCGGGCTGCCTCTCTCAGCCTTGCACCTCGGACGTCCGTTTTTGGCGATGACAGCCATGAAAAATATAAAAACCTCGTGGCTCTCCCGCGAGGCTTTGGCTTTGGGTGTTTTTACGGGGCTTATGAGTGCTGTGGTGGCAGTATACTTTTTCGATATCTCCTATATATTGCGTTTATTGCTTGAAGCACTGACTTTAGCTGTGGGAATCTATGGAATTTATGCACAAAGTATGATTTACCGTATTCGTGCCCGTCCTTCCTGGAACAGGATTACAACGAACTTCAAGTTCTTCGGTGTGGCATATATCGGAATCTTTTTCGTTGCATTTATCAGCTCCGTATCAAGCGTGCATGAAGCGATTATTCCTTTGACGACCTTGGGTATGCTCGGTGCTTTGGCGCAGCTTTTTTTCTCTTATGAAGATATAAGAACACTTGATGCCAAAGAGAATGCATACCAACTGCAACGGACAAAAAGACTTTTAAATGAAAATTTTCATAAGCTCAAAATGATTCGTTTCGCCACGTTGATACTCGGTGGTGTGGTACTGCCGCTGTTTACTTTGGTCTTTGTAAGCGCTTCGTTACATGTAACGGCTTCTGTGATGCTTTTTTTGGCAATCATTATTGCCTTTGTGAGTGAAATAAGTGATAGATTTTTATTTTATACCACGGTTGTTCCTCTTGGAATGGCAGGTGGATTTTTTGTAGGGAAACAACGATGATAAGTAAATTAAAAGATTTTTTAGGGTTTGATATAAAAGAAGAGAAATACAAACTCTCGCATGATGAAACATTCGGCATGATAGCTGATGCAAAAAAACCCGATAAATGGGTCTTTTCAACCTGTGGATACTGCGGGGTCGGCTGTGGACTTTACATCGGTGTCAAAGACGGTAAAGCTGTTTACACAAAAGGCAATCCAAAACATTTTGTCAATCAGGGAACACTCTGTCCAAAAGGTTTGAGTGAACATCAAATGCTTAACTCTCCCCATAGAATTCAAACCCCGTTGATAAAACAAAACGGTGAGCTAAAACCTGCAACTTGGGATGAAGCCTTCACGAAAGTAAGCAGTGAATTTAAGAGAATTCAAAAAGAACACGGAAACAAAGCCGTTGCTGTCATTGGCACAGGGCAGTTTTTGACAGAAGAATTTTACACTTTGGGTAAATTTGTCCAGCTTGGTCTTCGCACAAATAATTATGACGGCAATACAACCTTGTGTATGGCATCTGCTGTTATGGGTTACAAACAGTCTCTTGGCAGTGACGGTCCGACAAGCTCATATGAAGATTTTGCACTTGCCGATACTATTTTTTTGGTGGGAGCCAATATTGCGGACAATCATCCGATACTTACCTTACATGTAAACAAAAACCCAAAAAAGAAAGTCATCGTTATAGACCCCAGGGCCTCGAAAACATCCCAAATGGCAGATGTGTATGTGCCTGTAAAACCGCGTACAGATCTGGCGCTTTACAACGGTCTGGCTTACATTGTGATGGAGCAGGGATGGGAAGATGAAGGTTATATAAAAGCAAATACAAACGGATACAAAGAGCTGAAAAAGCATTTGCAGGATTATCCGCCCCAGGAGGTGGCAAACATTACAGGCATTGATGTCAAAACCCTGTATGAACTCGCACGTGAATTTGTCTCAAGTAAAAGTGTTATCACCGGTTGGACAATGGGTGTGAACCAGTCTTTTATGGGAACAGATACTGTCAGTGCCATCATTAATCTGCATCTTTTGACAGGGCATATCGGTCGAGAGGGAACGGGGCCTTTTAGTATAACAGGGCAGTGTAATGCGATGGGAACACGTGAGACAGGGTTCACTTCATCTCTTCCGGGATACAGAAACTTTGGGGATGAAAAGGCTTTAAAAGAATATGCGGAAATTGTCAATGTTCCTCAGGAAATTATTCCGCGTGAACGTGGCTATAAATATGCCGAAATTATTGATGCCATAGACAGAGGTGAAATAAAAGCACTTTGGATAACGGCGACAAATCCGCTGGTTAGTTTTGTCAATCAGGACAAACTGCGAAAAACACTGAAAAAACTTGATTTGCTGGTCGTGCAGGATGCTTTTTTAGGCGATACGGCACAAATAGCAGATGTTGTTTTCGCTGCTGCGACCTGGGGTGAGAAAGAGGGCGTTTATACGAATTCTGAACGTCGCTGCAACAAGGCGAACAAAGCAGTAGAACCGATAGGTGAGGCAAAAAGCGATTTTGATATCATTCTTGAATTTTCAAAATATTTTGAAGGTGTGAATGAAATGCTTTTTCCAAACTGGAGCCAGCCTCGTGATGCTTTTGAGGAGTGGAAAAAAGTCTCAAAAGGACAGTTGTGTGACTACAGCGGTATGAGTTATGAGCTTATAGAAGAGTTGGGCGGGATTCAATGGCCATGTAACGAACAGTTCCCAAAAGGGAGTAAAAGACTCTACACCAAAGATATTCCTTTTAGAACATCCGATAAAAAAGCAAAACTTGTATGTGTGCAATGGCATCCGATGGCAGAGCCTGTAAGCCCTGAGTTTCCCGTTATTTTAAACACTGGAAGGACAGTTGAGCAGTGGCATACACGAACAAAAACAAGAGATATAGCAATTCTTGACAATTTGGCTCCTGAAGCCTGGGTGGACATAAATCCAAAAGATGCGGTCAAACTCAAAGTAAAAAGCGGTGACAGAATGAGTCTTTCATCTCCAAGGGGGCGCATTGATGATGTTATTGTACGGGTGACATCAAGTGTACGCGAAGGCACGGTATTTGTCCCGTTCCATTTTAATGAACAGCTTGTCAATACGTTGACTAATGAAAGTTTTTGTCCAAAGTCAGGGGAACCTAATTTCAAACAAACGGCAATACAGCTTCACTCAGAAGAGGTACCGGAGGGTCTGATACTTGAAGAGGAACAATCAAGCGGAGCGATTGCACATCACAAGGTCGTTTATGAAGGGGTTGCCTATAAAGAAAAAGAGGTGCATTTGCAACAATAGAAGTTATGTTATAATTATTTACGGGTCCTTTCAAATCCCGTTAAGTTAAACAGTCCAAAAACTTCAAAAATGGCGGTCATAATTATGCAGGAATGTGAACTGTATCAATACACTCTTTTTACAGGCAGTATACTTTTGCTTGCAAGTCTGTTTTTTAATATCAAATACAGAAAAAAGATAAAAAAACGCTTGGAAGATGAAAACAGACTCATAAAAAATGCCTACTATCATCCTGTCACCTCTCTCCCAAATAAAGAAAATGTTAAAATAGTAATTTCTGAACAGATACAAAGAGCTTTGCGACATAATAAATCTTTTTTGGTTATGGTAATAAAAATAAAAAATTTTCATGAAGTTCAGCTGCATTCCAAAGTGCTGGCAGAGGAATTTATGCTTGAAGCAAGTAACAGACTGCTGCAAAGTACACGGAGTGAGGATATAATCGGCCATATCAGTGATGACTCTTTTATCATTGTTTTTAATGAATATTTACAAGAAGAAAATTACAGGAGAGTATGTCAAAGAGTAGAAGAATCATTTGCACAGGCTCCCGAACTCAATACAAAATATACTATAGATTTTAAGGTTTCCATAGGTACATCTGTGTATCCGGATGGGGCTGCAAATCCGGATGCATTAATGGAAAAAGCGAGAAAGGCTGCAATTGATAGAGATTGAATAGTTCAAAGCAAAACAAAAGCCAATTTTAAGTATAATTCACGGATTTTATAAAAAGGTATATGCATGGCAAACAAACGTGTTTTAGTTAAATTTTCGGGTGAAGCTCTTGCTGGAGAAGCAGGTCATGGAATCGATACAAAGATTTTAAAGTATATTGCCCAGGAGATTAAAACTCTTGTTGATGCAGGTATAGAAGTCGGTATAGTCATTGGAGGCGGGAATATCATTCGTGGTGTGACTGCTGCCCAAGACGGAATTATTAAGCGTACATCCGGAGATTATATGGGAATGCTTGCAACTGTGATAAACGGTGTAGCAATGCAGGAGGCCTGTGAGCATGCCGGAATGCAGGTACGTATGCAAACCGCTATAAAAATGGAACAGATTGCTGAACCGTATATTAATCGTAAAGCGACACGCCATCTTGAAAAAGGACGTGTTGTTATTTTTGCAGCAGGGACGGGAAATCCGTTTTTTACTACAGATACGGCAGCAACACTTAGAGCTGTTGAAATCGGTGCAGAAGTTATTATCAAGGCCACAAAAGTTGACGGTGTCTATGACAAGGACCCTGCCAAATACCCGGATGCGGTGAAATTACCCGAACTGACCTATGACCAGGCATTGCAGGATCATATAAAAGTTATGGATGATACCTCAATAGCACTGGCAAAAGACAACAGTCTGCCTATTATTGTCTGCGATATGTCCAAGCAAGGTAACTTATTGGATATTTTAAATGGCAATATGAGCAACTGCTCAATAGTAAAATAAACTAAAGGAAAAACAGAGAATGAAAGTTGAAGAATTAACAGCGAAAGTTTTAGATGAAAATCCAAGTATGGATAGATATCAACTGGCAATTGCAGTTGCAAAAAGATGTGATGAACTGGAAAACGGTGCTCCAAGCAAATTAAATGTCAATACAAGCAGTATCAAGTCAACTGATTTGGCGCTTATGGAAATAGCTGAAGGACTTATTAGAGTCAAAGGCTTTAGCGACAAAGAGAAATAAGTTTTTGCCTTTGAGTCAAATGGATATAGAACAGGTAAAACACATCAATGATGTTGAATCTGCAATAGCTTATCTTTTTTCTCAAATACCCCAAAGTGAACCACTTGAAAAAGCATTAGACTTTTCTATAAAAGCACACGAAGGGCAGTATAGAAAAAGTGGTGAAGCTTACATAATCCATCCCATTTTAGTAGCCTCCATTGTTGTTTCTATAACAAATGATGAGTCGATGGCTATTGCTGCCTTATTGCATGATGTAGTTGAAGACACTCCTGTTACTATTGAACAGATAGAAGATTTGTTTGGTAAGGATGTTGCCCATTTGGTGGAGGGACTTACAAAAATAGATACGATTAGAGATCATGAACTCATTCCCTCCAATTCTGATGAAAAGCTTGTTGTATCGGCACTCTCTTTTAGAAAAATGCTTATTGCCAGTATTCATGATGTACGGGTGCTTGTTGTCAAACTGTGTGACAGACTGCACAATATGCTCACCCTTGATGCCTTGCCCGCTCACAAGCAAAAACGAATTGCCGAAGAGACATTGGTTGTGTATGCCCCTATTGCACACAGATTGGGGATTTCATTTTTAAAAAATATACTTGAAGACTTAAGTTTCGGCTATTTGTTTCCCAAGGAAAAGCAGGAAATAGAAAATTATCTTCAGACAAACTATCATGCAATTGAGATGAAACTTGATGCAATCAAAGAATCAATAATGAAGATTCTTGTGAAAAATGGCTTTTGTGAAGATGATTTTGAGATTTTGTCCAGAATAAAACATAAATATTCTATTTATCTGAAGATGCAGAGAAAAGGTGTGAGTATTGATGAGGTGCTGGATCTTTTGGCTGTTCGGATTCTTACAAAAGACCCTGTAAAGTGTTATACGATTTTGGGGCTTATTCATCTTAATTTTCGTCCGCTTGCCTCACGTTTTAAAGATTATATTGCTGTTGCAAAAGACAATGGATACCAGACCATTCACACAACTGTTTTTCATGATGCTGCAATTTTTGAAGTACAGATTCGAACCTATGATATGCATAAAACTGCTGAACTCGGAGTTGCCGCACACTGGAAATATAAAAGCGGCGGCAACAATATCAAGCTGGACTGGTTAGACAGTCTGCAGTACCAAAATGAGTCTGTAGAGGATTTTTATGCACTCATTAAAAATGATTTGTATTCTGAAGACATTTCGGTTTTTTCTCCGTCCGGTGATGCTTTTACCCTTCCCCGCGGAGCAGTGGCACTTGATTTTGCTTACGCTGTACACTCAGAAGTCGGAAACAAAGCTGTGAGCGCTTTAATCAACAAAACAAAAGCCTCTTTAATGAGCGAACTCAATAATGGTGATATAGTAAAAATTATTACCGGAGATGAAATTGTTACAAGATGTTCCTGGATTGATGCGGTCAAAACATCAAAAGCCAAAACAAATATGAAACTAAACTGCAATGCAAGAATACGTGATCTTAATGCAAAAGTGGCTGTGAGTATTGTTGCAACTGCAATGAAGCTGAATTTCGCGAGAGTGCAGGAATGGTTTTTGAAACATCAGTGTGACAGTGTGACCTCTATTCCTAACGACATAGAACATTTTAAGAATGTTATTCATAAATATATAGTAGAAATCAGTAAAAACAACAGATTTAAAAAGTTTATTTCCCGACACAGATTCAAACTCAAAGGGTATGAAATTGCAGGTATTGAGATATTCTCTACAACAAACATTACCGATATAGTGTTTGATTACTGCTGTCATCCTAAACACGGGGATGAAATTATGGGATTTTTGGATAAAACAAAGGTGCATGTCCATCACAAACTGTGCAATAATGCTACAAAAATGCTCGATGCACATGATCCGATGGTCTTTGTCCGCTGGAAGCAGGAAAAAATTTACCGATACAAACTGATTGCCTCTTTGCATAATGAAAAAGGTGCTTTGGCTGAGTTTTTAAGTTTCCTGGTTAAATTGGATGTGGATATCAATGCAATTGAGCTGGGCAAAGAGAGTGCTGATTATATTAAGTACTGTGAGCTTGTTTTTGAGGCAAAAGAAGCTGATATTAATTCACTTCGTGCTAAAATAGAGTCTAAAATAAAAGTTGTCAATTTGGTGAGAACTGATGATGCTTATAAAAATTAAATAAATATAGAGAGAAAAAATGATAGATGAAGCTTTAAGAGAGATAAACAGAGGTTGTGCAGAGATTATTGACAACGAAAGAATAGAAAAACTTTTAAAAGCTTATTTTCAAGAGGGAAAGACATATACGGTAAAAGCCGGTTTTGACCCGACTGCACCGGATTTGCATCTTGGACATACTGTTCTTTTACAAAAACTTGCAACCTTTCAGAAATATGGTGCAAGAGTACAGTTTCTTATAGGAAGTTTTACGGCAACAATTGGTGATCCGACAGGGAAAAATGCCACACGAAAAGTATTGTCAAAAGAAGATATAATCAAAAATATTGAGAGTTATACGACACAGGCTTTTAAAATTTTAGATGAGAGTAAAACAGACATAGTCTACAATGATGACTGGCTGGGAAAAATGAGTGCAGCTGATTTAATAGCGCTTGCCTCAAATTTAACAGTGGCACGTATGCTGGAGCGTGATGATTTTTCAAAAAGATTTAAAACAAATGTCGCAATTGCCACAAGTGAGTTTATGTATCCGTTGTTGCAGGGTTATGACAGTGTACACTTGAAATCTGATATAGAAATAGGCGGAACAGATCAAAAATTTAATCTTTTAATGGGAAGACAGCTGCAAAAAGTATATAATATTAAGAAGCAGCAGGCTGTTTTAATGATGCCTATTCTCGAAGGTCTTGACGGTGTCCAGAAAATGAGTAAGTCTCTGGGAAATTATATTGGTGTTTCAGATGAACCAAATGATATGTTTGGTAAAGTTTTAAGTATATCCGATGAGCTGATGTGGAGATATTTTGAGCTTTTGAGCGATAAAAGTCTTGATGAGATTGCAGCACTTGAGAGAGCAGTAAAAGAAGGAAAATTACATCCGAAAAAAGTAAAAGAAGACTTGGCATTGGAAATCACAGCACGTTTTCATGATAAAGAAGCAGCACAAAATGCAAAAGAAGAGTTTGACAAGGTCCATTCAAAAAGCCAAATTCCAAGTGATATTGCAGAGTTTAGCTGTGAGGGACCGATTTGGATTGCAAAAGCTTTGGTTGACTGCAAGATGGAACCCTCAACATCCCAGGCCAGAAGAGATATCAAGCAGGGTGGTGTTAAAATAGACCAGAAAAAAGTATCTGATGAAAAGTTGGAATTGTCATCAGGAGAGTACCTGTTACAGGTTGGAAAAAGAAAATTTGCAAAGTTAAAGGTTAAATAAAATGAGTTTCAAGTCTTTAAAAATTGGTAAATATGAGATTGAAAAACCAATAGTACAAGGTGGTATGGGCGTTGGGATCAGTTGGGATCAGTTAGCTGGTACTGTTTCAAAAGAAGGCGGACTTGGAGTTATCAGTTCTGTTGGAACAGGTTACTACAAAGATAAAGAGTTTGCAAAAAAACTGGTAGCAGACAGGCCTTTGAGCGAAGCAAACTTTTACTCAAAAGAGGGCTTTACCGAAATAATAAAAAATGCCAGAAAAATCTGTGGCGACAAGCCTTTGGCCGCAAATGTTTTGTATGCTATCAATGACTACGGACGTGTTGTTCGCGATGCCTGCGAAGCCGGTATCAATATTGTAATAACAGGTGCAGGGCTGCCGACAAATATGCCGGAGTTCACAGAAGGCTATCCTGATGTAGCGCTTGTACCTATTGTATCCTCTGCAAAAGCTTTGAAAATTATTTGTAAAAGATGGCAGAAGCGCTATAACCGTCTTCCTGACGCAGTTATTCTTGAAGGTCCCAAAAGCGGTGGGCATCAGGGCTTTACATACGAACAGTGTTCAATGCCTGAATATCAGTTGGAAAACCTTGTAAAACCTGTTGTAGAAGAAGCAGAACAATGGGGCGGCATGCCGGTAATTGCTGCAGGTGGTGTTTGGGACAAAAACGATATAGAAGCCATGATGGAACTCGGTGCGAGCGGTGTTCAAATGGGAACACGTTTTATCGGTACTTATGAGTGTGATGCGCATGCAAACTTTAAAAAAGTCCTTCTTGATGCAAAAGAGGGTGATATTAAACTGATGAGTTCTCCTGTGGGATACCCTGCACAGGGAGTTGTGACAAATCTCACTCATATGGTAGAAAAAAGAGAAGGTCCTGCAATTAAGTGTATTTCAAACTGTGTTGCACCGTGTAACCGGGGAGAAGAGGCTAAAATTGTCGGTTTTTGTATTGCAGACAGATTAAGTGATGCTTATGAGGGCAACCTGGAAACAGGACTCTTTTTCTCTGGAACCAATGGCTATAAACTAAATGAAATTATTACAGTAAAAGAACTTATTGACAAGCTTATGCATGGTGAATAATACTGTATGGTAAAAGTTTTTGCTCTCATACTTTTTTTTATTACTGTTTTACATGCTGTCAATGATCAGGAGATTTTAAAAAGGGCAGATTCTTTTTTAAAATCTTCGAGTAAAAGCAATCAGTTTCGTGCATATAATGATTATAAAAATCTGTATTTAAGAGCATTGTTGAACGGAGATAAAAAACTTAAACACTCCGCTCTAAAAGGGATAATCTCCAGTGGACATAAATTACATATTGATGTAAAAAGATATGAACAGGAGTATAAACACCTCTCCCCTGCGTCCAGAAAAAATTACAAAGCAAAAAAAAACATTAAAGTCACATCTTCACATAAATTAAAATCAGTTCGCTTTTATAATAAAAGACTGGTATTACAGTTTGATAAAAATCTTCAAAAGAAACAGGTGAACTATTTTACGCTCAATGATAAAAAAAAGAGCATCTATAAATATGTTTTTGATATACATGCTTCCATGTTGAAGAAGTCAAATACTCTCAAACAAGTGGGGGTTGATAAAATTAAACTGGCACAGTACAATCCAAATACATTGCGGTTGGTTATTCAAAACAAAACTCCTTTAAAAATCCGTTTTTTCAAAAAAGGCAAAGAGCTTTCTATAAAAATTATCAACAAGTCAGTAAAAACAAAGAGTGTTGCAGTATTTAACAAATACAAGAAAAAGTCACCCAAAAGACTCGACAGAAATAAAATCATAGTCATAGATGCAGGGCATGGCGGAAAAGACCCGGGAGCCATAGGATACAGAAAATACAGAGAAAAAATTGTGGTCTTAAGTATAGCAAGAGAGTTAAAGCGTATACTTCGTGCAAGAGGTTTTACAGTGTACATGACACGCGACAGTGATCGCTTTATAAAATTAAGAAACAGAACAAAATATGCAAACAGAAAAAATGCAGATATTTTTATCAGTATCCATGCCAATGCAGTTGGACGCAAAGATGCCAAAAAAGTTTGTGGACTGGAATGCTATTTTCTTTCAACATCCCGTTCAAGCAGGGCAAAAAAAGTGGCAGAAATGGAAAATTCGGCAGATTTGGATGAGATGGATTATTACGGAAAGCAAAGCTTTTTAAACACCATAAATTCACACAATATTGTTGCATCGAACAAGCTGGCAATTGATCTGCAAAGAGGGGCGTTAGCAACACTCAAAAGCAGATATAAGAATGTGAAAGATGCAGGGGTCAGAGAAGGACCGTTTTGGGTGCTTGTAGGGGCACAAATGCCTTCTGTTCTGGTAGAAGTCGGATTTATAACACATCCGACAGAAGCCAGACGGCTTGTAAGCAGAAGTTACCAAAAAACAATGGCACAGGGGCTTGCCAATGGAGTGGAACGCTATTTTATAAACTCTCAAAAAAGATAAAGCAGCCTTGAGGCTTAGTCCTCTTTTTTATATTCCAAATCCCCGGCAACAGCTTCTTTGTCGTTGATGACTTTTTCAATCTGCTGTTTGACTTTGTCATAACGGAACTGCTCTTTGAATCCCATAATTCTTCCTCCGGCAGCATTTGGGTGCCCTCCGCCGTTTGCCCACTCTTTGGATATCTGTGCAACACTTACCTTGTCGCTTGCACGCAGACTCATTGTTCCCCGATAGCTGACATCCACAATGAAATCATATTCAGGGTAGGCTGTTAAAAATCCGTTGCCGACTATGGAGGTGTTTCCTATTCCATAACTCAGGTAGCCTCTGTATCCCTTGTAATAGATTGTTTTTTCACTTCTGGCTTTGCCCATAAGTTCAACGACATACCGTGTGGCAAGATTGTCGAGTGTATCATCTTTGTCGCGTCTGAAAAAATTCTTTTTTAAAGAGTGGATTTTTTCATCAAGTAAAATAGGAGCATCAGGTTCATGAATGAATTTTGCCGCTTCATGCAACAGTGTGAGTTTGTAGTTTGAATCTTCATCAGGAAACATAATTCGGTTGAGCTCTTTTGTTTCTGTCACAAGACGCATACAGACTTTCCCGTATTCAAAATTGTCATGTTCTTCCTGTTTCCATAAATCTACTGCATTAACAACATCAACATACTTCTCCATCCATGCAGGTTCGTTGAGCTCAAAGTGTTCTTTTGCATAGTCATAGGTGATTTTTGTAGCGCAGCGGCTGGTATCAAGATAGTACCATTCATGTTTTTTTGCACTCTCTTCCCCGCTTCCATGGTGATCAAGAAGTTGTAATTTGACATCAAATGCACCGTCATTCATTTTTTTTACTTCATGGCTGAGCCAACGGGATTCATCCGCTGTAAGATTCAGATCCGTGATAAGTATGTAAGCTTTTTCTTTTGCTTTTCTGATGTTTTCCAGCATAAGGTCGAGCTTTTGTTTCACTTCTGCTCCGTAATTGGAGTTGTAGTTAAATCTTTTGTACGGTGTGTACTGCATGACCAGCTGGCAGCTGTAGCCATCCAAATCAATGTGTGAAAGATGATGAATAGTTCTGTTTTTCATTTGTACCCTTTTAGTTATTTGTTTCTTGTGTTTGAATTGAAATAGAGCCCATCACTTCAAATGTAGCACTTGAATCAATTTCTGCATGAGAGAGTGTTACAACATCAAGAGAAAATCTCTCAAATATTTCTGCAACACTGCGACGGATTTGTGGATCGACGATAATAATAACAGGGGAAATCCCTTTTTGCAGTAAGTCTGCAGCCTTTGTGCTTGTTGCCTGAATCAGGGCATTTATTTCTCCTACATTGAGCATGAGGTTTCTCACACCGTCTTGTTCTTGTGATTTTTGCAGTAACAACTGCTCAGTCTGTGTATCAAATGTCAAAAGGCGTATCACCCCGTCATCCCCTGCATACATTTGGGTAATGACGCGAGAAAGTCTGGCTCTTACCTGTTCTGTTATAAGGTCAACATTTTTTGTGTATTCGGCAATATCTGCAATTGTCTCTAAAATAGTAAGCATATCTTTGAGCGGAATTTTTTCATGCAACAGTGCTTTGAGAACTCTTTGAATAAGACCGATAGAAGCCACTTTTAAAACGTCATCAATGATTACAGGATAATCATCTTTTATTTTATCAATAAGTGACTGTACTTCTTGACGGGTTAAAAGCTCTTCGGCATTGCGTTTGATGAGTTCGCTCATATGTGTGGAGATGACTGTAGCAGGATCAACAACGGTGTATCCGTTGATAATGGCATCTTCTTTTTGTTCCGGTGCTATCCACAGGGCGTCGAGTCCAAAAGCAGGTTCTTTTGTCGGTTCTCCCTGAATCTCTCCTGTAGCCATACCGCTGTCCATCGCAAGAAATTTATCAGGCATGATCTCACCCTCACCAATGGCAATGCCTTTAAGCAGTACCTGATATTGGTTAGGTTTGAGATGTAAGTTGTCACGTATTCTGACCTGCGGCATTAAAAATCCATAGTCATTTGCTATTTTTCTTCGCATGGAACGGATACGTTCAAGCAAATCACCACCCTGGGAACTGTCGGCCAGTTTTATAAGTTGATATCCCAAAGTCAGTTCAAGCATTTCTACTTTGAGTATGTCATCAAGCGCATTTTCCTCTTCTTTTGCAATTTCTTCGTTCGTTTTTTTCGGTTTGATTCTCTCTTTCTCTTTTTCTGTCTCTTCTTTTGTCTTGACACCAAGGAGATTCTCAACATCCAAAATGGAAAGTTCCCCTTTTTCATATTTGTAGATAGACCACCCAAGCAGGGCGAATATCATTCCGACAAATCCCATAGAAGCAGTAGGCAGGCCAGGAACAAGAGCAAACAGGAGCATGATAAAGCCGACTATCATCATAATCTTTGCATTTCCGATCATCTGTGAAATAGTGCCTTCGGCAAAATTGTCACCGTCACTTGAGGAACGGGTAATGATAATACCGGTTGCAGTTGAGGTAATGAGTGCCGGAATCTGGCTGACAAGACCATCCCCGATTGTAAGGAGTGTGAAGGTAGAAGCACTGTCTGCAACGCTCATATCGTACTGAAAAACACCGATGAGAAAACCGCCGATGATATTTATAAGAGTAATAATAATACCTGCAACAGCATCGCCTTTGACAAATTTTGAAGAACCGTCCATCGCCCCGTAAAAATTGGCATCCTGAAGAATTTCTGCACGGCGTTGTTTTGCTTCGGCATCATCAATGAGTCCTGCATTTAAATCCGCATCAACCGCCATCTGCTTTCCGGGCATAGAGTCAAGTACAAAACGTGCTGCAACTTCTGCAACCCTTGTGGAACCTTTTGTGATAACCATAAAGTTTATAAGAACCAAAATGGAAAAAACGATAATTCCGATAACATAGTTTCCCCCGACAACAAAATCACCAAAACTTGTAATAACATCACTTACCTGTTCCGGCCCCTCATAACCGTGACTTAAAATCATTCTGGTTGTCGCAATGTTGAGTGAAAGCCTAAAAAGGGTGAGAATCAGTATAAGTGTCGGGAAGGTAGTCAAGTCTGTCGGTTTTGGTACATATAATGAAATAAGCAAGATTAAAACAGACAAGGCAATTGAAATTGTCAGCAAAACATCCAATATCGAAGAAGGCAGAGGAACAATGATAATGGCGAGTATTGCCATTACAAAAAAGACAACACCAAGATCACGTTTGCCTAGTAAAAAGTTAAGGGAGGTTCCGATTTTTTGTTTTGTTGTCAATTTTCTTGCCAAGTGTCAGTGTCTCACCAAATTTAGTCGTCGAGTAAGTCTGCCAAAGTCAAGTTTGCCAAAAACAAATCTATTTTCCCCTGGAGTTTGTGTAAAAAAGGCCATATTGTACATGTACTGGCTTTTTCGGAAGGACAGTCTTCCAAAGAGGGAGCACACTCAAAAACAGTAGGTGCTTTGCCTTCTACGCAGGACGCGACACTAAGCATATTGATATCTTTGGGATCTTTGTTGAGTGCAAAACCACCATTGACACCTTTGTATGAGTTTAAAATCTGCGCTTTTGCCATAGACTGAAGAATTTTTGCCAAAAAACTTTTGGAGATAGAAAGCTCTTTGGAAAGAGTATCACTGTCCATTGGCGCTTCTGCTTTGCAAAGCAGTATAAGTGATAAGATGGCATATTCGCTGGCACGGGTTATAAGCATGTATTTACTTTCATTATTTAAACTTTTAAAATGATATTATATCCAAAATTACTGCTGAAATAAACAAAAATAAAATTTAAAGAAAAGTTTTGCTATAATCACGCTTCAATTCTTCTGCATTGTGCATTTGAGTTAGATTATTATACCTATCAGGAGGCTATTATGGCTTTAGATTCGGCTAAAAAACAAGAAATAGTTGCGAAATACGGTCGCAGTGAAAATGACACTGGTTCAAGTGAAGTCCAAATTGCACTTTTAACTGAAAGAATTAAAGAGTTAACAGAACACTTAAAAGTTTTCAAAAAAGATCACGCATCTCGTTTGGGATTACTGAAATTAGTTGGTCAGCGTCGTCGTTTGATGAAATACTTCAAAAGAAAAGACAAAGACGCCTATATGAAACTCATCGAAGATTTAGGCATCCGTGACAATATCTAAGTTTTAAACTTTTTCTTTAAAAGTCCCTTTTAAGGGACTTCTTCCTTACATGTAAACTAATTTTTATAAAAAAATCTCAACCGCCTTTTGTAAATCATCTTTTGTATCTATACCAAAACCCGTACTCGCCACTTTGACCATAGCTATATTTTTTCCATGGTATATTGCACGAAGCTGCTCTAGTTTTTCTATGTCTTCAACAGGGGCATCAGGGAGTGAACAAAACTCTTTTAAGCTTTTTTTAGAAAAACCGTAAATACCGATATGTCCGAAATAGACAGCTTCTCCGCTTTGATTGAATGGTATTTTAGCACGGGAAAAATAGACGGCATTGCTGTTTGCATCGAGCACAACTTTGACGAGATTGGAATCCTCTGCCGCTTGTGCATTAACAGCGTTGTAGCAGCTTCCCATAATAAAATCTTTTTTTTCTTTTTGCAGTTCTTTGAGTTTTTGTATAAGGGACTCAACAACATCAGGCTCTATAAAAGGTTCATCTGCCTGTACATTGATAATAAGTTCTTCATCCGATAAATTTAAAATAGTGGCACATTCATGAATTCTGTCCGTACCGCTTTTATGTGTTGTGGATGTCAGCATAGCTTTGATTCCATGCTTTTTACATGTAGTAATGATACGTTCATCATCGCACGCGACAACTACATCATCCAAATGTGATACTCTTTGTGCCGTTCTTACCACCATAGGCAAGCCTCCTATGTCTGCTAAAACCTTTTGCGGAAACCGTGTGGATGCCAATCTTGCCGGAATAATAATCATATTAATCTGCCCTTATGATATAATTGCAATATTATAACCCAAGGGACTTTAATTCATGCTTCTTTACCAACCGGATTCTGGTTACTGCTATAACAGCGACTCTCTTTTTTTGTACGATTTTATCAACTCTTTTCATCCCAAAGGGAAAGTTTTGGATGTAGGTGCAGGTTGCGGAGTGGTAGGACTGCTTGTTGCAAGAGACAATGAAAAAATAGAACTTGAAGCAGTGGAAAAGCAGGAAGTTTTCAGGCATTTTTCAAAAACGAATGCCCGAGTGAACAAAATAGCGTATAGACTGCATGAGTGTGATTTTTTGGATATGCAAGAAATACAGAAATATGACTATATTATTTCGAACCCGCCGTTCTATCCGGCTGGTGTACAAAAAAGCCAAAATGAGATATTATTTAATGCACGCTATAATGTACACCTCCCCTTAGAGAAGTTTTTTAAAAAGGTATCGCGTTTGTTGCGGCCACATTCACATTTTATATTTTGTTATGATGCGACTCAGTTTGGAAATGTCTGCGTTGAACTTGAGAGAGTCAAAATGAAGATAGTGGATGTGCAGTTTGTCCACCCCAAAATTGACAGGAGTGCATCACTTGTAATGATACATGCAAGAAACGGTTCAAAGGCAATGATGAAGGTCTGGCCTCCATTGATAAGTTTTGAGGGAGACAATCCTTCACAAAAAGTACAAAACATTTATAAAAAAGCCAATACACAGAGTATAAAATGTCAAATATAATAAAAAAAGAAAATTATCCCTATGCTTTTGATGCCAGTGCATGTGCTGCATGCGAAGGCAGATGCTGTACAGGGGAGAGTGGTTATATATATGTCACTAAAAATGAAATATTTGCAATTGCAGAAGTTTTAGCAATGGATGTTAATGAATTTGCGTTAAAATATCTCTTTAAGAAAGGGTATAAATACTCTATCAAAGAAAATAAAATTAATGACTCCTATGAATGTGTTTTTTATGACAGAAAAACAAATGGGTGTAAAATATACAGTGCCCGTCCAAATCAGTGTAAAACATTTCCTTTTTGGGATTATTACAAAACCAGAGTTGATGAGCTAAAACTTGAGTGTCCAGGAATAATAGATGATTAGAATTCTCCTTTTAGTAACAGTGTCGCTGTTTTTTGTTTCATGCTCAACGCATCCCAGACCGATAAGTCCAAATGAAAAAGCTTTTGAGGGCGAAGATCTCTATATCATGCTTGCGTTAAATGCTGAACTTACAAAACATTATGATGTGGCGGCAAAGCGTTTTGAAGAACTTTATGACAAAGCATCCAAAAAAGAGTATCTGTATCGCTCTTTGCATAACTATCTTTTGGCAAAAAAGAATGAAAAAGTGATTGAAAAAGTTGATGAAATAACAGAGGGTACTTTCTCTGATCCAGCGCTTATCCGTCTAAAAATCATTGCTTTGACGGAAATGGGAAAACTCGATTATGCAAAAAAACTCTCAATAGCACTTGCAAAAAAAACACAAAAAGCAGAGGATTACCTTTTAGCCAGTGATGTGTATATCAAAAACCAGGAATTTGATGTAGCTTTAAAGTATCTTAACAGTGCGTATATGAAAGAGTATAACGAAAAAATACTTGATAAAATGGCAATTATTCTGTATGTTAATCTGCACAGGAAAAAAGATGCGATTGCCTATCTTGAGACACATACACGCATGCACGGATGCTCACAGCTTATTTGTAACCGTTTGATCGGAATTTACAGTAATGAAAACAATATTGAAGGTTTGCTCTCTGTATATAAAAGACTCTACAATTTAAAAAAAGACAAATCAGTCGCACAAAAAATAATCCGTATATATGCCTATAAAAGAGACTATGTCAAACTTATTGACTTTTTGGAAGAGACACATGCAGATGATACGGTACTTTTAGAACTCTATACGACAGGGAAAAATTATGCAAAAGCAAGTGCTTTGGCGCAGAAACTTTATGAAAAAAGCGGGGATATAAAATATTTGGGACAAAGTGCTGTTTATGAGTATGAAGCACACAGCAAGAAAATGACAAAAAAGCTTTTGGCGTCTATCGTAAAAAAGTTGACAAAAGTTACCAAAGAGACAGATGAACCACTCTATCTAAACTATTTGGGCTATATTCTGATTGATCATGACCTGGATATCAAAAAAGGTATGTACTACATCAAAAAAGTATTAAAAACAAATCCGGATTCTGCATTTTATCTGGATTCCCTGGCATGGGGCTATTATAAACTTGGAAAGTGCGTTGAAGCGAAAAAAGTGATGAAGAGAGTAGTCAATATGGAAGGCGGAGACAATCCTGAAGTACTCTTACATGTAAAGAAAATAGAGGCATGTTACAAAAAGAGTTTAGAACACAAAAAGGGGAAGAAGAAAAAATGATTTTAGATGATATTATTAAAAAAACAAAAGAAGATCTGATACAAAGAGAGAAAGAATTTTCTCTGGACTGGCTAGGCCGTTCTCTTGCATTCAATGCCAGACAGCCGCGTGATGTAATTCCGTTTTTAAAAGCTACAGAGGAAGACCCGTACAGAATTATTGCTGAGGTGAAAAAGGCCTCACCTTCAAAGGGTGTCATTCGTGAAGATTTTGATCCGCTCGCCATTGCTCAGGCCTATGAACGGGGAGGGGCAAGTGCTATTTCTGTTTTAACAGAACCGCACTTTTTTCAAGGTTCTCTTGATTATCTTGCAGGTATTCGCAGATATGTTTCTGTTCCTCTTTTAAGAAAAGATTTTATTATTTCAAAATATCAGGTACTTGAAGCTCTGGTTTTTGGGGCTGATTTTATTTTGCTTATTGCAGCAGCTTTAAGCAAGAAAGAGCTCAAAGATTTGCTGGGCTATGCAAGACACTTGGGATTGGAAGTTTTGGTTGAGGTGCATGACAAAAAAGATTTGGTAAAAGCTATTTATGCCGGAGCAGATATTATCGGAATAAATCACAGAAATCTGCAGACGTTTGAGATGAATATGAACCTTTGCTATGAATTGATTCCTTTAATACCAAACGGAAAAATTATTGTGGCGGAGAGTGGCATATACGAGCATGGACAGCTTGAAGATTTAAGCAAAGCAGGGGTTGACGCATTTTTGGTCGGTGAATCATTAATGCGGCAAGAAGATGAAGAGTTGGCAGTAAAGAAACTGAAATTCGGAGAAAATTATGAAAAAAAATAAAATTATTATTCTGCTTTTTACACTCACAGTGTTCTTTTTGAGCGGATGTACGCAAGAAGCACAAAATAAAATAGGACGCTCTATCCAAAACTGGACAGGAACAAACGGTGTGCTTGATATTTATATGGGCGGCAAACTGGTGCAGAGATTTATCAAAATTGACAAACTTACCACAGCGACGAGTACAGACGGAAATACACCGAGAAACTACCGCTACGGGTATGGTTATATAGATACTAACAGAAATTTTGTAGTTGATAAAGGGGAGAAAAAAGTCTACTTTGAAATCAGTAATTATTCAACACCCTATGTGTTTTATGAAAACCCAAAGAATTAAATGATGGATGTGATTCAACTTTTTAAATATCTGATCAACTCAAAAAGTGAAACACCGGATGATGGCGGTATTTTGAATTTTGTTGAGGATTATCTTCCCGGTTTTGAAGCGATAAGAATTGATATTGAAGATGTTAAAAATCTTTTTATCTATAAAAGATTTTCCGAGGGTGAGCATCTCTGTTTTGCCGGGCATGTTGATGTTGTTCCTGCAGGAAAAGGATGGGATACAAACCCGTATGAAGCCGTGGAAAAAGGGGGCTATATATACGGACGGGGCGCACAGGATATGAAAAGCGGACTCGCCGCTTTTATTCAGGCTGTAAAAGATACGAAAAACTTTAAAGGCACGCTCTCTTTGCTTTTAACTTCGGATGAAGAGGGTGAAGCAACGAACGGTACGGTCAAAGTACTGGAATATTTGAAAAAGAACAATATGCTTCCGGATGCCTGTGTGGTTGCAGAGCCTACATGCGAAAAAGAGTTTGGCGATGCCATAAAAGTGGGACGCCGCGGTTCTATTAACGGGTACCTTACTCTTAAAGGAAAACAGGGGCATGCAGCTTATCCCGAAAAAGCGATAAACCCCATACACCAAATAGCAAAAGTTTTGGGTGATATGGCAGGTGTTGATTTGGATGAGGGAGATGAGTTTTTTGCACCTTCAAAGTTTGTCATTACCGATATTCGTTCTGGTATGCAGGTGACAAATGTTACACCCAATGAGCTGAAAATGATGTTTAATGTGCGCAACAATACAAAAACCACACAAAAAGAGGTAGAAGAATTTGTTGCCAGACATTTACAGGGATTGGACTATGAACTGCGTCTGACACAAGGTTCCTATCCTTTTAAAACAGATACGGATACGAAACTTGTCAAAAAAATAGACACGGCTATAGAAATGGTTACATGTAAAGTGCCAAAACACTCTACGGCAGGCGGAACAAGCGATGCAAGATTCATTGCACCTCTTGGTATAGATGTGGTTGAGTTTGGTGTAAAAAATGACACCATTCACTCGATAAATGAGAGAACAACACAAAAAGAGGTGCAAGATCTCTACAGCGTTTTTAAAACTCTTATCAGCGAGTGGAACAGGCAGTGAAATCTCTTTTTGTGCTGCTCTTTTTCAGTGTCACTCTTTTTTGTGCACCGCTTCAGTGGAGTCATGACTATTTGAAAGCATTGTCAGATGCAAAAAAAGAGCATAAGCTTATCTATGTGTTAATCATTTCTGACACATGCGGGTGGTGCAAAAAATTTGAAAAGACAACTTTGCAAAATACAAAGATTAAAGAGAGAGTTAATAAAGAATTTGTTACTGTTTTACTCTCAAGAGACAGACATGCAATACCGAAATTTTTGAAAACATCTCCTGTTCCAAGACACTATTTTTTGGATGAAACAGGAAAAATACTGTATGCATCTTTAGGATACAGAGACGAAGAGATGTTCAATGCATTTATGGACAATGCCCAGGAACATTATGAAATACTAAAGGATGAAAACTATGAAACAAGTAAAGACAGATAAAGCACCTTCGGCAATAGGACCCTATTCACAGGCAATCGTGGCAAACGGAATCGTTTATACATCAGGGCAGATCGCTTTAACGGCTTCAGGCACAGATGAGCTGCTTCAAGAAGATGTATCAATACAAACAGTTGCAGTTTTAAAAAATCTTCAGGCAGTTTTGGAAGAAGCGGGAAGTTCTTTACAGGATGTGGTAAAAACAACAATTTTTTTGGCAGATATGGACTCGTTTGCCACAGTTAATGCAATATATGAAAAAGCATTCGGTGAACATAAGCCGGCACGCGCAACAGTAGCGGTAAAAACACTGCCTAAGAATGCTTTGGTAGAAATAGATGCCGTGGCATTAGTGACAGACTACTCTTTTTAAGTTGTATTTCTTTTTGTTTAATCAAGACTTAAAGCTTGAATGGGTATAATTCCGGACTTTTGTAGAAATACAAGCTAAAAATATGTAAGGACCATAGATGTACGCAATTATTAAAAATGGTGGTAAGCAGTATAAAGTTCAAGAGGGTGATGTTTTATCATTGGATAAATTATCTCTTGACACTGGTGCTACGGTAGAGATTAAAGAGGTTCTGGCTGTGAATGCCGGAGAGCTTAAGATCGGAACTCCTTTTGTAGAGGGTGCAGTTGTAACTGCTGAAGTTATTGCAGAAGGACGTGACAAGAAAGTTGTAATTTTCAAAAAGCGTCGTCGTAAAGATTCTAAAGTAAAACGTGGTTTCAGAAGAGACTATACTCGTGTTAAAATCACGAAAATAGCTGCGTAATAAATTAAGGAGATAAGTAATGGCACATAAGAAAGGTCAGGGTAGTACACAGAATAATCGTGATTCGGCTGGTAGAAGACTTGGTGTAAAAAAATTTGGTGGAGAGGCTGTAGTGGCCGGTAACATCATTATTCGTCAAAGAGGAACAAAAGTTCATCCAGGCAAAAATGTAGGTATGGGAAAAGATCATACTATATTTGCTTTGGTTGACGGTGTTGTTGCGTTTGAGCGAAAAGACAAAAAGCGTCAACAAGTTTCCATTATACCTGCTGCGTAATTTCTACAGTATAAAACCTCTTGTTTCCATCATATCCGATGGAAACATATTCCACAAAGAAAATTCAAAATATTTAATAAGTTACTTTATAATTCATAGTATTTTCTTAAGTATTTACAATGGCATAAAGCCATAAAAAGGATTCACGAATGTTTACAGATAGTGTCGAATTAACAGTTAGTTCTGGAAAAGGCGGGCAAGGGTGTGTGGCTTTTCGCCGTGAAAAGTTTGTACTCAATGGTGGTCCAAACGGTGGCGACGGCGGAAAAGGCGGTGATATATGGTTTAAGTGTGACAACAATACGCATACACTTTCACACTTCCAGAGAAAAATGCATATAAAAGCTGAAAACGGCAAACCCGGCGAAGGTTCAAACTGTACCGGAAAATCAGGGGCAAAAAAAGTCATTATTGTCCCACCCGGAACACAGATTATTGACCAGGAAAGCGGTGAAGTTCTTTTTGATATGGTTGAAGACGGACAGGAAGTGAAATTTCTGCAAGGCGGAAAAGGCGGACTCGGCAATACACACTTTAAGTCACCGACAAACCAAAGACCGACGTATGCACAGCCTGGTGAAAAGGGTGAAACGAGAAATATCAAGCTTGATTTGAAACTGATTGCAGATATCGGACTGGTCGGTTTTCCAAATGTCGGAAAGTCTACGCTTATTTCTACTGTGTCCAATGCAAGACCTGAAATTGCAAATTATGAGTTTACAACATTAACGCCGAAACTCGGTCAGGTAAATATCGGAGATTATGAATCATTTGTTATGGCAGATATTCCCGGAATTATCGGCGGAGCGCATGAAGGCAAAGGCCTTGGAATAGAATTTCTTCGTCATATCGAAAGAACAGAGATATTGCTGTTTATGATAGACTTGGCATCGTACAGAGATCTCAAAGAACAGATAGAGGTACTCAAAGACGAAGTAGCTTCTTTTTCACAAAAGTTGGGCACTTCGCGATATGCAATAGCATTAACACGAACAGATATAGTGCCTCAAGAAGAAGTTTCCCAAAAAATCGCCGAATTTATCAAGATGCTTGATCTTGAGTCCAGCAAGGGAAGTGAATTTGATTTTGATGAGGATTTGCCTTATTTTATTCAGGGGAGTGTTGATGAAACATTAGGGTATGATAGAGAAAAACCTTATTTTGTTGTGCCTATTTCTTCCGCGATTAACAAAAATATTGAACCTTTGAAGTACGCACTCTTTAATTTAGTACAGCAAACAAGGCAGTAATTCCATGCGTGTTGTAGTCAAAGTAGGCAGTGCCGTCTTAACCCAGGATGGCAATATAGCACTTGATCGTATGCGTTCTCTCGTAGAATTTCTAAGCGAGTTAAAAAAAGAGCATGAAGTGATTTTGGTCTCTTCCGGTGCAGTTGCGGGTGGTTATACCGAGCTGAAACTTGATAGAAACAATATTGCGAACAAACAGGCTTTAGCTGCAATAGGCCAGCCTATTTTGATGAATAAATATGCGAACAAGTTTTCAAAATACGAAATACTGACAGCACAGGTGTTAGTGACTGCTGCAAATTTGAATACTCCTTCTGATATTAAGCGTGTGCGCGCAACTGTTGAAACACTTTTGCAAAACAGTGTGCTTCCTATTGTCAATGAAAATGATGCAACGGCAACAGATGAACTTGAACTTGGTGACAATGACCAGCTCTCAGCATATATAGCAAAAGACATGCAGGCCGATATGCTTGTGATTCTTTCAGATATTGATGCCTATTATGACAGCGATCCGAGAAAAAATCCCGAGGCAAAAGCATTCAAAACAGTAAACAAAATCAGTGAGGAAGAACTGCATAAAGAAGTCACTCCAAACAATGTTTTTGCAACAGGGGGTATCGTTACGAAACTAAAAGCCGCAGAATATCTTCTGCAGGCAAACATAGATACATTTCTTGCCAGTGGTTTTGATTTAAGTGATGTGAAAAGTTTTATGCTTGAAGGTTCCCACAAGGGCGGTACTCTCTTTACATGTAAAGGTTAGCAATGAAAAATATAATATTTATGGGGACACCTGAGTATGCCCAGAAAATTCTTCAAAAAGTAATAGCAACAGAAGATATAAATGTTGTTGCCGTCTATACACAGCCTGACAAACCTGTCGGGCGCAAAAAAGTACTTACGCCTCCTCCTGTGAAGCTTACTGCGCAAGAGCATAACATTCCGCTCTATCAGCCAAAAAAACTTCGGGATGAGGAAACTGTAAAAGAGATTCTTGAAATTCCCTGTGATTTTATAGTAGTGGCTGCATACGGGCAGATTTTACCACGAGAAATTTTAGATCATGCACCCTGTATCAATCTTCACGCTTCGGTGTTACCGCAATATCGCGGAGCAAGTCCGATACAGCAAACCTTGTTAAACGGTGACAAGACAACCGGTGTAACTGCCATGCTTATGGAAGAGGGGCTTGATACGGGTGACATTTTAAAAATCGAAAAAGTCTCTGTCAGTGAGGAGATGATGGTTGAAGAGTTGTTTGAAAAGCTTACACAGACTGCTGCTGATCTGACGATAGATGTGCTGCGCAATTTTCATATATATACGCCCAAAAAACAGGATGATGCACATGCTTCTTATTGTAAAAAAATAACAAAAGCAGACGGTGCAGTTGTCTTTGACAATGCGCAGGAGATTTATAACAAATACCGTGCTTTTACACCATGGCCGGGAATTTATCTTGCAAGCGGACTGAAACTAAAAGAGATACAGCTTGAAAAAAAAGATGAAGAACATGCTGATGCCGGCAAAATAACTGCAATAGACAAAAAAAGTATTGTCGTTACATGTAAGCAGGGGGCTCTTCGTATTTATAAGGTACAGCCACAGTCAAAAAAAGAGATGGATGTTATCTCTTATATTAACGGGAAAAGACTCGGACTTGAAGATACATTACTATAATACACTGCCATCAACGCAGCTTTTTTTAAAAGAACAGTTGAAAAACAAGAAGCTGACTGCTCCTGTGGCTGTGGTTGCAGATATTCAGACAAAGGGAATCGGCAGTCGAAATAACGAATGGAGTTCCCAAAAAGGAAATCTTTTTATGTCCTTTGCCCTGGATATAGAACAATTGCCTCATGATTTAAAATTAGAATCTGTGTCACTGTACTTTTCTTATCTGCTCAAAGAAACTTTATCTGAATTTGGTTCAAAAGTTTTTTTAAAGTGGCCGAATGATTTTTATATCGGTACAAAAAAAACAGGCGGAATGATTACAAACAGAGTAGACGATACACTTGTCTGCGGTGTGGGAATAAACCTTGTAACAGCACCACAGGGCTTTGCATCATTGGATATTGCGCTCAACAGAAAAATATTAATTGCAGCATATTTGAAAAATATAGAAAAAAAGGTTTTATGGAAGCAAGTTTTTAGCAAATATAAGTTAGAATTTGAAAACAACAAGGAGTTTTTTACCCATAGTGATGGTAAAAAAATATCACTTGAGTCTTGTGTACTCGAGAGTGATGGCAGTTTGAATATAAATGGTGAGAGGATATACAGCAGGCGATGAGTGAAGTAATAGTAATTGCAAATCAAAAGGGCGGAGTAGGCAAAACGACTACCGCTGTAAACTTGGCAGCGTCACTTGCTGTTGCAGAAAAAAAAGTGCTTTTGATTGACTCAGATCCGCAGGCAAATGCCACGACATCATTGGGCTTTCACAGAAATGATTATGAGTTTAATATTTATCATGTGCTTATAGGTACAAAAAAGCTCAAAGAAATTATTCTCAAATCAGATCTGCCTACACTGCATTTAGCACCTTCAAACATAGGTCTTGTGGGAATAGAAAAAGAGTATTATGATGCAGACAAAGCCAAAGGGCGTGAACTTGTTTTGAAAAAAGCGATTGCAAATGTACAAAAAGAGTATGATTATATTATTATAGATTCTCCGCCGGCGCTTGGTCCGATGACAATCAATGCACTTTCAGCGGCAAACTCGGTCATTATTCCGATACAGTGTGAATTTTTTGCACTTGAAGGGTTGGCACAGCTTCTCAATACTGTCAAGTTGGTAAGAAAATCAATTAATCCGAAACTTGCGGTAAGAGGCTTTCTTCCAACTATGTTTTCATCACAAAACAATTTGTCCAAACAGGTATTTGCAGATTTGCGTCAGCATTTTAAAGGCAAACTGTTTAAAGATGCTGCAGATAAATATATAGTGGTACCGAGAAATGTAAGACTTGCAGAATCTCCGTCATTCGGAAAACCTGCAATTTTGTATGATGTAAAATCAAGCGGTTCTATTGCATACCAAAATTTAGCACAGGCGATTATACGATAATGAAGTCACAAAAATTAGGCAGAGGGCTGGACGCTCTTCTTGGAGAAATAGACGAGGCATATGAAAATGAAGGAAGCCAGTATGATGCTGTATTGGAGATTCCGCTCAAAGATATCCGACCGAATCCTTTTCAGCCAAGAAAATCCTTTGACGAAACTGCCCTTTTGGAACTTGCCGAATCCATAAAAAATGACGGACTGATTCAGCCTATAGTTGTAACAGAAGATATTGACGGATATATCTTAATTGCAGGAGAGCGGCGACTACGCGCCTCAAAGCTTGCAAAACTCAAAGAGATACGGGCAGTAGTTCTCAACTCTGATGAACAAAAAATGCGGCAATTCGCGTTGATTGAAAATATTCAAAGAGAAGAATTAAATGCTGTAGAACTGGCAGAGGCATATACAGAACTTATAAAGCTGCATGATGTAACACATGACGAACTTGCCAATATTATTCATAAAAGCAGAACCCATATAACAAATACTCTGCGTCTGCTGCAGCTTGCTCCAAAGACACAAAAGGCACTGGTTGAAAAAAAGATTTCAGCAGGACATGCAAAAGTAATGGTTGGGTTAAATGAAAAAGACCAGCAGCTGATACTCAATTCGATTATAGGGCAGAAACTGAGTGTACGCGAAGTTGAAGCTATGATAAAAAACATGAAAAATGTAGAGCCTGCACCAACTGAGTCTGTCAAAAAGAGCGATGCCGATTATGATTTTACACAGATAAAAGAAAAATTCAGTGCACTTGGATTCCATGTAAAGGCTTCTAAAAATAAAATAACCGTCAGTTTTGCATCACAAGATGAAATTGATGAATTTTTGACACATTTTAGAAACTAATCACTCAAATAACAAATTTATACCTCCATTTAACTATCGTTTCAATTTTATAATAGTATAATCACGCAACTTTTAGGAGGTGCTATGTTAGATATAAATCCAATACTACTTTTGGCTACATTTGTTGTATTTGTTTCCCTTATAGCCGTTCTGAACAGTTGGCTTTATAACCCATTACTTTCTTTTATGCAAAAGCGTGATGATGACATTAAAAAAGATCTTGAAAAAGTAGGATCAAATGACAATGAAATCAATGAGCTCAAAGCAAAAGCAGAGTCAATAATTATGAATGCCAAGCTGGAAGCTGCGGCCCTAAGAGAAAAAGTTATCGCGGATGCTAAGGAATTAGCTGACAGTAAGTTAGAATCAAAACGTGCTGAACTCGCGGCAGAGTATTTAGAGTTTGAGCAATCACTTGCAAAATCTAAAGATGAGTTGACTTCTGACTTAATGTCACAAGTTCCGGTATTTAAAGAAGCTGTAAAAGCTAAATTTAGTCAGATATAAAGGTGTAATGTGAGTAGAATTTTAGTATTAATGCTAATGATATCAACTTATGCATTGGCATCTGGGCACGAGCATGCAGGAACAGACATAGTTCAAAGAACTGTAAACTTTCTGTTATTTGCCGGGCTTGTTTGGTATCTAGTTGGGGAACCTGTAAAGAATTTCTTTGCATCAAGAAGTCAGGCAATAGCTGACGAATTGAAAAAGGTTCAGGAAAAGCTGAATGAATCAATCGCTCTTAAAAAAGAGGCATTGGCAAAAATTTCTGAGGCTGAAAAGTTTGCTGAAGAGTTGGCGATTGTTTCTAAAAAAGAGAACAAAATTTTGAATGACACGATTATTGCACAGGCAGAAAGTGATATTGAAGCTATGGTGAAAAAATTTGCTCTCAAAAAAGAATTTGAAGAAAAGAAAATGATTCGCAGTGTTGTTGAAGATGTCATAAAAGAGACATTGAAACAAAGCAGTGATAGTTTTGACAGAGAAACTATGGCTAATATCATTTTGAAAAAGGTTGCCTGATATGGAAGAACTGATTGCAAAACGATACATAAAAGCTTTAGGTATGGGTTCTGACTTAGCATCTATGCAAAATATGACAACAGTATTTTCTGCCTTGGCAGAGTCATTTAAAAATGACAAGTTTGTCAGTATTATTGCTAACCCAAGCATAAAAGCTCAAGAAAAATCAAAGATTTTGTTAGAGGCGGTAAAAAGTGCCAACTCTGATAAAATCAACAACTTTATCAAGCTGTTGGTAGAAAACAAACGTATCAATATTATTCCGGCAATTGCACAGGAATTGAAAAGTGATTTGGCAAAAGCGGCTAAAACTTATGAAGGTGTTATTTACAGTGATACAGATATCAATTCAAAAGTAATAGAAGAATTGAGTGCCGGCTTAGGCAAAAAGTATGATGTAACTATCAGCCTGACATTTGTTAAAAATGACTTTAACGGTATAAAAGTAGAAGTAGAAGGTCTTGGTATAGAAATTAATTTTTCTAAAGACAGAATAGACAGACAAATTATAGAACATATAATAAAAGCAATTTAACTTTCAATGAGAGGAGAACAATAGTGGTAGCAAAAATTCAAGCTGATGAAATCAGCTCAATAATTAAAGAGCGTATCGACAACTTTGAACTAAGTGTTGATATCAATGAAACAGGTAAAATTGTTTCTTATGCCGATGGTGTTGCGAAGGTTTACGGACTGAGCAATGTTATGGCAGGAGAAATGGTAGAATTTGAAGAGGGAACAAAAGGTTTGGTTCTAAACCTGGAAGAGAGCAGCGTTGGTGTTGTTATTCTCGGTTCTGGTCCTGAACTTCGTGAGGGAATGAGCGTGAAGCGTTTGGGAACACTTCTAAAAGTTCCTGTAGGGGATGCCCTTCTTGGCCGTGTTGTAAATGCACTTGGCGAACCGATTGACGGTAAGGGTCCGATTGATACTACAGAAGTTCGTTTTGTAGAAGAAAAAGCACCTGGAATTATGGACAGAAAATCTGTACATGAGCCACTTGCAACGGGTATCAAAGCAATTGATGCACTTGTTCCGATTGGTCGCGGGCAACGTGAACTTATCATCGGTGACAGACAAACCGGTAAAACTACAGTTGCGTTAGATGCAATCATCAACCAAAAAGGCAACGGTGTTGTATGTATATATGTTGCCATCGGTCAAAAAGAGTCAACTGTTGCACAAATCGTTCGTCGTCTGGAAGATCACGGAGCAATGGAATATACAATTATTGTATCTGCTACTGCTGCTGAAGCTGCTGCACTTCAATTTTTAGCTCCGTATACCGGTGTTACTATGGGTGAGTATTTCCGTGACAATGCAAGACACGGTTTGATTGTATATGATGATTTGTCAAAACATGCGGTTGCATATCGTGAAATGTCACTGATTCTTCGTCGTCCTCCGGGTCGTGAAGCATATCCTGGTGATGTTTTTTATGTTCACTCTCGTTTACTTGAGCGTGCTGCAAAAATGTCTGACGAAAACGGAGCCGGTTCTTTAACTGCTCTTCCTATTATTGAAACACAGGCCGGAGACGTTGCGGCATATATTCCTACGAATGTTATCTCTATTACCGATGGTCAGATTTTCTTGGAAACTGACTTGTTTAATTCAGGTGTTCGTCCTGCGATCAATGTCGGTCTTTCAGTATCTCGTGTTGGTGGTGCTGCGCAAATTAAAGCTACAAAACAGGTGGCAGGTACATTAAGACTTGATCTTGCATCATTTAGAGAATTGCAGGCATTTGCCCAGTTCGCATCTGATCTTGATGAAGTTTCACGTAAACAGTTAGAGCGTGGACAAAGAATGGTTGAAATCCTAAAACAGGGGCCTTTTTCACCACTTCCTGCTGAAAAACAGGTTGTTATTATATTTGCCGGAAATGAAGGTTTCCTGGATGATATGGATGTATCAAATGTTGTTCGTTTTGAAGCAGAACTGTATCCGTTTATAGAAGCATCATATCCTCAGATCTTTGAAAATATCAGAAGTACTAAAAAAGTAGATGATGAAACAAAAACACTATTGATGAAAGCACTAGAAGAGTTCAAAGCCAGCTTTGTAGCTAACTAAGGAATAACTTATGGCAAACTTGAAAGATATTCAAAGACAGATTAAGAGTGTTTCAAACACTCAAAAGACGACTCGTGCGATGAAGCTTGTATCAACTGCCAAGCTTCGCCGTGCAGAAGAACTTGCAAAACGTTCTCGTCTTTATGCTCAAAAAATGAATCAGGTCATTGCCGAAATAGCTGGACGCATAGAATGCAACAGAGTTGGAGGGTTGGAAAATCGCTTTTTTACAGCAATTGAAAACCCAAAAATGGTTGACATTATTTTTGTAACTGCAGATAAAGGTTTATGTGGCGGTTTTAATATTCAAACAATTAAAGCTGTGAATAAACTTCTAAAAGAGTACAAAGAGAAAAAAGTAAAAGTGCGTTTACGCGGAATCGGTAAAAAAGGGATAGAATACTATAAGTATAATGAAGTTGAAATGTTTGATACTGTCATAAACTTAAGTTCTAAGCCGAATAAAACGAGATCTGATGAATTTATAAAAACTTCTATCGAAGATTACAAAGAGGGTAAAACGGATGCTGTTCATATTATTTATAACGGCTATAAAAACATGATAACACAAGAGTTACATGTAAACAATGTTTTACCTATTGATGTAAATGATTTTGATTGTAAAGAAGTAGAATCAAAATCAATGATGGAAATTGAAGCAGAAGATGAAGATAAAATGCTTGAGTCTTTAATTGAAAAATATGTAAATTACAATATGTACTACTCTTTGATTGATTCAGTTGCTGCAGAGCATTCTGCACGTATGCAGGCTATGGATACAGCAACGAACAATGCAAAAGAGATGGTAAAAAGTTTAAATGTACAATACAATAAAGCGCGTCAAGCCGCTATTACTACAGAGCTGATAGAAATTATCAGTGGTGTGGAGTCTATGAAATAATGGAGAAAAATATGATTGGAAAAATTAGCCAGGTAATGGGTCCTGTTGTTGATGTTGATTTTGATGGTTATCTTCCAGTAATTAACGAAGCAATTGAAGTGAATGTTAATTTAGAAGGTAGTGAACATCGTTTGGTATTAGAAGTTGCAGCACACTTAGGTGACGGTCGTGTTAGAACGATTGCAATGGATATGAGTGAAGGTTTGGTTCGTGGTATGGACGCAAAAGCTACAGGTGCACCGATCAGTGTTCCGGTTGGTGAAAAAGTACTCGGCCGTATCTTTAACGTAATTGGTGAAACAATTGATGGAGGAGAGCAGGTTACTGATGCTCCGACATGGTCAATTCACCGTGATCCTCCACCGTTGGTTGATCAGTCAACAACTACAGAGATGTTTGAAACAGGTATTAAGGTTGTTGACTTGCTTGCTCCATATGCAAAAGGTGGTAAAGTCGGACTCTTCGGAGGGGCTGGTGTCGGTAAAACAGTTATCATCATGGAGCTTATCCACAATGTTGCACACGGGCATGACGGTCTTTCTGTATTTGCCGGTGTCGGTGAGAGAACTCGTGAAGGAAATGACCTTTACTACGAGATGAAAGAATCGAACGTACTTGACAAAGTTGCACTGTGCTATGGTCAGATGTCTGAGCCTCCAGGAGCACGTAACCGTATTGCGCTTACAGGTCTTACTATGGCTGAGTATTTCCGTGACGAAAAGAAACTTGATGTATTGATGTTTATTGACAACATCTTCCGTTTTGCACAGTCAGGTTCAGAGATGTCTGCACTTCTTGGACGTATCCCTTCAGCTGTTGGTTATCAGCCGACATTGGCTCGTGAAATGGGTGCACTGCAGGATCGTATTACATCAACTAAAAACGGTTCAATTACTTCTGTACAGGCAGTATATGTACCGGCAGATGACTTGACTGACCCTGCTCCGGCTTCAGTTTTTGCCCACTTGGATGCAACAACGGTTCTTAACCGTAAAATTGCGGAAAAAGGTATCTATCCTGCGGTTGATCCATTGGATTCAACTTCAAGACTGCTTGATCCGCAAATTTTGGGTGAAGAGCACTACAATGTAGCTCGCGGTGTACAGCAAACACTTCAAAAATATAAAGATTTGCAGGATATTATTGCGATTCTTGGTATGGATGAACTTAGTGAAGATGACAAAAATGTTGTTGAACGTGCCCGTAAAATTGAGAAGTTTCTTTCTCAGCCATTCTTTGTTGCAGAAGTTTTCACTGGTGCTCCAGGAAAATATGTTAAACTTGAAGACACAATTGCAGGTTTCAAAGGCATCCTAAACGGTGACTATGACCACATGTCTGAAAGTGCATTCTATATGGTCGGAAATATGGATGAAGCTATTGCTAAGAATGAGAAAAATAAATAAGCATATTGCTTAAGACAAAGGACTGTAATGGATACATTTAAACTTGAAATCCTAACGCCTGACGGTGAAATCTATAATGGTAAAGCTGTCAGTGTTGTTCTTCCTGGAAAAGAGGGAGAGTTTGGTGTTCTGGCAGGTCATGCATCTCTAACTACATTGTTAGAAGCTGGCGTGGTAGATATCGAAAAAGAAGATAAATCAGTCGAGTCTATTGTTGTTAATTGGGGTGTTGTTCAAGTTGATGAAGAAAAAGTTGTTATTTTGGTTGAAGGTGCTGCTGCAATTCGCGGTGAAACTGAATCTGAGATTGCGCAGGCACTTGATGCAGCAAAAAAACTTATTAATGAAATTGCAGATTCAAGCACTGCTATCGCATCAGTATCAGCAAAAATAGAATCTGCCGCACAAAAGTTAATATAGTAACCGTATGATTAATAATTTAATAGATTTTTATCTAAAAAGCCACCCTGTGACTCTCGGAGTATTGCTACTGCTCTCTTTATACTTTATAGTATTGAACTGGGTGTTTTTTTACCGCTATTTTTCTCTTAATAACTGGCTTTCTCGTGAAAGTGCTTCTCTTGAATCACTTTTACTTGGAGCTACTACTGTAAATGAAAACTCTTTTTTAAATAATTTTATAAAAACCAGTAATGTTGTTTCAAAAGAAGTTTTAGGACTCGGTATGCTTGCTGCGACAAAAGAAGCGACAAAAGGACTTTCTGTACTTTCTGTTTTTGCTTCTACCTCTCCTTTTATCGGACTGTTTGGTACAGTTGTTTCTATTTTAGATACATTTTCTCATATCGGACAAAACAGCGGAGGTATGTCAATTATTGCCAGTGGCGTTTCGGATGCATTAGTGGCAACCGCTTCAGGTATATTTGTAGCCACATTCGCCTATACATACCATCAGGTTTTAAAAAGAAAGTCATATGAACTTATAAGCTATCTCCAAATGCAAAGTGATGCGATTTTAGCACGTAAGGCGTAAAACAGTGCTGTATGATTGGGAAGAAAAACCAGAGCTCAATATTACTCCCCTTGTGGATGTAATGCTTGTATTGCTTGTCGTTTTAATGGTTATCGCTCCAAATATTATATATGAAGAAAATATAAAACTGCCGCAGGGCTCAACAACTGAGCAACTCTCGAAGATTCCTCCTGTGCATATAACAATAGACAAAGACAGAAATATAAAAGTCAATAAAGACAACTATCTCTTAAATGCTTTTATGGATAACTTTTCATTGTATGCAAGAAAGTTAAATAAAAAAGCAACTGTATTAATCAGTGCAGATAAACGTTTGGACTATGGTATAGTTATGTCAGTGCTTGCTGCGGTTAAACAGGCAGGTTTCACTGAGGTATCTTTAGCTACAAATGGATAACAACAGCCGTTATTTTTACATAAGTGGCTTTTTGTCACTCTTTCTTTTTGCATTTTTTTTATTCTCATTTCTTTATATGATGTTTCATGCTTCCAAAACAAAAGCATATGGCTATAAAAAAGAAAATTATATTTCTGTTTCAATTAATGTCACAAATACAAAGCACCCGACGAAAAAGAAAAGTTCCAAAACAGTTCCCGCAACTAAAAAAGTTGTAAAAAACATAGATATCAATAATCTGTTCAGTGATGTATGGACAAAAAAAATAGACAACAATGTAAAAAAAGTTAAAAAAACTGACAATAAAAGACGGATAGAACAGATTACAAGAAAAATCAGGCCCACAAAACAAGAAGACAGAGAGTCTGTCACACAAAAGATCAGTACACTTCAGGCAAGTCATGACCCGTCAAAAAGTGAAGCAACATCTGCTGCGAATGAAGTTAATGAATATTTGGCTAAAATTCAGGATATTGTTTATCAACATTTTAATGTACCGCAAAACAGTGAGGGCAACAGTGTAAAAACAGTAATCGAACTTGACCCTTTTGGTAAACTTATTGATTTTAGAATACTGAGTTATTCTAAGAATGAAGCACTCAATGAAGAAGCAGACAGGATTAAAGAACGATTAAAAGATGTTGTATTTCCTGTTAACCCGAAAAACAGACCGAGCAGAACGATTGTTATATTAATTTCTAAGGAGTAGATTTTGAAAATATTTTTTTCTTTGTTCATTTTAATCAGCCTTGCTTTTGCAGGTGATGCAACTATAGAAGTAGTGAAAAAAGCAGACTCTTTGCCTTCCTTGGCAGTTGAAGATGCGTCGCTCAGCTATAATGACACATTTAAGCTGCGTTTTTTTAAAGCTTTGATAGCAGATTTAAATGTTATTTCTTTATTTAATGTTGACAGACATCACAGGTTTGCCGATTTTGATGATACAAATGTACTTGTTGCCAATAAAGATATGAATTATGTTTTGCGCTATAAACTGTTTGAGGATGACAACAAAGCTTTAAATATTGAAATGACTCTGTTTCACCAAAATGAAGTAGTCTTTTCAAAACGATACAGAGTAAACAACAAAAAAATCTATATGTTTATATCTCATGCAATGGCTTATGATATCAATGAGTTTATGGGTGAACCTTCTGTTGGATGGATGAAGAGAAAAGTTATATTTTCCCGTATAGTTGCGCCTAAAAAAAGTGAAATTATTATTGCGGACTATACACTCTCTTACCAGCATGTAATCATCTCAGGCGGATTGAATATCTTTCCAAAATGGGCGAACAAAGCACAGACCGCATTTTATTATACATCTTTGGATTCTTTTGAACCTACTTTGAAATATGTTGACATTAAAACTGCAAAAGTGAAAAACATTATATCTTCTGACGGGATGATGGTATGTTCAGATGTCAGCGAAGACGGAAAAAAGCTGCTGCTCACAATGGCAAGAGACGGTCAGCCGGATATTTATCTTTACAATACAGAGACAAAAAAATATAAAAGAATTACCACATACAGCGGAATAGATGTAAACGGACAGTTTATGGGAGATGATAAAATTATTTTTATTTCATCCCGTTTAGGCTATCCCAATGTGTTTTCCAAAAGATTGGACAACGGGCTTGTGGAACAGCTGGTCTATTATGGAAAAGCAAACTCTTCATGCAGTGCGCAAGGACATTATGTAGTCTATGAGGCCCGTGAGAGTTCAAATGCTTTTAGTGCAAATACATTTAATCTGCATCTTATCTCCACAGAGACCGATTTTATTCGCAGGCTCACTGCGACAGGAGTGAATGAGTTTCCAAGGTTTTCCAAAGACGGTGATGCGATTATATTTATAAAAAACTACAAATCGCAAAGTGCCATTGGCATTATTCGGCTGATGCACAATAAAAACTATCTTTTTCCTCTAAAATCAGGAAAAATACAATCTATGGACTGGTAAAGTTTTAAGTGTTCATCACTTATTACATTTTTTTGGTATAATATATCAATTTTAAAAGCAAGGAAATAAATAATGAAAAGTATAGTTCTTTCAAGTGTTGTAGTAGCACTTTTGGTTTTCAGTGGTTGTAGTACAAAAGAACCGGCAGTCGACACAAAGACTGAAGAAGTCACAGCACCGGTAGCACAAGAAGTTGAAGAAGTGATGACTGAAACTGTGACAGGTGAAAATGCGGAAATTAGTTCATCTTCAAATACACTCAACAGCAATCAGTTAAGTGCCAGTGCAATTGAATCAAAATTCCCTACAGTCTATTTTGATTTTGACAAGTATAACATTAGACCTGACATGCAGGAGAAAGTGGATACTGCAGCAGAACTTGGAAAAACTACTGCAAAGTCTTTTAATATAAAACTTGAAGGCAACTGTGATGAGTGGGGAAGTGATGAGTACAATTTTGCACTTGGACTCAAACGTGCAAACAGTGTAAAAAAAGCTTTGGTTGCCGAGGGCATTGACGCTTCTCGTATTTCTATGGTCAGTTACGGAGAGAGTAATCCTGTATGTACTGAGCACACAAGAGAATGCTGGGCTAAAAACCGTCGTGTAAATTTCAAACTTTTACCATAAGTTTTATAGATGAAAAGTAATATACGCACTTTATTACTTCTTACTTTTGTCTCTTCTTTATCGTTTGCTTCTGAACCTTCTGCGTTCGGAGCAGGCGACTTGACCGCACCGACACCCTACGGACTTACTCAAAGTGAAAAAGTTATTTTGCAAACAAAAGATACTTTGAAAAAAGTTGCCATAAATACAAAATCACAAGCCAGTAAACTTGATTCATTGCGCGAAAGGGTAGACGGTATACAAAGTGTTGTAGAGAATCTGAGTGTACGCTCTCATGAAAATAAGCGAGAATTACAAAAATTCAAAGAGCAAAACAGAGTAAATCTTGACAATATTCATGAGTTTCAAACCAGGCTGGCTGAAAAAGTACAGAAAAATCAAGATGAGATAGCAAAACTGCAAACTATGATCTTTGAGCTTTCAAAAGTCGTAGATAAAATAAATGCCCAGTATGTAAGCAAAGGTACATTCAATACTCTTGTAAAAGATATCAATGATTTTAAAACATTGATTGCAAAAGAGATGCAGTCTAGAAAAAACAGTGTGAAACCGGGAAAAATAAGCAGTGCACAGTTATACAACCAGGCAAAAGCAAATTTTGACAAAAGATACTATACAAAAGCGATTCAAAACTATAAAGAACTCATTAAAAGAAAATACAAACCGGCCTATGCACATTATATGATAGGTGAGATGAACTTTAAAAGAAAAAATTATGCAGAGGCAATTTCATATTTTAAAAAAAGTGCTTCTTTGTATGACAAAGCTTCGTATATGCCAAAACTGTTGTTACATACTGCAATTGCGATGGATAAAACAGGAGACAAGGCACATGCAAAGACATTTTACAATGCTGTAATTGCAAAATATCCTCATTCAAAAGAAGCAAAAGAGGCTAAGAAACATTTAGACTAAACTGGGGTAAAAGATGCTTTTCAGCAATAATATAGATTATTATGATAAAATCCCAAAAAAATAAAAGGTAAAATAATGGCAATTCAAGACAATCAAATTGTATCAATGGAATATGAAGTACGTGATGGCGATCAAATCGTAGACAGTAACAAAGGTGGAGCTCCATTGGTATTTATGTTCGGAAAAGGACAAATTATTCCAGGACTTGAAAACGGAATCAAAGATATGAATACAGGTGACAAAGCTGACATTTTAGTTAAAGCAGCAGATGCCTATGGTGAATATAATGCAGATGCAACGCAAGAGGTTCCAAAAGAGCAGTTTGCCGGAATTGATTTAACTGAGGGCATGACTCTTTACGGTCAGGGTGAAGATGGCGGAACTGTGCAGGTTATAGTGAAAGAAATCAAAGATGATACTGTTGTCATTGATTTTAATCATCCTCTTGCCGGAAAAGATTTAATGTTCACTGTTGCCATTAACAATGTAAGAGATGCCTCTGCTGAAGAAGCAATGACTGGTGTTCCGGAAGAAAACAAACCTTCTGATGAAGAGGGTTGTTGTGGAACAGGTGGCGGCAGCGGTTGTGGATGTAACTAAATTTCTAACTGCCTGTGAGGCTTCCTCCCAGGCTAAAAAGACAGCGACTCTTTTAAAAACACTTACGGTAAATGCACTTATTACAGGTGAACACGGTGTTGGAAAAAAGACCTTGGCTTCTTTTATTCTCCCTGATGCATTTATAATTGACGCATCTAATTTTGATGAGCTGCTTCTTTCGTTAGAAAACACACAAGCTATCATAATCACAAATCTTGACAATTCACCCAATATTGAACGTTTGGTACAGGCTGTAAAAGAAAACAATGTAAGAGTTATAGCAACGGCAAAAGACTCTTTTTCCCACCGGGCAATTGATGAACTTTTCAGTGTGAAGTTTAATATTCCTCCTTTACGAGAGAGAATGGAAGATGTCAAAGCATTAATCGAAAAGTTTGTGAGCGAAGCTATTGTGTTATTTGGTGAGTGCAGTAACTTTGACGTAAGTAATTTTAAGCCTGATTTGTCCCAAAATGCCATCTCTTTAAAAAGACAGGTGATGATAAATTATTTACTTCAAGATATTCAAGACAGTGAGCTAATGGACATTATTGAACATTATCTTTACGACAAACTTGGTTCCAAGAGTGATTACAGAAACTATTTGTATCTTTATGAAGTACCGCTTCTCAAAGCAGGTCTGCATAAGTTTAAATCACAGGTACAGTTAGCTGAAAGTCTGGGTTTAAACAGAAACACATTACGAAAAAAGATAACAGAAAATAAAAAATATATAGAAGGAAAAATATGAAAAAAATAGCTATGATATTTGCAGGACAGGGTTCTCAGGCAGTTGGTATGGGAAAAGATTTTTATGAAAATTCTGAAACTGCACGTGAAATGTTTGATAAAGCCGGTGAAAGAATCGGTGTGGATTTTAAAGAACTTATTTTTGAAGAAAATGAAAAACTGGGACAGACGGCCTATACACAGCCGGCAATTTTACTTGTTCAGATGATAGCATACAGACTTTTCAAAGAGGCTTGTCCCGATACTAAAGCCGAACTTTTTTTAGGACACTCTCTGGGTGAGTTTTCTGCTTTATGTGCAGCAGGTGCCATTGATTATGTAGATGCCGTAGAACTTGTGCATAAACGCGGTGCTTTTATGCAAGAAGCCTGTGAAGGAAAAAATGCCGGTATGATGGCAATTGTCGGCCTTGATGACGCAAGTGTGGAAAAAATCTGCAGTGATGCACAAAACGAAGGCAAACAGGTATGGCCTGCCAACTATAACCAGGACGGACAACTTGTAGTTGCGGGAAATAAAGAAGACCTGGCATCACTGGAGCAGACTTTTAAAGAAGCAGGAGCAAAACGAGCCTTGCTTTTAAATATGTCTGTTGCATCACACTGTGATATACTGGCACCTGCACAGGAATCTCTTGCCGAAATTATGCAAACACAGATACAAGAGAATTTTGAAGCCCCTGTGATTTCAAATGTTACAACAAAACCCTACAGTACAAAAGCGGAAGCAGTTGACCTTTTAAAAGAGCAGCTTGTAAAACCGGTAAAATACAAACAGTCAATTCAGGCAATAGCGCCTGAAGTTGACCTGGCCATAGAATTTGGCAACGGAGTTGTACTAAAAGGTCTTAACAGAAGAATTGCAAAAGAGTTGAAAACACTCAATATATCAGATATGGCATCATTACAAAAAGTGAAAGAGGAAGTTTGCTCTTAATATGAGAGTCACACTTGCACAAACTTCACCGAAGTTAAACCGTACAAATATTACCGAGGCAGTTGTCTGGATAAATGATGTCAAAGAAAGTTCAGATCTTATAGTCTTTCCTGAACTCTCTTTAAGTGGGTATTTGCTTCAGGATAAACTTTTTGAAGATGCCTATTTGCTTGAAGAACTGAGTGTTTTTGAAGAGTTGAGCAAAGATATTGATATTGTTGTCGGCGCAGCACTCAAAGACGGGAATGTTTTTAGAAATACAGCACTGTACTACAGCGGCGGAAAACTTCTCTCCAAACATATAAAAGTACACCTGCCAAATTACGGAATGTTTGAAGAAGCACGCTATTTTGAAGGCGGTGACAGATTTGAATCATTTGTTGCGGGGAGAAAAAAAGTTTCGATGCTCATCTGTGAGGATTTGTGGCATACCAGTGTGCATGAAGAACTCACCAGCCTTGATCCGGACTTGATTATCGTTCTTGTGGCATCCCCTGCTCGCGGATTTAATGAAAAATCTTTGGATATTCAAGACAAATGGTATGGAATTATCAGCAATGTTGCAAAAGAGTGCCGTGCAGAGCTTCTTTTTGTCAACCGTGTGGGATTTGAAGACGGACTTGGCTTTTGGGGCGGAAGCTGTATCGTTCAAAAAGAGGGCAAAAGAGTGCATCAGTTGCCACTGTTTGAAAAATCAATACAGACATTTACAATCGAGGAATAAATATGACAATAGCAATAATGGGTGCAATGCCTGAAGAAATCGCACCGATTTTAGAAAAATTAGGTGAATACAAAACGACTGTATATGCAGGAAACAAATATTATGAAGCAAATTACAAAGGCACAGATCTTGTCATAGCCTATTCAAAAATAGGAAAAGTTTTTTCAACATTGACGGCAACCACCATGTGTGAACATTTTGGAGCGCAAAAACTTCTGTTTTCAGGTGTTGCCGGAGCAATATCGCCAAAGCTAAAAGTAGGAGATTTGATTGTAGCTACAAAACTTGCCCAACACGATCTTGATATTACAGCCTTTGGACATCCTTTTGGATATGTGCCAGAGGGTGCTGTTTATGTTGAAGCAGACAAAGAACTGACAGCCCTGTCAAAAGAGGTTGCAAAAGAGATGGGCAAAAATGTCCAAGAAGGTATTATTGCAACGGGTGATCAGTTTGTAGCAGATGAAAAAAGAAAAAACTGGATTGGAGAGACGTTTCATGCAGATGCACTGGAAATGGAAGGGGCAAGTGTCGCTGTTGTATGTGATGCTTTGGATGTGCCTTTTTTTATTCTTCGTGCAATAAGTGATGCGGCAGACATGGATGCAAGTTTTTCTTTTGATGAGTTTTTAGAGACCAGTGCCGTGGAATCTGCTGAATTTATTATGAAAATGGTTGATAAACTTGTCGGTTAAACTTTCCAAAAAAATTATGTCAAAACTCGGTAAAACAAATGCCGAGTTTTCCTTGATAGAAGAGGGGGACAAAATTCTTGTCGGACTCAGCGGAGGTAAAGACTCTCTGACAATGATTCATGCGATGAAAGAGCAGCAGCGCCGGGCCCCTTTTGCCTTTGATTTTATTGCCGTTACCGTAAGCTACGGAATGGGTGAAAATTTTGACAAACTCTCCGCACATTGCAGGGAATATGGTATAGAACATATAGTAAAAGAGACCCAGACCTATGATTTGGCAAAAGAAAAAATTCGCAAAAATTCTTCATTTTGCAGCTTTTTTTCCCGTATGCGGCGAGGGTATCTTTACAGTGTTGCCAAAGAACTGGGATGTAACAAGGTTGCACTTGGCCACCATATGGATGATGCGGCAGAGAGCTTTTTTATGAATTTTATTTACAATGGACAGATGCGCAGTCTTGCTCCGAAATATACAGCCCAAAACGGGCTTGTTGTGATTCGTCCTCTGATTCAGATGCGTGAACGTCAGCTGCGTGCTTTTGTGGAAGACAACGGCATAGAAGCCATAGGCGATGAAGCCTGTCCTGCCATGCGTTTTGATGTCAAAATGCCCTATGCAAGAGCACAGATGAAAGAGATGCTCTCATCAATGGAAAAAGAACACCCTCAGCTTTTTACTTCACTGAATGCCGCTTTTAAAAACATCTCAGTCGATAGTTTTTTTATGAGTGAGGAGTAGCCTCTTCATCATAGATTACAATGGTTCCGGCAATTAAATCATGCAGTCCTCTTTTGTCTTTTCGAAAAGCCACCATCAAAAATCCGAGTCCGAACAACAGTAATGAGGGGATATAGGCCAAAGAACGTGTGATCGCCTGTTTGTTGTTTATATCTTTACATGTAAAGGCATCAACTATCTTTACATGTAGAAATTTTTTCCCGGGGGTTGCTCCGCGCCACTTTTCCCAAAAAAGAATTGTTACAAGCAAAACTGAAATCTCAAAAACAAATTCCCATGTTAAAGAGGTATGGGGCTGTTGGTCAAGAGCATGTATATTCCCGTTCATTGCCATTTGAATATTGTTTTGGTACTGTACAAAATCAAACCAGTTGCCATCACTTACAAAATAAATAATGATACCTACAGGCAGAGCCAAAAAGAGCGTATCAAAAAATGAGGCAAAAAAGCGTATCCAAAACCCTGCATATCTAATATTTTTTTTCATACCCTAAAGATAGCGTAAAAAATCTTACTTAATACTAATGTAACACTTTTTCTATACACTTTTACATATTTTGCGGGAGAAATGTAATGAATAGAAAAATTTTGTTTTTATCTTTGTGTGCATCGTTGGCATTAGCAGAGAGTGTGGTAGAAATCAGTCCTGTCAGTGTGATAGCAACAGGTGTAAAAGAAAGTATTTTAGAACAGCCTCTGAGTATAAGCACGAAAGGGGAAAAGGAGATAGAGCTTGATCAGGTTATATTTCAAAAAGACCTGCTCAACTCCCTTTCCGGTGTGCGTATTGAACAAACCGGTTCTGTTATAGGACATATGACCTCCATTCGTATGCCTGTGAATACCGGTCCCTATTATCTCTTTATGCAGGACGGAATTCCTGTGCAGTCAAGCGGTTTTTTCAATCATAACGGGCTTGCCTATACTACATTTCAGAGTGCTTCGTCTGTTGAAGTGATAAAGGGAGCAGGAACTGCTTTGTATGGATCCGATGCCGTTGCTGCCACCATTGATGTACAATCCTTGAAAAAACCTTCAAAAGAGAAGGTTGTTTTACTCAAAGGTATGGGCGGAAGCTATGGATACGGCCTTGGAAGTGCGGAGGTGAGTGATGCTATAGACAAAGAGAGCGGATATCGTGCAAATATATCTTATATGCACAGTGACGGTTGGCGGGAGCATACAAAAACTGACAGAGTTGAATCCAATTTTCGTTATGACAAAAGAGTGAACGATGATAATGATATAAAAATTATTGCAAATTTTTCTAAAACTGTGGCGCAACAGGCTGACAGTTTTAATAACTATGCAAATATAACAAACGGCTCAACGGCTGCAAGTGATGATCCGAATTATTATACAGCCTTGCAAAAAACAGATGTAGAGAGAAAGTTTGACTATGCGAGGGTCAGTGTCCAACTGAATAATTACAGGTATAATGATTTGGAAATTTCTCTGATCCCGTATCTGCGTTACAACAGAAACAGATATGTTGCAACCTGGGAAACAAATCTTCCAAGCAATGATAATGAAATTTATACCTTTGGCCTGCAACAGAGAAATACTTATGAAAAAGAATGGGGAAAAATAGTTTTTGGCTTTGATACAGAATATACACAGTCTTCTCTGAAATATAATCAGAATTTTGATATTACAACGACAGGATGGGGCGGTGCTACCTATCTTACAGGGGCATTGTATGACTATACGGTAAATTATTTTGCCATAGCCCCTTACATCCACACAGAATACAAACTGTGGAGTGCCCTGATTGTGAGTGCCGGCTTGCGATATGACTATAACAGTTACAGTTATGATAATAAACTCGCAGATAACAGTTATGACGCCTCGGGAACATATTACAGACCTGCAGACAGAGATGACAGCTATAATTATCTAAGTCCAAAACTGGCTTTGAGTTATTTTCCTGCGAAGGATTTAAATCTTTATGCACGGTATGCAAACGGTTTTAGAATTCCACAGGCAACACGTCTGTATTCTGTAAAGGCAGGATACGAACAGATAAACCTTGATCCCGAAACATCAAATACCTACGAGATAGGATTAAAAAAATCTTTTTCCAAAAAGACATCTTTTGAATTGGCAGTCTATTATATGACTATAGAGGATACCATCATACGAGATAGAAATACCGGCGGTTACCGCAATGGTGGCAGTTCTATACACAGAGGGGTAGAAGTGACACTCAAAGAGGAGATATCTCGGGAACTGGAGACGGCAGTTGCATATACCTATACAAAACACAATTATGACAATGATCCTGTTCTTGGCGATAATGAAATGGCAGGAGCACCGAACAATATAGCAAATGTACGTCTTTTTTATATGCCGGACGCTCTCAAAGGAGTTACCCTGCAGGGCGAATGGCAATATGTCGGTTCCTATTGGATGGATGATGCACATACGGTTGAGAAATATGACGGATACAGTATCGGCAATGTTAAAATGAATTATAACTACTCAAAGAGGGTAAGAGTTTTTGCCAAAATTACCAATATTACAGATAAAAGATATGCTGTCAATGCTCGGTATGCCTACGGAAGAGAAGACTATACGCCCGGTGATCCAAGACAGTTTTATGCGGGCTTAGAGTATAAATGGTAAAAATCTATAAACTTCATAAAATTGTCGGATTGAGTTTTGCCGCAGTATTGGCTCTTTTGGCTTTTACGGGATTTTTACTGGATCATGACAAATGGAGTTTTTTATATACGATAACTTTCAAGAGTGTGCCGCAAAAGAGTATAGAGGCGGACAAAAGGCTTTTTGAAGCGTATTATATTGATAAAAAAAACTCCGATACTGTCATAGCGGGCGGTAAACGGGGTTTGTTTAAAAGCACGGATGCAGGAAAGCATTTTGAAAAAATCAGTTCCCTGCAGTGTAATGCGATAAGGGAGCAGAAACACACACTGTACATAGCAACATCGCAGGGCGTATACTGCTATGATTTTAAAAAACTGACACCGTTGGTCCTTAAAAACAGATATATAAGCTCCTTGGCCTTATATGAAAATAAACTGGTAGCGGTTGAAGAGAAAGAGAGAGTGTATGTAGTAGATATAAAGAGTAGAAAAGTTACAACAAGCACAGAAATATTTCTGCCAAAAGAAGCACTGCAAGAAGATATAAAACTTTCAAGATTTATACGGGATTTACACTATGCAAGAGGACTTTTTGACGGAGACCTTTCTCTTTTTCTCAATGATTACGGGGCACTGGTTTTATTATGGCTCAGTATAAGCGGGTATATCATTTGGTATTTGATACGCTCTAAACAAAAGGCACAGTTTGCAAGAAAAATGATAAAAACACATGCAAATATTTTTGTCATTTTTTCTATATTCCCTCTTTTTATTTTATTGACAACCGGACTTTTTTTAGATCATGCGTCAGCACTTGGAAAATTTATGAAATCTGTGACAATTCCACATAAAGTTTTACCACCAATATACAATACTCTAAAAGCTGACATCTGGTCTGTTGACTACGACGGGAAAGTGTATAGAATAGGGAATCGTTACGGTATCTACAAAAGTAGGGATTTAAACAAATGGCAATTGGAAAACAGAGGTTTTGCGTACAGAATGATACGAAGAGGAAAACGCCTCTATGTCAGCGGAATGGGAGCCCCCAACCGTATTTTGGATGCAAAGCATTTTGAAATTTTAAAAAATGCACCGCATATGTTCCGTGACATTATAGAAAAAGAGAACAGAGTAGAATATTTCAGCCCTGTGCAAAAGAGTGTAAAGTTACCACAGTTTCATGAGGCAACACTCTACTCTGTACTTTTAACACTGCATGATGGCAGTTTTTTCGCTTCCTGGTGGATATGGGTAAATGATGCAGCTGCTTTGTCTTTGCTGTTGCTGCTGGTAAGCGGGTTTCTACGATGGAGACACAAAAGAAAGCATTTCAAGTATCTTTTCTTTAAGTGAGCCCATAGTACTTTGGAGCCTGCGGTTCTCCATAGTAATAACCCTGTAAAAAATCGACGCCAAACTCTTTGACAAGCAGCGCCAGTTCTTCTGTGCTGACAAATTCGGCAACGGTACGAATATCAGCCTGTTTGGCATACTGTATAATCCCCCGTACCATATTGTTAATATTTTCATCTTTATTGAGCTGTGTTATCAGTGAGCCATCGAGTTTTATATAGTCAAGATGCAGTCTCAAAATATTTGTAAAGTTGGAATAGCCCGAACCAAAATCGTCAATAGCCACTTGGCATCCGTATTTTTTTACAAATAAAATAAAGGCTTCGACAACAGCATAATCGTCAATATCTTCTGATTCGAGTATTTCAAATGTAATTCTTTCCCCTCCGTATTTTTCCAAACGGTTTTTTATATAATCAAGCATAGAGGCAGAGTTGAGGTTCTCATAACTGAGATTGATAGAAATTTGAATATTGTTTTTTGCATAGACATTAAATACTTTTTGCATCATCTGTCGTGTAAAAAATTCAAATGTTTTATCTTCTTTTGCCGCATCCAAAAAGTAATAAGGCGAGATAATTTCACCGCTGCTTGTCTGTATTCTTGCCAATGCTTCATATTTGACAGTTTTTCCGCTTTTTGCCTCTATAATAGGTTGAAAATACGGAATGATGTCACCGTTGTAAAGTGCTGTTTTATAGACTTTAAGTCTCTGAATTTTCTGTGCTTTTTCATCTTTGAGGGACTGTCTGTTTTTATAGATTTTGTATTTTTTTTGTGAAATAAGTGCTTCTTGCAGTGCAATGTTTGCATGTGCCAAAACAGTATCTATACCGTAGGCAATACCTGCTGTAAAGTCAGCCACTATAGATTCATTGCTTTCATTTTCCTCTGCTTCAGTCGGAAGCAGTAAAGAGTGCTGCATTAAAAGTAAATACTTCTCAAAAAGATTTTTATTTGTGATTAAAAATGCGAATTCCTGCAAATTAAGATTATATAAGGTCACTTCTTCATCATGGACTATATTATGCAGTTCTCTGGTTTTTTGTCTAATGATATCCTGGACAACAGCATTGCCGTAAAGGTCTTTTAATACATTCAGCTGGTTTACATGTAAAATTATCAGCATCGCCTCTTTTTTAAGCAGAGAAAGATCTTCATGCAGTGCGGTATGATTTGGAAGTTTTGTAAATCTATCCAGGCTTTTGAGATTTTTAATGGCATATTCGTTGACATCAAGCATCACAGTGTTTTTTTGCGCTTTATGCAGGTTTTCATCGGCTATGCTGTATAAATCATCACAGTTAAGATAAAATTTTGACGTATCAAGATTAATGCCACCTACTGAAAGATGTAAGGATTTTAGAGTATTCAATTCAAGAATATTCTTTGCTGTATCATTTATATATTCATCTTCTTTGTTGTGCACAGTCAGAGCAAATTCATTGTGTGATATCCGAAATAATTCAGAATTTTGCGGGTTTTTGAGTTCTTGTAAAAAATGAGATACCTGCAGGATTGTCTCATCTTCAATGGGTTCATCATCGATTTTAATCAGTAAGAGGGCAAACAATTCCTCTTTCCAAATGGCACGCTTGTATTCTGTTTTGAGGTAGTTATGAAAGTATTGTTTGTTATATAAAGAGGTAATCGGGTCAAGAGTAGAAAAATATTCCAGTCTTTTTTGATAGGTGATGTCTTTTAACAAAGAGGTATAACCGATGATGTTTTTGCTTTTGTCATGCAAAGGTGTAATAACTGCATGTACCCAATATTCTTCACCTGTACTTTTTGTATTTTTTAAATCACCTTCCCAGGTATTATTGGCAGAGACAGTCTCCCACAAATTTTTTATGGTTTCTCTGTGGATATCATGGTTTTTAAAAATACTGTGATTTTTGCCAAGTATTTCTTCTTTTGTGTAGCCTGTAAAATCCAAATAGGCCTGCGAAATATTTGTTATATTTCCATGAATATCCGAAACTGTCAAAAAGATATTTTCATCAATCATTTTCTCTTTTTGCAGTAACAAAAATGCTTTATTTTCCAACTCCTGTACAAGGAGAGATTTTTTTGCAAGTTCCAGTAGGGCAAGCAGTGTATCATCTGTATTTTTAAGAGGTTCACTGATATATTTGTCTATTCCTAAACCGATAGCCTCCGGAAAAAAATGAGAGCTTCCTTTTTGTGTTATAAGGGCAATAACCTGATTTTCATGCTGTTTTTTAATCTCTTTTGCCAGTTCTATGCCCTGGGAGTTTGTGAAATCCAGGCTAAGGACAACTATATCATAATATTTACTGTGTTTGGAATAGTATGTTTTATAAAGAGAAAGCGCCTCTTTGACATTATCACTTACCGTTACATGTAAAGAAAGGTTTTGAAGGAGAGAATGAATTTTGTTTCTTACCGAGAGTCTGTTCTCGACATATAAAATTCTTAAATCTGTGTACTCTCTTACATCTTGCAGAAGGTTCATACTTTAATTCCTCAGTGTTATAATCTATTATATATTATAATACATTGATTGAACATTAAAGTATGTATTTAAAAATTTAACTATACGTGATAGTTCGGTGCCTCTTGCGTGATGATGACATCATGAACATGAGATTCTTTGAGTCCTGCTGATGTGATTTCAACAAATTCTGCCTTGTCCCAGAAAGCTTCAATGCTTTCACTGCCGCAGTAGCCCATAGCAGAGCGTAATCCACCCATCATCTGATGCACAATTCCGGCGATTGAACCACGAAAGGGAACACGTCCCTCAATTCCCTCGGGAACAAGTTTGTCAGCGGCTGTACCTTCCTGGAAATATCTGTCATTGCTTCCTTTTTGCATAGCCCCGATAGAGCCCATACCGCGGTATGATTTGTACTGACGTCCCTGAAACATTATCGTCTCACCCGGAGACTCTTCCGTACCCGCTAAAAGAGAACCTGCCATAATACAGCTTGCACCGACAGCAAGTGCTTTTGCAATATCGCCGGAGTATTTGATACCTCCGTCTGCGATAACAGGCACACCGTGGGGACGGGCAACTTCCGCACACTCATCTATGGCGGAAATTTGTGGTACACCGACACCTGCTACGATACGTGTTGTACAGATTGAACCGGGGCCAATTCCCACTTTTACAGCATCGGCGCCTGCTTCTATTAGTGCAAGAACTGCCTCTTTGGTTGCAATGTTCCCGGCAATTACATCAACTTCCAAAGACTCTTTAATCGCTTTGACAGTATCTAAAATACCTTTGGAATGACCATGTGCAGAATCCAGAACAAGAACATCCGCACCGGCATCCACAAGGGCTTTGGCTCTGTCCATCTGACCGACACCGATAGCCGCGCCAACTATCAGACGACCGAAGGCATCTTTGTTCGAGTTTGGATACTCTATGCGTTTTTTGATATCTTTGATGGTTACGAGCCCTTTTAAAAAGCCTTCATCATCTATGATAGGGAGTTTTTCTATTTTATGTTGGTGCATTATATCAGCGGCTTCATCCAGAGAGATTCCTTTTTTTGCAGTAATGAGCGGCATTTTTGTCATTACTTCGTCTGCACGTTTTCGCATATCTTTTTCAAATCGCATATCACGGTTTGTTAAAATACCAAGAAGTTTGTTATGTCCGTCTACAACAGGAACACCGGAGATTTTAAACTCTTTCATCAAGGCTTCTGCATCCGCTAAAGTAGCATCCGGGTGGACATAAATCGGATCAATGATAATGCCGCTTTCAGATTTTTTTACTTTTTTGACCTGTTTGCACTGTGTTTCGACATCCATGTTTTTATGAATAATTCCGATACCTCCGAGTCTTGCCATTGCAATAGCCGCACGGTATTCTGTAACTGTATCCATAGCAGCTGAAACCATAGGAATTTTAAGAGTGATATTACGAGTGAGTTTTGTCTCAAGTGAGACCTCTTTAGGAAGTACTTCCGAATACTGTGGTACTAAAAGTACATCTTCAAATGTCAGGGCGCGTTTACGAATTCTCATGGGGTATCCTTTTGCAGAGTATAAAATTAATTATTAGAAATTTTTGCATTATACCTCTTTTGTGGTTAAAAAGAGGTAAAATCTAAAAACATAAACTGGGAAAGTAAAATGATAATAACGACAAGAACAAAAGGGAAAATATGGCTCTTGAATACCCATGGCTGTATACCGAAAAATACCTGATTGACACCGCGAAAACCAAGCCAAAGACCTAAAAAGGCTTTGATTGAAAGAGCTATCTGAAAACTGCTTAATCCATCAGGGGAAATTTTTCCAAAAACCTGTGAAAAAAGATACATTCCCGAAAGTACAGCAACAATAAGAGCCTTGGGTACAACTTTTCGTACATGTATCATAATGGCTTCACGTGCCTTTTTATGTTCTTCTTCCGTTAATGACTGTTTCATCTTTGCCATAAAAAGATTATCGGTAAAGAGAAATCCTCCGTAAATAAAAACAGCAAAAATATGTATGGTATGAATGATTGTATATGTGATGACTTATCCTTTTTTAGGTGTTTTTCTAAAGAGATGATAGTTCTCAGATTCGAGCATATCTTCAACATAACTTGCTACACATTTTGTACAGTTTGTCCATATTCCCGAGGGCAGTCTGACTTCGAGCTTTTTCTTTTCCCGGAGTTTAATGATTTTTTTAGGACTCAATACTTTTGTGACAGGGGCAAAATCAACATCTGTCAAATCTATATCGTCTTTGTAAAAGATCGTCTGTTTTTTGAAATTTCCCCAGCCTGGTATACCGTCTTCTGTATAAGGAACCTCATGCCCGTTTTTAAATTTTACCATCATTTTGTAATGAGAATCTTCAAAAACCTGAGAAACCTTTCCCCGGCCAAAAACCAAGCCGTAGAGTTTGTCTTTTACTTTTACATTGTCAAAATATGCCATTTTACTTCCTTTTTTAAAATAGTAGCAAAAAATTATCTCATTGTCATTACATTATTTATAGGCAATCTCTTTTTCAAGGCTCATAGCACCGTCAAAGAGTGTCTGCTCTTCATAGGCGTTTGCTATAAGCTGCAGTCCGACAGGCATCCCTGCTGCATTTTTCATTATTGGCAATGAAAGGGCAGGCAGACCTGCAAGGTTGACACTGATTGTATAGATATCACTCAGATACATCTCCATCGGATTTGCAAGTTCTCCGAATTTTGGAGCAACATTCGGAGCAACCGGAGAGAGAATCAAGTCAACATCGTTAAAGATTTTTGCATACTCCTCTTTTATCAAATGGCGTGTTTTTTGTGCTTTTACATAGTAGGCTTCATAGTAGCCGCTTGAGAGCACAAAATTGCCAAGCAGGATACGGCGTTTGACTTCATCCCCAAAACCTTCGCTTCTTGTTTTGTAGTAGGTCTCTTCTAAATTTGCACCTTCAACACGGTTGCCGTAACGTATACCGTCATATCGCCCAAGATTGGTTGTTGCCTCTGCTGTAGCCGTCACATAGTATGCAGAAATGTCATATTTTGCATCCATCATCTCTTTTTCAACGATGGTGTGTCCCTGTGCTTTGAGTGCTTCAACTGCTTTGCGGTAAGCCTCTTTCACATCATCACTCGCATTTTCTATATACTTTGGCAAAATGGCAATAGTGAGTTTTCTTTCAGGATTGAGATTGTCACTGACTTTGTCATCTCTCATGGCATTTGTTGAATCTTTGACATCACTCCCACTGATAATGTCATAAAAAATAGCAGCATCTTCTACATTTTGTGTCATCGGTCCGATTTGATCCAGACTTGAAGCATAAGCCCCCAAACCGTAACGGCTGACTCTTCCGTAAGTCGGTTTCATGCCTACGATACCGCAATACGCTGCGGGTTGGCGGATACTTCCGCCTGTATCACTGCCAAGTGCAGCTATAGCCAAACCCGCTCCAACTGCAGCGGCACTTCCTCCCGAACTTCCACCGGGAACATGTTCAGGATTGACAGGGTTAAGTGTTTTGCCGTAGCAGCTTGTCTCAGTTGTCGAACCCATGGCAAATTCATCCATGTTTGTACGACCAAAAGGAGAGAGCCCGGCAGCTAAAAGTTTTTCTATGACAGTGGCATTGTAAGGCGCAATGTAGCCTTGCAAAATTTTTGAAGCAGAAGTAACAGACCACTCTTTGACCTGAATATTGTCTTTAATGGCAACAGGCACGCCCTCACCAAAAGTATTTACATCTATATACGCATTTAAATCTTTGTTTGCTTCTATTTTTGTTTGTAATTCATCTTTAAATTTATTAAGTTCATCTTTGCTCATTGCAAGCGCTTCTTTTAATGTAATCACTAACTTTCCTTTTTAAATTTTTTAACAGCTAAAATACCTATGCCAATCATAACAAATACAGCAAGTATGGTTGTTCCGATAAATGTTGTACTAACGGGCTCACTGTAATTAATCATTGACTACGCTTTGGCATCTTTTACAAAGGCACTCCTCTGCTTCAGCCTGGTATTTCCAGCATCTTGGACATTTGTGCAGTGTGGCTTTTGCGATGCTGAAGGTGTCTTCATCAACTTTAAAGCTGGCTATAATCTCTTCTTCGGGTTTGTCTTCAAAAATTCCGGAAACAACAAACCAGTCTTCTGCATCGGTACTGTTCATCTCAAGGACAGTTTTTGATTCTGTGTAAATGACAAGTTCAAGGGTGTTTTTGATGATTTTTTCTTTTTTGAGTTTATCAACTTCTGCGCCGAAACCTTCACGGGCTTTTACCATATACTCAGCATCAAAAGGTATGTCACCGGCTTCAATTTTTTCATAGGTCATGTCAAAAATATCTTCGGCATCACCTTTGATGATGGCAGGGGCATTGTCTACTATCTCATCTGCTGTGTAGGTTATAACAGGAGCCATAATCAAAAGCAGTGTTTTTGTAATGATTGCCATTGCACTTTGGCTTGCACGTCTTCTCGTAGAATCTTTAGCATTACAGTAAAGATTGTCTTTTGTCATATCGATATACATGCCGCTGAGTTCGTTAACAATAAAGTTGTTGAGTGTGCTCATACCGTTGACAAAGTTATATTCACTAAAATGTTTATGTACTTCATCAAGCGTGTTTTGTGCAACATTTAAAATCCATTTATCCAAATCACCCATATCTTCGTATGGTGTCAGGTTCTCGAGGTCATTGATATTGGCAAGCATAATTCTAAAGGTGTTTCTCAGTTTACGATAGTTTTCAGAAGTCTGCTTTAAAATCCCCTGAGAAATTTTCAAATCACCCTGATAGTCCGATGAAGCAACCCATAGGCGTAAAATTTCACTGCCGTATTCTTTTAAAACTTTCTCGGGTGCGATGACATTGCCTTTTGACTTGGACATCTTTTCACCTTTTTCATCTACTGTGAAACCATGCGTCAATACACCTTTGTAGGGTGCTTTGTGCTCAACCGCAGAAGATAAAAAGAGTGATGACTGGAACCAGCCGCGATGTTGGTCAGACCCCTCGACATACAAGTCAGCAGGATAGTCTCCCGCATCATAATTACGGGATTTCAGTACCGAATTCCAGGTAGAACCTGAATCAAACCATACATCCAAAATATCTGTTACTTTTTCAAGCTCTTCGGGCTTGTAACCGCTTCCCGGGTAGAGAAGCTGTGCGATATCCATAGAGTACCAGGCATCACTTCCCTGCATTTCAAATATCATGGCTACAAAGTTGAGCACCTTTTCATCAAGTAAAACTTCACCGGTCTCTTTTACTCTGAAAAATGCAATAGGAACACCCCAGTCGCGCTGGCGGGAAATACACCAGTCAGGACGATTCGCAACCATAGAAGTCAAACGGTTTTTTCCGGTTTGCGGTATGAAAAGTGTTTTTTCAATCTCATCAAGGGCAATGTTTCTGAGTGTCTTCTCCTCGTCTTGCGGTTTTTCATCAACAGAGATAAACCATTGTTTTGTAGCACGATAGATAAGCGGTGTATGACTTCTCCAGCAATGCGGATACGAGTGCATAAATTTGCTTACATGTAATACGTTCTCACCCATCATCTCAATGATGTCTTCATTTGATTTAAAGATGTGACGCCCTACAAAATCCTGCGCATTCGGAATCAAAGCATCACGCACAACAGTTGCATCATAACATCCTGTTTCATCCACAGGCATAACAACTTCAAGGTCATATTTCAGTCCGACACGGTAGTCATCTTCACCGTGACCCGGAGCGGTATGCACACAACCTGTACCATTGTCAACTAAAACATGCTCCCCTAAAACAATACGGGAATTTCTGCCATTGAGCGGGTTGATGGCGTTGAGGTTTTCAAACAGAGTCGCATCAAAAGTTTTGGCGACACCGCCTTTGAGAATGCCGTCTTCAACCAAAGCATTCAATAGTTTTTTTGCAACAATATAACCCTCAGTTGTAAGAACATACTCTTCTTCAGGGTTTAGCGAAATCCCCGTATTTGCAGGAATTGTCCATGGTGTAGTCGTCCAGATAACCGGTGCTGCTTTTGTTTCTTTGTCCAGTCCGAGTTTTTCTTTGGCTTCATTGCTGAGTTCAAATGCTACAAAAATCGAGTAGTCTTCTTTGTCCTCATATTCAACTTCGGCTTCTGCCAGTGCAGTTCGTTCAGCCCATGACCAAAAGACAGGTTTGCTGCGCTCAATCAAAAGACCTTTTTTTGCAACACTGCAGAGTGTTCTGAAAATATTTGCTTCAAATCTGTAGTCCATTGTCACATACGGTTTTTCCCAGTCAGCAATAATTCCAAGTGTTTTAAACTCTTCTTTTTGAATGTTTACAAACTTCGCAGCATGTTCGCGGCAAAGTTTTCTTATCTCGGCAGTTTCAAGCTGCTCTTTTTTCTGTTTTCCGCCAAGCTTTTTTTCAACCTGCTGCTCAATTGGCAGTCCGTGACAGTCCCAGCCCGGAGTAAAACGGACAGATTTACCGTTGAAATAGTTGTTTTTGATGATAATATCTTTGAGAATTTTATTGAGTGCATGACCTATGTGAATATGCCCGTTTGCATAGGGAGGACCGTCATGAAGGGTGAAGTGTTTTGCACCGGCACGTTTTGCCTTCATCTTATGATAAACTTTCTTTTTGTCCCATGCAGCATAACGCTTCGGTTCATTGTTTATTAAGTTGCCTCGCATGGCAAACGTAGTTGTTGGTAAAAGTAGTGTGTCTTTGTAGTCCATTGAAACCTCAAAATATTATTATAAATTTTTGCAGTATACCTTTTAAGTGTTTAAAACCTAATAAAAGTGTTATAATAAGCCAAATAAAATTCTTCAAACAAGGCTGTACAGAGTATGAAAACACATCTGATAATCATTGGAAATAAATTTGTTTATAACAAATCGTTACAGGAATATATTTTGCGGGATATTGAAAAAAACAGTGGTTTTATAGATAATATAACTTATTTTAAGGACAGTGACAACTCCTTTTTTCTTTATCTTGAAGAAGAACTCCATGCATCCAACCGGGTTATTATCGTTACATGTAAACAAAACTTTTCAACTGTCGGAAAAGTGATATGCACTGCAACCAGTGATAATCAGATTTTAAAAGAGGGGATGCTCATACCGCAGAAAGCCTCATTGTTTGCAGAACGTTCCTATCTTTTGGAATTTCAAAGCTCTTTGATAAATGTAGTACAGATGGATGAAGGACAAAAAATGCCCGAATTGCTTTTGAAAAATGAAGAGATAAGGGCAACCATACATATATTTGAAGAAGACAAATCCACTATAGTGACAATTTTGACTCCAATCGCACAAACATATGAAGTCAATATTGATGTAACACAGGAGGTGCAAGGGTGGCACAGAGTAGATGTGACGAGTAACAAGTACGGGGATATTACCAAATTTATTCATGCAGCAAAAAACCTGTTGCCTAAAAAGCTTATTGCATCATCAAATATTATTGAGTATATCATAGAAAAACTTTCACATTCAGGAAAAAAAATAACATTTGCCGAGAGTTGCACAGGAGGACTGCTCAGTTACTTTTTTACAAAACACAACGGCGCATCAAAAATTTTAGAGGGAGGCTTGGTAACTTATTCCAATACACTCAAAGAAAACTGGTTGGCAGTTGATCATGCCATACTTGAAGAAAACGGTGCAGTCAGTGCCGAAGTTGTCAGAGAAATGAGTGAAGGTGCACTCAATGTCAGTGGAGCAGATTATGCTTTGGCAGTAAGCGGAATCGCCGGAGACACAGGAGGTACACAATTTAAACCGGTCGGTACGGTGTATATAGGTGTACGAAGTAAAACGCAACACACTGAAAAGCATCTGCATTTTCACGGTGACAGGAATTATGTGCAGGAACAGAGTGCCCTTATGGCAGTAAAAATGTTGCTTTTGCTTGATAAAGAGACTTTTTTCTAAATTTAGGAGAAAATATCTTGACAATTAAAATCTATTTGTCTATAATTTCGACCTCTTAACAATAAGAGGCAAATGTCTTGTTAGCTCAGCTGGTAGAGCACGTCACTTTTAATGATGTGGCCGATGGTTCGAATCCATCACAGGACACCATTTATTTTATTAAATGGGCGCTTAGCTCAGTTGGTAGAGCGCTACCCTTACAAGGTAGATGTCACTGGTTCGAGTCCAGTAGTGCCCACCATTTTTTGATTATTTGCACTCAAATTTTTAGTTCACGTACTTAAGTACGCTTCACTAAAAACTTAAGCACAACTAATGCAAAAAACAAGTTTTTTCTTTCTTTAAAAAAGAAAATGTGATAATTTTTTATAAAATTCTTGATTTTTGTTTTAATCAAGGCAGGTTCTAGAGTGAAAGAGGAGCATAGTTATACTATGTGACGATTGAGCGAAAGGTTCTAACGCCGAGTAAAGCAAAAAGCATAATTTTAGGTTGCGGTGGTAGTTCAGTTGGTTAGAATACCTGCCTGTCACGCAGGGGGTCGTGGGTTCGAGCCCCATCCACCGCGCCATATGTTTTAATAACCTTGTTATTGAAGAAAGTGACCCTTTCGTCTAGTGGCCAAGGACACTATCACTTCATGGTAGTAACAGAGGTTCAAATCCTTTAGGGGTCGCCATTTTAATTGGTGTTTGAAACATAATTTTGGGCGCTTAGCTCAGTTGGTAGAGCGCTACCCTTACAAGGTAGATGTCACTGGTTCGAGTCCAGTAGTGCCCACCATTTTTTGATTATTTGCACTCAAATTTTTAGTTCACGTACTTGAGTACGCTTCACTAAAAACTTAAGCACAACTAATGCAAAAAACAAGTTTTTTCTTTCTTTAAAAAAGAAAATGTGATAATTTTTTATAAAATTCTTGATTTTTGTTTTAATCAAGGCAGGTTCTAGAGTGAAAGAGGAGCATAGTTATACTATGTGACGATTGAGCGAAAGGTTCTAACGCCGAGTAAAGCAAAAAGCATAATTTTAGGTTGCGGTGGTAGTTCAGTTGGTTAGAATACCTGCCTGTCACGCAGGGGGTCGTGGGTTCGAGCCCCATCCACCGCGCCATTCTCTTTTCATTCATTCAGTATACTTATTCAATCATCAAATTCTGTTTTCACATCATCTATTCAAATGTATATTAATACTGTTACGTCAAACAGTTTTTTCGGAGCCCGTACTTCACTGCGGTGGCATTGAGACTCAATTAGTCCGGACTGACAGTACTGAGAAAGTCAGTTGTAATGTGTGCAACATCCCCGGGGGAGAGTTTTTCTATGTTTATGGTTCTGTTCTGTTTTCCCAAAGCACCGTAGACTTGAATATCTGTCTTGTTGAAAAGTGCCAAAACTTTTGCACCTGAAGCGACTGCAAGATGCATAGGTCCTGTGTCCGCACTGACATACAGATCACATGCCTGAAAAAACGCCCCTAAAACTCTTAAATCTTTGTTGGCATATTCCAAAACTTTTTCGTTGAGTTTTGTAGGAATATCGGGTGAAAGGATATCTATAATAACAATATTCTCATCGAGTTTAAGGAGTGTGTCTACCCATTCATTCCACCATTCATCACTTATTTTTTTGTCAAATCTTGCATTTCTGAAGATGGCTATAACCTTTGTATCGGTATCAATGTTGTTTACATGTAACAGTGAAAGCAAGTCTTGCTTTGCCTTTTCTTTCTCCTCTTGTGTCGGTTTTATATCAAGTGTTGGCATTTTTTTGGGAAAATCAATTTTGAAAAACCGTAAAAATTCCAGACTTTCAAGTCCCATATGCCTGTAGGTCTTTAAGCCTCTATCTTGAATATGTGTGAAATTTGCCCAGAGTTTGTCACTTGCGAAGCTGGCTTTGTATTTTGCTCTTGTGAGTGCCGTGACGATTTGGGCACTGGTGGAACCACCGGAAATATTTAACGCAACATCATACTGTTTTGTTCTGGCCTGTTTGATATAGGCAAACATTTCAAGCGGATGCAAAAGCAGTTTTCGGGGGATGTCTATGACTTTGTCAACATTTGGCAGAGGTTCAAGAATTTTTCCGGCAAGTTTCATACCGACAATGATGTCTATTTTGGCGTTTGGCATCTCTTTTGAAAGTTCGTTGATAAGAGGCGTTAAAAAAAGCAGGTTCCCTATTCGGTAATTTGGCCGTATTATGACAATGCTTTTGATGCGCTCTTTGTCAATATATTGAGCAGGCTGTGATTTGTGAGAAAATAAAGAAAGCACACTATTGAGAATACTCGAGAGTTTTTTTCTTAGGGTTACATGTAAAGGATATTTCATAGGAATCTTTGTTTTTTTTGTGTAATTATAGCCAATTAACATTTATATAGGATAGTTAGTGTAAAATGTCATATTAACTTAACGGAGTGCATTTGAAAGAGATTGTTAAACGGTTTTGGCCTTATATAAAAGAGTATAAACTCTACTATTTGCTTGTCATTTTTGGTGGGTTGCTCATTCTTGTGTCAACTGTGGGAACTGCCCAGATTATGAAGCCAATGATGGATGATATGTTCATTAAAAAAGACAAAACAATGCTCTACATTATTCCTCTTGGGCTTATTGCCATTTATGTGACAAAAGCGATTGGAAAGTATATTCAGACAATTTTCATGGAGTACATCGGACAGAGTATTGTGACCCGTTTTCGTGAAATACTTTTAGACAAAATGATTCATCTTGATATGGCATTTTTGTATGCAAACCGGAGCGGAGAGCTTATTTCTCGTGTGACAAATGACATAGGCCGAATTCAGTATTTTGTTTCAAATATGCTTCCTGATATGTTTCGTGACCTTTTAACGGTTATTGCACTCGTGGGGTACATTGTCTATCTCAACCCTTTACTCTCTTTTTATACACTTATTGTTGTGCCTTTGATTATTTACCCTTTGATGCTTATTGCCAAAAAACTCAAAAAATATTCACACCGTTCCCAGAGTAAAAATGCCGATTTGGTATCGCGTTTGACAGAAGTTTTTAACAACAGTGAAATCATTAAAGCCAATGCAACAGAAAAATTTGAAGTCTCCCGTTTCAGTGTAGAAAACTGGAACTTTTTCAAGATAAATATGAAAGCCATTTATGTCGGTGCCCTTGTTTCTCCTATTATGGAGATCATAGCAGTTTCAGGACTTGCCATGGTCGTGTATGTCGGGGGTAAAGAGGTTTTTGACGGTAAAATGACTGTTGGTGAGTTTACAGCATTTATCACGGCAGTAGGACTTGTATTTGAACCGATTCGCAAACTTGGCGGAACCTATTCGAAAATTCAGGATGCGCTTGCGGCAAGTGAGCGTGTTTTTGAAATCATAGACAAAGAAAACAGTGTCGTCGAGGGTACAAAAGAGCTCAAAGAGGATATTAGGAAAATTGAATACAGAAATGTTGTTTTGCAGTATGAAAATACCAATATATTAGACGGTATTACTTTGACAATCAACCAAGGAGAGCATATTGCTCTTGTAGGGGACAGTGGCGGGGGCAAATCTACTTTTATGAATATGCTTTTGCGTTTTTATGATCCCGACAGCGGAGAGATTCTCATTAACGGCATCAATATCAAAGAATTCAAGCAAAAGTCACTCAAACATCATATTGCACTTGTTTCACAGCGTATCTACATTTTTCAAGACACCCTGGCTGCCAATGTTGCCTACGGCGAAGAAAGTATAGATGAAGCAAAAGTCATAGAAGCTCTGAAACTGGCGGATGCCTATGATTTTGTGATGCAGCTTGAAGAGGGTATTTATACTATGATGAGTGAAGCAGGGGCAAATCTTTCAGGTGGGCAGAGACAACGCATTGCCATTGCCAGAGCAATATACAAACATGCTTCACTGCTGCTTTTTGATGAAGCAACATCGGCACTGGACAATGAGAGTGAAAAACGTATACAAAAAGCACTCGATACCTACACGAAAGATAAAATCACACTGACAATCGCACACCGTCTCTCTACAATTGAGCATGCTGACAAAATTTTGGTACTGCAAAAAGGGCTTATAGTGGCGAGCGGTACACATAAAGAGCTTTTAGAGTGTTCTGCTGTGTATCAAAGACTGGCGGGAGAACTGAAAAAATAGTCTGTGAGACTATACAAAGCTTTTTGTCCCACCTTTGTCATACATATCTTTGTAGCGGAATGTGATGAGATTTTGCATGATGGCAAACAGTATCATAAAATTTAAAAAACTGCTGCCTCCGTAGGAAAACATAGGCAGAGGTACGCCGACTACAGGGGCATAGCCTATAGTCATGGCAATGTTGACACCCATATATATGAAAATCATAAAAGAGATAGCGACAGTTACAACTTTAATATAGTAGTCATTGTTAAATATACTCAGACTCAAAAGATGCAGGATGAGCATAGCATAGAGTAAAATGAGTGCTAACGCTCCTAAAAAGCCGGTTCGCTCAACAACAAAAGCAAAAATAAAATCACTTGTGGCGATAGGCAAAAATTTCATCTGTGTCTGTGTCGCATTCTCTTTGTCTTTTCCTGTCCATCCGCCAGAGCCTATAGCGATGATAGACTGCTGTACGTGATACGATGGTTTTTCACTTAAAAAATCTGTAATTCTCTCTTTTTGATAATCATGCAGCATAAATTTATAGGCAAGCGGGGACAGAATCAAAATTCCTGCAACAATAGTGGCTATTATTTTCCAATAAACACCTACATAAAACAAAACGCTATAGCCTATAAGCAGTAAAACAAGGGCTGTACCCAAATCCGGTTCTTTTGCAATAAGAACAAAAGGGAGCAGTATGTAAAAGCTTATGCGTAAAAAATCTTTGAGTCTGTAGCCTTGTTGAGGAGGAGGATTTTTATGTATAAGATAGGCAAGCATTAAAATAAGCGCAGGTTTTACAAATTCTGAGGGCTGTATGGTGGCATTGATGAAGGGTATTTCTATCCACCTTTGGGCTCCAAGACGTGAGTGTCCGAAAAGTTCTACTGCAAAAAGAAGGGCAATATTGCCCCAGTATATAAAAGGGATAAGCCAGCTCATCCGTCTGATAGGCAATAAAAATACAACCAAAAAAGCCAAAAGTGCAACACCGACATAGGCAAGCTGTTTTTCAGCAAGAGCAGGGACAGCTTCACCGATGAGCCAATGAGACATAATTATCAAAGGAATGATAAGAATGATGGAAAAAAAGTCAAATTGTGATAAAATACTCTTATCAAATCTCCACAAATTTGTAACTCCAAAATAAAATTATTATGATTGTATCATAAAGGCTGTAAAGAATGATAAACACACAAGAATACAAATGCGTAAATCCTGAACGACTGGATACTTTTTTGACTGCACAGATAGGACAGACCCGTTCGCAGATAGCAGGACTGATCAAACATGAATGTGTCTTTGTCGATGGAAAAAAAGTTCCCCGTCCGGGTGTAAAACTTAAATCAGGACAGACAGTCAGGGTAGAATTTCCTGAGGCGAAAGAGGAAAAAGCACTTGACGTAGATTTTGATGTTGAAATTTTATATGAAGATGATGACGTTCTGGTCATAAACAAGCCAAGCGGCGTGACAGTTCATCCTGCACCGAGTGTCAAAGAAGCAACACTGGTTGACTGGCTCAAGCACAAAGGTATCAGACTTTCTACTATAAGCGGGGAAGAGCGTCACGGTATCGTGCATCGTCTGGATAAAGGAACGAGTGGCACAATGGTTGTTGCCAAAAACAATGCTGCCCATGAATTTTTGTCAAAACAGTTGCAGGACAAAAGTATGGGGCGTTACTATATAGCTGTCATAGTGCCTCCTCTAAAAGAAGAAATTACAACAATAGAATCAAACATAGGCAGAAGTGCCCATAACCGTTTGAAAATGGCATCCGGACTGGAACATGCAAAGTATGCAAAAACGATGTTTAAACATCTGGCTTTGAGTGAAGATGAACAGACACAGCTTATAGCCTGTAAGCTTTTTACCGGAAGAACCCATCAGATAAGGGTACACCTTGAGAGTATGAACCGTCATATTTTGGGGGATCATATCTATGGATTGAGCCCAAAACAGGAGAACTCGGAACGTATTTTGCTGCATGCCTATATGATTTACTTTATTCATCCTTCAACAAAAGAAAAGTTAACTTTTCAAGCAGAGTTTGATGCTATAATGCGAGCAACAATTTATAAAAAATTTGATACGGAGATTTTAAATGAAGTTATTGAGCCTGAGTACATTATGCGCAGTTTCACTGCTGATTCTTAGTGGCTGTCAGGGAATAAGCCCGCTGCCAAAGAAAAAAGTTGCTATAGACTCTACGCTGCCTGTTGTAACGCTTACAAAAAACGGAATCATGCGTGATATGAAAACGGTAGCCTTTGAATGGAAAAGTATAAAAGATCCGCGTGTAAACGGTATTTATGTCTATAAAAGAATTCTAGGGAAAAAAGCCACAAAAGAACTGGATTATTATGACCGTATAGACAATAGATTTAAAACACATTATCTTGATGCAAAGAATGAACCGGGTACAAAATACAGTTATGCTTTCAGGGTGGTTTCCAAAGATGCCCAGGGCAAACTCAGTAAAGTATATAATGTCAGCACTCTCCCTGTCCTGGAATCTGTAGCTTGGATACACTCCATTGCCGGACTTCCTCGAAGTGCGAAAATTATATGGAGACCGCATGAAAATCAACGGGTTGCATCCTATATAATTGAGCGCCAGAGTGTTGAAGATGAATCATTTAAAAAAATTGCAATACTGAAAGGGCGCTTGAATGCCGAGTATATTGATGAAGGTTTAAAAGACAATGCCGTATATCTGTACAGAATTCGGGTAAAGACCTATGATGGAATTGTTTCAAAACCTTCACAGATTGTAAAATCTGTAACAAAGGCACTGCCAAAAGGTGTAGAACATATAAGTGCAAGCAAAAATTTGCCAAAAATGATAAAAATCAGCTGGTCTGCTTCAAAACAAAAAGATTTTCATCAATACTATTTATACAGAGGCGAAGACATAGACAGCTCTTTTGAACTGATAGCCAAACTGTATAACAACAGCTTTACAGATCATATTAACAAAGACGGGCAGGTTTATTTTTACAGAGTCAGTGTTGTGGATAAAGACGGGCTTGAAAGCGAACATGATAAAAATACCGTTATGGGGATGACACTGCCAAAGCCTGATGCTCCTGTTATTACCTCAATACAGCTTACTGATTCAGGAGTAGAACTTTCCTGGAAAACTGCAGACGCAAGAATCAAATCTTATGAAATTGTCAGAAAGCGCCAGATAGGCTGGTTTAAAGAGACAAAAAAAGAGTATAAGAATATTCATACAAACAGGTTTATTGATACAAACATTGCTGCAGACAGTATGTATGCATATACTGTTTACGGTATAGATGAAAACGGTATAGTTTCAAAACCGAGTACTGAAGTCAAAATAAAAGTTGGTGCATTTACCAAGGTGGTAGATGGAGAAAAGAGTTCGCCGGTGAAAGAGGTTCCTGTCAAAACTTACACAAAGGATACAGACAGCACACAAGAGAAAGTGACTCCTGTAAAAGATTTAGATTTAAACGAGATTTAATGCCACATTTACATATAGAAAAATTTAAACAAATTGATTTTCCAAAGCTTTGTGATGAGGTGAGTTTTAATTTTATTGCATCAAATGTTTTGCATGCCGATGAAAAACTCATTGCAACAACTGTAGAAGGTGAAGATTTTTTTCTTTTGGTTAAAGAAGAAGAGAACAGAAGCCTGCTCAAAACTGACAAGCTTACGCGTCCCGCTTCCATACACAATGTACATAAAGCACTTTTGGCATATGCAAAAGCTGCAGGGTTACATGTAATCGCTTCAAATGTACCCCAGGCACCGAAGAATATACATCTGCAGGAAGTAACGGCACTCAAAAAAATAGAATATTTTGCCAATGAATTTCCACAGGACAAAGAGGTCCGCATTGAAGTAGGCTTTGGCTCTGGACGGCATTTGCTGCATCAGGCAGCAAAGAATCCTGATGTGCTCTTTATAGGTTTGGAGATTCATCGTCCTTCCATAGAACAGGTACTCAAACAGAGCGTTATACAGAAGCTGGATAATTTACTTGTGCTTGATTATGATGCGAGGCTTTTTATGGAGCTTGTTCCTTCAAATATCGTCGGGGCTATTTATGTGCATTTTCCTGTTCCGTGGGATAAAAAACCGCATCGCAGAGTTATCTCAACTTCTTTTATCCAAGAGGCCCGTCGTGTATTGAAAGTTGGCGGGACTTTGGAGCTTAGAACAGACAGTGAAAACTATTATGTGTACTCTTATGAAACCTTTATAGCATTTGACAAAACAACACTGCAAATTAACAAAAACAAAGATATAGCCATCAGTTCAAAATATGAAGACAGATGGAAAAAACAAGAAAAAAACATTTATGATGTGACAATGATAAATGATGAGTTTTCTCAGGAATTGGCTATTGAAGGTGACTTTACTTTTACAAAACCCGGCTTGAGTGTGGAAGAAATCATTGCACTGCATAATAAGACTTTTCGTTTTGAAGGCGGTTTTATACATTTTGAACGTGTATACAGACTCAAAGAAGGGGTTATGCTGCGTTTATCAATGGGGAGTTTTGACAGACCGGAACATTTGTATCTTATTATCAATAATGAAGAAGTTTTTTACTATCCAGAGTACCCATTAAAATCACGCAGTAATCTCAAAGCACACAAAGAACTGAACAAGGTGTTACATGGATAAAGTTATTATTGCTCAAAACCTTTCTCTTGCTTATTCCAAAGATGAAACCATTATAAACAAAGCAAATTTTTCTATAGACTCGGGAAGTTTTGTTTTTATAACCGGAGCAAGCGGTAGCGGAAAATCAACACTGTTAAAGTCACTCTATGGTGCGCTCAAACCCATAGAGGGAAGTCTTGTTGTCGGAGGTGTTGAACTCAAGGGTGTTTCAAATGCAAAGCTGAATTTTTTGCGAAAGCATCTCGGCATTGTTTTTCAGGACTATAAACTTGTAAAAGAGTGGACGATAGAAAAGAATATCATGCTGCCGCTGATTATAAACGGCTATGAAAAAAGTATCACACAGAGTCAGGTTGACTCTCTGCTTAAGCATGTAAGACTGCAGCATCAAGTGGGGAAGTATCCTTTGGAACTCAGCGGCGGAGAGCAACAGCGTGTAGCCATGGCAAGAGCCTTGGCACATAATCCGATTTTGATACTTGCCGATGAGCCGACAGGTAATCTTGATGATTACTCTTCACAGCTGATCTGGAATCTTTTAGAAGGTGCAAATGAGCAGCTTAAAACTACTGTTATTGTGGTAACACACCATATTCCTGAAACAATGAAGGTTGATTACAAGCACTATCATATAGAATTCGGAGAGGTACATGAAGTCATTTAAAAACCATATCTCTCTTGTCATTGCTCTTGTAAGTATACTGTTTTCATTGCAGATTTTTACTATAGTAGACAGATCTATCAATGCCTATAAAGAGAATCTGGCAAACAACTATTCACTTGTGGTCGTCAGTCAAAAAACATTGCAGCCAAAAGAGTTGATGGATAAAATATCAGCACTCTCTTCTGTCGAACAGCTTTCTCCTGATGAGATTATAAAAAAACTCAATACCGGGATAAGCAAAAAAAATATAGAACTGTTGAAAATAACATTGCCGAAATTTTATAAATTTAAATTAAAAAGATATCCGACACCTGTTGAGTTGCAAAAAATAAAAAAAGAGCTTTTAGCATACCCGTATATTACAAAAGTGGAAACTTTTTCAAATACACATGACACAACCTATAAACTGCTGCTGCTTTTTAAAAATGTCATATCTGTTTTGGCTGTATCTATTTTGCTTGTTACGATACTTTTAATATTTAAAGAACTTCGCATATGGCAGTTCAAACACAATGAAAGAATGAATATAATGGGATTGTTCGGTGCGCCTACATGGTTGCGTTCAGCAGTTTTGTTTCGGCTTTCCATTGTTGATGCATTTATAGCCTTTGGTATTTCATTTATAGCTTTTTCCTATTTTGCCTCAAGTCCGTGGGTAAAAGAACAGTTTACAAACATAGGCATATCTGTTGTGATTTTTGACAAAGTGTATGATTCACTGATTATGCTTGGTGTTTCTATAACAGTCTCTATTTTACTGGCAGGTTTTATAGTTTTAGGGCATAAAGAAGAGGTCTGATGAGAGCTGTATTATTTTTTTTACTCTTTATATGCAGCAGTGCTGTATTCGGATCAACAGCAATAGATAAAAAAATAAACAAAACAAGTTCTGCGCTGCAGTCTTATACGAAGAACTATTCTGTACTTAATGCGAAAATGGCACAGACGGCCAAAGCTATCATCAAACAAAAAACAGAGTTGGCAAAAAAAACGCGTTATCTCAAACAGTTGGAAAAAGAACTCTCTCTCAAAGAGAGCAGTCACAGTGAGAATATACAACAGTTGAAAATTTTAAAAAAATCCCAAGAAGCACTTCAAAAAAAACGACAAAAACTCGAAGAGGATCTGATTTTTGTTATAGCCAAAACTGTCTCTTTATCAGTTGTTCTGGAAAAAGAGTATCCTGAAAACGAAGAAGCCATCATGGAGTTTGAAGTTTTAAAAGCTATGCTGAAAGCTTCAAAAGACAAAGCAAAACTTTTAAGCAGAAAATTTTTTGAAAATGAAAAAAATATAGATTTAATCAGTTTACATGTAAGTTCACTCGAAGTGGCAATCGCAAGTATAGATCAAAAAAGAAAAGAAGTAATCCGAAGAAAAAAAGAGAACAAAAAAGCGTTAAAAAAACTGACTTTGGCAAAAGAGTCTTACAAAAAAGAGTTAAAAAGTCTTATCAGAAGGCAAAATGCTTTAAAAAGAACTCTTTCTAAGCTTAATCTTATAAAAATAGATGAAATTAAAAGAGCAAAAGAAGAAAAGATGAGAAAACTGGCTTTTGCAAAACGTCAGAACAAACTTGGAAAAAATCTGCCAAAAGTAAAAAAACATGGCAGCAGTTATCAGGCAATAAAGACAATCAGGTACAGAGGACGAAAAACGATTGCTCCGCTTAATGCGTATACAATTACAAAAAAATACGGTACCTATACAGATCCTATTTACGGTATAAAGATATTTAATGAGTCTATCTCTTTGAAACCAAAATATCCTAATGCAAAAGTAAAAACTGTTTTCAACGGTAAAGTGATTTATGCGGCAAAGACAGCGGTTTTAGACAATATTGTGATTGTCGAACACAAAAACGGACTCCATACAATTTATGCAAATCTTTCACAGATAGCACCAAATGTCAAAAAAGGGAAAAAGATTGCCAAAGGTGCAACAATCGGCAGGGTTAAAGATGAACTTGTTTTTGAAGTCACACAAAAAACAAATCATATTAATCCGATACGTTTATTTCAATAGATTTTGATATAATTGCAAAAATAAAAAACAGAGAAAAAATATGAACTTTATTCAAACACGCGGCGTAGATAAGAAAAAGCCGCAAACGGTTACCTTTTCGGAAGCAATATTGAGTCCTATAGCATCTTTTGGCGGTTTATATGTCCCGCAAAATCTTCCTGCTCTCGGAGAAGAATTTTTACAAAAGCATTTGAACTCTTCTTATAAAGAACTTGCAGCAGATATGTTGGATCGTTTTGAAATAGATATAGCAAAAGAAGTGATTGATGAGGCACTGAGTCTGTATGACAAATTTGATGATGCATCCAATCCTGTCCCTGTTGTAAAAGTCAAAGAAAACCTCTATATCAGTGAACTGTATCACGGGCCTACTCGCGCATTTAAAGATATGGCACTGCAACCCTTTGGTGTAGTTCTTTCTTCTATCGCACAGAGATTAAATGAAAATTATTTGATTTTGGCTGCAACAAGCGGAGATACCGGTCCTGCGGCACTTGAAACTTTTAAAAACAAAGCAAATGTAAAAGTTGCATGTCTCTACCCGGATGGCGGAACAAGTGATGTGCAACGTCTGCAGATGGTGACAGAAGATGCACCAAACCTAAAAGTCATCGGGATAAACGGTGTTTTTGATGATGCACAAAGCGCTTTAAAACGTTTACTGGCTTCACAAAGTTTCAAGAATGCATTGCAAAAAAAAGATATGAAACTCTCAGCAGCAAATTCAGTCAATTTTGGACGTATAATATTTCAGATTATTTATCATATTCACTCTTATCTGGAGCTGGTTCGTCAAAATGCAGTCACAATGGGTGAAAAAGTGTATCTGAACGTCCCAAGCGGGAACTTTGGAAATGCTCTTGGGGGATATTATGCCTGGAAAATGGGTCTGCCTGTTGAAAAAATCATTATTTCATCAAATGAAAACAATGTGCTTACGCGTCTGATTCGTGACGGGAAATATGATTTGAGAAATTGTGAAGTTATCGGTACGACATCACCTGCTATGGATATTTTAAAGTCATCAAATGTTGAAAGAGTTTTGTTCGATCTGTTTGGAGAAGACAGAACAAAAGAGTTAATGCAAAATCTTGAAGAAAATAATTTCTATGAATTGACAGCGGATGAACTTACAAAGCTTCGTGAGTGTTTTGATGCTGATTTTTGTACAGGAGAAGAGGGTAAAAAATACATCAAAGAGACTTTTGAAAAATATAACTATTTGATGGATCCGCATACGGCTACATGTATGAAATCCTATGAAACATGTTCAAAACCTGAGATTAAGACTATTGCCTATTCGACAGCTGAGTGGACGAAATTTTCTCCGGTAATTGCAAATGCACTGACAGGAGAGATTGATATGAAAGATATTGATGCGTTAGAATCAATATCGAGAGTGGCAAATTTTGAAATTCCAAAGATGATACAAGAGTTGTTTACAAAACCGATAGTGCAAAAAACAGTGATAGAAAAAGAGGAAATAGAAGAAGAGATACTTAAATTTTTATAACATTTTCAAAAAGTGATAAATCATTATTATTAACAGTTTAAGTTGTCATTAACTATTAAAGATGTAAAATAACTTTAATAGGAAAAATTATGAATAAAACAACAACTGAGGATAAGTTAAAGCAGAAGCGGAATATGCTTTATTACAATCAGCTGATACTGAATGAAAGACGTGCAAAGTCTTTTCATGGAAGAAAAGCAAAAACAGCTAAAAAGCGTACAAGTTTTGGTTCTCAAAAAGTCGATTTTAAAGATTATCTGTTTATTCCCGAACAATGGGAATTCGTTGCATACATACTCTATTTTGTCGGTATCCCCTATACCGTTGGAGCTTTGTTTTTATTTTTATTTATAGCAAATGCAAATTGGGAAAGCTTTCAGTTACTGAATCTCAATGCATTTCCTGTAGTTTGGCTGATAGGGTATGAAATAGTCTCTGTCTGTCTGTTGATCTGGATTATGATTCTGTATTTAACCTATGAAGCAGAAGACGGGTATTAAAGCAGCCCAGCCTTACAGCTTCACTGCTTTTTTATAGGCTTCTTCTATTGCTTGGATGCAGGCATTGCGAACATTTCCTTTTTCGAGTGCAGCATATCCTGCTGCTGTTGTTCCTCCCGGGCTCATGACACCATCTTTAAGCAGTGCAGGGTGTATTTCCTGGATAAGCTCTCCAAAACCGTCAAACAAACCACGCATAATAGCCATGGCATCTTCGCGTTTGAGTCCCTGTTTGACTGCTCCGTCGCTTAAAGATTCTGCAATAAGTGCAAGATAAGCAGGACCGCTGCCGGCAAGAGCTGTTGCTATGTCTATTTCTTTCTCGTTTGCCAGCCATCTTGTTGATCCGATAGAATTAAAAAGCGTTTGTGCTTCTTCTTTATAGGCGGTATCTCCTGTAAGTGTTGTCATGGATTTTCCAACACTCGCCGCAAGGTTTGGCATAGCTCTTACAACTGCAGATGTGTTAAAATGATCTTTGAGTTTTTGAATGCCTGTTCCTGCCAAAACCGAATAGAGTATCTCTGCTCTGCCTTGCAGTTTTTTTGACACTTCTTCTACATTTGCCGGCTTTACACACAGGAGAATATTTTTATCTTCAATATTAAAATTATCAAGAAGAGATTTCTTTACATGTAAACCGAGTTTTTCTTCAAAACTGTCTAACTTTTTACGGTCTCTTCCAACTACTTCTATTTTGTAACTGTTTTTTAAACCTTTGGCAATGCTGAGTGCCATATTGCCATTTCCGATAAATGTAATTGTTTTCATACAAGTCCTAAATGTTTTATGGTAGTATAACATTATTAAAATAAAGTCTAAAAAATGGGTGAGGATATGGAACAATTTTTAAAAGAAGCAAAGACTGCGAGTAGAGTATTTAACAGTTTGAGCGGACGTGATAAAAACAAAATACTACATGAAATGGCAAATGCTTTACGTGCCAATACTATGGATCTTATAGAAGCAAATGCTATTGATATGCTTGAAGGTGAGAAGAACAAATTAAGTTCTGCATTGATGGACAGACTTTTTTTGGACGAGGAGAGAATAGAGTCCATGGCAAAGGCTGTAGAAGAGATAGCTGCACTCAAAGAACCGGTAGGACGCGTACTTGACGGGTGGTTGACTGAAGATGGGCTGAAAATAGAAAAAGTGAGTATTCCTATTGGGGTTATCGGTATAATTTACGAATCACGCCCTAATGTTACGAGTGATACAGCTGCTCTTTGTTTTAAGAGCTCAAATGTTTGTGTCCTTAAAGGCGGCAAAGAAGCAGAACGCTCAAACAAAGCAATCGCAAAAGTTTTAAAAGCAGTCTTGGAAAATCATGATTTGCCGACATCTCTTATATCTTTGATTCCGGACAGTTCCCGTGAAGGTGTGGCCAAACTTATCAAAATGGATAAATATGTAGACCTGATTATTCCTCGCGGAGGAGCAGGGCTTATAAAATTTGTCAGTGAAAATGCAACGGTAAGTGTTGTCAAACATGACAAAGGGCAGTGTCATACCTATATAGACAAAGACGCAAATATTGAGAGCGCTGTAAAAATTGCATTGAATGCAAAAGTACAACGACCGGGTGTCTGTAATGCTATGGAGACACTGTTGGTGGACAAAACAATAGCAAAAGAGGTACTTCCTCTTTTAAAAGAGGCGTTTGACAATGCAAATACACAATTAAAGGGCTGTGTGCAAACTCAGGAAATAATCAGTGTTGCAGAGGCGACAGATGCCGATTATGATACTGAGTATTTGGCAAATATTTTAAATTTGAAGGTTGTTGAGGGTGTCAACGGGGCAATTGAGCATATAGTACGTTTCGGCTCAGGACACTCGGAAGCTATTGTTACTGAAAATATCACTACAGCAGAGAAATTTTTAAACAACATTGATGCAGCGGCAGTTTATGTCAATGCCTCTACCCGTTTTACAGACGGAGGCGCTTTTGGCTTTGGTGCAGAAGTGGGAATCAGTACAAACAAACTCCATGCAAGAGGGCCTATGGGAATAGAAGGGTTGACAACGTATAAATATAAAATTTACGGAAGCGGGCAGATAAGATGATGTTGACAATTGACGAATTAAAAAGTATTGTTTTTTTTGAAAATCTCAATGAAAAAGAGTTGAAACTGTTACTTTCAATCACAAGAAAGAGAAGTTTTTCTCAAGGTGAAATTCTTTTTTATGAAAAAGACAAAGCACAGCATCTTACGATGGTGCTTGAAGGTGTTGTGAAAATTTATAAAATAGATCCAAAAAACAATGAAATTATTCTGCATCGGTTTAGACCAAAAAGCATGGTGGCCGAAATGGCGGTTTTTGAAGGTATTCCTTATCCTGCTTCTGCTGCTTTTGAAAGTGACGGGAGTGTTTTAGAGATAGACTTTGAAAAATTTAAAGAGTATTTTCTTGGAAATCAAGATATCTCTTTGGCTCTTTTTAAATCACTGACCCAAAAAATCAAGCATCTTGACAATGTGATAGCCTTGAATGTTGTTCTGGACTCAACGGCAAGAGTTGCAAAATATATTTGTGAAAATGACGAGGCACTGAAGATGAAAAACAATCAGCTTGCACAATATCTGCACATGACTCCCGAGACACTCTCGAGAATACTGAAGAAATTTACAAAGTTAGGGTTTGTAAAAAAAGAGGCAAGTTCATACAAAATTACAAACAAAGAGGCATTAACCATCCTTTTTGAGTGATTTTTCTCTTTTTATTGATATTGGTCAACCTGTTATTACGCTTTCTTGATTACAATCATGAAATCTTATAAGTAAAAGGATTGATAATGTCACATATACCCAATGAAGCTGAAAAAATAGTTGTTGACGGTGCTACCGTTGATTTTTATAAATTGCAAAAAGATGGAGAAAGTACCTATTATTTTGATACATCAAAAGAGGGGCCGCCACACCCAATGGTAAATGCAATGGCAGGCTTGGCTCTTATAAAAGGAACTAATGACACTTTGGTGATGATAAACCATAAAGCACCGGGAGGACTTTTTGCAAAACTTGAAGATGATGTGAAGTATGATATACAAGAGCTGGATGACGGTTTGGTAAAAGTTGTTTTTTCATATAACAAAGATGCTGCAAGTGAATCTGATTTGACACAGACAAGTTGCGGCGGTTGAGTTGAGTAATGGTAAAAATATCGCAGGACTTTGCACCGCCGTTTAAACTGATAGCTCCTTTTTTCCTGATAGGGAGCCTGTTTTATTTTTTTGCATCAGTCTATCTTTTTTCATTTGATGCTGCAAATCTCTCTTTTGTCAACCCGGATATGATGGCATTTGTGCATCTGTTTTTATTGGGTTTTGTCATGATGGTGATTTTTGGTGCAATGGCACAACTGGTTCCGGTTGTTCTTGAAGTCGGACACTTTGGTGTAGAACTTTTTTATGCAATTTGGCCGTTGCTGCTCACGGGTACACTGCTCATGGTGTTCGGATTTTTGTATTTTCCCGCGCTGTTGCCTTACGGCGGTGTGACTGTATTGATATCTATGCTGATATTTGTAGGCGAAATTTTTTTAACAATATTTAAAGTCAAAAAATTAACTTTGGTGATGAGCAGTCTGCTTATTTCAAACACTTTTTTGTTTTTCGGAATAATTTTTGGGCTTTTAATGGCACTCTCTTATGCCGGAACAGTTTCTTTGGATATTGCATCCTTGCTGAAGGCCCATGTCTATGCGGTTTTAGGCGGTTACATTGCGATAACCGTTATGGGACTCTCTATTGTACTTGTTCCTATGTTTACGCTCTCACACAGCTTTTCTTTGAAACCGTTAAAGATTTCTTTGATTATGATGAGTATGGCTGTTGTGAGTGTTGTCATATCTTCATTTTTTAAGATAGATATACTGGCCTATACCGGCTATGCTTTGGCAGCTGTTTCGATGATCGTCTATTTCTATCTTATCTATATAATTTACAGTACAAGACCAAGAAAAGAGAACGATATCTATGCGGTCTCTTTGATGTTCTCTTATATTTCCATGTTGGTTTCCATTGTGATTGTCGTGTTTTATTTTCTGACACAAAAAGAGGAATTTTTACTGGCCTCTATGTGGCTGTTCTTTTTTGGATTTTTTGCTTTTCTGATTACAGGGCATATTTACAAAATAATTCCGTTTTTGGTCTGGTTTGAAAAGTTTTCACCATTGGTAGGGAAACAGAAGGTTCCGATGCTGGCAGATATGGTACCGTACAAAAGTTCGCAGGCTCAGTTTGTATTTTGTGCAGTCGGTGTTGTTTTGATTACCATCGCAATACTTACAAAAGGTGATGCATTGCTGCATGCCGGTGCTTCTTTTCTTTTTATAGGAACATTGGCATTTATCAGAAATGTATTTTATATGATAAATTTTAAAGCATAAAATTTTAGAAGAGGAGAATTACATGTATACAAAAGATGAATTATTTCAGGCAATTTCAACGGTTATAGATCCGGAAGTAGGTTTTAATCTTGTGGAAATGGGTCTTATCTATGATGCCAGTTGTGATGAAGAGGGGAATGCTAAAGTAGTCATGACGCTTTCAACAAAGGCCTGTCCTATGCATCAGATGATTTTGCAATGGGTAAAAGAAGCAGTAGAAAAACTGCCAAATGTAAAAAGTGCTGATGTAGAAGTTGTCTGGGAACCGCAGTGGAATATTTCCATGGCTGATGAAAATGTCAAAAAAGCACTGGGTGCTGCCTGATTGTATGAGCCTACTCTTGAGGCTCATGTTTTAAATAACTGTTTTTTATCAGTATCATTTCATATACCGAAACTTTTGGCATCGCTTCGTCTATAAGTCGGTCTGTATCTTTATATTTACCCTGCATTCTTTTTATATCATCATAGGCTTTCGGCTTGACTTCACTTGTTGCAACAGAAATAACAGCAGCCCATATAAGAATAATGGCAATCCATACTATTTTTTTAGCACCGGCATACACGCCTAAAAAATGAAAGATAATTGTCAGAACAATTCCAATACTCAACAAAAATGTCAAACTCATAAATGTATCCTTTCTCCTTCTGGGGTAATTGTAATATTTGCATCTTTAAACATCTGATCTCCAAAATCTTTGACACCCAGGGTTCCCAGCAGCATTAAAATGACAACTAAAAACAAAAAAATGACAGCCATACCATATCTTTTGAATCTACTTATCATTTTCAGTCTCATCTTTTGGGGCAATAGGTGAATAGTCTACGCATCTTGCCGTATGAAAATCTCTGATAAAATCAGGATTTTTGAAGTAATCACCATCAAGTCTCCATCCAAGCTTTTTTGAAATCAAAACAGATTGTGAAATGGTTCTTCTCATTTTGTTTTCACAGATAACAGTCTTGCCTTCATTAAAGATTTCTTTGACACCCTGCATTCTTTTGGTAGTTACAAAATAATGAATACCTATCATAATGGCAAATATGGCAAATATACCAAACATTCCTTTTTTAAAGGCACCTTTTGGCATAAAATCCCTTGTTGTGACAAAGGCGGTAATGGCCAAAAAAAATATTCCTATTACAATATATGCAATTTCCAGTTCAAAAAATCTTTCCATTATATTTCTCCTTTATGCAACTGTAGCATGTTTTTTTTCCCATTCGGCAAATTTGGGTGTGAAATACTCAATTCTTACCTTTTTAAACTCTTTTGATGAGTACAGAGGCATGTAGTCTTTTGATTCTATCTCCTGTGCCATCTCCGCAATCATGGCATTTGTCTCTTGGGTCGTTTTTCCGTGGACCATTGTAAAGAGATTATAGGGCCAGTTTTTGTATTTTGGACGCAGGTAGCAGTGACTTACGGCAGAAAAAGCCGCTGCCTTTGCACCTATGGCATCGCCGAGTGTTTCATCAATATCCCAGACAACCATGGCATTTGCATTAAAACCTGCTTTTCTGTGGTTTAAAATGGAAGCAAACCGTCTCATGACACCGGCTTTCTGCAACTCCTGCAGGGTATTGAAAAAGGTTTCGTAGTCTATATCAAGATCATTGATGATATCAGCAAACGGTTCGCTGACAAAGTCAATGTCATACTGTACTCTCTGAATAATTTTATGGTGTAAAGGTGTCAGTTCTATATCTTTATGGACAACTTTTTTTACCTCTTCTTTTTTTTCGTCTTTTCCTGTCGTATTGAGTTTGACATTGATCTTAAAAAGCTTCAGGGTAGGCAGAACAATATAATCATCTGCCTCTGCAAGGCTGGCAAGCGTTTGTATTGTTTTTTCTAAACCCAAAACAGAATCAGGTGCAACTGCCATGGTAAACCAGATGTTAAAATCATGGTTTCTTTCGTAGTTATGCGAAACACCGGGATGGGCATTGATAATCTTTACGGCACTGTTGATTTTTTCTTCGGGAATTTTAAACGCAACCAGAGATGATTTGTACCCCAGGCGTTTTGTGTCAAATATGGCGGAAGTCTGACGTATGATATTTGCTTTTTTTTCTGCTTGCAATATCTCTAAAACTTCATCTTCCCGCATACCCAACTCATCAGCAATCACCTCAAAAGGTTTTTGTACCAACGGAAACTTTTTCTGTATTCTTGAAAGTATCTCTTGTTTCATCTGTATTACTTTATATTAATTTTTAGCATAATGATTGTATCTATCTTTATCTAAATTTAAATTGATATTTGTCAAGAACTTTATGTCTGTATATGTTATGATTAGATTACAAAAACTTAAGTAAGGGTATTTGGAATGGCTTATTTTCCGGCATTTTTAAAATTAGACGGTAAAAAAATTCTTATAGTAGGTGGCGGAAATGTTGCGTATGAAAAGTTGGAACATCTTCTTGATTTTACAAAAGACATACATATCATTGCAAATGAATTTTCACAAGAGATGCTGCAACGTATACAGGAAGAAAATCTTGTGTATGAAAAGCGTAAGTACAGAAAAGGTGATATACGGGAGTTTGCTGTTGTAGTGGTTGCTGTGGACAGTATTGCACTGCAGGCGGAGATATTTGAGGAGTCCAAGCAGTACAATTGTTTGTGTAATGCTGTGGACTCCGTGGCCTATTGTGATTTTATTTTTCCTTCGTATGTAAAAAAAGAGGATCTGATTATTGCAATATCAACTTCAGGTACTTCTCCTGCAATGGCAAAACATTTAAGAAAGTATCTGCAAAAGATGATTCCAGGTGGAATTTCGGAGTTTTTGCAGGAGATGAAAAAACTGCGTAAAAGTTTGCCCAAAGGAAAAGAGAGAATGAAAATGCTTGATGAAAAAGCAAAAAAATATATAGAAAATTGGAGTCAGTAATGAATGCTAAAAAAGGATTGTTTTTAGGGATGTTGTTTGCATTTTTTGCACTTGGGTTTATAGCGATACAAAAAGCTACCCCGGATACAAAGCCGCACAGAATTTACAAAGAGATTAAAGTCTACAGTCCGTATAAGTTTGAAAAAACAATCGGGGGTCTTGCCATTGTAGATACAAGAACAGGGACCAAAGAGAAACCGGATGCGGCAGATTCATTGTACCGTATGGATGAACTGGACCAGAAGTGGGGAAAAAAACATTTGAAAGTTATCGGAAATGATGTTGTCGTCCTTGGTGATGCAAATCAAACAGTGAGAAAAATCTATATAGAGACAAAAGAAGAAAGAGACTGGCTGAAAAAGTTTTTTGGTATCTAATCTTATATTCGTTTTATAAAGGGAGTGCATTATGCTACGTTTGACTTTCCTGGCAATTTTTATTATTGTTGTATGGATAGAACTGCTCCCTTATATAATCCCAAACAAACCAAAAGAAATTTACAGTGATGAGAAACTTCGGGAAATTGCCTTAAGCAGAGGCATGTCTCCTATACCAAAACCAAAAGAGTATAGCGGCTTTTTAAAACTGCTTGATTCCAAAGAGAACCCGATAACAAAAGAGAAAGTTGCCTTGGGCAAAAGTTTGTATTTTGACAAAATACTTTCTCAGGACACATCAGTCAGTTGTGCTTCTTGTCATATGTTGGGTGAAAATCCGCACAATAAAAAGCAGTTTTTAGATGACCTGACTCATCCGCAGGCCAAAACTGACTGTATGGTATGCCATATAAAAGATCAAAGCGGCAGTGACAGACTTGCAACTGCTATTGGTACAGAAGGAAAAACCTCTCCCAATCATTTAAATACCCCTACAATCCTAAATTCTGCTTTGGCAAAATACAGAATGTGGGACGGGTCTGCAACAACTTCAAAATCTGCTATTGCTCCGATGATACATGGCAAATATACAATGAATTTATCAACGCAAGAGGTCGAAGAAAGAGTCAAAAAAAACAATGCATATAAACAAAAGTTTGACAAAGTTTTTGAAGACGGAGTGACTTTTGAAAATGTGTGTAAGGCTTTGGATGTATATCAGAAAACGCTGCTTACCCGAAGTGCCTATGACAGATTTTTAGAGGGTGATGACTCTGCTATGAGTGAGGAGGCAAAAAGAGGTTTCAGAAATTTCATTCAGCTTGGATGTAAGGGATGCCATACCGGTATAACGGTCGGAGGACAGACAATTCAAAAGTTTCCGACACGCAATTATAATCATATCATAGATGTAACGGGAATTTTCAGCACAGAGTTTATCGGTCGTGATGTAGCTGCTTTTGATTTCAATATCAAACCCTACAGCAGATATCCATTTGAAAATAAAGGCGGCTTTTTGGGAAAAAATAATGAACAGCTTTTTCGGGTACCTGTTTTAAGAAATGTAACGAAAACATCTCCCTATTTTCATAACGGAGCCGTATTTGATTTACGGGAAGCTGTCCGTATTATGGGGAAATACCAGTTAAGTATGGAGTTGACAGAGATACAGATAGATGAAATCGTAGCATTTTTAAAGTCACTTGAAGGTGATGTTGTCGAGTATAAGGAACTGCAATGAAAATTTTATATATAAACCTTGATATTCTCTTTATGTTTGTCAGTGGAATTTTGCTGATGAACTATTTTTCGCTGCAATGGTCCTATTTTCGAGTGATAGAATTTCTTCACATTTTTGGTTCTGTAGTCCTTACACTGTTTTTTGTTCTTCCTTTTTTATATAAGCATATTTATGAGAGTATGATAATTATGAAACACAAAAGCAAAAGCGGATTGGCATTTGCTTTTGTGTTTGTGTTTTTGCTCATCAGCGGAACGTACCTGTTCTTGATAGGCAACAGAGGCGGTGATATCTATGGTATTATCTCATACTATATACATCTTTATGGCTCTTTTGTCTTGCTGTTCTTTTTTGCACTGCATCTGAGAAAGTTTTTTGCAGTAAAAAAAATGACAGCTGTTCTTCCTCTCTTGCTGATATTCTTCCCAAACTATGCCTATTCAAGTTCAGAGAAACTGACAAATATCATCTTTACAGACGGTGCAAAACATCACCACAGCATAGACTGGACAAACTCCGTTACATGTAAGGCCTGCCATCCGGCTGTCTTTCAACAATGGGCGGATTCAAACCACAGGCATCTTGCCGATTCCAATCCATACTATATGGTGCTTGAAAATTTAGCCGAAATGGACAGAGGCAAAGAGTTCAGACAATGGTGTATGGGTTGCCACAATCCGAGTGCCGTGAGTATGCATCAGGAAAGAACTACACATTTTATGCAAGACAATATTATGCCGGAACCGCTTTTTACCAAGGGATCAAAAAATCTGATAAATGAATTTGAAAAACATCCAAACAGACTTGAACAGGGTGTCTCCTGTATTGCATGCCACCGTATAACAGATGCAAAGCCGACGGGAAACAGTTCCTACAGTCTCAATCTTACAAAAAGAAAAAAATATCTGTATGAAGATGCGCATGCAGATATGAAAGTCTGGATCAGTCAGAAGCTTATCAATGCAAAGCCAAAGGTTCATAAACAGGAGTATATGAAACCTTTATACAAAAAAAGCGAGTATTGTGCTTCTTGTCATAATGAGTTTCTGCCGCATAGCGGGAAAAAAGTTGTCTCAACGTACGAACAGTGGAAAAAATCACCCTACAACAATCCGAAGAAGCCAAAGGAGCACAAAGAGTGTATCGACTGTCATATGACCTATTTGAAAAACGGAAAATTCTCTCCGCTTGAAGGCAGGTCAACTCTCGGGGGAAAACATAAAAAGGATATCAAAGTACACTATTTTGCAGGCGGAAACCATTTTCTTGCCGGCTTGAAAAACAAAGAGAATGAGTCACAGTCCATACAGCTTTTAAAAACATCGGCAAAACTGGATGTGAAACTTGACAAAGGGGTTTTGTCTGTAGGTGTAAAAAATGTGGGGGCTGGACACAAACTCCCGACAGGCGCGGCAGATTTTCGGGAACTCTGGCTTGATATAACAGTAAAAGACAAAAGCGGAAAAATTGTTTTTAGCAGCGGAAAACTGAATAAAGAGGGAGAGATTCAAAAAGGTTCTGTCATTTTCAACAAAGTATTTGGAGACAAAGAGGGCAAACCGGTAGGATTGTTTTTTTGGCGATATGAAAAACTGCTCAAAGATACAAGAATCCCTGCAGGCAAACGGGTTGTAGAAAAATTTTCATTGCAAAAAGAGCTGCAGTATCCTTTACATGTAAACATAAAGCTTAACTTTAGAATTTATCCGCAATGGGTGACAAATATTGTCAAAGCGGCATACCCGCAACTTCCGGATCCGCCGGTAATTACAATAGCAGATCTGGAAAAAGATTTTGATTAGACTTCTTGTATTGCTTTGTTTCTTTTTCATGGAGGGAGAATCATTTATACTTGAAAACTCTTACAGCAATGCCCATCAAAAAGCTGTTCAGGAAAATAAAATACTGATGGTCTATCTGACAAAAAAACACTCTGCTGCTTGCAATAAAGAGCTTTTTAAAATTATCAACAGCAAAAAAGTTTCATCGCTTATTGAAAAATATGCAGTTTTTGTTATAGTCTATCAAAAACAAAAAGAGAGTTTTCCTATAGAAATGCTCTATACTGTGCAATATCCAACGCTCTTTTTTCTTGACGAAAATGAGCTCTTTCGCTGCAAGGCATTGCGAGGACATATGAAACCCAGTGATATAGCCAGGTGTTTAAAGCAAAAGTAGATGTTTACTCCTTGATGTTTTTATTGCAAAGCTTCAAAAGCATCATCAATTGTTTTGTATTGTTGGGCTATAAAAAGATAGACTGCGGCATTGAGTTTTGCCAGTTTTAAATATTCATCTGAAGGGTTGTTAAGTTGTTCGAGTGAGTCTGCAAGAGTGATCTGGTCCCAGGATTTTTTATAATGTATGCCGTAGTATTGCGGGTCTATAATGATCTCTTTGACTTCATCTGTTTCAATCATCCAAAGGCGTCCTTTGCTGAAAAGTTCCGGTGTTCCTTCATTCCCCTGAATTAAGGCAAAACGTTCATATCTGTCTGCAAAAATTTCAACATATTTCTTGACATAAGGTTTGTGAAAGACGCCTGTAATGGCATATTTGCTGTTTGCAGCTTTTGGAAGTTTCTCTATTGTATTGAACCCGCTTCTGAGTCCCAGTTTGTTTCTGATATCTGTCAGCTTATGGAGTTTGTTGCAATACTCTTTTCTGTCAAAATATTTAATATTTGGATGAAGATCTATCTCCTGGCATATATTTTTAGTGGTGATACCATCTTTTGCCGGCTGTTTTTCATCCCCCATAATGACAAGTTTCAATGCTGTCTTTTCTAACATTTGCGCAACCAGAGGAAATATATACGGATTTTTTGCTTTACCGTCAAAAGGGTATCCCAATTCTATTGAATCCGGAATATTCTCTTTGCGGGTATATTCGTCACATGCGCTTAAAGCTCCTCGGAACTCCTCTGTCGTTTCAGGCTTGAGTCTCCATCCAAGCAGGAATGCGGCAATTTGTTCGCTTGGAACACTCTGGTTCAAAATCTGCTCCATCATATCTTTGCTTTCTTCAAAGCTTAAATCTCTGTTGCCTTTTGGACCGGTGCCTACCGCATGTATATATTTAAAAAAATCCATTCAATACCTTTTGTTTTTTTCTTGCATCAAGTGTATCAAAAGTATATAAATATAACTACTCTTCTGTCGCTTCAACCTCTTTTTTTATAGCTTCTTGCAAATCAGCGTCTTTTGGCGAAATATTAAAATAATTTTTTGCAAAAGTAATGGTAACTGCTTTCATTTTACCATTTTCTTCTTTTTCTCCGATAAGCATATTTTCTTTAAACTCAGTGATTCTCCAACCATTTTTTTCACCGGCTTCGCGAATGAGAGTATGGACTTTTTTGAGTGGAATCTCATGTTTGAAGTGTATGAAACCAGCTGTTTTTACATCTTCGGATGATATTTTTGCTGTTGAGCAGGCATTGAAAAGCAGAGTGCTTAAAAGTATCGAAATCGTCGAAATTATGATTTTTTTCATAGTAACCCCTTTGTTATATGATATAATAATAATTATAAAGAAAAATTTAATTTCGAGGAATTTTGATGACACTTCACGATGTTATGATTATTTTGGTGCTGACTTTCCCAATGTTTATTTTTACAATCTATCCGGCAATCCGACTCAGTGATTATCTGGAGGCACATCACGGGATACAAGAGTCTCAAAAACGCTCTGTAATGTTAGCGGTAACATTTTTGGGTGCCCTGTTTCTCTCCTCTTTATTGTATTATATATGACAAAAGGAATTGTATGAAAAAATTACTTTCTATACTGTTGCTGAGTGCATTGTTATACGGGTCAGATGCTGCTTTTGAAGCCTTTCATGCCGGAAATTATAAAAAAGCATTTTCATTGTTAGACACAGAAGCGAAGCAGGGGAGTATCAATGCAACCTATAATTTGTCGCTGATGTATTACAACGGGTATGGAGTAGAACAAAATATCTCTAAAGCAGCCGAACTGTTAGAACGTGCGGCAAAAGCGGGGCATAAAAAAGCGCTGCAAAATGTAGGCCGTATTTATATGCAGACAATGAATTTTGACAAAGCCGCAGAGTGGCTGAAAAAAAATGTAAAAGAGGGTGATACCAAAGCCTGTTATCTGTTAAGTGAAATCTATGTTACACAAAACAAATTCAAAGAGGCAAAGAAATGGGCCCAAAAGGCTATAGACGCAGGAAATCCCGAAGCTGCACTCTTGTATAAAGAGTATAAGTTACAAAACTATTAGTGATGAAACCAGTCAAGCTGTTTTCTGAGTGTAACAACTTTTCCGACTATAATGAGTGCGGGAGTTGGTACACCTTCTGCTTTTTGCACAATATCACCGAGTGTTCCGACAACAACACTCTGGTCTTTTGTCGTACCGCGTGAAATGACAGCGCAGGGATAATCTTCAGGCTTGCCTACTTCTATCAGTTTTGATGAAATTTTAGAAAGATTATGCAGTCCCATTAAAAATACGATGGTGTCATCTGTTTTGAAATTTTCCCAGGCAATCTGGGACTCTTTTTTGTTTGGGGATTCATGCCCTGTAACTACTCGAAAACTCACGGCAATGCCACGGTGAGTGACCGGAATGCCGGCATAGGCAGGAACGCTGACTGCAGAGGTGATGCCGGGAATAATTTCGAATTTTACACCTCTTTCATGCAAATATGCTCCCTCTTCTCCGCCGCGTCCAAAGACAAAAGGATCTCCGCCTTTTAAGCGGACAACTACATTGTGCTTGAGCGAGTTTTGGTAAATAACTTCATTTATCTCTTCTTGAGGAAGTGTATGCCTGCCGTCTTCTTTGCCGACATAGACAAATTCACATCCGTCTTTTGTCATTTCTAATATTTCCGGATTTGCCAAACGGTCATATATGATGACATCGGCCTCACCGATAACTCTGTGTGCTTTCATTGTTAACAGCTCAATATCTCCGGGTCCGGCACCGGTTAAATAAACTCTACTCATTGTTTTTTTCCTCATAAATAAAAATACCTGAAGGCTTCTTGATGGTAAAAATTTCGCGTTTTAACCACCATCCTTTTGTATTTATTACAGCGATTTTGTTAGCATCATTGACAGAAACATACAGATAAGGTTTTTCCCGGGACCATCTTACATGTAACACCTTGCCGTCAAACTGAAATCTTTTAATGACTTTGAGTGTTTTTGTATCTATGATTTGAATGATCGGAAACTTTTTACCGCTGAATGTCACAGCCAAATATTTTTTATCCGGTGAAAGGGCAGTAAAAACAGGCATTCCTTCAGTTTTAATAGCTGTAATAAATTTAAATTTTGGAGTAAAGACAAAAACTTTGTTGTCTCCCACCGCAGGAATGAAGATTTTAGAATGGCTCACTGACCAGAAACCGAAATGCGGTACTTTTAAAACCGGTTCTCTTTCTCCCAACTGTAATGGAATTTTTTTAAATTTCATAGTATCCAAGTTGAGTTCGCCTATCCAGGGACTGTTGAAAAAGCCGTTGACATATTTATTGCCATCAAGTAAAGCGTCAAAAGGCATAATTCCCACATCTTTAAACTCTTTGTAGAGAACAAAATGCGGTTTGCCTTTGCCTTTGTTTGTGTCTTTGTAGACGGCAATCGTGTCTTTGTCCATCTCTGAAAAAACAAGATAGTTTTTATAGATTTTTATACCAACATTGCGTGAACCGGTTTTGAGCTTTTGTATGGGCTGCAGATTACGGGATAAAATATCTACACTTTTGTCATCATAGTTGGCAACGGCGACATAGTTTTTGTTAATGACAAACCCTATGGCACTTTTGCTTGTTTTATATTCGGAAAGTTTTTTTTCGCTGACAGGATTAAATCTTATAATATAGCCGTCGCGGGAGATAAGATAGCCGTCCTTGCCATAAAACTTCATAACACCATGATTCATATTGTGCATATGCTCCATATGGTTTCTTGGGAGCCCGTCTTCTATGACTGCTACCGAATTACTCTCTCTCTCAACAACAAAGACTTTTTCATGTGCACTTGCATTTACATGTAAAGACAAGGCTGTTAATACAACTGCTAAAATTTTTCTTATTTTCATTATACTGTCTCTCTTTCTTCTTGGGTTAAATAACAGGATGGATCTTCACTCCACAGGTCACCTGTTATTGCATACGCACGTGCGCGACTGCCGCCGTTACATATATCTATCTGCTTACATGTACTGCAAATACCGCTGATTTGTTTTCTTGGATGAATTCTCAGCTCATCCAATAATGCTCCGTTTTGCCAGATATCACCAAAGTCCTGATGAATAATGTTGCCTACTATAAGCGGGAAGAACGGGTCAGGACGCACATCGCCTTCGCTGTTTATGTTGAGGAGTTTTCGACCTGCGGAGTTGCCGCCCCATTTTACAAGTCTTTGTCTCATTTTATCTTTAAGTTCCGGATACTTTTGTGCAAACTTATTGAGAAATGCAACCGCATCCATCTCCATATTTCCGGTCACTATTTCTATGTCACGTCCGGTTTCATAATACTCAAATGCTTTGTTAAGTATAAAATCAACCGCTTTTTTTCTCTGCTCTTTTGTCAAATCCATTTTCAAGTTATCGAGTCCCCGACCGGAGTAAACTAAATGGGAAATATATATTTTTGGAATATTGTGTTTTTCGACCAAATCAAAAATATATTCCAAAGAATTGATGGTGTCTTTTGTCATAGTAAATCGAATACCGACTTTTGCGCCTGTTTCATTGGCAAGCAAAACAGATTTTAATGTTTCTTTAAAAGCCCCTTTGAGCCCTCTGAAGTAATCATGTGTGGCTTCATCGCCGTCTATACTCACACCGACATAGTTAAAGGTATCGGTAATTCTTTTTATATTGCCCTTTGTAAAATAGAGCCCGTTGCTTGAGAGGTAGGTAATGATACCGTTTTCTTTGCAAAAATCGGCGATTTCAAAGAGGTCCTTTCTTGTTAAGGGCTCACCGCCTGAAAAGATGATAAATTTTACACCATTGGCTTTCATCTCCAGGATGGTTTTTTTAATCTGCCCAGTTGTGAGGGTATCTACTTCATCCAAGGTTGATTTTGAGTAACAGTGCAGACAGGAGAGATTACAGCGGTTGGTAAAGTTCCAAATGGCGATACTGCCGTCTAAAATCCTCTCTTTTTTTTCTTCGACAACGGAGGCGATAAGATTTGACAATCGAAACATTATTTTTTACCTTTATAAGAGAGAATATAGTCACTGATGGCATCGAGCTCTTGTGCATTGAGATGAAGCTGTGTCATAACAGTTCTTTTGTAGCCAAAAGCTTTGTACATTGATTTTGGAGAAGCGATATAGGCTTCTATTTCAGATTTTGTTCTTTTTGCGGCAATTTGGGAAAACGGAGGACCAAAGGCCATTGCTGTTTGATGATGGCATCCCCAACAGTAAGTTTGAAAGACTTTTTTACCATCTGGCTTTTGTGCAAAAGCCACAGAGCAAAAAAGTAAAAAAAGAATAATCAGTTTTTTCACTCCATCTCCCTTTTTTAAGAACTGTATATTGCTTATATTGTAGCGAAAATTTACTTGAAATTTTGCTTATAAATCCCAAAAAACAGGGAAAAATTAAATAAAAAGCTTAGATATATAATTATAAAAAAATATTATGAAAAAAAAGATGATTTATATCAAGTAATGAGAGGATTTCTCCCAAAAAAGGGAGAAATATAAAAGTAGAGTCTACGCGCCAGGAATAGACTGTCTGTGTTCGATAGAATATGTAAACGTCGGTGTTGTCAAACCTTCTATATATTTAACAAATTTACCGGTTTTCGCTTCATAAATACCGATACGACCGGCATTCCACTCTGAAACCATTGTCCAATGACCATGATTAGCAGGTTCAGCATGTAAAATACGAGGAATAATTACTTTGCCTTTTTTATCTTTAACAGTAGGGACTTTCCAACTGTAAAGTGTTTTATGCGTTACAGGATCTGTAATAGTTCCTTTTTTTGTACCGACTGTCAAAATTCTATCAGTCTCTAATGTTTGTTTGTTGATAAGGTAGATTTTATTCCAGTTATCTGGACCGCCGAGTACACAATCAGACCAGATAAACGGTGTATGCTCACTTGTACCGACAAATAGACCGCCGCCTGCAGTTCTTACATGTGCAACAACATCCCAGTTGCTGTCCCAAATAACTACATCACCGACATTCATACTGTTTGTCGCATAGAGTTGACCGTATCTGTCATTATACCATGATGAACCTTGACCTGGATGCGGCTTGCTTCCCGGACCTGTGTATACTTTGGCAACCAAAGATTTTGTTTTAAAGTCAACTACACCCATTACATCACTTCCTTGAGAAGCTTGCATTAGGTAACGGCCTATTTCTTTTCCTTCATTTTCAAAACCGTCATGCAGGATTTTACCGATATTTGGAATATCTCCGACAATTGGGAAGTTTGGTTTAGAATAATCTATAATATAGACATGCCCTGCATCTTTGAGTGCAAATGCAATATATGGACCGTATGGAGTATCATAGATACCTGCTACACGAGATGAACCGATATCTCCGTCCATATTAATTACAGATGAAGTTGGGTAAACTTTTAACGGCTCAAGTGTCATTGCATCCATTAAAATTGCACCGCCCGGAACATAGTTTCCTGCCATGAGGTATTTTCCATCAGGTGAAACTGCTAAACCACGAGAATCGGAACCGACTTGTACCTGTGCAATTTTTTGCTGACCTTTTGATGCAAGGTCAAACATAGTGACTAAACCCGAACGAGAGATTGAGTATGCATAACGAGGCTGACGTTTGTTTGTTACTGTTACGTGAACAGCGAAACCTGCAGGGTGACGTGAAAGTATTTTACCACTTGTGCCATCGATAAAAGTAACTCTTTCTGCATCACGTTCTGTAACAAAACAAATATCCGTAACATGTTTTACATCCACTGCATGCGGATATTTTTTTAATAGCTTTGCTCTATCATTAAGTTTTTTCCAGCCTTGTTTTACCGCATCGAGCGTAAGGACTTCTATTTTTTTACCTTTGAAATGCTGAAGATAATCCACCATTTTTTGTGCATCTGCTTGATTCATTTTATTTGCAAATGCAGGCATTGCAGTTCCGGGGCGACCATTTAAAATAACTTCAGCCAGATTGTATGCATTTTTCTTTTCTAATTTTGCAGGACGTAAATCTGCTCCGACGCCCCCTTCATGATTTGGACCGTGACAACCCTGACACTCTTTTTCGAACATTTTCTCAACATCCATATGCGAAGTACCCGCAAACAGACCTGAACTGACAACTGCAAACGCTGCAGCTGATATAACTAATTTACCTAATCTCATTTTATTTCTCCTTCTAAAATATGATTAGATATTGACTCAATAAAGAGTCAATACCGACTAGTTTTCATTTTCCAAACGTTTCTTCTCCTGAAAATAGATCCAAATCATTGGAAGTATTATTATAGTGTGCAGAAAAATTGTTAAGGTCAAAGGACCTTGGTTAAGCCAACCGAAAAAACTCGGGTTGACATCTGTAAATGGTTCAAACATTGTATCTCCTTATCTTTCGTGTACTGGATTTTTACCAGTTGTAAGTAAATCTTTTGCCAAGAATATGAAACCTGTGAATGTAACAACACCCATAATGAGTCTCCAATCCATTGCTTGAGAAAACCACATTCCGCTTTGACCGTCAAAATATCCTGCCCAGGTAGCACCCATTTGTGCACGAGAAACAAGAACCTGTACATATCCTGCAATCGTAAGTGCTACGGTCATGCCGACTACCCCACTAACTATCAGGCTAACAGCCCATAGAGATGCTTTGGTATGTTTCATAACTTTTATACCGTTTGTACCCTGTACCGCAATATACATCATACCGACAAGGATAGTCGCATAGGCTCCAAAGAAGGCCAGGTGACCGTGTGCCGAAGTAAACTGCGTACCGTGAGTATATAGGTTTACCTGTGGCAGTGTATGGAAGAATCCCCAAATACCGGCACCAAGGAAGTTACCAAAGGCATTAAGGACAAACCATGTGAATGCCGGACGATTGGTAATAACAGATTTTACATGATCTTCATCTGTATGTTCATTTGCCATTTCTGCACCTTGCGTTTTACCCCAATCATAAAGTACATGAATAAACATAGCTACAAGCGGTAACGGTTCAAGTGCAGAGAATAGTGCACCAATTTCCCACCAGTATTCAGGTGTACCAATCCAGAAGTAGTGGTGCCCAAGTCCAAGAATACCTGAACCGAAAAGCATTGCAACTTCTATCCATAACCACATTTCAACAACTTTACGGTGCGCGCCAATCATAGTAATAAGACCGTAAGCCGCAATCGCGCCAACGAAAACTTCCCAGGTAGCCTCAACCCATAAGTGGATTACCCACCACCACCAGTACTGATCAACTGAAATATTGTCCGTAAAGAACATACCGGCCAAATAAAGACCTGCAAAGGCAATCATATCTGCCATAAGAACGGTGACAATTCCTGTCTGTTCCCCTTTCATTCCTGTTAAGAAAAGATTTCCGACAAATCCAAGAGCTACAACGACAATGCCCCAGTCAGCCCAACGAGGTGCTTCAATATATTCACGACCCTCTGTAATAAACCAGATTGTTGTTGCATCTGCAGGACCTACCTGAATGAACAGGTATACAAGTACAACGACAACGATTGCTGCTGCAAAAATCCAAAACAAAAGCTTTCCGATTTTGATACCGACTGTTTCAATTCCTGTCTCATCCGGCAGTAACCAGTAAACAGAACCAAACATTGCAAAGACCATCCAAACAACGAGTGCATTAATATGTATAATTCTGGCAATTGAAAAGTCCAGAACGCCATATAAAAAACCAGGCATTACATACTGAATCGCTGCCACTAACCCGAAAAGTAATTGGGCGCCAAAGAGAATAGCTGCAAATGTAAAGTACCATGTTGCCAACTGTTTTGATTCACTTCCGACACCTGTTAAATATTTACTTGCCATGAACTGCTCCTTTTATTTTTCCAAAGTTTCTTGGGAAGCCATTTGTGTCAATAGATGACATATGTTTCAAGAAAGCAACTAAACCTTTAGCCTCTTTTGCTGTGATACCTAAGTCCGGCATCATACGGGCATGTGTAGGATACTGGTCCGGATGCATAAGGAATTCAGCCATCGCCTCTTCTTTTGTGTTTTTCCCCGTTAAAGCCTGCATCGCACCATCTGGTCCCCATGCAGGGTCCAACCATGCTTTTGTTAAATCTGGTGCGTAATAAGCTCCGTTTCCTAAAAGAGTATGGCAATCCATACAGTTTTTGGCCTGTGAGCCCAACTTGCCTAAGTGAAGTAAAGCCCCGGCTTCTTCTTCAGAATAGTCATCTCTACCAAAGAACTTTTCTTTTTCCCCAATCACAGGAATTTCATGACCACGTTTTGCGCTCATTTCATACGTGATTTTGTAATTTATAACGGTAGGTCCTGGAACCCTCTTCGTCACCTTGTTTTGTAGATCCTGATCATTTCCCATTGCAATCTGAGCTGACGTATCAAACGTTAGCCAAATTAAAAGAACTGATGCAAAACCTGTAACCCACGTTGCTGTTCTTCGCCAGAAACGATTGTCACTCCATACAGATTTATTAGCCACTGTATCCTCCTATAAATTTATTGTCAAAATATATATTAACAATCAGTGTTCATTTTCTTCATGAACCTGATTTTGCATATAATAAACAGCAAATGGAAGTAAAAACAATCCAATTGCTGCGACAACTAAAGCTTTTGCAGTAAATTCCCCGACATGCATTAAACTTCCCATTAAATACAAACAATAGGCAGTCAATACCCAAAACATGTATGCAAAAAGCATACTCCACGGTTTTAGTAGTTTAACTTTTACTGCAGTATATATACCAACATAAAATCCTCCAAAAACTAACACAAGTGCTGACGATACAAATATAGTTAGAAAATCATCCAACGCAATTTCCGGTCTGATTATAGATGGATCGATCATTTTACACTCCTTAAACTCTGTTAATATTTTAGAATCATATGTATTCTAGTCTTTTCTGATACCAATAATATTGATATAAATCAATTTTATTGACTAACATAATGATTTTATCTTATTTTTATAATTAGTGTTACATTAGGTGAATGAATTTTGTTATTTATTTAAGGAATTATTTATATGTGTAGATTGGTAATAGTTTTTCTTATATGTAAGTTGCTTAGGCTTATCCCGTTACTTACATGTAAGAAAATAATTCTCAATGCTTTGGATAAGTTCTTGAACTCTTTTCTTATATAAAGTAAGATCGCTACTTTCATTTTTGGCTATTTTGTTTTTAATATCGTTTGCACAGGCAGTTAAAGCATCCGCCCCAATATTTGCAGAGACACCGATGATGTCAAGTAACAGACTGTCAGCCTGATCTGTTTTATTGTTTTTGAATAAAATTTCCAACTCCTCTGCTGAGTTGCTGTAGGCGACAAGAAACTCTTTTAAAATATCATGGTAAAAATCACTGTCATTTCCGCATACCTGCAATCCTCTGTGTGTATCTAAAGTTGGTAAATCCGAAGGATTCTCTTCAGCAGAAGAGATTCTGCTTGAGTAATGATACAAAATATCATACAAAGCACCGACCTGCAAAGGCTTTTCAAGATGTTCATCCATACCGGCTTCTTTCATTTTTCTAATGTCATCACTTGCCGTATCTCCACTCAGTGCAATGACGGGGATATGATTGTTTTGCGGATCATGTCTGATAGCTCTGGTGGCTTCAAATCCGTCAACTCTCGGCATATGCGCGTCCATGAGTATAATAAGAAAATTTTTGTCCGTTTTGAGGATGTCAAGCGCTTCCTGTCCGTCATTTGCCACTACAACTTCTATACCGCTGTCTCCAAGGACTCCAAGGATTACTTTTTGGTTGATGAGATTGTCTTCGGCCAAAAGAATTCTTTCCCCGGCAAATATTTTAAAATCTTCTTTTGTTATCTTTGCATGCCTTGGCACAGAATGTTGTATTTTTTTTTCTTGAATCTTTTTTTGTGGTGTTGCCGTACTTTGCCCACTTTGCTCTGCTTTGAGTGCTTCTTCTTTTTTAGCCGCTTTTGTATCAGTTTCTGCTTTGTTTTTTTGTTTTATTCCAAGATAAATGAGTATGAGCAGAAATATAGCTGCCAGAGCAAGTAACTCATTTTGATACTGTAAAACCATAAGAAGACCCTTTTTTTGTTCTTGGAGTAAATCATACAGTATAAAAAATTAAACCTAAATCAAATTTGCTGTATAATCACTAATAAATTTCTATTGACAGGGTGTCTTTTGCAAAATATTCCACATGTTCCGGTTTTATATAAAGAGGTTGTCGAAGCTTTTAAAGATTTACAAGAGGGTATAGTGATAGACTGTACCATGGGGTACGGCGGACACTCCTGTATGATACTTGAAGCCAATCCAAATATAAAACTCATAGCAATTGATCAGGATCAGACCGCTATAGACTTTTCAACAAAACGTCTTGAACAATACGGTAAGAGAGTAAGTATAAGAAAAGGCCGTTTTTCAAATGTGATGCAAGAAATTTTGCAAGAGGTTGATCCCGGCGAAATTAAAGGCATCCTTGCAGACATAGGGGTGTCTTCTTTGCAGCTTGACCAAAAAGAGAGGGGCTTTTCGTACGAGAGTGAGACACTTGACATGCGTATGGACAAAGAAGCACCACTGAGTGCTTTACATGTAGTGAATGAATATGCTAAAAGCGAACTTGAAAAAATACTTTTAGAATACGGAGAACTCAGAAACTATAAAAAAATTGCAGATGCTATTGTACAAAACCGTCCTTTTGTTTCTGCAAAAGAGTTAAGTGAAGCCGTCAAACCACATATGCCAAGAGGCAAGAAAATTCATCCTGCAACACTTTTGATGCAGGCAATCCGCATAGAAGTAAATGATGAACTCGGTGAACTCAGATCACTGCTCAAGAGCATAGAAGAAGCAAAACTGCCGGATGCAAAAGTAGCAATAATATCTTTTCACTCTCTTGAAGACAGGATTGTTAAAAGAGAGTTTTCCAAATGGTCCAAATCATGCATATGTCCTCCTGAGGCATTTCGCTGTACATGCGGAAACAATAATCAGTTAGGAAAGATTTTAACGAAAAAACCGATTACGGCTACAGATGAAGAACTCAAAGAAAATGTCAGGAGCCGCAGCGCAAAAATGCGTCTGTTCCAAATGGGTGAAAAATGAGCGAAAAGAACGAACTTTTAGATGAACTTGATAATCTGGTCATATCAAAACAAAAGTTAGGTCTGAACTATTTTTTATATATGTTGCTGGTGTTGACATTTATAGCCATGTTTGCATTTCCTAAAATTTACATTACAGAGCAAATTTACTTTAAAAGCAGAGATATTGCAAAACTCAAAGTAGAGTATGATACGCTCAAAGAAGAAAACAAACTCATCCGTGCTTCTGTTGAGTCGATAAAATTTAAAAATCAAATACTAGATACTCTCTTTTAAGGAACAGCAGTGATTCGTAAGTTTATAGAATTTGCTATAGAAAAACCACTTTTAAATCATATACTATTACTCTTTATTTTTATGCTCTCCATTTTTGCGTATATCAATATACCCAAAGAGATTTTCCCTCCGATGAATATGGATAAAATAACCATAAAAGGCGGTTATGCCGGAACATCGGCTGATATTTTGGACAAAATGGTTGTGCAGAGTATTGAAAATGATTTGCAGAATATTGATGCACTTGAAGATATAAAAAGCAGTATCAAAAACGGTTCATTCAGTATCAGTGCAGACATTAAGAACGGTTCGGACAATATTACAGTACTCAATGATGTCAAAGATGTGGTGAGCAGTGTAAAAAAAGATTTGCCGGCGGATATGAATGAGCCTGTTGCCAAAATCAAAACACATGCATTTCCCCTTGTTCTTATAGCTCTCTCCGGTGATGTTCCTAAAGAAACACTGCTAAAACATGCAGATGAACTTAAAACAGAATTAAGCAAGTTTAAAGATTTGAGCGACATTACAATTCGTGGTGATGCCGATGAAGAGTTGGATATACAGCTTAATCCGCAAAAAATAAGAGCCTACGGACTCTCCTCAACACTGGTTGTCGCACAACTCTCCAAAATAAGTTCGATTTTTCCCATAGGCACTATCAAACAAAAAGCAAATCATCTTTATATTTCTACATACAACGGTGAAAAGACACAAAAGGCGGTTGAAAATACACTGATTGATGTTGGTGGAAAAAGAGTTAAAATCGGCGATATTGCAGAGGTTTCTTTCAAGTTGAGTGATGAGGTGGAACTCTCCCACTATAATGGGGTACGAAATATTTCAATAAATGTCACAAAGAGCAAAAACGGCAATGCCATTGCTTTGGTAAAAGAGATACGAGAACTTTTAAAAAAACAAGAAGCAAAACATCCTGATTTGGATTACAACATCTACACAGATACTTCTGTATGGATTAAAAACCGCCTCAATACCGTCTTTTCAAATATAATGTTTGGTTTGATGCTTGTTTTTTTGGCAATGCTGATTTTTATCAACAGAGGCATAGCCTTTGTTGTTGCACTCGGTATTCCTGTAAGTTTTATGATAGGGCTTATCGTGACAGAGATATTGGGAGACAGTCTTAATATGCTCTCTCTTCTGGGAGCACTGATTGCGCTTGGAATGCTCGTTGATGAGGCAATAGTTGTTGCTGAGAACATCTACAGACACCTTGAAGAGGGGATGGATAGAAAAGAAGCGGTCATAACAGGTGCGGCAGAGATGTTTCCTGCCGTACTTACGGCAACGCTTACAACAGTTTTCGCATTTTTACCTATGCTCTTGATGACAGGTGAAATGGGAATGTTTATTAAGATAATTCCTATAATGATAACGGTCCTTTTACTCTCTTCACTCTTTGAAGCTTTTTATTTTCTTCCTTTGCATGCACATGACTTTTTGAAAGTCTCCAAAGAAGGGAGTTTTACAAAACGATTTTGGCAGAAAATGCATGACTGGTACAGTACAGCCCTGCATTTTCTTTTTAGAAGAAAGTTTCTCTCTTTGAGTGTTATTGTTGTGAGCATTGTTTTACTTGAATTTGTAATGATTAAAAATGCAAAATTTCAGCTTTTTCCGGATTTTGACAATACTCAAATATATGTCTACGGAAAGGTCAATATTAACAATGAACTCAAAGATACGGAAAAAATTGTAACAAAACTGGAGAATATCATCCTTAAAAACATAAATAATGAAGATGTCTCCTCTGTAACTTCTGTTATCGGTTTTAAAATGGATGCCAAAAACAGAGCCGAACTCGGTGAAAATATGTTTCATATATTTATAGATTTACATGAGCGCGCGCCTGAGAATTTTTTTGATACATACATCAGTCCTTATCTCTCTATAGAATACAACCCTGGAGTACAAACACGTAAAAAAGATGCAAAAGAGATAGCAAAAGAGATTAAAAAAGTATTGAAAAATCAAAAATCAGCTTTTGAAGAACTTGTTGTGAAAGTTCCTGGTGCAGGAGTGATAGCACATGATGTCGAAATTGGTTTGAGTACAAAAAATGCCAAAAGTGTTGTACCTTATCTGAAAATTCTTGAAAAAGAACTCGCAGGTATCAAGGGTGTTTACAATATAGCAGATGATGCAACGCTCGGTGAGAAAGAATTAAAGTTACATGTAAACAGATATGGTCAGGAACTGGGCTTTACCGAACAGGATGTTTCAAATGAACTGCGGGCATATTATCTTAAAGGGGAATACGGAAAACTTTTTAATGACCAGGGCTTGGTGCGTATACGACTTGACAGCAATGTAAATAAAGAGATACGTTCCATACATACAATTGAGTTGCAGGTTCCGGGATCAGACAAATATGTTGCCTTAAAAGAGATATGTGATTTTGAGTACATACAAAGCTTTGTAACGCTTAAAAAAGAAAACGGCAAAAGAGTACGCAGTGTTTATGCTTCTACAGACAAAAAAATTATAACATCATCCGAACTCATGAAAAAACTTCAACCGACACTGCAAAAGTTTAAAAAAGAGGGCATTACTGTGGATATCAAAGGAGAAGAAAAAGAGAATAACAAAAACAAAAGAGAGATGATGCAGTCGGCGCTTATAGCAATATTTTTAATTTTTATTACTTTGGTGTGGCTCTTTGATTCTATAAGAAAATCTTTAATTGTTATCAGTACAATTCCTCTTGTACTTCTGGGTGTTTATGTGGGACACTGGATAATGGGGCTAAATCTGACTATGCCGGGACTCATAGGTATAGTAGGGCTTGCAGGTGTTGTTGTCAATGACGGGCTTATCATGGTAGATTTTATAAAAAATGCCAAAAATACAGAAGATCTGATGAAAAGAGCGCAAACACGACTCAGACCGATTCTTTTGACATCGCTGACAACCGTACTAGGGCTTTTAACACTTATATTTTTTGCATCAGGTCAGGCAAAAATACTCCAACCGATGGCAATATCTTTGGGGTATGGTATCGCATGGGCGACAGTGTTAAATCTGTTGTATGTCCCCTTGCTTTATGCTGTTGTATATAAAATCAAACCACCTCAAGCAAACAAAGGATAAAAATGAATTTAGAAATAAGTCAGGCGCAGTTTGGTGTAAGACCACCGGTGACAAAACCAATACCGGAGTTTTTGCTGGAAGTAGGGGAGGAAGGCATCAGGGAACTGATTTCCAAACACTATGATGCAATAAAACAGAGTGATATTTCTCATCTTTTTCCTCAGGATGATGCAGAATTTGAAAAAGCAAAAGTGAATTCGGCAGATTTTTTCATTCAAATATGCGGAGGACCGAAGTATTTTAATCAAAACAGAGGGGCACCGCAAATGGTAGGTCGTCACGCACCGTTTCGCATTGATGCAAAAGCACGTCAAACATGGCTGGAACTCTATAAGCCGCTCATTGAAGAGCTAAAAGAAAAAGGGGTGACAGAAACATCACTGTACTCATTTTGGAGATATTTGGATATATTTTCCATCTGGATGATAAATACGCAGTAGTAACCGAATAATAAGGATTATATAAGGAAGCTCCTTGTATAATTCCGACCTACCAACAATAAGTGGGTTCTTAGCTCAGTTGGTTAGAGCTCTCGGCTCATAACCGAGCGGTCGAGTGTTCGAGTCACTCAGAACCCACCACTTACAAACCCCCTAAACAACGAACTTTAAATTTGAATTGGTGTATTGTTTTTTCAACAAAATTTTTCAACACTCTTGGAACTATTTTTTTATGCTCTGTCAATTTTTATTTTTTGGTTGAAATAGATTAGCAGGTTATCAGTTAACCCTACCTTTCAACTTACTTTTAAAAAATTGCACTTGATATTAGAATTGGCGGGTTAAAATAAGGGGCAAACATAACATTTTTTGTTCCCTCTTTTGTTTATAACTAATCCGCTGTTGGCAATCCGAATTTCTGAGTAATCAATTCTCCTTCTTCATTAAAAAAAAGATAATAAAGTAAATCTTTCTTTACATGTAAACCCGCCAAGAATCTCAAAGCAAGGTTTGCCTGCAGAGATGCTATGTGCATCACAATCGGTGCTGCAATACCTGCGGGTGTTTTTTGTACAATTTTAAAGGCGTCATTAAAAGATGATTTGTCAAAAAAACAGACCTGTCCGTGAAATGCTTCTACACTTCCATAAATCCAGGGTGTATTGACTTTTTTTGCATACGTGTTAATATCCCCGCGTGTAGGAAGATTATCTGTGGCATCTAAAATGAGATCCACTGTAATGTTTTTTTTGCTCCACTCTTCAAAATTACACTCATGGGAAACAGCTTTTGTGAAGGGACATCGCTGTTGTATAATTTCAGCATTTATTTTTGCCTTGTTCTTCCCTTCATCTCCTAGTTTAAAAGCGATTTGTCTATGAATGTTATGCAGACTGACTTCATCAAAATCTATAATGTGGATTTCTCCGATTCCTGTTGATCCCAAAGCAAAGGCAAGCGAAGAACCAAGCCCTCCTGCTCCAACAATTGCTATTTTTTTTGTTTGAAGATTTTTTTGTGTCTCTTCTCCCCAAAGTTGCACCTGTCTGTGAAAATACTCCATCATTATAAATCCTTTTTTGTAAGTTTTAATGCTCTCTTGCTGATAGCTTCTTTAAATCCCCATGTGCGACGAGAGCGCACTACCTCTGTATGACTCATATCAACTATCATTAACTCTTCAGTATTTCCCAAATGGTTTAAAACTTCCGCATTCGGGGATGCCAATATAGAATCACCGTAAAATTTCCATACAAACTCTTTGTCCTGATACTCACCGATTCTGTTGGCTCTGAGTATATACATATTGTGTGTAAATGCTCTTGTGAGTATTAATGCTTTCCATCTCTCATAAGAGTCAAAAGTTGAAACGCTCGGTACAAGCAAACAGTCTATGTTTTTATTTCTAAGTTTAGCAAAAAATTCATCAAAATGAAGTTCAAATCCGTTCATTACCGCAAATTTGAAGCCGTCAATTTTAAAAACCATAGGGGAGAGCAGTGGTGCAAGTGCATTTGCAAAGAATTTTTCTTCATTCCAGTGGGCATAGTTAATAAGGATTTGCTGATTGTAGTAAGAGGCAGATGTTGGAGAAAACTTTGCAATGCATTTGTAAATTTTATCTTTTTTGACAATAACCAAGGGAGCGATTATTGTTATACTGTATGTTAAAGAGAGTTCTTTGAGGATTTTAATCTGATGGAGTGCCTGCTCTTTTATCATAGAGACAGACATCTGTTCGAGTTCTTTGAAAAATGGATTGAGAACGTATTCACCAAGAAGTAGGACTTTGACGCCTTTTTTACTGGCTACCCGAATATAGTTATAAAGTTTTGTAGAACTCATTCCCTGTGCATTGAGCTGTAAAACTGCCGCTCTCATTGCGTAGTTTTTAAATTTTGAATTTTGATTTGAGCTTCTTCAAGCATTTTTTGTGCTTCGGCTAACTCTTTCATGCCTTTTTCATAGGCTTTTACACTCTCTTCAAGTGTAATCTCGGGGCTCATAAGTGTTTCTAAAATTTCTTTGGCATTTTGGAGTTTTTTTTCAAATTTTTCTTTAGCCATTGAGTGCATCCTTTACATTGTTTTCAAATTTATCAAGCTCTACCAAAAATGCGTCATGACCATAGTTGCTGTCAATATCTATATAATCATGATTTCTGTTTCCTATTTTTTTGAGTATCTGTGCCATTTCTTGCATTTCAGTGTTTTTAAACAGCAGATCATTTTTAAAACTTATCAGATACAGAGCAGAGGTTATTCTTTTAAGTGCTTCATCCAGCGAGTCAAATCCTCGAGACAGGTCATATATGTTAATGGCTTTTGTGATATAAAGATAAGACAAGGGATCAAACCATTTTGTAAAATTGTACCCGTTGTATTCCAGATAAGACTCTACCTGAAACTTTCCAAAAAGCTCATACAGCCCATCTGTGAGTTTATACTCTCTGCCAAATTTTTCACGCATTGATTCTGGAGACAAAAAGCTGATATGCCCCGCCATACGACCGACTGCCATCCCGGAGAGTCCCTGTTCTTTGAGAAGATTCGGATCATAATATCCCTGTTTGAAATCAGGATCATTGAGAATGGATTCCTGCGCAACTTTGTTAAAAGCTATTGCCCATGGCTGTGTTGCATGTGTTGTTGCCATTGCAATAATTTTGTTGGCAAAGTTTGGATAGTGTATGGCAAACTGCAGTGCCTGCATACCGCCCATGGAACCGCCGATTATTGCATGTACTCTGTGAATATCGAGCCTGTCAAACAAAATACGCTGTGCTTTTACCATGTCTTTTATGCTGACAACCGGAAATTTGTAACGGTAGGGTTCGTGATGGGGGTACTGCATGCTCATAGGACCTGTGGAACCAAAACAGCTGCCTATGACATTTGAGCATATTACAAAATATCTGTCAGTATCAATGGCTTTTCCCGGACCGATAAAGCCATCCCACCAGCCGGGTTTTGCATCATCTTCATACAGTCCTGCAGCATGATGTGAACCGGTAAGTGCGTGACAGACAACCACTACATTGCTCTTCTCTTCATTAAGTGTGCCATAGGTTTCATAAATAATATCATACGGTTCTAAAATACGCCCGCTTTCAAGATAAAGCGGGTTTGTAAAATGTTCTGTATGCGTTTGCAGGTTTAAAGACAAGGTGATTGCTCTCCGAAAATTAGTAACAGTATTTTAGCAAAAGAGTCTTAATTATGCTTCAAGTGCCTCTTTCATATCTTCAATTAAATCTTTTGGACTCTCCAAACCACAGGAAATTCTAATCAGACCTTCAGGAACACCACAGGCAAGCAGTTCTTCATGTGAGAGTTGCTGGTGTGTTGTCGAAGCAGGGTGCGTAATAATCGATTTTGAATCACCGATATTGACAACAAGTGAATAGAGTTTTGTGGCATTGACAATTTTTGTTGCTTCATCAAAATTTTCAACCTCAAAACTGAGCAGTCCACTGCACAAACCGTCTTGAAAGTATTTTTGGGCATTCTTATAGTTAGGATTACTTTTTAAGCCAGGGTAGTTTACTTTTTTTACTTTAGGATGTGATTCTAAAAATTCTGCCAGTAAAAGTGCATTTTTTGAATGTTCTCTCATGCGTAAGGGGAGTGTTTCCATTCCTTGAATAAAGAGCCATGAATTAAACGGAGAGACAACAGCACCCAAATCACGCAAAAGGGAAAGACGGGCGCGAAGTGTGTAGGGAGGAAGCCCGACATCTGTGTAGACAAGTCCGTGGTACGAGGCATCAGGTTCATTAAAATGAGCATATCTCGGATTGTCTTTGAGTTTTTCTGCAAGATTCTTTCTCTCAACCATGATTCCGCCTATGGCAAGCCCCTGACCTGTAGTATATTTACTGGCACTGTGTACAGTAATATCTGCTCCAAACTCAAAAGGACGGCACAAAGCAGGGGTTGCAACTGTATTGTCAACAACAGTTAAAATATTATATTTGTCTGCAATGGAGGTAATTGCCTCTATATCCGCAACATCAATACTCGGATTAGTCAATGATTCAAAAAAGACTATTTTTGTATTTTCATCAATAAGTGCTTCTATCTCTTTGGGTTGATGCACATCAAAAAATCTGGCTTCTATGCCAAAACGTTTGAGTGTATGCGTGCTGAGCGTCAAGCTTCCTCCATAAAGCTGTTTGGCACAAATAATATTGTCTCCCGCCTGAGCTGCATTGGCAATTGCAAAAAAGATTGCACTCATACCGCTTGCTGTAGCAATGGCTGCTTCACCCTCTTCAAGTGCTGCAAAACGTTTTTCAAAAACATCCGTTGTAGGATTGTTAAGACGTGTGTATATGTTGCCGAGTTCTTTTAATGAAAAAAGATTCGCAGCATGTTCTACATCACGAAACTCATAGGCAGTTGTCTGATAAATCGGAACCGCCATAGTCCCTTGCGTATCTTTTTCATATCCGGCATGGAGTGCTAATGTTTGTATATCCACAGGTTATCCTTTGTCATTGAGTGTTTCATCTTTAATTTTTTGTAAAAATTCTAAAATATTTTCCTGGTAGGCCAAAGTGTCCGTATCATAAGTATACTGGAGTAGTCTGCGAAGTGAATCGATATCTATTTTATGTGCGTATCTGGGAATTATTTTCAACTCTTTTTGTATGTTTAAAACAAGTGCGTCAATATTTAAACCATTGTTGTCTTGTACTTTTTTGACAAGTTCTTTTGTTGAAAGCATCAGAAGATTTGCTCTGTCAGTATCTTCTTTGTAGAGATCCAGTCCAATATTTTTTATAAGGATATAGCTTTCCACTGTTGCTTCTTTATTGGCTGCAATTATCAGGGCAAAAATTTTTGCACGAAATTCCAATGAACCGTGATGGTGTACAAAGAGTTCGCGAAAAGCACTGAAAAAATGATGTTTTAATCTAAAACTGAGCCTCATTAATGTTCCTTGTGTCGTATTATACACCTAAAATGGTATAATTTCAAAAATAATCGGAATAAGGAATTTTTTTATGGGTAGAGCATTTGAATATAGAAAAGCATCAAAATTAAAAAGATGGGGAGCAATGTCCAAATTGTTCCCAAAACTTGGTAAAGTTATCACAATGGCGGCAAAAGAGGGTGGATGTGATCCTGATATGAATGCTAAGCTTAGAACTGCAATTTTAAATGCAAAAGCTGAAAATATGCCAAAAGACAATATTGATGCGGCTATAAAAAGGGCGACTGCCAAAGACAGTGCTGATATGAAAGAGGTAAATTTTGAGGGAAAAGCGCCTCACGGTGTACTGCTTTTTATTGAGTGTGCAACTGATAACAACACAAGAACAGTAGCAAATGTCAAAAGTATTTTAAATAAGAACGGTGGAGAAATGCTTACAAACGGTTCTTTGGAATTTATGTTTTCGAGAAAAGCTCTTTTTGAATTTCCACTTTCAGAAGATATGGATATAGAAGAACTGGAACTTGAACTTATAGATGCAGGGCTTGAAGAGATAGAAACAGAAGACGGAGTTGTTTTAGTGACAGCTGACTATACAAGTTTTGGTACGATGAATGAAGCACTGGAAAAAATGGGTGTAGAAATTACAAAAGCAACACTTGAGCGAATTGCAAATACTCCGATACAAATCAGCGAAGAAGAGCAGGCTGATGTAGATAAAATTTTAGAAAGACTCGAAGATGATGAGGATGTTCAAAAAGTTTATACCAATTTAGCGTAAAATATACTTTACATGTACTCTATAAAAGAAGAGTATGCAAATACTCTTGAAGTGAAGCAGTCAAAGTTTATTGCTTACCTGGTGCCATACGACAAATATGAAATGCTGCTTCATAAACTAAAAGAAGAACATCCTAAAGCACGGCATTTTGTAACGGCATACAGATACCTGAATAAGTATGATCAAACAGTTGAACACTCAAGTGATGACGGTGAACCTTCCGGAACATCGGGAAAACCCTCTCTGATGGTTTTGCAAGGACAGAAACTTATCAATACTGCCGTGATTGTCGTACGCTATTTTGGCGGTACAAAGTTAGGAACGGGCGGATTGGTCAGAGCATACAGTGATGCTGTGAATTTAGTAATTGAAAAAGCAGAGCTGTATGAGTATAAAAAAGAATTGACGCAAAAAATTGTTTTTGATTACAGTGATGTGCGCTTTATAGAGTATGAGTGCAAAGAGTTTGCTGTCACTGTTTCTCAAAAAGAGTTTGATGAAAAAGTCTCTTATACGGTTACAGCCAGTGAAGAAAATATGAAAAATTTTCTTTCCAAAACTGCCAGAGTAGCAACTGTTAGTGCGGTGTAGCTATCTTCTTCCCTGCACCGCATTGCCCATATCCCACATTGGCAAGAAAATACCAAGTGCCAGTAATATAACCATAGAAGCTATAATAAGCAGCATAATTGGTTCAATGGCTTCACTTAAACCGTCTATAATGGCATCAAATCGCATCTTATAGTATTCTGCAACTTTTTTAATCATCGTATCAAGGGTACCACTGTCTTCTCCGGCACGAATCATCTGAATAATCATATTTTCAAAAAGTCCTGTTTCCTCAAGTCCTTTATTCAGTGTTCCTCCTTTTTCTACAGTGCTGATGACTGATTGGAGTTTTCTTTTGAGAGGAAGATTGTCTACCATTGCTGTGGCGGTGTCAAGAGCTTCAGCTATTGGAATTCCGGCACGGATAAGTTCAGAAAATACAAGGGTAAATCTACTTAAAGTTGCAAATTTAATAATATTTTTTATGAGATAAACTCTCAGTAAAAATTTATGCCAACCGTATCTTATATGTTCATAATTGTTGATAAGATATTTGAATATTAAAAATGCTACAGCCAATCCGGCTAAAACATAGGGACCGAAGTTATTGAAAATATATTCAAGTTTTAAAAGAATAACTGTCGGCAGAGGCAGTTCGGCATGAAGTTCTTCAAATATAGCTTTAAACTGAGGGACAACGTAGGATATTAAAACTGTAAACGCTATAGCCATGGCAATCATGACATTTCGCGGGTATGCCATCGCTTTTTTAAACTTTACAACATTGGCCCGTATCTCTTCAAGCATATTTGCCAAAGAGTATAAGGCTTCATCCAGATTACCTGTTTTTTCTCCGAGTTCGACCATCGCAATTGTAAGATTTCCAAGTTCAAACCGGAAGTTCTGCATGGCAGATGAAATGGAGTGTCCTGCATTGATATCTTCTGCAATTTTTGAAAAAACACTCTTGAGGGCTTCGTCTGTTGTTGCATTTGCTATCTCTGTCAGAGAATCATGGATGGAAATACCGGCATTTGTCATAACAGCCAGTTGCCGGATAGCAGCAATAAGAGCATCAGGTTTGATTTTTCTTTTTTTTATATTTGATAAAAAATTTGTTTTAAATCTTTTAAGTTGTACTTCAAGAGGCTCCTGCGCTTCTGAAACCTTGATGATGATACCGGAAAATTTCAGTTTGGCATAACTGTTTGCTTCTTTTTTGTTTTCAGCATAGAGTCCAATCTCCTCTTTTTTTCCTTTTGTTAAAACAGTGGCTATAAAATACTTCATCCCTTGGCTACCTTTAATATCTCTTCTATGCTGGTTATTCCGTCAATTGCTTTTTGGATGCCATTTTGAAAGAGTCCGACAAATCCCTCTTTTTTTGCCTGTTCAAGCATCTGTTCTTTTGATGCACCTTTGGCAATCAAAGAAGAGAGTTCTTCTGAAATATTAAGTACTTCACAAATCATTTCTCTTCCCATATAGCCTGTATCTGAACACTCTTTACACCCTCTGCCTTTGTAAAAGATTGTCCCTTCAGGCACAACCCCGTCTATCTCTTCCAAAACGGATGCTGAAAGTGTGTCTTCTACTTTGCAGTGTCTGCATATCTTTCGTACAAGTCTTTGTGCCTGAATGGCTACAAGTGCACCACTGATGAGGTAGTGTTCTATTCCCATGTCGGCCATTCTGGGTATTGCACTGATTGCATCATTTGTATGAAGCGTAGATATAACCATATGACCGGTAAGTGCTGCTTTTATGGCAATTTCGAGAGTCTCCTGGTCTCGAATTTCACCAATCATAATCTTATCCGGATCTTGTCTTAAAATTGACCTGAGCGCATCAGCAAAACTCAAACCTACTTTTGCATTTACCTGTACCTGTTGAATAAGATTCATTCTGTACTCTACGGGGTCTTCAACAGTAATAACTTTGTCTTCAACATTTCTCAGCTCATTTAATGCACCATATAAAGTAGTTGTTTTACCACTTCCTGTAGGTCCTGTAACCAGAATAATTCCATAAGGAGTTTTGAGACCCTTGAGCAGTTTTTGATAGCTGTTGGCGTCCATCCCGGCATCTTCCAGTTTTACAAGCGCTTTTTGTTTGTCTAAAACACGCATAACAATTGATTCGCCATAAAGAATGGGCAGTGTTGATATACGAAAATCATACTCTTTTGCCCCTACAGAAGTTGAAAATCTGCCGTCTTGCGGCTTTCTTTTTTCAGCTATATCCAAATTTGCAAGCAGTTTGAGTCTTGATGCCAGAGGCGGATAGATGTCTTTTTCGAAAATAAACATTTCTGTGAGTTTTCCGTCAACACGTCCACGAACCACACAGTTTTTTTCAGTAGGTTCGATGTGGACATCACTTGCCCGTGCATTAATACATGTTTTTAAAACAACATCTATGAGTTGTAAAATAGAGGAGGCCTCTTGTTGCTCCTCAATAGAACTGATGGAATTTAGTTCATCACGTATTTTTTTGACCAGATCTTTAATACTGTCTTTGAGACTGATTTTATAGAGATAGGACACAATTTGTTTTTTTGTTGCCAAAGCAATTTTAAGAACTTTTCTTGGAAAGAGTCTTTGGACAGCTTCTTGTGCATCCATGTTTAAAGGATCACTAAAAGCGACAGTAACACTCAGATCATCCTGTGAAACAGGAATAGCATTATGTTTTTCAAGTTGGTTCAGAGGCGCTTTTTCAATGAGATTGTAATCCATATCAATCGAATCAAGATCAACAAAAAGAAGATTCAGCTCTTTTGCAAGCCTTTGCAGGACTGCTTTTTCTTCTATATAATCATAATTGTCTATAATGGAGAGATCATAAACACCTTCTCTTATTTGTTGCACAATAAATCTTACAAGACGATCCATAGTCATGAATCCGGAAAGTGTGATATCTCTGAGAATTAAATTTTCACTAATTCCTTTTGCCAGAAGCCTGTCAACCTGGCTTTTCATAATTGAGCCGTTGGCAAGTAAATCAGTTGTTATTCTATCCACAATAACTCCTACCAGTATATGTGACGTTTTAAAATTATTGTATCATAATATTCTTCAATAATCATCTTGCTTATTCTGTCATCTTTTGAAATATAGAGTTTATAGCTTAGTTTTTTATCTGTCGGATCATTGAACAGGTAAAAGGTTCTGGGTTTGTGTTTTCCAAGTTTTACATATAAATCAAAGACTTTTGACAATATATAATCTGTTGATGGCAAAACATATTGAGATAATTCATATCCGTCGATAAGGGCATGGTACAAAAGTTTCTTTTGCATCAAAATAACTGCAAAATAGGCTGAATTTGCACGAGCTTCTTTTGAAAACTTCAGCATTGTTATTGGTATTGACAATCTGTCTATATAGTCTGAATGTAAACAGCCAAATGCATATAAACTGACAAACTCTTCATCTTTTTTATATCTTTGAAAATTGTTAAAACCTATGGTGCAGACCTCTTCATATTTTTTATTTTGATATAGAGTAAATAAATTTTGTTTTATATTATAGGCATAAAGGTTACATGTAACCATGATTAGCAGTAGTAATTTCATCTGAATTTTCCTGATTTGATTTCATTTAAGAGAATTTCGGCATTACTTGAGTGTGAAACTTTTATATATTCCTGCAGTGTATGGATTGCTTTGTTTTTTTGGTGAAGCTGCATAAGAGATTTTGCAAAAACAATCCAGCTTGCCTCAATATTGGAATTAATCTGATTTGTAATCAGTGCATAATTATATGCCTGTTTGTAGTTGCCAAGTTCATAATATTTTTTTGCGACAAAAAGACTCAAAGCAGGGTTCTTGTTCTTTTTAAAACGCTTGATAATTTCAAAAATATCATTTTGGGTCTCTTTTCTTTGGATAGTGATACTGATTTTTTTCTCTTTTTTTATTGAAGGCGATTTGACTGAGATATCTTGAACAGCCTCTGTAACTTTTCTTTCTTTGAAATGCTTGTGCTTTGTTTGTTTATATCTGTATTGTGGTTGTCTTACTTCATGTTGAATGTTTTTCATAAAATTCATTGATGGCTTGAGTGTTTGGAAAGAGGTTTCTTTTGTTTTGTCTGCGACAACTGTTTTAGGTTGTGCTGTTACTGGTTTTGGCTGTACAGCCATTGGCGCAGGTTGTTTTTTTACCGGCTTGACTTTTACTGCTGCCGGTTGGTTTTTTGGCGGAAGAATTGATTTTTGAACTGTTTTTTTTGCTGTTACAGGCTTTTTTTGTGATACAGCTTTACTGTTGGCTGTATAAAAGTAGTAAACAGCCGGAACAATCGCGAACACAACAATACTGACAATGAAGTAAGGTAAAAATGATTTTATTTTATAGATTTTCCAACGTTTCTCCAAATCACGAATATTAAGCATTGATAAGTCCTGTGTGTATGGCAGCCATTTCAATAAATTTGTTGGGAATATGTGTAGTACTTAATGAATAATGACTGTTTTGTTCATAAGTATGATAAATGTCAAAAAGAGTATAAAGCAGTTTATTGGTATCTCTGTAATTCCCCTGTGTAAGTTTGTAGATATTATTTACTGTTTTAGTGTGAAACATATTTGCTGTATCAAAACAGTTTGCTTTCATAAGTTTTTTTTGTATATAAATCTTGAGTTCTGCTTTTGATGCATTTTCAAGTTCAAAAGTTTCCCAGATTCTTGTTTGAAAATGCTCTTTTGCGATGAGATCTTCTTTTTCTGTTTTGTGCAGGGTTATAACAAATTTAATACATCTTGTGTCTGATAAAAGTCTTATTTTTTCCATTAAAACTTCAGAATAGAGCTGTGCTTCATCAAGTAAAACAATTGGTACCTTCTCAACAGCTCTCTCTTTTACAATTTTCATAAACTGCGTTAAGTTTAAGGTGTCATTATATTGGATGTTGAAAATATCCTGAGCGAGGACTTTATAAAATTCTGTTTCATCTAAAATAGGTGTTTCATAAAGATAGATATCGCACTCTTGCACTAAATCATCATAGAGTTTGCTCAGGAACATACTTTTTCCGGTTCCCGGTTTTCCAAAAAGAAGTACCATCTTTAATGGTTTGGATATAGAGTTTTTTAAGGATTTATAGATTGTGGAAACTCTGTCTAGTTGTATATAGTCCTTGGCATTGACTGTATCTAAGAAAACATTTTTTGAATTTGCAAAGATACTCTCCATATGTTATTTACCTTCTTCCTTGTCATCAGTCTGATTCAGTTTTATCTCTTTTTTCTTTTTTGAGGCCATTTCCAGTGTAAGTAATTCGTCGCTCAGTCCCTCATAACCTAAATCACTTAAAGAGATTGAATCTTTTTCTTTATGGATAATATGCGGTTCAATAATTATGACAAGTTCTTCAACTGTTTTTACCATTTCTTCATGTTTAAATAAATTACCAAGGAACGGAATACTGCCTAAGATTGGAACCTGATTTGAATTATTTGTGTTTTTGGAATTTATAAGTCCGCCCAAAATAATTCTGTTGCCGTCTTTGACAGTTACAACAGAAGAGAGTTGACGGCGGTTTAAATCCGGCGGCATATCTCTTCCTGTATTTGGTGTTTGGGAGATATCTGTTGTTGTTTCTGAGAGAGAGGGGTTTATTCTCAGAGTGATTGTTTTGTCATCAGAAATTTCCGGAGTAATTGTTAAAAGAACGCCGGCAAAGACAGAATTGACCAAATCGGTTTGGGTTGTAGCAGCGACTCCGCCGCCTGTTCCCTGTTGGTTGGTTGATGAGAGGATTTTATAAAAATACTCTGTCCCTGCTGTAATAAGTGCCGGTTGGTTGTTTAAAGTAAGAACTTTCGGATTCGATATGGAAGTAACATCTCCCTGTGTTTTTAAAAATTTGATAACCTCTGTCAGTTGTCCGCCGGCACTCATAGTAAAAAGTTGTGATGCACCCGCGCCTGTAGCAGCGGTATCTGTGATAATTCCATTGGCAGGTATTGTTGTACCGATATTGTTATAGTTTGCTGTACTTGCAGAGAGTTTGACATTTTGCAGAGCATACAGCTGTTTCCAGTCTATACCTGTTGTTTTTCCCTTGCTCATGGTAACGGAGAGCAGTTGTACATCAATCAGTACCTGGAGTTTTACCTTGTCTTGTAGTTTTTTTAGATAATTTTCAAAACGTTTGAGCTGTTTATCTGTAGCTGTTACAGTTATCAGACCTGCATTTTTGTTTATAATTGGAGGCGTTGCTTTGTAGATGTCATTTGGACGGTTGAGAATACTCTGAAACTCTGTATCAAGTTGCTCCCAAAATTTAACTTCATCAGAACTTTCGATTTTTACACCTGTATCTGATGTAGAATTGCCTCCGCCGGTTCCTGAGTTTCCACCGGCACCTCTTTGAGAATTGGAAGATCTGCCGCCGCCACCGCCAGCTCCTCCTCCCTGTTGTTGTGCATTTGAGGAAGAACTGAGCGTGACATCTGTACTGCCTGTGCTTTTTCTTTGTGAAAGAATATAGTCTATGTTGAAAACTTTTGTTGTTAAATAGGATATTTTTAAAAGGTTGTTTTCAAGAGTATAGGAAAGGTTATGCTGTGTCAATATAATATCTAACACTTCATCAATCGTTAAATTCTTTAAGTTTGTTTTATTCAGTTTGGTTTTCAGGAATTGTTCGGCATGAGGATCAGTTACTATGATACTGAAACCACATTCATCACTCAATTGTTCTACAAAGTCAATGATTTTGGTATTTTTTGCAGAACTGATACTAAAAAGCTCATAAGAACAATCTGCAAAGCTGGTTGTTGAAAGCATCGCGGTCATTATTGTTGCATAAACCGATGTTTGTATAAATTTCATTTGAGATCCCTACTTATTATAGATTTTTATTTTTTTACTTTTACTTTTTGTTGAAAGCAGAAGTTTTTTATTTTTTCGAACTAATAGAACAGAATTTCTACCAACGTTAATCAATTTATAACCATAAATATATTTACCCTGTTTATACCATTTTCCATTAATCATTGCTGATTTGTTCAAGATGGCATCAAGCCTGAAATGCACAGTGCTGTGTTGCGTGACTTTTTTGTAGTTTGCATGCGCACCAAATACTGTTTTTTTGGTTATTTTGTTTTTTTTGGAATCATTTTTCTTGTGTAAAAAAATAAAAGGATCTTTTATCCTTGCAATCTCTTTTTCAGAAACTCCGATTCTTGGTGGTTTAATGGCTTCAATCTGCTCATCAACCCATGCCAGATTGTTGGAAAAAAGTTGCGAAGTCAGAAGGAGCATTAAAATCAAGTAGAATTTTTTCATTAGTATGTAATCCCCCATACAGATATATTTAAATCAGAAATCAACGCCTGATCAGCTTTTATATCAAAGTTGTGGATATCAACGACCAGTTCACTCTGTTCTAATGAATTGATAAACTTCAAGGTGTTTTTATAATTCGCAGTTGATTCAATTGTAATATCGAGTATGTGCCCAAAAGAACTCTCATTTTTTGCATATTTGTTTGTCAGAGTAAGCAGTTTGACATTATATCTTTGTGCATTAGTCGCTATGGAATCAAGATATTCACCCCATGCCCGTTCATCATATATTAAAGATGAAATAGTTTCAATTTTACTTTTTATATAAGAGTTGGTATCTTTTATGACAATTATCTCATTGTTTATGTTCCTGATTTCTTTTTCAAGCTGTAGAATTTTTGATTCTGGATTATGCTGCAGAAATGTTTTATCGGCATTTATCTTTGTCTGGAGATTTTGTACACTGGCTCTTGTCTGTGTGAATTTGTCAAAGGAACTGTCCCAGAACAGAAGGTATGCAAAGGTAAAAATGATACCGACAACCATCAGGTAAGTCATATAGATGTCTTTTTGGGTTTTGTTTTTAAAAGCTGCATCTATTCTATGGAGATAGTCTTCAAGATTTATTTTCATAATATACGCACCTTTAATTCACTGAAGTATTTATTTGTTTTTTCATCAAAGACAATCTCTTCAAGGATAAACTTGTATTTTCCTTCATAAATCTTAGTGAGATATTCAACAAGTTGTGTAATCTTTCTGTCATTATTGGCAACTAAATAAAAAGTCAGTGTTTTTGTTTTATTATCTTCTGCATACTTTGCTTCTTCAATCTTTACACCATACTTGTTTAAGTTTTTAGTGAACATTGTCAAAAGTTTTGCTTTCATGGGATAATCAACTTTTACTTCATGAATTTTCATAAGAGTGTTTTTTTTCTCAGAGTATTCTGTTTTTTCTTTGGCAAGCAATTTCAATGATTTTTCTTTGTCTGCTTTCCTGTTTTTAATAGTGGCTTCTCTGGTTATTTTGATATTATGAATCTCTTTATATTTTTGTTTGAGCAGATCTTCTTGCAGAGTCTGTGCATACGTAAGTATCCAGTATGTTATAGGGTACGCAAACGCAAGAGCAAAGGAAGCAAATATTAAAATTATAAGTTTGCCGCTTTCTCGTTTGATGAATTTCGGCGGTCGTCTGTAATCAGTAAAATTACATTCATATATTTCATCTTTGGGCAGTGTTGTATAAATATGCATAAGTGCATGAAGCTGATCAACATATTCATCTTCGGTCTCAAAACCGTAATCAAATTCAAATTCACTTGACTTTATGTTTAACTCAACTTCCAGCATTTCATAAAGTTTTGTTACAGTGGGAAGCTGTGCTCCTATATATACATGCTCAAATTTTTCAATATCAAATGCTCTTTTTGCATAGGTGAGAATATCATTGATATTTGCAAACAATTCTTTATAAAGACGAATAAAAAATTCTTTGTAATCGCTTGTAGTTTCTTTAAGATTTTCTTTTGAAAAAAAGTATATAAATTCGTTATATTCAATTCTCTCACCATACAGTTCACAAAAACGCTCATGCATTTCTACAAGAGAATATTTTAAAGATTTGGTATAAACAAATTCCTTGTTGCCGTAAATAGTCAAAAATGCATCATTTTCCTGAATATATATAAAACAGTGTACACCGTTACTGTCGATGAGTTCTTTTGTATAAAGTGATTTGATTAAAAGAGGCGAAGGAATGATGACATCAATATATTTTACTTTTTCAATAATTTTTATAAAAGTATTGGTTATGTCCAAAGGGTCTACGATAAAGACATGAAAATATCTGTTTTCTTCATCTAATGTGTCAAATGATTCTATGTACCGAATTTTATACTCAACTGCCTGATCAAGGGCCAGTTCATCATATGCTTTGTTACTGATAGCATCAAACAAATCTTCCTCAGGAATATTTTTACTGATTGCAATCTGGGCAGTTATAAATTCTTTTGTACTGATATATGAAATTACAAACTGATCTTTTGAAAATTTTGGACTTGTTGTTTCTGTGATGAAACTTGATATTCCACTAAAGTATGTCTCTTTGTATGGATTAATTGATAATACACTTGAAAAAGAGTGCTGTGTTGATGTATTCATTAACTATAATCCTATTTAAAATGAACCAATAACATGGAACAAAATTCATCATTTTTGTAAAACTCAATCCTGTATGTTTTGTTATTGTTATCAACTGAATAGTGTTTGTTTAACTCTTTTAAAGATATATTTATCTGACTCTCATCTACTCTGTTTTTTTTATAATAACCTATAACATTCACACGGTGTTTTTTACTCTTGACGATTTTAAAATCGTCACTTACATAAAATTCTGAAGCTTTTGGCAAAGAAACTTCGTTATTGTCTATAACAATTGTGTATTTTTCGGGACAATAATCCGACATTTTAAAATATTGGGGTTTGAGTGTAGTTACTAACTTATTCCCGATATATATCAAATATCTGCCTTGTTTTCTTTTTACTTCTCCCAACGGATGGGAGAAATAAAACTCATTACTTTTTGATTTTATCGGAATATAGCTTAAAGAGTTTTTTATATCATTCAAATTTAACAAAATATTGTGATTTATTACTAATGTTCCATAGTTTTTTATTATATTCGTGATTTGTGCTGCATTTAATTCAAAGTCGCGTTTGTAGGTGATTCCCATTATTTTCATATATTCTTCTATTGCCAGGAGTTGATAAAAGACTTTTTGGGACAAGCTGGAGAGATTTTTACTTGTCTCAATGGCAAATGCCGGCTTGTCATTTGTAACAGCAAAGTAGGTTAGAGAAAGCTGCATTGCCTCATCTTCATACTTTGTATTGGTGTTTTTTACATTGAAACTGTGATGCTTTTTCAGGAGTTTTTTATTGATATTGTTTTTGACTGTTTCTGCAATAGTGTTTAAATCACCAAAAAGCTGTTTTTGTTGGAGCCGGCATTGGTCAATAACACAGGTCTGTCCCCAGGCATTCGGATTAAATATACTGCCTTGGTTCTGCTTACGGTAAAAACCATGTCCGTCGTGTAAATTTAAGACTAAAGAAACTTTTTTTGAAAGTATTATTTTTTTGACTTCTTGGATGATTTTTCTGTCTTTGTCATCTTTTTTGATATGTGAAAACTTACGATTCATATCACCATGAATGCCACGTTTGTTAGCCATAATACTTTCTTTGTTCAAGTTTGGAATAATCCATAAATTCTTAGATGTTACAGTGTAGTGTGTGGCCAATATTGAAGCTGCAAAATATCCGCCGGGTTCATTACCGTGAATTCCGCCTATAACTAAAAGAGTGGTGTTTGAATCACTGTTTTCTTTTTTGATAAGCTGAATATTTGCATTGAGAACAGATGAAAAAAGAAGTGCCAGGCATATATTGAAAATCAGAGACATTTATTTCTCTGTTATAATGCTGAATTGATTGTTTTGTAAGCGTACAATTAATATCTTTTTTCCATGAAAAGAGAAACTGTCGGATTTGTACTCTTCGTTAAAGGTTATCTTATATAAGTTTTCAATATTGGGATATGCAATGATGTTTATATTGCGAAACAGTATGATTTTATTTTCATTTTTGCTAAAAACTCTTTGCTTGTATTGCTTGAATTTTTCAAGATTCATACCGTCAAATCTTTTAAATTCCTGTGCATAGAAGTGAAGATAATCTTCCAGATTATTATAAAGCCAGGAATAGCGCCATGCGTACAGATTGGATAAAAGCAGTGCCAGGGTCTCTTTTGATACAGTATGGTTGCTGCCTGTATCTTCTTTTATAATCAATACTGTTTTTTTGATATCAATATTTTTATTAAGACATTCTATGCTTTTGTTATTGATGGCAATACACCCTTTTGTAAATTCGTCTCTTTCCTGATTGCTTGGCAGTCCGTGAATCCAGATACCCTGTCCAGTTTTTCCTTTGTATCTGTCATAGAGGTTCGGATAGGAAGTCACAAATGCCATTGGACCGTAAAAAGAGTCAACTTTTGATAGCTTTTTTACAATATCATAAACTCCAACAGGTGTTTTAAGGTCGCCTTCTCTGGTTTTGTCTCCTTTGAATTTTCCCGTAAAAGCACTGTACTCTTTTCGCAGCCTGTATGTGTTGTTGCTGTCTCTGGAGTAAATTAACAGTTCTGATTTTGATTTGTCACACAGTAAAATATTTGTATAGGATTCAATATAGCCAAATTGGGTGTCTTTGTTTTTGAGAAACTCCTGCCAATAATTTTTATCACTAAGGCTTTTATCCAACTCTTTTTGAATATTTTTAATGCCATGCAGTCGATAGTTTGTTAAAATGTCATTGTTTGAAGCAAACACAGCAGTTGAAAAACAAAGTGTACAGATAATACTTATAACAAAAAAGTAAAACCTATTGCCCATGGTCATATCCTATCTCTTTGAGGAAATTTTTGTCTTTTGTCCAGCCTTTTTTGACTGTTACCTGAAGGTTCAAATAGGCTTTTTTCCCACTGAGTCTTTCGATTTTTTCTCGGGCAGATTTGCCTATTCGTTTGACGGATTCACCGCCTTTTCCGATAATGATTCCTTTTTGCGACTCTTTTTCTATAATTATTGTGGCATAAATTCTGTCAATTCCTGTTTCTTCTTCGATAGAGTCAATAATGACATCCGATTCATAAGGGACTTCATCACTGATGTTTTCAAAAATAGCTTCACGGATAAATCCTGCATAAATGTCACGAACAAGTTCACTTGTCAAATCCTCAGGATCATACAGATAAGGAGATTCCGGTAAGTTTTTTGCAATAGTGTCCAATAAGTCTTTATGACCTACCTTACGGGGAATTGCTACAGGAATAAGCGCTTCAAAGTGATCAGCATATTTATTGTAGGCACTAATCGATTTAAAAAGTTTTTCTTGCGAAACCTGATCTATTTTGCTTAAAACAATAATATGCTTCACCCGTCCGTTGTTAATTTTTAAAAATCTTTCATAATGTTCGGTAGAATCAGTCACCGGTGCAAGGTAGACGATTAAATCACAATCACCCATTGCTTTAAGGGCTTCATCAAGCATAAACTGATTGAGCATTTTTTCTTTTTCATGCAAACCGGGCGTGTCGACAAAAATAATCTGTGCATTTTCATGCATAACAATTGCATTTGAACGCTTTCTTGTTGCATTGGCTTTTTGACTTACCATTGCAATTTTTTCGCCCAAAAGGGAATTCATTAGGGTGCTTTTACCTGCATTCGGACGTCCAATCAAGGAAACGAAACCAGCTTTAGTCATTTTTACAAACCTTACTTATTTTTACAGACACAAGTGTCTGAACTTATTATAATATATATCTTGATAAGTCTTCATCTTCTACGGCGTTATCGAGTTTTTCATGCACAAGCTTTGCTGTGACGACAAACTCTTTTCCTTTATACTCATCTGCATTGAAACTGATATCTTCAAGTATTCTCTCTAACACAGTATGCAGACGTCTTGCACCGATATCTTCAGCCGTTTCATTGGCACGGTGTGCAAGTTTTGCAATGGCTCTTACCGCTTCATCTTCAAATATCAACTCCATACCTTCAACGCCCAAGAGAGCCTGGTACTGTTTCAGCAGAGAGTTTTGTGTACGCGTTAGTATTTGATAGAGTGTCTCTTCTGTTAAAGCTTCTAGTTCTACACGAAGCGGAAATCTTCCTTGCAGTTCCGGAATCAAATCACTTGGTTTGCTGACATGAAAAGCACCGGCTGCAATAAAGAGAATATGATCGGTATTGATTGTTCCGTATTTTGTTGAAACACTGCTTCCCTCTACGATAGGCAAGAGGTCTCTCTGGACTCCTTCTTTTGAGGGGTCATTCCGTCCCTGACTTTTTTCACTGAGTGCAATTTTGTCTATTTCATCAAGAAAAATAATCCCTCCGTTTTCCGCCCGTCTCAATGCTTCTGCATTTACTCTTGTCATATCAAGAAGTTTATTGGTTGCTTCCTGACGAAGAAGCATCTTGGCATCTTTAACCGTTACCTCTTTTTTGTTGTCTTCTTTGTTAATTGTGGCAAAGACTTTGGAGAAACTCTCTTGCACTTTGGCCATTTCCGGCGGTAAATTTGTGTCATTAAATTCGATATTGAGTTTTTCTATTTCAAGTTCTATGACTTTATCATCCATTTCACCGGATTCTATACGCTTTTCCATAGCTTCTAAGAGGCGTTGATAATCATCTTTTTTGCTTTCACTTGCACCGGCAGGAAGGGGAGGGAGCAGTTTTTCTGTGATTTTATTGATAATGTAGTTTTCTATTTTGTCTTTGTTTGCTTCTTCCTGTTCCGCTTTGACAATGCTGATGGAATTTACAACCAGATCACGAATCATAGACTCTACGTCACGACCGACAAACCCCACTTCTGTATATTTGCTTGCTTCAACTTTTATAAACGGTACTTTCATCATTTTAGCCAGACGGCGTGATATTTCCGTCTTTCCGACACCGGTTGAGCCGATCATTAAAATATTTTTCGGAGTAATTTCATTCTTGAGTTCATCATCAAGCTGCATACGTCTGTAGCGTGTTCGCAAAGCAAGTGCAATGGTTTTTTTCGCATCTTTTTGAGCAATGACATAATTGTCCAGATATTCTACAATTTCTTTTGGTGTTAAATTCACTGCGCTTCTCCATCGAGTATGAGTGTTTTAATATTATGATTTGTATATATACAAAGATCTGCCGCTACATGTAAAGACTCTTTAACAAGTTCCTCTTCGTCCAATGAAGCGTGCTTTTTTAATGCGCGTGCAGCTGAAATGGCAAAATTGCCCCCGCTTCCTATAGAAGCGATTTGTCCGTCTTCCGGCTCAACCACATCGCCGTTTCCCGTCAAAATAAATATATGCTCATTGTTCAAAACAATCATCATAGCCTCAAGACGACGCAGCACTTTGTCTTTTCTCCAAGCCTTAGAAAACTCAACAACAGATTTGAGCAAATCTCCTTTTTTATTTTCTAAAAATTCTTCAAACATATCAAACAGATTAAAAGCATCAGCAGTACTTCCGGCAAACCCTGCCAGAATTTTACCGTGATGCAGCCTGCGGATTTTTGTTGCATTGCCCTTTAAAACGCTGTCTCCAAAGGTAACTTGACCGTCACCGCCGATAACGGCTTTTTTTTGACCTTTGTAGGCCAGTATGGTAGTAGCATCAAACATTAATTCTTACTCTCCCTGAACATCTACATGGAGTTTTGCATGAATTCCGTGACCGAGTTTCAAATCCAAATCATGTTCTCCGATTGTTTTAATCGCTGTTTTGTCTGTAATGGCTTTTTTATCTATCTCTATGTCATGTTGTTCTTTGAGTGCATTTGCGACTTCTTCTTTGGTTATAGCCCCAAACAGGTGTCCGTTGTTGCCAACTTTTTTTGTAATGACAACTTCGAGTTTATCAAGTTTTTCTGCAATCTTTTTGAGTCTTGCTATTTCAGCTTTTTCTTCTTCTTCTTTTCTTTTGATTTCTGCCTCATGTTCAGCAATAATCTCAGGTGTTGCAGGTTTGGCAAAACCTTTTTTAATTAAAAAGTTTTGACCATAACCTGGTTTGACCTCTTTGACTTCACCGGCTTTACCCAAACTTTTTACATCTTTAATTAATAATACTTTCATAGATTATTCCTAGTTTTATTTTATCTTTCTATTTCACCTGGATAGGCAACAATACCATTTGTCAAGTTTCCGATTTTTGTATAACCGTTGTCTGTAAGAATTCTTGCAACATGAGCAGAACGGCTTCCTACATGACAGTAGAGTATGATATTTTCATTTTTACCGTAGTTTGTTTCTTCCCATGTTTGAAAAAATGAACTTGTCGGTACCAGTTTGTCTGCACCTTTAATGTGCCCCATCTGCCATTCCATATATTCGCGTACATCTACAAGCTTAAAATCAACCATTTTCAGTTCACGTGCTTCTAAAAGGGATACAAGCTCATCACCGTCAAGTTCGTCTTTGTTCACAAGTATTTCGCACTCCTCTTTTGTCAGTCCTCTGGAATGGCTGTGTGCGGCCTCTTCCATACCGAGTTCAATACGCTTTTTCTCGGCAAACTCTGGAGTACAGAAAATTCCACAGTGACAGACGCCACCCTCCGGAATTTCTTTTTCAATGGCAGGTTTACAAGGACAGATTCTGTCATCAACCGATTTTGGCTTTCCGTCAACTTCTTCAACCATAAAACAGGGACAAAATCTTTTTTTGTACATCATCTTGTTTCGTGCAAGGCCCATCTGTACGCCTTCGTTTACTTCTTCTTGCGGGTTGTATACCCAACCGAACTGTGCATTGACCTTGTCTGTAAATTTGATTGTTTTTTCAAGTTCCGCCTGAAATTCCGGTGAATTCATATCAATTTTTATTATACTCATATCTCGTTCCTCTAGTTATTTTTTAAATTTGTTTCTTGCTTTACCTTCAATGATAAAACGCAATGCATTGAGTTTTATAAAACCTTCTGCATCTTTTTGGTTGTAAACTTCATCTTCTTCAAAAGTAGAATATTCAGGATTAAAAAGCGAAACATCAGAACTTCTTCCCACAACGGTTACATTTCCTTTGTAAAGCTTTAATCGTACTGTTCCTTCCACCCATTTTTGTGTTTGATCAATTGCTGCCTGCAGCATTTCACGCTCAGGAGCAAACCAAAAACCGTTATATATAAGTTTTGCATAACGAGGCATCATCTCATCTTTAAGATGCGCTGCTTCACGGTCAAGTGTGATGGATTCTATTGCCCGGTGTGCTTTGAGCATAATCGTTCCGCCCGGAGTTTCATAACATCCGCGGGCTTTCATGCCGACAAAACGGTTTTCAACGATGTCCACACGACCGATTCCGTGCTTGTTGCCATATTCGTTTAGTGTCTGCAGCATTGTGGCAGGTGAAAGTTTTTCTCCGTTGAGTGCAATCGGATCACCGTTTTTGTATTCGATCTCTATGTATTCGGGAGTATCCGGTGCTTTTTGCGGTGAAGTTGTCCACAGCCACATCGACTCTTCCGGCTCTGCTGCAGGGTCTTCCAAAATACCGCCTTCATAAGAGATATGCAAAAGGTTGGCATCCATAGAATAAGGGGATTTTTTTCCTTTTTTCTCAATCTGAATGCCATGCTGTGCCGCATAGGCCAAAAGTTTTTCACGAGAATTTAAATCCCATTCACGCCAAGGAGCGATAATGGTAAGTGTAGAGTCCTGTCCAAGGTATCCCATTTCAAAGCGAACCTGGTCATTGCCTTTTCCTGTTGCCCCATGCGCTACACCGTCAGCACCGGTGATTTTTGCAATTTCTGCCTGACGTTTTGCTATTAAAGGGCGTGCAATGGATGTCCCTAAAAGATATTCCCCTTCATAAATAGCATTGGCACGAAACATCGGGAAAACAAAATCTCTTACAAACTCTTCGCGTAAATCATCAATAAAAATATTCTCAGGTTTAATGCCAAGTTCAAGTGCTTTAACACGTGCAGGTTCAAGTTCTTCACCTTGTCCTAAATCTGCTGTAAAAGTAACAACTTCGCATTTGTATTCGTCTTGCAGCCATTTGAGTATAACACTGGTATCAAGTCCGCCAGAGTATGCCAAAACAACTTTTTTAACACTTTTTTTCATGTAAAAAACCTTTGATAATAAAATAATTACCGCGATTATAACGAAAAACAGGTGAGAAGTTGCTTATGAATTTTGTATTTGTTTTTTTTAGTAAAACTTGCCAAAGGTGTGTTTACATGTAAAGAGGGTTCAAGAGTAAATGCAGTACTTTGTGAAGTACACTTTACCCCTTAGAGTCAAATAAAATTCCGCTGACCTCTTGCATTTTTGGAAGAAAATCGTGTGCCTGTTCTGCCGGAAATCTTCGAATAACGGTATTTGTTTTTGTATCTATCGCCGCTACATAAAAGATGTCATTTTTGTCTACTCCAAATTTTATACTTGTATTGAGCGGAGAAAGTGCATCATTGAGCTCCTTTACCAGATTTTCAACATCTTTTTGGGTATTTGTGTTTTTTGTATTATCAGCTGCAGAATTTTGTGTTTCTTTAATAACATCAGCCTGTTTTGTTCTTGTCTGTGCTGTCTGCTGTACCTGCTGTGACTGATTTTGTGATCGTCCCTGAATTTCTGCCGAACCTACCTGTGACTGCTGCTGTCTTGCAACATTTGCAATGCCATCCATGACATACTCCTTTGCGAAAAGTGTAATTAGTAATGACAAAATCGACAATGCCGTGAATAACTTTAGAAAATATTTTATTTTTTTGTGTTTATTCTAAAATATTTATGATAATCTTGCGTTTATGAAAGAATATATAAAATTACTCAAAGAAGAAAAAGTATTAAGACAGCTTTCGACAATTCAGCTGATTTCTTATTTTGGGGCCTGGTTTTCCAATGTAGCTATATATACTCTGCTCATTGAGTTACATGTATCCGCCTCTGTTGTCGGTTTTGTAGCAATGCTGAACTTTTTTGCCGGTGTTTTGCAGGCTCCGTTTTCGGGTCCTGTTATAGACAGGATGAATCCAAAAAAACTGATGTTGCTGCTTATCACGGTGGAAATAGTCGCTACTGTTTCTTTGATATTTGTGACACAGGTCTCGGACTTGTTACTTTTGTATGTATTGATATTTTTTAAAATGGCGGCAGCTTCATTTTATTTTACGACAGAGATGTCGCTTTTGCCAAAAATCCTGCATGGGAGCAAGCTGCAGCGCGCTAATGAACTGCATTCTATTATCTGGTCGTTTTCCTATACGCTGGGAATGGCGGTAAGCGGCTTTGTGGTTTATTGGTTTGGTATAAAAACGGCCTTTATGCTTGACGGATTGATGTTTTTTATAGCTTTTTGGCTGCTCTTTTATACAGAAATTAAAATAGAAATACTGAAAGTCGAAGAAAATATTTTTAAAATGATGCAGGAGACTTTTGTTTATCTCAAAAGAACACCAAAGGCTCTCCATCTGATGCTTATCCACTCTTTTGTCGGTCTTACCGCTTTTGATGCCCTGGTGGCCTTGATGGTTGATGAGTATTATGCCTCTTTTATTGCGGCTTCACTGGCTCTTGGGCTACTGCATTCTGCCCGTGCCGTAGGTCTTGTCATCGGTCCGGTATATATCGGAAAATGGATTAACAACACAAGGCTTGTCTATGTATTTATAGCCCAGGGGACAGCTGTCTGGATATGGGCATTTGCAATGCATAATTTTTATCTTTCTTTGGCAGCGAGTGTGCTTGTCGGTTTCTTTACAACGACTTTATGGTCTTACAGTTATACACTTTTGCAAAAAAACATAGAAAAAAAATACTATGGACGGATTGTTGCCTATAATGACATGCTGTTTTTGTCTTCGGCAGCTTTTACTTCGTATATGATTGGCTTTTTGGCAGCACATTCATTTTCTTTAGAGGCAATTACGGCTATAATTGGCAGCGGTTTTTTTGTAGGCGCGCTTTACTATAAATATGTACTCAAAAGTCAAAAAATAGAAGAGATTTCATGATGAGTTTTGCAATACTTGGCGGACTGCTGTTAAACATTGGTGCCTATCTTACCTATAAAGGAAAGATTTATCAGGCAGTGATTGTCTATCTTTTTGCAGATATCTGCTGGATAATAATGGCAGTGCAAAAAGAGAATGTGATTGGTGCGGGTTTTATCGTAACAGGCACAATATTCGGATTTTTGGCATATTTGAAAATGAAAAACGGTGCAATGAAAAAAAGTTTAGACAAGGGAGAGGAATGATTTACAAATCAAAAGAGGGTGACATCAGTTTGGAGAATTTGACGCGTCTGTATGGTGCGGTTGTCATTGATATGCAGGGTGAAATTGCCGAAATGAGTCTGGAATGGTTTGATCTGTACGGTGAGAAAGTCAAGTTGATACATTATGTGCTTGTGTTTGATTATACGCCGCCGGGTGAAAATGTCAGAGATACAAAAGTTTTGGAATTTTCTACAAAAGAGGCACTGATAGAAACGATGCAAGAGGTAGCACAATTTTTTCAAAAATAATTTCAAAAGATACCAAAAAAGTTCTCTCTCTTGCCTTTCCTGCAGCGCTCAAGCATCTTGTAGATATTTTGCAGGTGCTTATAGATATGCTGATGGTGGGAACGGTAAGTGTTGCCGCACTTGCGGCTGTCGGTATGAGTATGCAGTTTATGATGATTATCAATGTGTTGATGACGCTGTATGTCATAGGCGGCAATGCGCTTATCTCGCGATTTATCGGGCAGGGCAGAAAAAACAGAGCTTCGGCACTTCTCTTTTCACTTGTTATTCTTGCCGTGATTTTGGCTTTTTTTGTAACGATTGGCGGCTATTTCGGCAGTACGCATTTTTACAGCTGGATGGGTGCGACACCTGCAGTGGTAGAGCAGGGCAGTATCTATTTTAAAGTCTTATCACTCGGTATTGTCGTGATATTTTTGGATAATCTGCTTTACAATGCCCTGAGTGCCGCAGGAGATACAAAAAGCTCTTTTTACATCAAACTCTCCTCTGCCGCTATGAATGCTTTTATGAACTACGTGCTGATATTCGGTCATTTCGGCTTTGAAGCAAGAGGTATTGAAGGTGCCGCCATTGCAACGGTCATCTCCTATATATTTAATGTTGTTGCCTACTATATACTTATAAAAAAGATGAATTCGAGTCTTGATTTTGTGCCGATTATTCGCACGCAGGATATAAAAAGAGTCCTGAAAGTCGGTTGGAGTGCAGCACTTGACCGTGGTATATCGAGTATGAGTTTTTTGGTTTTTGTCTCCATCATCACTGCTTACGGAACGGCAGAACTTGCAGGCTATCAGGTCGGACTCCGTGTTGAGGGCATTGCCTTTATGCCAGGTTTTGGTTTTGCCATCGCCGCAATGGCGCTGGTAGGACAAAATATAGGAAAAAAAGATTTTGACAAAGCCTATAATATGGGGATAATTTCCGGACGGATTGCCTATGTGTTTATGGGAAGTGTCGGGCTGATTATGATACTCTTTCCGGAGTTTCTTGTGAGTTTTTTTACAAAAGACGCTCTGACGATTGCAGTTGCCTCAAAGTACCTTATACTGGTAGGTTTGGCGCAGATTCCACTTGCAATTATGTTTGTCTATTCTGCAGCACTTCGAGGAGCCGGTGCCACAAAAACCACCCTGAAAGTCAATGTCTCTTCTTTGTGGCTTTTCCGTGTGATTCCTTCGTATACAGCCTATCATATGGGCTATGGAGTTGTTGTGATTTTTGCAATTATGAATATAGAAACTTTGATAAAAGGCATCATCTATTGGTATCTGTACTCGAAAAGAGAGTGGCTCTATACCAAAGTATAAATTTATTTGGGATATGTTGTTTATAACTATTTCACCAGAGGGAGCTTCAATGCCATAGAGTTTAGCGGCTTTTTCGGAACCCGTACTGCAGTGCGGGCCGAGAGTGGCAGGAAAGTGGCAACAGTCGGCACTAAAGTACCGATTCCAAGAGCTTGTTGTATTGCGGAACCTATCCTTTATGATGGGCTGAGAGTGGCAGGAAAGTAGCAACAGTCGGTACTACAGAAAAAATTTAGTTTTTCTCACAAGTTATGCTTTAGTGTTAGAAGTACTGATTCCGGGGAGTTGCTATATTCCGGAACCCGTACTTCAGTGCGGGCTTTGCGTTTTTAAAACCTAACGTCTAGGTTAAAACCCAGATTCCAAAAAAATATCAATTTTTTTTCTTAACTTAATGGCAATACATTAGTCTTGATGGTTCCCAACAGTATTTGGAATTGTGTTTCCGCTGGCTTGCATGCTGAGTGCCTGAGGGTGTTTTTTATAATGTGTACGTACTGTTTTGGCGAGTTTTTCTTTGGTGCGTGTGTCGATGACTCCGTTGTCGGCTATGGCGTCTGCAATGTTTTGTACCAGTTCATCCTGGGGGTTTTGCATTTTGCTTTTCCAAGAAAGTAAAAGTGCTTTGTTTACATGTAAAGGCAGAGAACCCATAATGCCGATATCGTTTTGGTTATGAATGAGCAGTCCTGAAGTGGTGCCTCTGTCAAGTGTCAAAACCTGGAAAAGATAGAGTGTGTGGTAGTCAAGCTGCTGTTGGAGTGCCTCTTTTGAGATTTCTGTTCTTGTCTGCAAAGCATTTGTTATAATGTGGATGTAGGTGTCTATAATGCCCTCTCCAAAGTTTTTTGCAAAATCGGCGTCGGCTTGTTTGTTGTCTGTTTTGTAGTTTTCAAGGTAAAAATGAGAGATGCCGCGTGTACGCTGCAGGGCAGGAATTGTAAAATATTTGTCGCCCTGTTCTTTTGCCAAAGCATAATTTTTTTGCCCTAATCTTTGCAAAGCACTGTCAAAAGCTTTTTTATCCTCTTCATAGGCAACAGCAGGATTCAAATCAGCCATAATTCGCCAATAGGAGGGTGCATTACGCAATTCTGTCAGACTGATGTGAATATGCACAGAGGGGACATGCGGATTGGCAGGATGGATAATGGTTGAAATGGCGGTGGCACTTTTGAGGTTTTTTTCAGGTTTGTCATCATAATGTACCTGTGAGACATTCACGCTTGCGGTATTGAACAGTTTTTTGTCTCTTGCTTCAAATCTGTTTCCGCCCCCGTGAAGTCCGGCATCTCTGAGCCAGGTGACTTCTTTGAACTTTTTATCGGCTCCAAACTTTTTTGAAAGAGTATCGAGTTTGTCAACAAATCTTTTTTGTAAAGCAGTGACGAGTGCGTATGCTTGCTGTGCTTCTTTTGAGTCTGCTAAAATCAGTGTCATATTTATTATCCATAATTTTTTCCTAATTTTAGCAGGTTAAGACTAAATAAAAGTCTACAGAGCAAAATATTTACCTTCTTCCTCCGCCTTTTCCGTGAGAACCCTGGTACATATTTTGAGAACCTGAACCGCTTCCCTGATTTTGCGAACCTTTTTTGTATTGATATTTATTTTGCTTTTTCTCTCCTGAACCGCTGCCGTTATATTGTTGCGTTCGCTCTTGCATCTGTTGCATTTGTGCCTCATGTTGGGCAAAACTTTCATCTGCATAGCTTATGCCTGCTAATAATAGTGACAGAATGAGTATCTTTTTCATCTTACGCTCCTTATGTTTTATAAGAGGAGTATAGCAGTTTTGTATTAGCGGATTGTTAGCGGTTAGATGTTTTTTTAGCAAGTTTAAGATAATATTTCAGTATGAATAAACAAGAGTATAAACAGGCAGTAGAAAAATTAAATTTGTGGGCATATCATTATTATGTTTTGGATGATCCGATTATGACGGATGAGGTGTATGACAGACTTTACAAGGAGGTGGAAGAGTATGAAGCGGCACACCCTGAAGATGTTTTAAAAGATTCGCCTACGCAAAGAGTCGGAGATGTTGTCAGCGAGGGCTTTGTAAAAGCGCGTCATCTCTCGCGTATGTGGTCTTTGGAAGATATTTTCAATGCCGAAGAGTTGAAAAAATGGCTGGAAAAAACCTACCGGCTTGACAAAAATGTGACCTTTTACTGTGAGCCAAAGTATGACGGTGCTTCGCTCAACCTTATCTATGAAAACGGTGAACTGCAAAAGGGCATCACCAGAGGTGACGGAACAGTGGGTGAACTGATTACGCAAAATGTCAAAACGATTCGCACGGTTCCTTTGAGCATAGAGCATAAAGAGCTGATTGAAATTCGCGGAGAAGTAGTCATTTTTAAGGACGAGTTTGAAAAAATCAACAAAGAGCGTCTCAAACAGGGAGAACCGCCTTTTGCCAACCCGCGTAATGCTGCAGCAGGGAGCCTTCGCCAGCTTGATCCGAATATTACCGCAAAAAGAAATCTTGTCTTTTTGCCCTACGGTGTCGGTGTAAACACTCTGCCGCACAAGCTTCTGAGTGATAAAATGTCTTACATTTATGAACTCGGTTTTCGCGAACCGCCGCTTCGTGCCGTAACAAAAGGCTATGATGAGATAGAGGCAATGTATGAGCGTATGAAAGAGGAGCGTGAGAGTTACCCCATGATGCTTGATGGAATGGTTGTCAAGGTGAACGAAATCGCAGCGCAGATAGATATGGGATATACGGTAAAAGTACCGCGTTGGGCGGTGGCCTATAAATTTCCGGCAGTCGAGAAGATAACACGCGTAAAAGACATCATTTTGCAGGTCGGGCGTACGGGTGTTGTGACTCCCGTAGCCATAGTTGAGCCGACAGAGATAGAGGGCGCCGTGGTTGAGCGTGCGACACTGCATAATTTTGATGAGATAGAGCGTATGGACATCCGCATAGGGGACAAGGTGATTATTTTGCGAAGCGGGGATGTGATTCCAAAAATCGTCAAAGTATTGACACAGGAACGCAAGGGAGATGAAAAGAAAGTTCTCCGTCCGACACACTGCCCTGTTTGCGGAAGCGAACTCTTGCAAGAAGATGTGCTTATAAAGTGTCAAAATCTCAAATGTGAGGCACGGGTTGTCAACTCCATTATCTATTTTGCTTCCAAGCAGTGCCTCAATATTGACGGACTCGGCAGTAAAATAGTTGAGCAGCTTTTTAATGCGGGACTTGTCAAAAGCGTACTTGATTTATTTGCTTTGAATGAAGAAAAACTCTTAAAGCTTGAAGGCTTTAAAGAGAAAAAAGCAAGAAACCTGCTCAATGCCATAGAGAATGCAAAAGGGTGTGAGCTTTGGCGTTTCATTAATGCGCTCGGAATCGAGCATATCGGCGAAGTGGCTTCAAAAATGATAGCCGAAGCCTTTGGGCTGGCATATTTACATGTAACGCAGGAACAGCTTGTAGGCATTGACGGCATAGGGGAAGAGATGGCGCAGAGCTATTTGGAATTTATGCGTGTGAATGAAGATACTGTGCTTAAGCTTCAAGAGATTTTACAGCCGGTGCCGCCGAAAAAAAGAGAAGAAGCAGACGAAAATCCTTTTAAAGGAAAAACGGTGGTACTCACGGGAACTATGAGCGAGCCAAGACCTGTTATAAAAGAGAAGCTTGAAGCACTCGGCGCAAAAGTTTCAGGCAGTGTAAGCAAAAAAACAGACTATCTTATATATGGCGAAGATGCAGGCAGCAAGTATGACAAGGCTGTAAGTCTGGGTGTCAAAACACTTACGGAAGAGGAAATGAGAGAGATGCTTGCATGAGACTGGATAACTGTTTGGTAGCAAACGGCCTGAGTGAAAGCCGTAACAAAGCGCAGGCTATGATTAAAAACGGACTGGTTCTTGTAAACAGCAAAACTGTCAAAAAACCGGCCTTTGGAGTAGAAGAAGATGACAGGGTGGAAGTGGTGCAGCATAAAAGATATGTTTCCCGTGCTGCTTTGAAGCTTGAATATTTTTTGGATGAACTGGATTTACATGTAAGCAATAAAAGAGCTTTGGATATCGGTTCTTCCACGGGCGGATTTACCCAGGTTTTGCTTGAGAGAGGTGTGCGGGAAGTCAGTTGTGTTGATGTGGGACGGGAACAGTTGCATCACTCTTTGCGTGAAGATAATCGTGTCAATACTTATGAAGGCTGTGATATCCGCCGGTTTGAGGCGGATGAACCGTTTGAACTGGTTGTCAGTGATGTTGCCTTCATCTCTTTGCTGTATATTTTGGATGCTGTTGACAGGCTTGCTTCGGGTGATATCATTTTGCTCTTTAAGCCGCAGTTTGAAGTAGGGAGAGAGGCAAAACGTGACAAAAACGGTGTTGTACAGGATGCAAAGGCAATACAACGGGCAATGCAAAGGTTTGAAGATGCCTGCCGTTTGAAAAACTGGCAGTTGGTGAAAAAATCTCCCTCAAAACTTGCGGGGAAAGAGGGAAATTTAGAGTATTGTTATCACTTTAAAAAAGATATATTATAATGCTGAGAGAGAAGAAAAAAATGAAGGTGCAAATATGAGAAAAAGCACATCAATCGCCATAGGCGGATTTGACGGAATGCACATCGGGCATCAGGCACTTTTTCGTGAGCTTGATGACAACGGTACTATTGTTGTGATTGAGACAGGATATGCCAACCTGACACCTGACGGATTTAGACAACGCTATACAAAGCATCGTATTGTCTATCTGAAGCTTGATGATATACGGCATTTGGACGGAGAGGGTTTTGTTGCTTTTTTACAAAAAAAGTTTCCGAAATTAAAAAAAATAGTTGTGGGATATGATTTTCATTTTGGCAAAGACAGAAAATATTCCTATGAAGATTTAAAACAATTATTTAAAGGAGATGTAGTTGTGGTAGACGAGGTCAAACATAACAACGATTCGGTACATTCGCATAAAATAAGGGCAAAACTCCAAATAGGCGACATAAAAGGTGCCAATGATTTTCTCGGACACAACTATATGATTACCGGTATAAGAGTTGACGGACAGGGTCTGGGCTCCCGGGAACTTGTTCCGACAATCAACCTGAGAGTGAAGGGTTTTTTACTGCCGAAGGAGGGAGTGTACGCAACGCTTACTCGCATTGACGGTGAAGAACATTTTCATCCCTCGGTAAGTTTTATAGGACACCGTATAACAACGGACGGCAGTTTTGCGGTAGAGACACACATACTTGACGGTGTGGTTACATGTAAAGAAAAAGCTGAAATAAGTTTTGTTGATTTTATACGAAACAATGAGAAGTTTGACTCTTTAAATAACTTAAAAGAGGCAATTAAAAAAGATATAACGATTGCAAATCGGATGCTAAAAAGATTGGAATTGTAAGTATCAGTTTTATTGTAACTTTTATACTGTTACAGGATATGTGCCATATATTTTCCCTTGTGTAGTTGGGCAATAACATTTTGCTTGATTTTTGTAGAAGAAGTCTGTGGATTATAACTGACCTGTACTATTTTTCTGTCTTTTGATTTGAGGTAATCTTCTACTGCTATATTATGCGGTTGATCGCCCCAGTCTTCTCCAATGACAAAAATATCTGCATTTACTGCTTCACAGGCTGTGACATATTCAAGTTCGTGGTATGCTCTTACATCATCAACACATTTGAGTGCTTTGAGCATCTCCATACGTTGGGCCAAAGGAACCACAGGAACATTTGGTTTGTAAGAGTTGACAACCTGATCAGATGCAACACCGACTACAAGTGTATTCCCCAGTGTTTTACAGTATTCTAATAAGGCCAGATGCCCCACATGTAATAAATCAAAAGTTCCGACAGTATATATAATCATTATTTTGTTTCCTTTTGTAATATAATTAAGATATTTTAGATATAATACCATAAATATATTTAATATTCAGTAAAAATTTGATAAGGATTCAATTTATGACCAAACAACCAACGATTCTCTCTTATGTGAGAGATATTCCCAACCTTTTATCGCTTTCAGGATTAGCCTGTACACTTTTAGCCATCTATTTTAGTATCACCGGTCTTTATTATGCGGCTATGATTGGTATGGTTTGGGCTGTTGCATTTGACTGGGCGGATGGTTTGGTAGCCAGAAGGCTTAAAGGAAGAACTTCTACAGATGCGAAATTCGGAGGACAGTTGGATGTTTTGATAGACATTGTAAGCTACGGTGTGACGCCTGCTGTATTGCTTTTGAGTTATGGACATTTTGAGCCTGTATACCTTATAGGCGCATTTATAATGATAAGTGCGGCTGCTGTACGACTCAGTTATTTCAGTACATACGGACTTGCCGGAGGAACAAAATATACAGGACTTGCATTGGATAACAACAGTCTTATTTTGGTTTTCATTTTTTTGTTTGAAGGTTTTTTTACGCATGAAGTTTTTTCTGCCGTTTTATATATAAGCGGGGTAACTCTTGCGATACTGAATGTGTCAGAAATTAAAACACCAAAACTTTCCGGAAATCCCAGGAATGTCTATCTGCTAGGTATGTATACGCTTGGAATATCAGCTGTATACGGATTTTTTCTGAGATAAGCAAGTACAGAATATGCCAAAATTATAAAAACAAACAGGAAAATCAATGAAGATAATACCAAATGTAGTGGTGGAAAATGAAAATACCGCTTACAAAATTACTCTTAAAAATACGAGTAATATTGAATCTGTAGAAGTCCTCTCACGAGGGGATTATTATCATAAAGACAAGATAGACTATACTGTACAAAACAATCATATTGTATTTGCATACACCATGAACTATCTTGGAGAGTTTATTGTAAAAGTCAATTTTACCTATAAAGAGTCTAAGTCCGTTTGTCTTTACTGCGTTGACAAAGAGATGATACAGTTAAGACCTTTCAAGGGTGATTTGCATATGCATTCTGTGTATTCTGATGGTAAAACAACACCTTTTGCAATGGCTTTGGCCTCTTTGCAGGCAGGGATGGATTTTGTGAGCATTACTGACCATGACAGCTACGAAGGCTCTCTTGAGGCGATAGAAAAAGTACAACAGAACAATATAGACATTTTGGTACTGCCCGGTGAGGAAGTGAGTGTCGGCGGGAAAAAAGATATGTCGATTGCCCAGGGAAACGGACATATATTATCTGTCAATGCAGACAAATCTATCCAAAAGCAGAGAGAAAAGAGCGAAATATACGAAAAAGAGCTTCAGGATATTGTCAAAAGACTGCAAAAAGAAGAGATAGATACAAAAATTGATCTTTTTCATTATGCAAAAAACATTTGGGTTATCGAAAAAATAAAAGAGGCACAGGGTGTATCCATCCTGGCGCATCCAAACTGGGTATACAGAGACGGAAAGTACCATCTTCATCAGGCTTTTTACAAAGAGATGCTTAAAAGTTCGCATCTTGACGGTGTTGAAGTTTTTGGAGAGGAAAAAATCAAAGAGTATAACAACATGACACACCTGACTGCGCTTCAAATAAGAAACAAACACAAGTATCTGGCACCGTTTGCCAATTCGGATGCGCATGACAGCGATCATGAAGTGGGAGAGCGTTTTAGCATTGTATTTGCAAAAGAAAGGTCTGCTGAAAATATTACTCATGCAATCAAAAAAGGGCTTAGCTGTGCTGTTTATAAAAGAGAAAACAATGAACATCAGTTCATAGGAAAAGATGAACTGGCACAGTATGTTTATTTTTTAATCAAAGAGTATTATCCAAAGCATAACAGTTTAAAAAGCAGATTGGCAAAACTTTATATGGACCAATTGATAAATGGGACAAGTTTTCAAAAAAAAATTGATGCGGTACAGTTGAAATTAAAAAATCATGCAAATGCATTTTTTTTAGATACAATTAGCATAAAAAAGAAGTAGACATTTGAACAGAGAATATTTAGAAAACAAAGAGACCATACATTTTAAATTTGAACAAAACAAGGAAGACTTTACAGTAGATGAGATTCCTTTGGCATTTAAAGGCAATGGTAACTTTGTTGTATTACATGTAAAGAAAGTAGAACTCACAACCTGGGATATGATAGCCGCATTTGCTGAATTTCTCAACATACCTGCTGAAAAAATAGGCTATGCAGGACTTAAAGACAAACATGCAACAACGACACAGTATATTTCTGTCGAAGCGAAGTATGAAAAACAGCTCAAAAAATTTAGGCATCCTCAGATAAAAATACTCAATACGACAAGACATACCCACTCCATACGGATGGGTGATCTGGCCGGAAACCGTTTTAGCATCAATCTTTTTGGTGTTTCACAGATTGAAGCAGGACGTATTGAAAAGCTGGCTAGAAAAAGTGAAAAAAACGGCTTGCCCAACTATTTTGGATATCAAAGATTTGGACGGGATGAAGATTCAATAGAACAGGCCCGTGCGATGATAGCCGGAGATTTACATGTAAACGATGCAAAGCTGAAAAAGTTTCTTGTTTCTATTTATCAGAGTTTGTACTTCAATGACTGGTTGAAAGAGAGAATTCTTTTGAGCAGAGAAAAAAACGGCGGAAAGTTTATGCTTTTAGAGGGGGATGTTTATCTTTCAGATGAAGAAAAACTCTTTACGCCGAAAAATACTCCTCAACAGGATTTTCAGGCAAAAAAAGTAGTACCGACAGGACTTTTGCCCGGACGGAATGTGTACCGTGCAAGAGGCGAGGCAAGAGCAATAGAAGCGAAATATGATGATGAGTTTTTATATGACAAAGGCATGCGTCGGGCGGCTTTGGTCTATCCTCAAGATATTACATGTAAGTATAAAAACCATTTTGATATTTTAAACATTGCTTTTACACTGCCAAAAGGTTCCTATGCCACAGTCTTTTTGGAAAATATCGCCAATAAAAACTTTAAAGCAAAAAGATTATAAGCCATCTATAAGAAGTTTTGTAGCAGTTTTGGCATCAACAGGTTTTGAATAGAAGTATCCTTGGATAGTATGAATACCAAGGTTGCTAAAGAAGTCAATTTGTTCTTTTGTCTCAACTCCTTCAACAACACATTTTAAGTTAAAGGTATCGGCAATTGATTTTATAATTCGAACAAGATCCTCATCCTTTTTATGTCCAGGAATTTTATCAACAAATGCTTTGTCGACTTTAATCTCATCAAGTGGCAATTTATGAATATATTGCAGTGATGAGTATCCAGTTCCAAAGTCATCTAGAGAGAGTTTAATACTTAGGTTTTTAAGTTCATCAATGGATTGGAGTTCTTGCATATTAAGGCTCATTAATTCATTTTCTGTTACCTCAATTGTGAGGTATTGTAGTAGGTCACTGTTTTCTTCAAGAAGTTTAAAAACTCTCATACTATTAAAATCTCCGGTAGTAAAATTTACCGATACTGAAACTTTTTTCCCCATATCGTGCCATTGTCTTAATTGATGCAGAGATTTTTTTAACATGATATAGTCGATATCATTAATGATATTGTTTTTAGTTGCAATACCTAAAAACAAACTTGGAGGTATAACTTTAGAATTACTTTGCATTCTTACAAGTGCTTCAAAACTGAGTATGGCTTTTGTTCTTGAATCTACTTTTGCTTGATAGTATGGAATGAAGCTTTCATTTTGAACAGATTTTTCTAATTCTTCAAGAACAAAATGTTGTTGTGCTATATTGTCTCCCATATCAGAGTTATAAAATAAAGCAGTTTCATTTTTCATATTTTTTGCTATTTGTAAAGCAGTATTTGCATCTGTTATCATATTTTGAGTACTATTTGCATCTTTGGGAAACTTTGAGATACCTATGGAAAAATTTATTTTCACCTGTATCCCAGAAACAGTAAATGGCTTCATAAATGTTAATTTTATACTTTGAAGTGCCTGAGTAATGTCATAAGAAGAGTCAAGCAATAAAACAAATTCATCTGCACTGTAGCGATATAACAAATCTTCAGAGAATAACCTTTTTAAAATTTCTGAACTTTTTTGTAAAATTAAATCACCATGGATATGTCCGTATGTATTATTGAACATTTTAAAATTGTCTATATCTAAAAAGAGAAGTGAAAATTTTTCTTTTTTTGCTATGAGCGTGTCTACATTTTCAAATAAAGATTTTTTATTGAGCAGGTTTGTGAGTTGATCGTGTGTTTCAAGGTGTTTAGCGTATTTATTACTTAAATCAAGTTTTTCTTTGGCTAGAATTTTATCTGTTACATCATAAACGATACCAATCATTTTGATTGGTTTGTTATTTTTGTCTTTTACAAGAAAAGCTTTTTCATGTACCCATACGACTTTACCATTTTTAAGTTTAATTTTGTGCTCGAGATTGTAGAAGTCTTTTTTCCCGCTTAAAACATCTTCAATCTCTTTAAAGACAATCGCCTTCGTTTCATCATCAATTACATTTAAAAATTTTTCAAAGGAGGGTTTATAATCATCAGCATCTTCACCGTATATTTCGATTTTTTGCCGGCTCCACAGGACATCATTTGTTTTTATGTCCCATTCCCAGTATCCGACATGTGCAACATCCATCGCTATTTCAAAAAGTTTTTTAAATTCGTTTTTATTTATATCTTGTATAGGCATGTGCAAATTATAACATATTTTTATTTATTACCATTCTTCCTCTTCTTCATTGATGTCAGAATCATCATATGGGTCCATATGAGTGAGGATATGGACTTTTTTATCTGGAAAAAGTCCTTTTATTTTTGCTTCAATCCTGTCTGATATGAGATGGGCATCGTAGAGTGATATGCTCACATTAAAGACAAGATGGTAAGAGATAAAGATATGTGAACCTGCTTCACGTGTCTGCAGGTAATGGTAGGCTGTAATCTCTTTTTCATTTTTGAGAATTTCTTCTATTTTTTCGATATCTTCTTTTGGCAGGGCAACATCAAGAAGCATCAAAACTCCTTCTTTTACTATAGGTATGGCAGAGTAAATCATGTAAAATGCAATGGCAATACCTAAAACAGGATCTATAAGATATTCTCCTGTATACTGGATGGCTACAAGTGCAAAAAGAACAGCACCGTTTGAAAATATGTCTGTTTTGTAGTGCAGCGCATCGGCTTTTATAACCATGTTTCCTGTTTTTTTTGCCACATATGATAAAAAGAGGACTAAAAAACCTGTGATGACAAAAGATGCCACCATTACAGTGATACTCTCATTCATGTGCTGCATTGCTTTTGGGTGCACTATTTTAGAAATTGCTTCATATAGAATAAAAAGTGCCGAGAGCGAAATTATTGTTCCTTCCATGACAGCCGCAAGCGGTTCAAGTTTTGCCCGTCCAAAGTGAAATTTGTCATCCGGGTGTTTTTCTGCATTGTGAAGCGCAAAATAGTTAAAGAGCGAAACCGTTAAATCGAGGAGAGAATCAATGGCAGATGCCAAAACGGCGATAGATCCGCTTAATATTCCGACAGTGAGTTTAAGCAGTATCAATACAGTAGCCACACTGCTTGAAACAACGGTCGCTTTCTTTTCTAATCGCATAAAAATCCTTAATTATTATTTAGATATAATTGTACTTAAACTTAACTATAAAAAGCATAAAATGAACTTAGAAGAATTAAGACAAGAGAGACAAAAATGGATGCAGTGGAAAAACATAGCACCCCTGAGAAAAGCGATTGAGAGCCTTGCGGCAGTTACATGCAATGCTACGTTTGGGGATGTGGTAAAAATCAGCGGTGTCTGTGATGAAAAAAAAGTGTATGAAACGGCAAAAATGCTGATGCCATGGCGCAAAGGACCCTTTCAAATCGGTGAAACATTTATAGACAGTGAGTGGAAAAGTAATATAAAATACAATCTGCTCAGACCCTATTTTGATTTAAAAAACAAAAGAGTTGCCGATATAGGCTGTAACAACGGGTACTATATGTTTCGGATGCAAGAAGACGAACCAAAACTTTTAGTCGGTTTTGATCCTTCACCGCTCTATAAAACACAGTTTGATTTCATCAATCATTTTGTAAAAAGTGACATAGTGTATGAACTTTTGGGTGTTGAACATCTGCCGATATATGACGAAAAATTTGATATGATTTTTTGTTTGGGTGTTTTGTACCACAGAAGTGATCCTGTTGCCATGTTAAAATCACTCTATAAGGGATTGGACAAAAAAGGCGAAGTGATTTTAGATACATTTTATATAGATGGCGATGAGGAGATGGCACTCTGTCCTGAGTTTTCTTACTCCAAAATACCCAACATCTATTTTGTACCGACGATAAAAGCATTGAAAAACTGGTGTCTGCGTGCCGGATTTGATGGATTTAAAGTATTATGTACTTCTGTTACAGATGCTGATGAACAGCGTAAAACAGAGTGGATAGAGGGGCAGTCACTGGAAGACTTCCTTGATCCGGATGATAACACAAAAACAGTAGAAGGCTATCCTGCGCCGCAAAGAGTCTATGTAAAACTGATAAAGGATAAAAAATAATGAAAAATGAACAACTTGATGATGAATTAGAACTTGAAGAGTATAGAAATACAGAAAATGAAGTGATGATTCAAACACATGAAAAGGTCAACCAAAATCTTTGTGGTGAAGTGATAAAGATGGAAGAGGGATATGTGGAATTGAGCCTTGAGACTATTCCTGATATGCTTGCTGATGAGGTCGGATTGATTCATGGCGGTTTTATTTTTGGTGCAGCTGATTATGCAGCTATGCTTGCAGTAAACGAGCGAAATGTTGTTTTGGTAGCAAGTGACTGCCAGTTTCTCTCTCCTGTAAAACTGCATGATGTTGTTGATGTTGTTGCAAAAGTAAGACATAAAGAAGGGCGTAAAAGAAATGTACATGTACAGGCTTTTGTTCTGGATATAAAAGTTTTTGAAGGAGAATTTAAAACTGTTATAACAGACAAGCATGTTTTAAAACTCAAACTGCTGGATGAGGAAGAGCAAAAGAGCGGAACACCAGAGTAAAAAGGTTCAGTCCACCTCTTACTCTTTGTTTGCTGTGAGTAAAAATATTCCAAAATCTTTATGGGGTTTTTTGATTGTATTTATGTTTTGTATTTTTACATCTGTAAATCCGTGTTTTTGGACGATGTCGCGCAGTGTTTGGGCATCGAATCCAAAATGGTGCACACCCGTATTGTCCGAGTGAAAGGTTCCGTCTTCCCTTTCCAAATCGGCAATGGCAATAAAACCGCCTTTTTTAATGTTTTTATAAATTGTTGCAAAAAAAGCATCCAAATCTTTTACATGATGCAGTGTCATTGAGCTGATAAGTCCGTCAAACTGCTGTTTGAGCGGTTCTTTGACAATATCTTGATGATAGGCTTTTATTGCCAGTTGCGGTGTGTTTTTTTCCTGAAGTTTTTCGAGCATTTTTGCCGAGGTGTCTACACCGTAAACCTGTTTTACTTTGGGAGCAATGCTAAATCCAAGCAGTCCTGTTCCCACGCCAAAGTCAAGTATCTCCATATGCTCACTCAGCGGTATCTCTTTTTCTATAGCATCAGCAATTGTTTTTGCGCCCTTCACACGTATGTCACCGCTGTCCCAGTTTTGTGCTTTTTCTTTAAAATGATCTTGCATTATTTTCCTTTAGAGTTGGTTGATCCAGTAGTCTGCATACTGCTGTTCCTGTTTGATTGAAGTATTGTCCCCGTGTCCCGGGTAGACAGTTTTGTCATAAGGAATCTGTTTGAATTTTTCTAAAGATTTTTTCATATCTTCAGGGCTGGAGTAAGGAAAATCCGTTCTGCCGATACTTCTTTGAAAAATAAAATCACCGCTGAACATTGCATGCCCGATTTCAATAGTGGAGCACCCCGGACAGTGTCCCGGAAAATGGGTAAATTTTACTTTTGTACCGTCAAAATCAAGCTCTTCGTCACCCTCAATGGCTACATCAGGAGTAGATGGCGGCAGATCCGGCATCCAGGTATTGTCTTGAAGCAGAGGAATGTCACCTTTTGGTGTGTAGAGTTTGACCCCCAGTTTCTCCTGAAGCTCTGCATTGCTCCACACATGGTCAAAATGGCCGTGTGTATTTAATATGGCTACAGGATTTGTGACATTGTTCAAGACCCATCCAGTGGCACCGACACCCGGGTCAATTATAAAATCTTTGCCATCAACTGTAGCAATATAACAATTTGTCTGATACGGTCCCATAGGCTGTTTTTTTATCTGCATTATAATCTCTTTTTTAGTGTTATTATAGCATCATATCGGTATGAATTTTTATAAAGAATTAGAGTTAATTTTACAGACAAAATCACCCAAAGAAAAAATCAGAAGATTTAATGATTTTTATGCGCATTACAAAGCAGGGAACGCCGTTTTTGAAACAGAGTACAAAGCAAAAGAGTTTTCAGAACCCTCATACAGTGTTACATGTAAGACAGTACCGCCTCAAGATGTTCCAAAAAGAACAAACCTCACAACAAAAGAGGGACAGGTGAATTTGCTGCATGCCATAGCACATATAGAATATTCTGCTATAGATCTGGCACTGGACGGGGCATACCGTTTTACAAATATGCCAAAAAAATATTATGATGACTGGCTGGAAGTTGCAGATGATGAGATACGCCATTTTTTACTGCTTGAAGAACTGTTGCATGAACTTGGGAGCAAGTATGGCGATGTGGAGGTGCATAATGCTCTTTTTGAAGCAAGTCAGCGAACACAGACTTTATTGGAGCGTATGGCAGTAGTTCCCCGTTATCTCGAAGCCAACGGCTTGGATGCTACACCGATGATACTGCAAAAAATCCAGAGAATGCCAAAAAATACTATGCTTGAAAAAATTACACATGCTTTACATGTAATCCTTGATGAAGAGGTTTCTCATGTGAAAAAGGGCGATGTCTGGTTTGAGTATGCCTGTGAAAAAGAGGGTGTAAACAAAGATGTCTATTTTGAAATTATAGACAAATATTATCCGCAAGGATTTTTGCGTCCTAAAAATTTAAATCTTGAGGCAAGAAAAGCAGCAGGCTTTACATGTAATGAACTTAATATTATGGCAAAAAAAGAGGTGTGCTGATTTTTTGATATGAATTATATGTTATAATTCAAAAATGATAATAAGAAAGATTCTCAGAAAATACTTTGCCGCTCTTTTTGTACTTGCGACACTTATGGCGGTTTTTCATCACCACAGTGACCTGGAAGTACATGAAGATTGTCAGATATGCAGTATCTCCTCCAATATCTTTGATGGTGATATTCAAAGAGAACCGGTCTATCTTCCTACACTTGGGCAGACACTCTGTTTTGTGCCTGTTTCTACTCTTTTTATATACATAAACGAAATTTACACTCCTCGTAATCCCAGAGCTCCCCCAAGTTATTCTTAATTTTCAAAAACAACTGTTTCAAATTTTTTTAATTATTAATAAGGATACTTATGCAAAAAAAACTCTTCAGAAAATTACAAATACTATCGCTGGCAGCATCAGCTGCTATAACGCCTTTATGGGCATGCAACTCTTCGCATGTCTTGGGAATGGGTGGCTCGAGCGCCGCGTATACACTTTCTGCAAATACAATGCAAAAAGGAAACTACTACATTGGCGTAAATGCTGAGCGTGTCCAGAACAACACACTCTCTGATCAAACCATAATATCAGCGATGCAAAACGGTTCAAGTCATTTGCACAATATTGATGCAATAGATTCCTATTCTCTCTCACTCTCTTACGGGCTCACGGACAGATTGACACTCAGTATGCAACTTCCCTATGTTTCGCGTATAAATGTTCGTGCAGGTGAAGCAGATAATGGTTTATATGCAGTACATCCGCATGGAAATGCTCAGGGTATAGGCGATATTTCTACAATTTTACAGTATAAAGTGTATGACAAAGAGTTCAAAGTTGCTCTTTTAGCCGGAATAAAAGCACCAACAGGCAAAACTGATATAGCAGATGCAGGAGAAGTTCTTGAAGCGGATTTGCAGGCAGGAAGCGGCTCATGGGACTTTTTTACCGGAGTTGCTCTGACAAAAGATTTTGACACTTTCTCTTTGCATGCAAACATACTGTACAAAAAAAATACAAAGGGTGTTGATGAGAGTCAATTGGGGGATATTTTTACCTACAATGCAGCATTTTCATACAAACTTTTTGCGCACCAGCATAATCAGAAGTTTTGCAGAGCAGATGAAAAAGAAGATTTTGGCTATTCTGTATCACTTTTTGCTGAAATCAACGGAGAAAAAGCGTATAAAGATGATTTTGGTGGTGAGACCGCTTACAACACAGGACATCATGTTGTTTTTGCGACTGTAGGAACACAGGTCGCCATGCACAGCGGTTACTCGTTTTTTATAACATTTTCAAAACCGTTTTATCAGAATTTTAACGGAATACAAAATGATATAAACTACAAATCAAGTATAGGGTTTGGAAAAAGCTTTTAAAGCTTCTTCTAAACTTTTGTGTAAGAGTGCATATCATTGTAGCTATCTCTTACATGTAAAAACTCATCAAGATGTTCAAAGAAAATATCGACAAGTTCAGGGTCAAAATGTTTTCCTTTTTCTTCTTGTATTAATTTGAAAATTCTTTCATCATCCCATGCTTTTTTATAGCAACGTTCACTGCCAAGAGCATCAAAAACATCCGCAAGCGCAGTAATGCGTCCGTAAATATGAATATTTGTTCCACGCAAACCTCTTGGATAGCCGCTGCCGTCATATTTTTCATGATGCTCATACGCAATGACTGCGGCAGTTTTCAAAAGCTCTCTTTGTGAGTTTTTAAAGAGCTGATAGCCTATTTCTGCATGGGTTTTCATCACTTTCCATTCTTCTTGTGTCAGCTTGCCTTTTTTGTTCAAGATATGATCAGGAATGGCAACTTTGCCTATATCATGCATCGGAGAAGCAATAGTGAGGTATTTTGTCTCTTTTTCCCCCAAGCCGTAATGTTTTGCCAAGATCTGAGAATATAAGGCTACCCGTTTGACGTGGAAACCTGTTTCCTGACTTCGTGTTTCACCAATTTCACCCATTTTGAGAATAATATCTTCTTGCGTCTCTTCTATCTCTTTGTGGAGTTGTAAAATCTGTGTGATGTCATTTCTGATGGCAATAAACTCTTCAATTTCTCCTCTTTCATTTAAGATAGGGCTGATGGTCACTTCGACTATGTAAGAACTTCCGTCTTTTTTTCTGTTTTTTATAACGCCGGACCAGGCTCTTTTTTCTAAAACAGTGTGCCACATATCCCGGAACAGTGATTTTGGCATATCCTTGTGACGGACAATATTGTGCGGTTTTCCTAAAAGTTCTTCTTTTGTATAGCCTGAAATTATGCAGAATTTATCATTTACATAGGTGATTCTTCCGCTTCTGTCGGTTTTGGAAACAATGCTGCTTCTGTCAACAGCATTTTTGTATTCACTTAACAGTTTTAAGTTTCTCAAAATACTGTTTTTAATTTTGACTCCAAGCAAAAGCATAATCAAAGTGATGAGGACCAGTAGAAAAATATTTATAATCAGTTCTATTTTGAGTCTTGAGGCATATTTGTTTATCAAACTGTTAATATTGGCAAATTCCAGTTTTTCCAGTCTGTTAAATGCTTCTATAATAGCTGTAGCTTTATCAAACCATTCGTTTGGATCCTGTGTGACAGAAATATTTTGATGTTTTGTATACTTTTTAAATACATTTTGCAGCCATTGATAATTTTTCCCCTGAGCAATTGTATGAAACTCTTTCATCATCTCATCAGAAGCATATGTTAAAAAGTTTTGCTGTGCCAGATCATACTCGCCTTTTGCATGCATAGCTGTAAATACAAGTTGGTAGTTTTGTTTTTTCTGGGCAAACAATCCGCTGAGGGAACCTCGCATCTTGCCGGCGGCTTCTTTCATAAAAAGCAGGTTTGTGTAGGCATGAAACATCTGTTCAATCTCTTTTTCTTTGATTGTTTTGGTGATCATGAGATGATTTTGCAACAGATGGTATATGATTTTTGTATACTCGTTAAAAGCATCTATAGTGCTAAGAGAGAGTGATCGGACTTTTTTTCGGAGTTTTACAAGTGTCTTTTTGTCGGGAGAATAATCTTCATGCAAAAAGATGATTTTAGCATATATACTGTCTGTATTTTCTTGCTGTTTACGCAGTAGTGATTGAAATTTTGTTCCATGGGAGCCAAGATACCCGCTGCTGTAGCCTCTCTCTTTTTGAAGAGAGTTTATCAAAAGAGAAATATTTTGTATATGCAAAGCGTCTTTTTTAAGATGAGAAAGGCCTTGAAGATTGTTATAGCTGTGTATCATTAAGAGTACAAATCCAAAAAATATAATGATTAAAGGCAGGGATACCAATAATTTAAGTTTGGATATTATTGTTGTTGAATTTATTATAAAACCTTTAAAAATAAAATTAGATCTTAATTTTACAATAAATTTGTTACAAAAACGTTAAAATCACTTTTCTTAAAAAAACATTTGTTACAAATTTTAGATATAATATTTTTTGTTAATAAGTTGTAAAGGTTTAGTATATATTATGAGTAAATATTCGCAGATAACTGACTATTTGGTTCTTTTTTTAGAAAATGAAGTGAAAAAGACAGGTATAAAAAAAGCAGTGGTTGGTTTGAGTGGCGGACTGGATTCTGCTGTGGTTGCTGTTTTGGCGAAAAAAGCATTTGGAGATGACCTGTTATGTGTTAAAATGCCATCACAATATTCATCACAAAACTCACTTGATGATGCGGATGAATTGTGTCGCGATTTCAATATGCGTTGTGTTGTCTGTAGTATTGCTCCAATGTTGCAAGCGTATGAAGAGATGCACCCTGATATGGATAATCTCAGAAAAGGAAACTTTTCATCACGCATGCGAATGGCAACATTGTTTGATATTTCGGCAAAAGAGAATGCTTTGGTACTTGGTACAAGCAATAAAAGTGAATTAATGCTCGGGTATGGCACACTTTACGGCGACTTGGCGTCGGCAGTGAATCCCATAGGAGATTTGTACAAAAGCGAAGTTTTTGAATTAGCCGAGTACTTACATGTAAGTAAAAGTATCATTGAAAAGCCGCCTTCGGCTGATTTGTGGAGCGGTCAAAGTGATGAGGCTGATTTGGGCTATACATATGCCCAACTTGACGCAGCGATGAAACTCTATGTGGATGAGAGACTTTCGCGTGAAGAAGTCATACAAAAGGGTGTTGACGAACGGATGTTGGATATAATTATAAAAAGAATTTTTAGAAATCATTTCAAAAGAAAGATGCCTGTGATTGCAAAGTTGACTTCAAGAACATTGAATCATGACTTTAATTATCCGCGCGATATTACATTATAAAACCTAGGAGTAAAAAATGAAAAATGAAAAACTGAGTATCCCTTTTAGTAAGTATGAAAGTTCCCGCGAGGCACACTCTAATGTGAGTGATGTACTCGACGGAGAAGATTTGTATCAGGTACCAAAACTTGAAGAAGAGTTTCGTGAGTATGTCGGATCAGAGTATGCGCTTGCTACATCGCACGGCACATCGGCACTGCACCTTGCCATGCTTGCACTTGACCTAAAACGCGGGGACAAAGTAATCTGCAGTGTAAATGCGCATCCGAGTGTACCTGAGGTTGTCCGCCATTTTGATGCTGAGCCTGTTTTTATTGATATAGCCGAAGACTCTTATAATATTGATCTCAATAAGTTGGAAAATTATTTGGAAGAAAACAAATCCAAAAAGCTCAAAGCGGTTATTATAACGCATATTGGCGGTATGACTGTAGATTTGGACAGAGTCTATTCGATGGCTTCCATATATAATGTCAAAATTGTTGAAGATGCAAGTGATGCTCTTGGTGCTACATACAAGGGAGTGAAAATAGGTGCAACAGGTGCAGATATAGTCTGTTTTAACTTTTCTCCGCATTTAAAGAAAAATATCTGTAACGGCGGGATGCTTGTGACCAATGATGAAGATATTATGCAAAGAGCAAGGTTGCTGGCAAATCATGCAATGGTACGCAATGAAAATGCTTTGGAGTATATTTATGATGTTGTAGATATTGGAAATGATTATGCACTGAGCCATTTAAATGCAGCCTATATCAGAGCGCAGGTAAAAGAACAGGATGAAAACATCGCAAGACAAAAAGAGATTGCCAAAATGTACAGTGAAGGACTTGAAGGGGTAGATCACATTATTACTCCGGATATGGATAATGAAGAGAATCCTTTTTCTCTTTATATAGTAAAAATAGATAAAAACCGCGATTCTTTTGCTGTAGCACTCAAAGAAGAGGGAATCGGGGCAGGATTGCATTATATTCCGCTTCATCTTTTATCGTATTATAAAAGCAAATATGCCCTGCGTGTTAATGATTTTCCAAGAGCACTGCGTTCATTCCAACAGGTACTTTCTTTACCGATTTATGCAAGTATGACTGATGAAGATGTACAAACAGTTATAAGTAAAATCAAAAAAATAGCAAAAACGAGAGTGTAATTGAAAAAAACGCTCGTTTTCTGGGTTGAAGAGTATTTCTACAACCCAACTCCTTTGCAAAAACTTCTCTCCTATCTACTGCTTCCGCTGAGTTGGCTCTATTGTATTATTATGTATGTTCGATACAAAGTACAGAGACCGGAGGATTTTGCTATGGAAATTGTCAGCGTTGGTAATCTGACTGTCGGCGGCAGTGGCAAAACTCCATTGGTAACAGCACTGGCAAAAGAGCACAAAAAACCTGCGATTATACTTCGTGGCTATGGACGAGCATCCAAAGGCTTGATTGTTGTCAAAAACGGCAATGAAATTTTATGTGATGTCAAAAGCAGCGGGGATGAAGCGATGATATATGCCAAAAAACTTCCAAATGCTACAGTCATAGTCAGTGAAGAGAGAAAAAGAGCCATACAAAAAGCAAAAGAGCTGGGTTGTGAGATAGTTTTTTTGGATGATGCCTACTCCAAACATGATATCAAAAAGCAAGATATACTCATAGATGTAAAATCAAAGAACAGTTTTTGTCTGCCTGCAGGTCCTTTTAGAGAGCGTCTGTGGCCGGGGAAAGAGGCTTTACATGTAGAAGAGGAGAAAGATTTTTTTCGTAAGGTAAAACTTGTGAACCCGACACAAAAAATGAGTCTTGTGACCGCTATAGCAAGGCCGCAACGACTTGATAAATATCTTCCTGCTGTTATTGCAAAGCATTATTTTGAAGACCATCACAGTTTTACAAAAGAAGAACTTGAAACAATTTTACAAAAAGATGCAGCGACTTCTCTTTTGGTAACATTTAAAGATTATGTAAAAATTGAGCATTTCGGACTGCCCCTTTCACTTCTGGATCTGGAAGTAAAAGTAAAAGAAGGTGTCTTTAGTGCGTTTGTTTAGAAATGATTCTTTGTTTGAAGTATCGCAGTAGATACTCTGTCGTAAAAGCAAGTGCAAAGGTCACTATAAGATAGTATGCAATCTCAGGCATGGTTTTATAGGTAGAATAGAGAGTAATCCCCGCAACGCCAAACATGGAAAAAATTGCCAAAACAACAAGATATTTTTTTGCGCCACTCTCCTGCAGAAGATTCAAATGCGCAATATGTGTACTTCCCTGAACGATGAGCATGACTATAGCGGCAACAGTTGTGATTTGCGCCAGGTTGAAAAAGAGTATCATCGGTATAATCAGCAACGCGCTGATAATGAGTCCTTCAAAAGAGCGGTAGATATTATATTCGTATATTTCAGGAAGATTTCCCTCTTTTGCCATTGTGTATCCTATGTCAGTTACGGCATAAAGTGTTGCATTAATAGCCGAGGCTGTTGCCAGGAGTGCTGTTGCGGCCATGATTTTAAATCCCCATTCACCAAAGATGGGCTTTGCCGCTTCAGCCAGAGCATAGTCTTTTGTCTGAATAATTTTATCAAGCGGCAGGTTTCCTAAAACAGCGATACTTGTAAGTATGTATAAAGCTGCCACAATGAGCAGGGCGACAAACATAGAACGCATCATGGTCACTTTCGGATTCTCCATATCCTCGACTGAGTTTGTAATCACACTAAAACCCTGGTAGGCAAAAAACGTAATTCCGATGGCAAAGACCATACCGCTTACAGGAGGCATGTCCTCTACACTTAAAAGCTGAGGCTGTATCGTAAAAAGTGCCGCAAAAGCAAAGGTAACAAGGACTCCGAGTTTGATAATGACAATGATGTTTTCCGCCTTCGCAACAAAAACGGCACCGATAAGATTGATAAGGGTAAAAAAGGCGATAATACCTATGGCAAATATATTGACCCAGGCTGTATCTCCGTGGAGCATAAAAGTTGCGCTGTAGGTTCCAAATGATTTGGCAACGGCTGCAATGGCAATGAGTTGGGAAAAATAGAACATGACACCCATAGAACCGGAGAAAATGTTTTCTCCAAAACCCTGGACCAGATACTCGACTATCCCGCCGCGTGACTGGTAGCGTACTGCCAGCTTTGCCAGAGAGTAGCCGCTTAAAAGAGCTATAATCCCACCGAAAACAAAAGAGATCCAGACAATATTTCCAGCCATGGCCCCTGCCTGACCGATGACTATGAAAATTCCGGCACCGACCATGGAGCCTATACCTAAAAAGACGGCACTCCAGAGACCAAATGCTTTTGTCTTGTGCATTTTATCGGTTCATTTTTTTAAAAATCGACCCTGTGACAAGCAGGGCAAATCCGTCAAAAAAGAGACTGAAACCGACAAGCAAACCTATAAGGTAGGTGGAGGTAAAAGGCCATCCTGCTATAAATAAAATACCGATTAACATGGAAAAAAGGGCATTAATCATCCACCAGATCCAGCCGTTTGCAGGACGCATATTCATCGCAAGAGAGAAACTGGCAAAAGAATCCATAAAAAAGTATATAGCCAGAAGCAGACCGACTGTGCCAATTCCTGTCATTGGATAAAAAATCATTAAAGCACCAATCCCGATAAGCACAAAGCTTTTAAGCCAGCCCAGAACATCACTTTTGTCACTTATATAGGTAAAATACCCGGCCATAAAACCACCAAACATCATCAGCCATGCCACAAAGGTGACTGTTGCCAGGGTCATAAATACAGGGTATATAATACCCACTATTCCGAGAATAATAAAAATCACACCTGTAATTTTTGAATACTTACTAAATTTGTCAAACAGATTCTCATCTATAGGATACTTCCACATTTTTCTTCCTTTTCGAATATTTTGGAAAGATTGTAACATAGTTTTATCACAAGAAGAGTTACTTAAGTAGCATTAATAGAAGATTGGATAGAATAGCAAAATTATTTTGCATAAAGGATAGAAATATTGCAGGCAAAAGTTGAAACAGTAAAAACACTCCTTGATGCACTTCCGTTTATTCGCGAGTTTAGAAAAGAGATTGTCGTTATAAAATATGGCGGTTCGGCACAAACATCTCCCGAATTAAAAGAGAAGTTTGCAGAAGATATTTTGCTTATGTATTTGGTAGGTATCAAACCTGTAATTGTTCATGGCGGTGGAAAAAAAATTACCGATATGCTCGAAGCGCTTAAAATTGATACGCAGTTTATAGACGGACAGCGTGTCACGACAAAAGAGACAATGCGGATTGTAGAGATGATACTCAGTGGTGAGATTAACAAAGAGATAGTCTCTTTGCTGAACTCTCATGATGCAAAAGCAATAGGTATCAGCGGTAAGGATGCACACTTTATCCGTGCAAGGGCGAAAGATTTTTCCAAGTGGGGATTGACTGGGAATATTACAAATGTCAAAGCAGATGTTGTTTTAAATCTGATAAAAGAAGGCTTTATTCCTGTGATAGCCCCTATTGCCGCAGGTGAAGAGATGGGACATCCCGGGTATAATATTAATGCTGATCTGTGTGCATCATATGTTGCAAAAGCCATAGGTGCAAACAAAATAATATTTTTGACAGATACTCCGGGGGTCTTGAACAAAGAGAAAAAACTTCTTGCAACCTTGACAAAAGATGAAGTAAAAGTGCTCAAAGAAAACGAAACGATTCACGGCGGGATGGTACCAAAAGTTGATGCCTGTCTTGAAGCGATAGACGGTGGTGTGCATAAAGCACACATAATTGACGGGCGACTTGAACACTCTATGCTTTTAGAGTTGTTTACATCAGAGGGTGTAGGTACCCAAATAGTAAAATAAAAAGGATTAGGTATGAGTTACAGCGCGTTATTTGAAGATGAAGATGATATTTTCGGAGGTTCTCCGAGATCAAAGTTTATGGATGTTGTTTTTAATGCGAACAATGATATAGTAAGACAGGAACTTGAAAAGTTTGTTGAAAAAGTTGCTGCAATGGAGTTGATGCTCCAAGAAGAGGTCGGTGATGATATTGATACGGCAGTTGCCCGATATAAAGCAAGTCATCTGGATGAGGTTGCAACCAAAACGAAAAGTATTTACATAGAGCTTATGGGTGATATTCTTTCTCAAAGCGAATAAGAGTTGCAAAGTATTTTACAGTTTTTCTTGACAGCATTGTTTCTTTGTAGCACTGCTGTTTTTGCAAGTGACTTACGGGATGTGCAGGAAATTTCATTGAAAAAGGATGAGCCAAAGAAAATTCTTGTAAAATACGATAACAAAACAAGACTTTTTACATTTAGATGGACTTTGTACACTAATGAAGGTTTGGTGGTTTTGCGTTCTTATGATAAGCATGTAGCGCAAAATATACTGTACTTGAATCATAAAAATCAAAGTTTTCGGGTTAAACTAAAAACTCCTGGAGCAGATTTTTATAATATACCCTATATACTGGTTAAATTTAAAGAGTTTGATGTAAAAAAAAATATTGCAAAATTTGAGCTTTATCTCTCTGATGATAAAGAGCAAATACGATTAGAAACAGCAAAAAAATAAACAAAAGACGAGATAAATGCAAAGAGTAGAAGCACAAATAAAAAGATTGATACAAGAGTGTGATTATGATGAAGTGACCCGTCTGTTTGCCATGCTGCAGGGCGGAAAAAGACTTCGGGCAAAGCTTATTCTTAAAATTGCTCCAGAACATAAGGACGCTCCTCTTTTAGCCGCCATAGTGGAACTGATTCATGCTGCCTCACTTTTACATGATGATGTTATTGATGATGCGATGACAAGACGCGGAGCAGCATCGGTAAATGCAACAGACGGAAGCAAAACAGCTGTCATGCTTGGAGATATTTTATACTCAAAAGCATTTACGGAACTTGTTGCCTTTGACAAAGCGGTAGCACAGACAATTGCTTCATCGGTTACAGCACTCTCAAAGGGCGAAATGATGGATGTCAGAATGGCAGAAAGTTTTAACAGTGATGAAGAGCGTTACCTTGATATGCTCTATCTCAAAACTGCTACACTCATTGAAGCAGCTGCAAAAGCGAGTGCTCTGCTAGCGGGAAAAGATGCAGAGAAATATGCTCTTTACGGACGTAACTTAGGACTTTCATTTCAAATTATAGATGATATTCTTGATATTACAGCAGACGAAGCAACGCTTGGAAAACCTGCGATGAATGATTATGTAGAGGGGAAATGTACTTTGCCGTATATTTATCTTTATAATGCACTTGAAGCAAAAGATCAGGAAAAGCTTCTATCTCTGCATGCGAAAAAACCTACGGAAGAAGAACTCTTATGGATGAAAAAGAAAATGCAAGAACATAAAACGATAGAAAAATCTTTTGAACTGGCACAGAAACTCTCAAACGAGGCGAAGATTGCTTTGCACGAAGATAAAGATTTAGTTGCCATTTTAGATACAATGATACAAAGAAGTTATTGATGCATTATTTAATTGTAAGTCTCTCCCATAAAAACAGTGATTTGGAACTGAGAGAAAAATTCACCTATACGGATGAAGAGAAAGAGGCATGTCTGCAAAGACTGCTCAAGTCGCCTAATATCAGTGAAGCTGTCATGCTGGCTACATGTAACCGTATGGAGTTGTATGTATGCTGCAGTGACATTGAAGAAGCAACAGAACATATGATGAAGTTACTGGCATTTAAAGGTGGTTTGTCAGAAGAGGTTTTACGAAAAACTGCTGAGATAGTTGATGACAGCAGTGCTATTCATCATCTTTTTGCGGTTGCAAGTTCTATAGACTCTATGGTGGTCGGTGAGACACAGATTGCCGGACAGTTAAAAGATGCTTTTAAATTCTCTCATGAACGCGGTTATTCGGATAAGAAAATGTCACGAGCACTCTCTCATGCGTTTAAATGTGCTGCAAAGGTAAGAAATCTCACTGATATATCCTCAAAACCGGTTTCTGTGGCTTCTGTAGCAATAAAACAGATTAAAGAAAAGGTTCAAAATTTACGTGAAAAAAAAGCACTTGTGATTGGTGTAGGTGAAATGAGTGAAATCTGCGCAAAACACCTTGTCTCGGACGGGGTGGAAACTTTTATTGCAAACAGAACAAAGCAAAAAGCCCAGACTTTGGCACAAGAGTGCAATGCGGAAGTATATGAATTTGGAGACCTGGACAAAGCGGTTAACGAATTTGACATTATATTTACTGCTACAGGTTCTTCTTATCCTATAATTACCAACGAACTTATAGAAGATGTAGATTTTGAAAGATTCTGGTTTGACCTGGCTGTCCCAAGAGATATTGATATAAAAAACAGAGAAAATATTTTTCTTTTTGTTGTGGATGATATAAAAGATATTGTAGATGCAAACAAAGCACAAAGAGAACAGTATGTAAGACAGGCGCACGGAATTGTAGGACGAAGTGTTGTGGAATTTTATGAGTGGCTTGATACACTCAATGTGGAACCTATCATAAAAGAGATTTATAAAAAAGCCGAAAAAGCCGCACAGGAAGAGACAAAACGTGCAATTAAAAAAGGTTTTCTGCCTCAGGAATATGAAATGCAAGCACAAAAAATGGCGCATCAGGCAATCAAAAGATTTTTGCATGATATGACAAAAAAGATGCGTGCAGCCTCGCATGAAGCCAAAAGTGATTCTGTCACCGGAGCAATGCAGTATATTCTTAATGATGAACATGACAATATTCCAGACCAATACAAACACCATTTAAAAAAGGATTAAAATTTGAGAAGAAGTAAAGCTTTTATACCGACAACCAAAGAGGCACCATCAGATGCTACACTTCCGAGTCATATATTTTTATCTCGTGCAGGATTTATTACACAGGTTGCTGCAGGGTTGTATAATTATCTGCCATTAGCAAAAAGAGTGATTAAAAAAATAGAAAATATCATTAATGAAGAGATGACAAAAGTAGGTGCCCAGGAAGTGGAACTCTCTTTTGTAACACCCGCAGAGTTGTGGCAGGAGAGTGGAAGAATAGAAAAGTTCGGTAAAGAACTGCTTCGTTTTCACGATAGAAAAAACAACCTTTTCGTACTTGGACCTACACATGAAGAGATGATGGTTGATGTTGTCCGGAACCGTGTGACATCTTATAAAAATCTGCCATTAAATCTGTATCAGATTAAGACAAAATTCCGTGATGAGGCCCGTCCTCGTTTCGGGCTTATGCGTGGCCGTGAGTTTATTATGCAGGATGCCTACTCTTTTCATGCTACTGCAGAGGATTTAGACAGAGAATTTGATGCAATGGAAGCAGCCTACAAAAAGATACTTTCTCGTATGGGACTGGATTTCAGAGTGGTGGAAGCCGACAGTGGTGCCATTGGTGGAAGCGGTTCCAAAGAGCTTATGGTTTTGGCAGAGAGTGGTGAAGACACAATTGCTGTTTGTTCAAAGTGTGAATACGGTGCCAATATAGAAGCAGCTTCAAGAAGCAAACGCTCAAATATTCCTGAAGCTCCTGAAGCTTCTTTTAATAAGTTTAAAACACCAGAGATAAAAACAATAGATGAACTTGCAGAGTTTTTCAAAATTGACCCTTATTATACGGTTAAATGTGTTGCAAAAAAAGTTATATATGAAGATGCAAGTGAAATTGTTCTTTTCTTTGTACGCGGATGCGATAATCTTCAGGAAGTAAAAGCACTCAATGCAACAGAAGCGCTTGATATTGTGGATGTGACAGAAGAAGAACTCAAAGAGACAGGGCTGATTCCCGGTTTTATAGGGCCGCTTGATCAAGACAAGGCAAAACATGTCATTGACAGTGATTTAAAAGATGCCACAAATTTAATCTGTGGGGCAAATGAAGTAGATTATCACTTTATAGGGGTAGATTTGTCAGTGCTCAGTAATGCTGCTTATTTCGCAGATATAGCAGAAGTAAATGAGGGGGATATCTGCCCGTACTGTGACGGTGAACTCTCTTTTACAAAAGGTATAGAAGTAGGACATATTTTTAAACTTGGAACGACTTATTCTGAAGCTTTAAAAGCCGAGTTTTTAGATGAGAACGGAAAAGCACAGCCTTTTATTATGGGAACATACGGAATGGGTGTTTCACGCCTTGTAGCAGCAGTTGTAGAGCAGCATCATGATGAAAATGGCTGTATCTGGACAAAAGAGACAGCACCGTATATGGTAAATATTATGATAAGTAACATCAAAGATGAGGCGCAGGTGCAAGCAGGCGAACAACTTTATAAGCAGCTGCAGGATGCAAATGTAGAGGTAATGCTCGATGACAGAAAAGAGCGTTTTGGATTTAAAATGAAAGATGCGGAACTTATCGGATTCCCGTATACGGTTGTTATCGGTAAAGAGTTGCAAAATGGACATGTGCAGATTTTTGACAGAGCAACAAAAGAAAAAAGAGATATCAAGAGAGAAGAGATATTTGATAAAATTATGGAACTGATTTAAATGATTTATTTTTTACTCTACCTTTTTTTGGAAGTGCTTGTCTCTGTGCAGATTTCTTCTGCTATAGGAGGGCTTGCCACTTTTTTTGAGATTCTTTTTACTGCATTTATAGGGATATCAATTTTAGTGAATTTCAGAAAAAGTTTGATTGAAAATATGACGGCAGTCTCTTATAACTGTATTGATCTCGAGCAGTTTCAAAAATTAAATCTTTTTACCCTGATTGGTGCTATACTGCTGATTATTCCTGGATTTTTAACAGACATATTAGGTATACTTATGCAGTTTGGTGTTTTTACGAGTATGATTGTTAACCGTTATAATGTAAAATCAGGAAAATGTAATTCTTCTTTTGAGGAACAAAATAATATAACAAAGGATTCAGATGTCATTGATGTTGAAATTATTGAGCACGACTCTGCTCTTAAGTAGTTTTCTCTATGCAAGTAACGCAAGTGAAAATATAGAATATTTTTTAGAAGACAAGTTTAGTGAAAATCCAAGACTCAAATCAGTAGATGTAAAAGTGGAGGATGTTACACCACTCAAACAACTTCCAAAATGGAATGCCTATATTGTTAATGTGAAAGCTGTTTTGAAAAACAAGCCAAAGCAGGTAATTCGCCAAAAAATGATTTGGTTTTCAAACGGAAAGATGATTACAAAAGATTTGACAGATATAAGTACAGGAGAAAGTCTTGTCGACAAGGTTAAACCAACAGTAAAAGCCAGGCATTATGCAAAAGAAAATTTGATTTACGGCAATGCCAATGCGAAACACAAAATAGTCATTTTTTCAGACCCACTGTGTCCTTTTTGTAGAGGATTTGTACCAGGGGCGATTAAAGATATGAAAAAAGAACCCCAAAAATTTGCTGTATATTACTATCATTTTCCACTCGAAAGAATTCATCCCGCTTCAGTAACACTGGTCAAAGCAGCAATTGCCGCAGAACATCAAGGTGTAAAAGATGTTGTATTAAAACTTTATAATGTTTCAATCAATCCAAGAGAAAAAAATGTCAAAAAAATTCTTGAAGCATTTAATAAAGCAGAAGGGACAAATATTACACCTGAAGATATTCAAAATCCCAGTGTAATCAAGCAGTTTAACCACGACAGACTTGTAGCCATTGATCTTATGGTTGGTGGAACACCGACGGTTTATCTTGACGGTTCTGTAGATAACACAAAGAAAAAATACCTAAAAGTGAAGTAATGCAAAAATTAACAATAGCAACACGCGTTTCAGACTTGGCACTTTGGCAGGCATATCATATTAAGGAAAGAGTTGAAGCAAGTTTTCCTGAAATAGAAGTAGTGCTTAATAAAATAGTAAGTAACGGCGATAAGGTTTTGGATAAACCTTTGGCTCTCATCGGCGGAAAAGGGCATTTCACAAAAGAGCTTGAAGATGAGATGCTCTCAGGCAATGCTGAGCTTGCTGTACACAGTTTAAAAGATGTACCGACATATATTCCCGATGGTTTGGAACTTGCAGCTGTGACGCAACGTCAAGACCAAAGTGATGTTTTTTTGTCACATACTTACAAAACACTTGAAGATTTGCCGGAGGGAGCAGTGGTTGGGACAACGAGTCTGCGCCGTAGAATGCAACTTTTGCAAAAAAGACCTGATTTAAAAGTCAAAGATTTGAGAGGGAATGTCAATACACGTCTGAGAAAGTTACAAGAAGGGCAGTATGATGCGATAATTTTGGCATGGATAGGACTCAACAGACTTGATTTGCTCAAAGATATTCCCTATACCCAAAAACTTTCTCTTGATATGATGATACCGCCGATGGGGCAGGCTGCCTTGGGTATTGAAATTGTAACCGGCAATGAACAGGTACGGGTAATTGCACAAAGTCTCAATGATGAAGATACCTTTACATGTACACAGATTGAGAGAGATTTTATATCAAAAATCGGAGCGGGATGTTCGGCTCCTGTTGCCTGTAATGCTGTTATAGAAGATGATAATGTTGTTTTTAGAGTTATGCTTGGCTTTCCAAACGGAACACATATTATGCAGGAAAAAATCGTAAGAAGTATAGAGGAAAGTAAAAATTTAGGCAAAGAGCTTGCCCAAAAGATGATAGATAAAGGTGCACTGGAGTTATTAAAAGAAGCAGAAAAAACTGCTTTTAAAGATGAAATGCCACAAAGATTGTAAAGTACAAACACTCAGAAATTATTTTTTGAGTGTTTATACTATAACATGGCCTACAAATTTACTCATATTGTCTAAAATATCTCCGCCTTTTCTAAAACTCAGTCCACAGGCTTCATAGGCAAAGAAAACACCTGCCTGATATTTTTTTCCATGAACATCTTTTGGAAAATCTACATACTCCTGGTAGATTTTTTTATGATTCGCATAGGGACCTTCAGTCTGAATGCTGATACTTCCGTTTGCTTCGATAATCTTTGTATTGGCACCTTCGCGTCCAAAAACAGGTTTTTCAACTTGCTTGAGTCCTTGAAGCGGTTCAAAAGAGGTTTTAAGAAGGTAAGGCGAATCTGGAAACAGTTCACATAAAATTGCCATCATTCCTTTTGACTGAAAGAGTAAAGTATAGGCAGGGTTTAAAATAATGGCTTTTTGGTTTTGGATGATATTTGTGAGTGTGGTGGCGAGTTCCGGCTCATCAACTGCAATGTCTTCCCACGGATAGAGTTTGAACCAGTACTCATAATTTATGTCATTACTGTCATAAATGCCATCTTCATCAAAGCGGACATTCTGCAAAAACTCAAACTTTGTAACAAATCCGGCATCTGTTGCCATCTGCTGGAGCAGTTTTGTGGTGGCTTCTTCTTCGTCATTGCCTTCAACAGAAGAAAAAAGTATTTTCCAGCCGTCATAGAATTCTTCAAATTTGTCTGTGTCATCAAAGAGTGTAACGAGTCTTTTAAAATTGTTACTGATGGCCTCATATACATTGTTAAACTGACGCTCTTCGTCCATATCATTGGATTTTAAAATTGCCCATTGTAAAAGTGCAGTCTCAAAAAGCGCCGTAGGGGTGTCGGCATTAAATTCTATAAGCTTAATATCCTGTCCGTCAATACCGCCGGCTAAATCAAAACGACTGTAAATATGCCAATGGACATCGTTTTCCCAGCTTTTTTTAATACTCTCTATAAGGTTGAAAGGAATGCCCAAATCAAAAAAGAGATCATTGCTGATGACATATTCGGCTGCTTCGACATACATGTCATAAAGAGTATTTGCTGCCTCATAATAGGCCTCTGCTTCTTCTTGGGTCACTTCTACAAGCTCATCGCTGACATACTTGCTGCCGTCAGAATCAGTATGCCAGGTAAAGCCTATCTCTTCTAAGGTTTCATCATCTATTGGACTCAGTTTTTGTGTAGTTATCATGTGTCAGCCTCCAAAAAATCCGCCACTGCTTCTGCTGTAGCTCGAGCTTCTTGAAGTGCCGCCAAAGAAGCTTTTTCTGCTGCTTGTTGATTTTCTTGCTGCCTTGCCTGCTGCCGAACGGCTGTAGGCACTTCTGTTGACACTGCTTGCATTTCTGGAAAACCTTTTGTTGTTCATCAGCGCATTGCCTATCATATTTCCGAGCAAACTTCCTGCCGCAACGGCTAAAATAGTACCGGCAAGTCCCATACCTGCACTGCCTGAATTATCTTGAAGTGTTTCGCTCGTACCATTTTGTACTTTTTGATACTCTTGTGCAGCCAAAGCTTTCATCTCTTCTTCGTTCATAAAACGCTCTGTTACTCTGCCAAATTCATCACGTTCTCTGATGATTGCACGTGAAGGGCCCTGTGTCGGCATCTCTTCGACAACTTTATACTTTCCGTTTGGCTGTTGTTCTATAACCAAAAATTTATTTTGTGCTTCTTGTTGTTTTTGCTCACATCCTGTAAGCGTACTCATCATTAAAACACCTGCAGTTCCTAATACAACACCGCTGGCAATTGAAGAAATATGTTTCATGCTAATATTGACCTCGAATTTTATTTTTATCTAGAATTATAACTTTTTTTAGTTCATAATCGTAAAATGTTACATTTTTTCTTCCATCATAGTAGAGATCACCATGATAGAAAAATTTATCCGTTTTGAGTGTAATGTTTTTTTTCATAAGCATCATTTCTCCAATGCTTTTTCCTATAGGAGGAATAAGCGTTGCAAAAGAGAGGACAAAGAGAGAACCTATAACAATCAGTGCTGTTTTTGTGCTGGCATAAACTACCAAATAGCCAAGAAGTATAGAAAAAAATAAAAACAAAAAGAAATTTTGATGATCTGCAAATAAAATATTGTAGTATACATGTACACCATAAAAATCGATATAATTCAGTTTCACGCCTAATATAATGAAAAAATCAAGTATGAATGTAAAAAACATACCGCTTAGCAGTGCCTGGAACAGTTTGCTCATCGTAACCTCTTTATTTTTTTATGGTTGATTTTATAGAGTTTTGAAGCCTGACCTTCAAAGAGTCCTTTCTTGTTTTCTATTATTATATCAGCTTTTTGCTCACAAAAAGTTCTTGAAAAGTTTTTACCGCTTTCATTGGCAGATGTGGAGTATGTCCATTCCTTTTGTCTCAAACAAGAAGAGTCTGCCACATCTTCTGCAACCCGAAAAGCATGGTTTTTTACTATAAAGGTTGTTTTTTTAAGGCGTCTGACTCTGTTTTTCTGAGTGTTTGGTACTCTTTTATGGTCTTTCTTCAGTGCTTGGAAGTTTTTATAAACAACAATGAAAGGTTTGGTATTTGGACGTGATTTTACTGCACACAGCTTAGGTGCATCCTGGGATAAAAAACCGACAGTAGTGTCGGTTTGTGAGAGAATAATATTTGTTTTTATACTAAAAAATCTTGCAGGGCTGTTGAGCTTGACCATTTTTCATCTTCCATTTCATCGAGTGCGAGTATCAGTGCTCTTGCTGCACTGAGTGTTGTAAAGTAAGGAATACTTCTTTTAAGCACTTCTTGGCGAATGACAACAGCATCTTTTTTTGATGTGTTGTTGTCAGATGTATTAATTGCCATTGCTATTTCATCATTTTTCATGCTGTCCTCAATATTTGGACGGCCTTCTGAAATTTTTAAAACCACTTCACATGCTATACCCGCTTCTTCTATGGCCTTTTGTGTCCCTTTTGTTGCAACAAGTTTGAAGCCGTGTTCAACCAGCCCTTTTGCTATTTCAGGAGCATGTTTTTTATCTGTATCAACAAAAGAGAGGAAACATGTTCCGCCTGTCGGAATATTATTTCCTGCACTGAGTTGTGCTTTTGCAAAACTTACCCCGAAGTTTTTACTGATACCCATTACTTCACCCGTAGATTTCATCTCAGGACTCAGTACCAAATCGGCACCGTAAAGTTTATGGAAAGGGAATACTGCTTCTTTGACAGATACATGCCCTTTGAGGCGAGGACGAAGCAGACCGTTGTGCTCTTCAACTATTTCATATTTGTCATAGTAGGCTAATGAGCTTCTTAAGTCTTTGCCCATCATAACACGTGTGGCTACTTTTGCAAGAGGCATACCGGTTGCTTTTGAGACAAAAGGAACTGTACGTGAAGCACGAGGATTGACTTCAATAAGATAAATTTCATCCTGATAAATTGCATACTGTACATTCATCAGTCCGACAACGCCAAGGCCGAGTGCGATGACTTTTGTCTGCTGCTCAACTTTTTCTATCATATCCTGTGTCAAATTCATGGGAGGCAGTGAACATGCCGAATCTCCCGAGTGTATTCCTGCCTCTTCGATGTGCTGCATAACAGAACCGATGTAGACATCTTTGCCGTCACAGATACAATCCACATCAAGCTCAATTGCCTGATCCAAAAATTTGTCTACCAAGACAGGGGCTTCGTTGGAGACAGAAATGGCAAGATCCATGTATTGACGCAGCTCATCTTCGCTATATACGATACGCATGCCGCGTCCGCCGAGCACAAAGGAAGGACGAACAAGAACAGGATAGCCCAGTCTTTCGGCTATAATAAATGATTCTTCTTTTGTACGTGCCAAACCGTTTGCAGGCTGTTTAAGATTGTGTGCTTTTACAAAATCACTAAACTGCTCTCTGTCTTCTGCCAAATCAATGACGGATGATGGAGTTCCTGAAATTTTTGCACCGATTTTTGTTAAAGAATCAGCAAGTTTGAGTGGAGTCTGTCCACCGAAATGAACAATGATACCATCAGGATTTTCATTTTCTATCACTTCTCTTACATGTTCAAAATCTATCGGTTCAAAATAAAGAACGTCAGATGTGTCATAGTCGGTAGAAACCGTTTCGGGGTTGCAGTTATACATAATAGTCTCTATGCCCATCTCTTTAAGTGCAAATGCCGCATGTACACAACAGTAGTCAAATTCAATCCCCTGTCCGATTCTGTTTGGTCCGCCGCCTAAAATAAGCACTTTTTGTTTGTCGCTTTGACGATTGGTAATATTTGGCAGTTTTGTAATGTTTGTTGTTGAGTAGAGATAAGGAGTGAGTGCTTCAAACTCAGCGGCACAGGTGTCAACTTCATTATACTCCAGACTGATGCCAAGCTTTTTTCTTGCTTCATAGACCAGGTCTTCACTCACTGTTTCTTGAGAATTTTTTGCTATAAGCTGTGCAATTCTTTTGTCAGAAAAACCGTCAACTTTTACTTTTCGCATTAACTCCTCATCAAAAAGGATTTTATCGCTGACAGTTGCTTCTGTTTCCATCATCTCTTGTATTTGATATAAGAACCATGGATCAATCTGGCAGGTGTCAAACATTTCCTGTATACTCATGCCGCGACGAAAACCTTCGGCAACATAAAGAATTCTGTCAGCATTGGGACGACGGATTTCATGCTTGACAAACTCATCATCCGCCTCAATGTCATCAAAACCGCAAAGTCCTGTTTCAAGGGAGCAGAGTGCTTTTTGAACAGACTCTTTAAACGTACGGCCGATTGCCATGACTTCACCGACTGATTTCATAGATGTGCTGAGTGTACTTTGTGCTTCAGGAAATTTTTCAAATGTAAAACGCGGTATTTTTGTAACAACATAATCTATAACCGGTTCAAAAGCTGCAGGTGTTCCCGTGATGTCATTTTCAATTTCATCAAGGGTAAATCCGACTGCTAAAAGGGTGGCTACTTTGGCAATAGGATAGCCTGTTGCCTTACTTGCCAGTGCGGATGAACGCGATACACGCGGATTCATCTCAATTACAATCATGCGTCCTGTTTTCGGATCAATTGAAAACTGAACATTGGAACCGCCTGTGTCAACGCCGACTTCACGTAAAATTGCGAAAGAGGCATCTCTCATTCTTTGATACTCTTTGTCTGTCAATGTTAATGCAGGGGCAACCGTAATAGAGTCTCCCGTATGCACACCCATAGGGTCAAAGTTTTCAATGGAACATACGATGATGCAGTTGTCCGCTTTGTCGCGGATAACCTCCATTTCATACTCTTTCCAGCCGAGCATAGATTCCATAATCTCGATTTCATTGACAGGCGAAGCTGAAATGCCTTCCTGGGCAAGTTTTTTAAACTCTTCCATATTATACGCCACACCGGAACCGCCGCCTGCGAGTGTAAAGGATGCACGACTGATGACCGGAAAACCTATCTCTTTGACAACTTCTATGGCCTCTTCAACACTATAGGCATTTCTGCTTTTTGGCAAATCCATACCGATTTTTGTCATCGCTTCATTAAAAAGCTGTCTGTCTTCGCCTTTGTTGATTGCTTCAGGATTTGCACCTAAAAACTCTACACCTTCAAGCATCCCTTTTTCATACATACTCATTGCAACATTGAGTGCAGTCTGCCCGCCCATAGTCGGCAAAACAGCATCTACATTTTCATCTTTGATGATTTTTGCAATAACATCTTCTTTGATAGGTTCGATATAGGTTCTGTCTGCAAATTCAGGATCAGTCATGATGGTTGCAGGATTTGAGTTGATGAGAACAACGCGGTAACCCAATTCTTTTAATGTTTTAACAGCCTGTGTTCCAGAGTAGTCAAATTCACAGGCCTGACCGATGATAATCGGGCCAGAACCTATAAGTAAAATAGTTTTTATGTCGGTGCGTTTTGGCATTTGTTCCCTCTTAAATATGGTTATATAAATTTAGAGATTATAGCCAAAAGGCACTTAATAGGAGTTTAGTCAGTAGGTAAAAGTGTAGATAAGCGAGGCAAGTCCAGAGTAAATAAATTTGTTGTTCACCAAAGGACTGTTGTATGCACTGTTTGGAATTCTGTCTGCTCTTATGTTAAAAAGGGCTGCGAGTTTTTTGCTCAGAGGGTATTTAATATATGTTTGCACGGCAAATGAGAATCCTCCCTTTGGCATGTAAGCAGGACGCTGCAGTGTTGCTTCGGAATTTTTGACTCCGTAATAATAGTCAAGAAATTTTCTGGGTTGGTACAAGAGTACAGCACTTGGATAAAAAGTAAATTGACCTGCTGTGTACTTATCACCAATTTCTACACTGCCGACCCATGAATTATATTTGTTGAGGATGTCTGCCAAAAGCATTACTTCAATATAGCTGGAGTTTTTATAGCCGGCACTAAAAGCAATACCACCTTCCATTGTTGAGTCTTTGTCGCTCATTCCTTGTAAAGAGACTGAGTCTGATGCCTTGTAGCCAAGTGTTCTCGGCTGTACAGTAAAGGAAAACCCCCAGGAATATTCCGCTTTTTTGTCTCCTAAAAAGTAAAGACCGAATCTGCTCCATCTTGCATATACAACAGAGTTGTCAAAAAATATTACCGGTGAAGGCAAAACAAGGGCAGAAGCCTCTTTGTAAGGTTGACTCTGAAAGTACGGTCCGGCACCGATTGTAAGTTCTTGTTTGCTCTCTTGGGCTGTAAGATGTAAAAATAGCAACACTGAGATTATGAAATATTTCATTTTAGATTCCTTATTATATGAAAATAACCCGGCTCATTCGCCTTGTAATATTGTTCAACAACAGCATTTTGATAGCCTTGTGATCTTGTAACAGAAAGAACCTTTCCTACTTTGAGACCTTTAAAAAAGATATTGTCCAGACCTGATGTGATCACTTCATCCCCGGGTTTGATACTGAACCAGGCCGGTATGAAATTGATAACTATATTTTTGGCATTGTTGCCATGTGCAATACCGGGTGCTTTTTCTTTCCCTACATAAACAGAGTAGGCACTCTTTATGTCAGAATTAAGCAGTGCCAGAGGTTTGTTGTTTTTTGCTATCACTATTCCTGCAACAAACTCTTTGTAGGTTAAGCCGTAAATTTTTGAGGCATTATACTCTGGAAAATCCATCCATAATCTGTTGATATTTCCAAATTTTTCATACGATATTGCACGGACAAGCTCTACTTTGGGATCTGTTGTGAGTGAAGAGTTGTTTTCTTTGTACAAATCCTTGAGTTCAGAAGTGAGTTGCTGCAGGAGAAGATGATTATTTTCATATTTTTTCAGTCTGTTTTTCAGATTCTCTATTTCCTGCGCCTGAAATAAATATTTGTCTGTTTTGTTGTTAAAAAATTCTATACTGTCAAGATAATTTGATTTTATGGTGTTGAGTGCTGAAACAATGGGAGACTGAATAGGATTGTTGTAGTATAAAGCACCCACAAAGAGTGCTGTCAAGATAAAAAAATAGACAAACGATTTTTTATTCATTCTCAAAAAGTTCTTGCAGGAGGTCTATCTCTTCTAAAGCTCTTCCTGTTCCCCGTGCAACGGCTAAAAGAGGTTCATCTGCGACAAAAACAGGAATTCTGACGATATCTGAGAGATATTTGTCCAGCTGACGGATTAAAGCACCGCCGCCCGTCAAAATTATACCGTGGTTTACAATATCACCGGCTAAATCAGGCGGCATTCTTTCTAAAACATCCCGTAGTGCTTCGGCGACTTCTTTAAGCGGCTCTTTCATTGCTTCTCTGGCATCTTCGCTTGTCAGTTCCACTGAACTCAGCAGTCCTTCAACCTGATCGCGTCCGTTGACAACCATCGTAAGTTCCTGGTCAAGCTCTACAGCTGTTCCAATGTTTATTTTAATCTCTTCGGCAACTCTCTCTCCTATGAGGAGATTGTATTTTTTTCTCACATAGTTGACGATTCCCTGATCGATTTTATCTCCGGCTGTACGGATGGACTTTGAGAGTACCAAACCGCCCAAAGAGACAACACCTATTTCAGTTGTACCGCCACCAATGTCTACAACAAGATTCCCTTGTGGTTCCCGAATATCTATGCCGGCTCCGATAGCTGCTGCCATAGGCTCTTCTATGAGAAAAACTTCGCGTGCTCCGGCACTTAAAGCAGACTCGCGAACAGCCTTTCTTTCAACCTGTGTCAAGCCGTAAGGCACACAGATGATAATACGGGGAGATATTAAAGAACTTCTTCCGTGTGCTTTTTCAATGAACTTGCGAATCATCTTTTCAGTCATGTCAAAATCGGCAATAACACCGTCACGCATAGGACGGATGGCTTTGATATTTCCCGGAGTTTTTCCCACCATCTCTTTTGCTTCATGTCCGACAGCGAGTACACGCTGTTGTCCATATTTTTCGGTTTTGACAGCAACAACAGAAGGTTCATTAATGATAATCCCGCGCCCCTTTGCTATGACAATTGTATTGGCAGTTCCCAAGTCGATAGAAAGGTCATTTGAAAAAAGTCCGACTATTTTATTAAATATCATTTATTGTGCCTTATGCTGTTTTTTGTGTTGTTTTCTTAATATAAAGAGGCTGTTCGCCATTTTCAATGACTTCTTTTGTGATCATTACTTCATAACCGCTGTATTCAGGGAGTTCATACATGATATCTATCATACTCTCTTCTAAAATTGCGCGAAGTCCCCGTGCTCCTGTTTTTCTTTTGATGGCCTTTTTTGCTATGGCACGGAGTGCATCTTCTTCAAAGTTCAGTTCCACATCATCTATGGCAAAAAGTTTTTTGTACTGTCTTACAAGTGAGTTTTTCGGCTCTGTTAAAATGCGTACCATGTCATCTTCAGTGATTTCATTGAGTGATGCAATGATAGGCAGACGTCCGACAAGCTCAGGAATAAGTCCGTAATGAACCAGGTCATCCGGTTCAACCATGTCAAATGTAGGTTTTTTCTCTTCTTTTGTCTTCTTTTCCTGTCCGAAACCAAGAACATTTTCGCCCTGTTTGCGCTTTAAAATATCTTCAAGTCCGTCAAAGGCACCGCCACAGATAAATAAAATATTTGTAGTATCAATAGCTGTAAACTCCTGATTTGGATGTTTTCTTCCCCCTTTTGGCGGAATATTGACAGAAGAGCCTTCGATGATTTTTAAAAGTGCCTGCTGGACACCTTCTCCCGAAACATCGCGGGTAATGGAGCGGTTTTCACTCATACGTGAAACTTTGTCAACTTCATCAAGAAAAATGATGCCTTTTTGCGCCCGTTCTACATCACCGTCAGCTGCCTGAATGAGCTTTGTCAAAATGTTTTCAACATCTTCACCTACATATCCGGCTTCTGTCAGACTTGTTGCATCCGCAATGGCGATAGGGACATTCAATACTCGTGCAATAGTTTGTGCCATAAGTGTCTTACCGCTTCCTGTAGGACCGATAAGCAGAATGTTTGACTTTGAAATTTCTGTATCATCTTCATCTGATTTGTGCATTTTAAATATACGCTTGTAGTGATTATAAACAGCAACACTCAGGAGCTTTCTTGCTCTTTCCTGTCCTATAATATACTCACCCAAAAAAGCATCCAGTTCTTTTGGTGTCATAAGTTTGTGTACTGCATCAACAAGTTCGCTGTTGTTCTCTTTTGCAAGTTCTTTTTCATCACCAAACATTATTTTGTAAGCTGAAACAACACAGTTTTTACAAATGTAAACACCGTTGCCTGCTATAAGAGGGTTTTGTTCGCTTTCGCTTGCATCACAAAAGCTGCAATGTCTGTGTATCATACTTTTTTCCTTTCAAACGGAATTCCGCGTTTTGTTGTAATGACAAAGTTACATAAATCTGTTACATAATGATTGTCTGAATTTTCCAGCAGTTCGCTTGCTGTATCTTTGAGTGGTCTGCCTGATTCAAAAAGTTCTCTGTAGGCTGATTTGAGGGCATTGATGTCATCTCTTGACAAATGTCTTCTGAGTCCCGTTAAATTAAGTCCTCTGAGCGAAGCACGGTTTCCCTCTGCCATACAAAAAGGAGGAATATCCTGTGCTAAAGCTGATGCGCCTCCCACCATGGCATAATCGCCTACATGGACAAACTGGTGAATTGGTGTCATGCCGCCAATGACAACATAGTTGCCAAGTTCCACATGTCCTGCAAGTGTTGCCGCGTTTGCCAAGATACAGTGATTGCCGATGATGACATCATGTCCGAGGTGAACGTATCCCATAAAAAGGTTGTCGTTGCCTATGATGGTTTTTCCGCCGCCGCCTTTTGTCCCAGGGTTAAAAAGGGTAAATTCACGGATAGTATTGTTATCGCCGATGATAAGTTCAACATCTTCACCGTTGAATTTCAAATCCTGCGGAATTGAACCGATGACTGCATGTGAAAAAATTTTGTTGTTTTTGCCGATAGTTGTTTTTCCGTAAATACAGCTGTTTGCATCTATGCTTGTTCCATTGCCAATCGTTGCTTCACTTGAGATAAAGCAAAACGGTCCGATTGTAACATTTTCCCCGATTGTCGCGCCGTCTTCAATAACGGCAAGTTGAGATATTTGAGACAAAAATAAATCCTTTACTTGTCAACTATCATAGCTTTGAGTTCCGCTTCGCTTGCTAATTTGTCATCAACATATGCTTCACCTTTAAGCATCCAGATAGTACCTTTTTGTTTTATGACAGAAATTCTGTATTCGAGTTTGTCTCCCGGTTTTACAGGAGTTCTGAATTTTGCTTTGTCGATGCTCATGAAATAGACTACTTTGTTTGCAATCTCTTCCTCCGTCAAATCTCCCATACTTAAAAATGACAATATTCCGCCGGCTTGCGCCATGCCTTCTAAAATCATGACACCCGGATATATAGGATGGCCAGGAAAGTGTCCCTGAAAAACAGGCTCTGAAATAGAGACATTTTTGTAAGCAGTGACCGATTTTCCTTTTTCTAGCTGAGTAACTCTGTCAACCAACAAAAAAGGATAACGGTGAGGAAGAATTTTTTGTATTTCTGTAACATCCATAAGCATATTTATAAACCTTATAACAATATTTTTTTGATATTTTATCTAATTTATTGTTAAGAAAAGATAATAAGTTTTTCTTTGGTATCTTCATATACTTTTGCATTCAATTCAATGCTAAGCTTTGTCTCCGGTATATCCTTGACAACTATTATGGGAGTTATGTCATAATTTGAGCCCGATACAACAGCTCTGAGTCTCTGTTCTTTTTCAAAGTCCAAGGGGTTGTAAATAAGCTCTTTGACAGATTTATAAGTTGATTTGCCCAAGTCATTGTAGGTTTGCAAAGTGATAAATTTTATCTCTTCACGATTAAAATAATACACACCATTGTGTGAAAATTCTATGCGCCCCTGTGCTTTTTTTCTCGGCAGTGTGGAATAACTCATAGCATAAGCTTCTATGCTCTCTTTTTTTCCTGCTGTGAGCTTAAAGCCAAACTGTCTATAGTTGAGAAATTTTTGTTTAATTATTCTGTACTCTTTGCCTTCCTCTTCCAGTTCGTTTCTTTTGGTGTACATGTAAAAACGTTCTTCAATCGAGGCAGGAAGTGTCTGTCCTGAAATTGGTGAAAACATTTCATCCATCAGTCTGTTTTGCTGATCCCGCTGCATGGTAAGCCCGAAAATACAGCCGCAATAGTCCTGACGGTAGAGTTGTTCTTCTTTTGTGACACGGCTTTGATCCTGTGTCCCGCCGCCGCTTCTGTAGTCAACGGCTACAAACTCAACACCGTGACTTTTATAAAATTCATCACCGACACGTTTGAGCTGTTCCTGGGACTTGAGCGGACTTACCAACAGAGTGGTTGTTATTTTTTTTTCACCGAGTTCGAGGGCTTTTTTTGCACTTGTTGTGAAACGTTTGTCAAAACAGACTTCACAACGAGCCCCTTTTTCAGGTTCATTTTCCAGTCCACGAACTGCTTCAAGCCAGCTTTCATAGTCGTATTCGCCTTCAATCAATTCTATGCCGAGTTTTTTGCAGGAGCGCTTGACATCAAGCAGGCGCAGCTGATATTCGGAATAGGGATGGATATTCGGGTCGTAAAAAAAGCCGGTCAGTTTTTCATCTGGAAAATCTTTTTGAAGTTTTTCCAGAAAGAAGTGTGAGTCAACACTGCAACAAATATGTACTAAGATGGTTTTTCCTTGAAAGATGTTTTAGGTTATGAGTATTTTTCAAAACGCGGACTTCAGTCCGGGCTGAGAGGGGCAAGGCTGTTGCAACAGCCGGCACTGAAGTGCCGGTTCCGAGCTTGCGAAAAAATCAGTCTCTTTTTTCGTGAATCTCTATAGTTTTGATCTCATCCTGTCCTTCAATTGAATCTAAAACCGCAAAGCTTTCAGCATCATTCTCTTCAATACCGCCAAAAACTGTATGGACACCGTCAAGATGCGGGCAGGGAACAAAACAGATAAAGAACTGGCTGCCGCCTGTGTTTTGTCCTGCATGTGCCATAGAAAGTGTTCCTTTGACATGTTTATGTGTATTTTTATCGGTTTCGCATGCTATAGACCAGCCCGGACCACCTGTTCCTGTTCCCTGCGGACAACCGCCCTGTGCCATAAAACCGGGGATTACACGGTGGAAGCTGAGATTGTCATAAAATCCTGTTTGTGCCAAATGTGCAAAGTTTGCAACGGTATTTGGTGTTTCCTCCGGATAAAGTTTAATCCAAATATCGCCTTTGTTTGTTACGATTTTTGCATATTGCAGTTTTGATAATTCTTCTTCGCTTAAATTGTATTCTTTGAGTTGTGCTTTTCCAAACATATAAACCTCTTTATTTTATTTTTTTGTTATTATAGTTAAATTTTTATAAATATGTCTTGTGCTTTTAAAATTAAGTTTGGAATTAAAAGCGGTATAATTTTGTTGAGAAAAACAGGGATAAAAAATGCAAAAGAACAGATTTACATCTTTGACTATCAAGCAGGCCAATACCGTCACAACTGTTGTCATATTGGTTTTTGTCATTATATTTGCCTATTTGCTGATAAAAGAAAATTATCAGGATTATGAAAAAGCGCTTTACAGGCAGGAACACAGTGTGGCTGATTACGGAGATACACAAAAACAGCTCAAAAGGCTTCTGATAAAAAACACTTTGGCTATTGTGACACTCTCTTTTATACTTTTTGCAATCATGCTCGGGTTGTATAAGATATTTTATGCGTTGATTCAAAATGATATGCATGTATTTTTAAATTTTTTTAAAAATGCGGCACACAGGGAAGCATTGCTGAGTCCTGATGAGATTTTTTTTAAAGAATTTAAAGAGATGGTTCTGTATGCAAATGAAATGGTAAAGACAATAAATCAGCAAAAGCTATCATTAAAAGAGATCAATCTTATTCTTGAAAAAAAGGTACAAAAGAAAACATTGTATTTAGAACAGGCAAATGCAAAACTTTTACAAGAAAAAAAGTTTTCAGAAGAGATACTGGCCGCACAAAAAGAGTTTTTACGCTACACTGTGCATGAAACAAACACGCCTCTGAGTGTTATTTTGACGAGTATAGAACTGTATGAAATGAAAAATAAAAAGGACAGACAATTGTCCAAAATAGAAGCGGCTGCAAAAAATATATTTAATATATATGATGATTTGAGTTATTTGGTAAAAAAAGACCAGGTGCCGTATCCCAAAGTTTCAATTGAACTGGTTTCGTATCTCAGCATGCGGATAGAGTTTTTTAGAGATGTTGCACATCTGTCTAAAATTGATTTTAAATACAGCAGTGATTTGGACAAGGTTTATATTTATTTTAATGAAACAAAACTCCAGCGTATTGTAGACAATACTATTACAAATGCCATCAAATACACTTTGCCGGAGGAAACAGTCTTCTTACATGTAAAGCAAACAGGAGCAGATGTAATGTTTAGTGTATCAAGCAAGTCTAAAATTATAAAAGATCCGGAGAAAATTTTTGATGCATACTACAGGGAAAATGACAATGTCAAAGGATTTGGATTGGGACTGCAGTTGGTGAAAAATATTTGTGAAGAAGACAATGTGAGCATAGATATTGCATCAACTGACAAACTGACTACATTTGAATATAAATTTAAAATGATGGGTGAATAATGAAAATTCTTTTACTGGAAGACGAAATAATGCTAAACGAGTCCATACAGGAGTATCTGCAGGAGCAGGGACATCTTGTTGTAAGTTTTACAGACGGTCTTGAAGCATTTGAAAATCTTCAAAAAGACGACTATGATTTATTGATTTTGGATATCTCTGTACCAAATATAGACGGATTGACACTTTTGGAAAAGCTTCATGCCATCAAAATTCATACACCCAGCATTTATATCAGCGCTCTGGTAGATATAGAAGATATCTCCCGTGCCTATGATCTGGGATGCTATGATTACTTGAAAAAACCCTTTCACCTAAAAGAACTTGCTTTGAAAATTGACAGAATTTTAACAGACAAAGATATTCCTCTGGTTTTTCTCAGGCTTTCAAAAAACTATATGTATGATCAGGAAAACAATACGCTTTTGTTTCAGAACACTCCCCAGATTCTTACAAAAAAACAATCGCAAATTATAGATATTTTAGCCAGGAACAGAAGCAGAATAGTTGATTTTGAACAGTTTCGCATGTATGTATGGGATGAACAAATCGTAGATAATGCAACCATAAGAGCAGAGATTAACAGACTGAAAAAAAGTTTAAAAGAAGATATCATTGTTAATGTCAGAGGAATGGGATATATGATAGAAAAATGAGCAGGGTATTGTTTGTTACATATTGATACACGCCAGAGATTAAATTGCAATTTTTTGTTAAAAATATGAATTGCTACGTTAATGCTATGTTTTGGATTTATGATTATCTTAAGTGCCTGACAAGAATAAATGACATATTTAAATTATGTTATTTATTCTTGTCAGGCACTTATCTAAAAGTGGAGGATTATATGAAAAAAATTGCATTAAGTATGTTTGTTACAGCATTGGTGACAAGTGTATATGCTGATTACGACGGTGTAAATATAAAGTTAAAGCACGGTGTTGAAGAGAAACAAGAGGTGCATGTTCTTTCTGATGACATAAAAGACATGTTTGCAAAAGGAAAAACAAGCGGTCAGATTAGAATGTTTTATGTGGACAGACAGTATCAGGGTGGTTCAGGGGCAGATACGCACAGAGATGCTGCTGTTTTAGGCGGTCATCTCAAGTTTGAAACAGCTGCATTAAACGGAATTCGGTTGGCTGCGGCTTTTTATACAGTGCAGGATTTGGGTATACAGCAACACACTGCCCAGTCACCGGCACTTCTTGGAACCGGATACAAGTCATATTCAATTCTAGGTGAGGGATATCTTGGATACAGTTTCAGTGAATATGGGCTAAAAAGTGATGCCAAGCTTGGTTATCAGAGATATGACTCTTTAATGATGGGATCAGATGATGCAAGAACGCTTCCAAATACTTTCAGAGCATACAAGTTTGTAAGCAAGGATGTGAAAAATATTACTCTTCAGATGGCACATGTAGACAGAATCGCTTATGGAACATTCTCAAATATCTATTCTGCCGGCGGAATACTTGCCGCTACTTCAGGGTACACTTCAAGAGGGATCAATGCTTCAACAGGAGTACAAACCGGAGAGTATCTGAACTTGGGACTTGCAACAACCGGAAGAAAAACTGCCGGTGTTACAAATATTCAACTGAAATATACAGCGAAAAACTTTCATGTAGATGTCTCAAATGATTATGCATGGAATCTTTACAATACACTCTACGCTGACACAGGAGTCTCCTGGAACTGTCTGCTCAACAGCAATGTAAAACCGTTTGTAAAAGTGCAGATGATTAAACAAAACAGTGTTGGCGGAAAATATATGCAGTACTCTCCGCTGGGAGGGTCCGGTGAGGTAGATTCTTTTTACTGGGCGGGTAAAGTCGGGGCAAAATATGAAGGTTTTGCTGCATATATTGCCTACTCCCAAACATCTTCAAACAATGCAGGAGATGATTCTTACAAAAATGCGATACTTACACAGTTTGGCGGCATGCCGGCATATACTCAAGGTATGGTGACCCGTCATATGTTTTTAGCGGGAACAAAAGCAACAAAAGTTGCTGCTGTCTATAACTTCAAACAACATGGAGTCAACCTTTCAACTGCTGCCTATTATGTCACTTTTGATACAGATGCAAACTCCGGATACGGTATAGCAAGAACAGCAACAGAAGCTGGGTTTGACATCAAATACTACCCAAAAGCAGTTGAAAAACTGCAGCTTCGTTTTCGCGGAAATTTTCCCAGAAAATTTGCGGAAGCAACTCCAGGAAGTGACACCGGTTGGAATGAGTACAGACTCATTGCAAACTATAATTTCTAATACAAGGAAAAATTATGACCAAAGAACAGATACAACAGATAAAAGCAGATCCTGATTACCAGAAACTTGTAAAGACAAGACAGGGTTTTGCTCTAAAATTAACAATAGCGATGCTTGTAGTCTATTTTGCATTTATACTTACAATAGCTTTTGATCCCTCGGCATTGGCAGTGCCCCTCTCTAGTGAGGCAGTTACAACCATAGGTATTCCTGTCGGTATGGCTGTAATCGTATTTGCTTTTATATTGACAGGCATATATACAAAAAGAGCAAACAGTGAGTTTGATGATCTGGCAAACAAAGTAAAAAACAAATTAAAGGAGCGCCTAGATGTTTAACAGAATATTTTTATTTTTAATTTTCGGCAGTATCGCGGCATTTGCCTCCGGAACTATCAACGGTGAAATTCAAAAACAGCCGCTGAATGTTCCGGCAATTGTTATGTTTGTTATTTTTGTCGGTGCAACTCTGGGCATAACATACTGGGCAGCCAAAAGAACAAAGTCTGCGAAAGATTTCTACACAGCAGGCGGTGGCATTACAGGGCTGCAAAACGGTATGGCCATTGCAGGAGACTATATGTCTGCGGCATCCTTTTTGGGAATTTCCGGACTTGTTTATCTCAAAGGGTATGACGGACTTATCTATTCGATCGGATTTTTGGTCGGCTGGCCGATTATTCTATTCATTATTGCAGAACCTTTGCGAAATTTAGGCAAATATACCTTTGCGGATGTTGCTTCTTACAGATTACGCCAAAAACCTATTCGTATATTGGCTGCATTTGGTTCTATTGCAACTGTTATTCTTTACCTTATCGCTCAAATGGTTGGTTCTGGAAAGTTAATACAGCTTTTGTTTGGTCTGCAGTATGAAGTAGCGGTTATTCTGGTTGGTGTTTTAATGATTCTTTATGTAACATTTGGCGGTATGCTCGCAACAACCTGGGTGCAGATTATCAAAGCATTCTTACTGCTTTCAGGAGCTACTTTTATGGCTATTGCTGTAATGGCGCATTATGATTTCAGTTTTGGAGCATTGTTCGCCCATGCAACAGAATTAAAAGGTATAGAAATAATGTCTCCGGGCGGACTCGTTTCGGACCCTGTTTCTGCAATATCTTTAGCCGTCGCCTTGATGTTCGGTACAGCAGGTCTCCCTCATATCCTGATGAGATTTTTTACAGTAGGCAATGCAAAAGAAGCACGAAAGTCGGTATTTTATGCAACAGGTTTTATCGGTTATTTTTATATACTGACGTTCATCATCGGTTTTGGCGCAATTGTAATGGTGTATAAAAATCCTCAGTATCTGGATCTGGCAAAACAGGCCATAAGCGGCGGTTTCCCGATTCTTGGCGGAAACAATATGGCAGCCATACATTTGTCTCATGCTGTTGGCGGTGACTTCTTCCTTGGATTTATCTCTGCTGTGGCATTTGCAACAATTCTGGCCGTTGTTTCGGGTCTGACACTGGCAGGTGCTTCTGCAATTTCACATGACCTGTATGCTTCTGTGTACAAAAAAGGTGAAATTGACGGGCTTAAAGAGATGAAAGTTTCAAAAATTGCTACTGTTGTGCTGGGAATCGTAGCTATTATTATGGGAATAGCATTTGAAAAACAAAATATTGCTTTTGTTGTCGGGCTTGCGTTTGCAATAGCAGCCTCTGCCAACTTTCCTGTACTTTTACTCTCCATGTACTGGAAAAAACTTACAACGCGTGGCGCTGTCATCGGAGGAACCTTGGGACTGGCTACAGCTGTCATGCTTGTCATCCTTGGTCCGATTGTCTGGGTACAGATTTTTGGCAATGCCGAAGCGATTTTTCCGTATAAATACCCGGCACTCTTTTCTGTGAGTGTTGCCTTTGTCGGTATCTGGTTTTTCTCAGTAACGGACAAATCAGAGGCTGCAGCACAAGAGATGGAGGCTTTTGAAGCACAATACATCAGAAGTCAGACAGGTATTGGTGCCGAGGGTGCATCCGAGCATTAACTATGAGCATCTTAGACCAAAAAAAACTTATTGAGTCTATTCACCCTTTTGGCTTACTCAGTTCAGAGGAACTGAGTAAGCTGATGCAAAAAATCGACATTGCATATTACCCTAAAGATACGCTGCTCATCAGCAAAAATCTTCCATCTGTCGCTTTTTATATCATCATAAAAGGATATGTGTCCGAGTATATTGATGATACACTGCATACTGTTTACGGTGAAGGTGACAGCTTTGATGCGGATGCTTTGATTTACGGGACAACACAAAACAGGTTTGTTGTCAGTGAAGATTTGATTTGTTATGAGATTCAAAAAGAAGACTTTTTGGAATTGATACAAAACAAACGCATACAAGAGTATTTTTTACAAGATTTTATTACACGCCATCAACATTTAAAAGAATACTCACAGCAGAGTCAATTAACTCCTTTTTTGGTATCTCAGGTAAAAGATATTTATCTTCATGCTGTTTGTATTGTTGCACAAGACACAACAATAGCAGATGCTTTAAAAGAAATGAAAAATCTTAAGGCTACATGTATTCTCGTAAGGGATGAAAACAGCTGCGGTATAGTTACGGATACGGACTTGAGAGAGAAGGTTTTGATGGGTAAATATGATGTGAGTGATGCCATCGTGCATATAGCATCTAAAAATATTATTGCTATTGAGAAGAGTGACTTTTTATTTAATGCTTTGGTGCTTATGACACATAATGCGATTAAGCGCTTGGTTGTAAAAGAGGGTGATGAAATTGTCGGGATACTAGAGCAGTTGGATTTGTTGAGTTATTTTGCAAACCATTCTTACCTGATTTCTGTGCAAATAGACAAAGCAGAGAACATTGATGATTTAAAAGAGATTCAAAACGGATTGAAAAATCTTGTAACAACACTTGATTCCAATGGTGTAAAAGTACGTTATATCAGCAAACTTGTTGCAACACTCAATCAAAAAATATATGCAAAAGTTTTTGCGATGTACGTTGATGAATCTTTACAGGAAAAATGTGCTCTTATGATAATGGGTTCTGAGGGCAGAGAGGAGCAGATACTCAAAACCGATCAGGACAATGCTCTGATCATTGCCGATGATATGGATACAGAACTTTTTGGAGAGCCTATGCATAAACTCAACAGGGCGCTTTTAGAAATAGGGTTTGTCAAGTGTGAGGGCAATGTTATGGTCAGTAATGCGTACTGGCGTCGTAATTTAGGGGACTTTAAAAATGAAATAGATAACTGGATAGCAAGTTTTGAAGGAAACAGTTTACAAAACTTGAGTATATTTTTAGATGCAAAGTGTGTTGCGGGTGATTGTACTTTAGTGAATGCGGCAAAAGAACATTTGTTTGCGCGTTTTGAGAAGAGAGATGATGTTTTGGCACATCTTGCAAAAGCAACGCTTTTTTTTGAAACACCTATTTCTCTTTTTAGCGGTTTTAAGCTTGACAAAGAGCATGAAAACAAACTGGATTTGAAAAAAGGCGGCATTTTTGCAATTGTTCACGGCATAAGATGTCTGGCACTGGAGAATAAAATCAAAAAAAACAATACAATCGAACGTATCAAAGAGTTGAACAACCGAGGTGTTTTTGATAAAGTTTTTGCGACAGAACTCATAGAAAGTTTTGATACTCTGTTGTCTGTGAGGCTCAAAACAATGCTGTATGCAAAGGATCAAAAAGATATCAATTATATAAATCCAAAAGATTTGGACAAAACAAGCCGGGATTTGCTCAAAGACAGTTTTAAAGTGGTAGATAAACTGAAAAAGTTTATTAGTTTTCATTTTCATTTGGAAATGGTTTCGTAATGCTTTTTTCTATGTTTGAACAGATGAAAAAAAAGAGAAATCTGTCAAAACTCAAAGATAAATCTTTTTCTTCTCTTTTTGAACAAAGTGATGAAATTGTGGTTTTCGATACAGAAACCACGGGCCTTAATCCAAAAGAAGATGAAATACTTTCTATAGGTGCAGTTAAGATTAAAAATAATAAAATACTGACATCACAAACTTTTGAAGTTTATTTGAAAAACTTTGGAGCAATTGATGCAAAAAGTATAACAATACACGGAATCCGTCCATGTGACCTGGAGAATGCAAAAGAACCGCTGGAAGGAATTAAAGAGTTTTTGAATTATATCAAAGGTGCCACTTTGGTGGGGTACTATCTTGAGTTTGATGTTGCGATGATTAACAAATATATAAAGCCTGTGCTTGGAATCACTCTGCCAAACAAAATGGTTGAAGTTTCTGAAATATATTTTGATAAAACAATTGCAATGATACCGCAAGCTAATATTGATTTGCGTTTTGATACAATCTTGAAAAACTGTAATATCCCTCAAATGGGTGTGCATAATGCTGTAAATGATGCCATTATGACAGCAATGATTTACTTAAAAGTAATAAGGCATAATTAATTCCATTCTCAATGGAGACAGAAGCTATAAAATGCAAGGCAAAATCTTGAAGTTGCACTTATTGTGCTTCAAAAGATTTTAACGAAGCAGATTGTAGCTTCTGTCTTCACCCGTAGGGCAACAGATAAAAGGCTTATCTTCTGCGTTGAACTTCACTCAGTGATGAATGACATCACAGAGTAAAGTTTGCCTTGAATCTAAACTTTTTATCTGTTGTTGCGAGTGAAATTAATTATGTCTTATTACTTAAAACTAACACAGGAGAAAATAAATGTCAGAAATAGAAAAAAAACCGATTTTTAAACCAAACAAAGAGTTTGCAAAAACTGCCAGAATCAAAAACATGTGTGAATATCATGATTTGCAGGATGAAGCAATTGAAGATTATGAAGGATTTTGGGGCAGATTTGCCAAAGAAAAGCTGAGCTGGAAAGAGCCGTTTACAAAAGTGATGGATGAATCGAATTACCCTTTTGTCAAATGGTTTGAAGGCGGAAAGTTAAATGTTTCAGAACAATGTATTGACCGTCATTTAGACAAACGCAAGAATAAAGCGGCGATTATTTTTGAAGGAGATCGCGGCGATAAACAGATTATTACCTATTTGGAACTTTACTACAATGTAAACCGTTTTGCCAATCTGTTGAAAAATGAATTTGGTGTCAAAAAAGGGGACAGAGTTGTCATCTATATGCCGATGATTCCCGAAGCTGCCTATGCGATGCTTGCCTGTGCCAGAATCGGCGCCATTCACTCTATAGTATTTGGCGGATTTTCTGCAGAAGCACTCAAAGACAGAATTGAAGATGCGGATGCAAAAGTTGTGATCACTGCTGACGGAGCTTACAGAAAAGACAAGCCATATATGTTAAAACCGGTAGTAGATGCGGCTTTGGCAGAAGGTGGGCCGGTAAAAAAAGTGCTCGTGGTTGAGAGAAACAATGAAGATATACGATGGGTTGAAGGGCGTGACTACTCTTATAATGAATTGATCAAAATGCAGGACGTTACATGTAAAGCGGAAGTTATGGATAGTGAAGACCCGCTCTTTCTGCTCTATACATCAGGCTCAACAGGAAAACCAAAAGGTGTGCAGCATAATTCTGCGGGATATATACTGTGGGCGCAGATGACAATGGAATGGGTGTTTGATGTCAAAGAAAATGATACCTACTGGTGTACAGCAGATATCGGCTGGATTACCGGGCATACCTATATAGTTTACGGTCCGCTTGCAATGGGTGCGACAACGGTAATGTTTGAAGGTGTTCCGACCTATCCTGATGCGGGTCGTCCTTGGAAAATGGTAGAAGAGTATAAAATCAACCAGTTCTATACTGCGCCTACTGCGATTCGTGTATTGCATAAAATGGGTGAAGATGAACCGGCTAAGTATGATTTGAGTAGTTTAAAAGTACTTGGAACTGTTGGAGAGCCTATTGATCCTCCTGCGTGGAAATGGTATTATGAAGAGGTTGGCGGCAGTAAATGTGCTATCGTTGATACTTACTGGCAGACAGAAACAGGCGGGCATATAGTCTCTCCGCTTCCTGGGGCAACCCCTATCAAACCGGGATGCGCAACATTTCCTCTTCCTGGAATCATGGCAGAGATTCTGGACCCGGCAACCGGTGAGAAAGTTGAAGTCGGAGAGGGGGGTTATATGTGTGTCACACGTCCTTGGCCTTCGATGATTCGCGGTGTCTGGGGAGATAAAGAGAGATTTATAAAATCCTATTTTGGTGATGTGAAAAAAGACGGTAAACCTGTCTATTTTACAGGTGACGGTGCTGTGTATGATGAAGACGGTTATATCACGATTACGGGACGTACTGATGATGTCATTAATGTGAGCGGACACAGAATGGGAACTGCCGAAATTGAAGCAGCCATCAAAAAACATCAAAATGTTGCCGAGGTTGCCGTTGTCGGAAAACCGCATGAACTCAAAGGCGAGGGTATTTTTGCCTACATCGTTTTAAAAGATGACAAAGGCGTGGCTGATGAGGTTGAAGAGGCAAAAATAATTAATAACATCATCAAAAAAGAGATAGGAAACATCGCTATCTGTGATGATATGGTTTTTGCACCGGGACTTCCAAAAACAAGAAGCGGAAAGATTATGCGTCGTATTTTACGCTCAATTGCCAAAGGCGAGGCAATTACTCAGGATATTTCAACCCTGGAAGATCCAAGCATAGTTGCCAAAATTGAAGCAATGGTGAAGTCCAAATAATAAGACTTTTCTGGAACCCAGACTTCAGTCTGGGCTTTAGTTTTTCATGCTATAATTCCACAAAAAAGAGTTAGTATGGAATTATGTGTTGCCCTTGATTTACCTACGAAAGAAGAAAATCTCGCTTTAATTGAAAAAATAAAAGAGTATGATGTCTGGCTCAAAGTCGGACTGCGTACCTATATTCGCGACGGCGAAGCATTTTTGCAGGCTATTAAGCAAATCAACCCCGATTTTAAAATATTTTTAGATCTAAAACTTTATGATATTCCAAATACCATGGCAGATGCCGCCGAGTCTATTATGGGACTTGGTGTTGATATGTTTAATGTTCATGCAAGTGCAGGAAAACGTGCCATGAATACCGTGATGCAAAGACTGGAAAAGTATGAAAATCGTCCATTGGTCTTGGCTGTAACGGCTTTGACATCGTTTAGTGAAGAGGAATTTCAGGCAATATATGAAGCGGACATAGCAACAAAAGCAAATCAGTTTGCAAAAGATGCAATGGAAAGCGGACTTGACGGTGTTGTCTGTTCGGCGTATGAGAGCAAGGCTATTAAAGAATTTACATGTAAAGAGTTTATGACACTCACTCCTGGTATTCGTCCTTTTGGTGAAGATGCAGGGGATCAAAAAAGAGTCGCCGATGTTGCCTATGCCAAAGAAGCACTTGTTGATTTTATAGTCGTCGGACGTCCGATTTATCAGGCAGAGAACCCTGCTGAGGTCGTTAAAAAAATATTAGCACAGATTTAAGCTAATTATTATGAAATAATGACTATAATCTCACTCTTCAAAAGGACGAGTGGGTGAGTGGCTGAAACCACATCCCTGCTAAGGATGCGTACTGGCAACGGTACCGAGAGTTCGAATCTCTCCTCGTCCACCAGAAACCCCTAAAATACGAGATTTCAAGCACCTTTTTAAAAATCAGTTTTTTTCTTGTCCTACCCCGTCAAACATATATCTCAATACTTCTGTCAAATTTATGATTTGAACTTAGGGAATTTTGAACGGTCTCACAAATTGTAATTGTGGTCAAGTTATAGCTTTTTTTAAATCTTTTGCAAGTCAACAATATAGGGATTTGTCAGAATATTTTTTTATCAAAATCAGGCCACTATTTGTTATTATCGTACTTAAGTGAACATTCTCACACTTTATTATATTTTGCAAATAAACGCCTATTTATAAGCACTTTCACGAGTAGTTACATGTATCACTAAAATTATAAGTTTATCATCATACTTTTTATAAATAACTCTATAAGAACGAAGTTTTAAACGATATAAATCTTCTTTTTGCCCTTGAAGCTTTTTAATCTTACCTTTTTGCATTAATGCAATTTCATATTCTTTAGAAAATAATTCCGAAAAATCTTTTAAACTATCACGAATAAATTTTAAATCAGGTTTATTTACTTTTTTAAAATCTTTTTTTGCGGTAAATGTAAATTCAATTTGATACATCAAGACCTAACTCTTGAAACATATCATCAAATGAAATTGTAGGCTCTTTAAGCTCAAGTCTTCTTTCTGCTTCTTTTAAGTCTATATAATCAAAATACATATCAAGGGCAGAAGCTATAAGATGGCTCTTTTTTGTATTAAGCTCTTTTGCATAACGATTAATATCATTATCAAGTGATGTAGGTAATGTAATGTTTAATCTTGTAGTATTCATAATGTCACTTCCTTTATGTGTATAATTATACACCTTTTATGTGTATGAAGTCAAATAAACAGCATAGGTTTTTTTCGAATCTCTCCTAGTCCACCACAAACCCCTAAAATACGAGCTTTCAAACACCTTTTTAAAAATCAGTTTTTTTCTTGTCTTACCCCGTTAGACATATATTTCGCTACTAACACCCTCGATTTCTTCTATCATACTCATCATGACTACATACACAAACTAAATATATAACATCAATAGTACAATTCATTAAAATACGATATTGAGTGTTTGGAATTCGGATAGAATATCTATCTTTATCTTTCTTGCAATTCATTTTTTTATAGTGCAAAGATGAATGATTTGGATCTTGTTTAAAAAGTTCTAAAGTATCATTTATTTGGATTTGAGAAAGAACATATTTTTTAATTAGTTGTTTTTCAGTACGAAGATATTGCGAAGTTTTGATAATCTCCATAATATTAAGCAGATTTTTTATTTTCTTGAAGAATACGAACTTCTAATTGACCTATCCTGTCTAAAAAAATAATCAAAGAAGTATAAAGTTTATCTACTTGGATATAAAGTTCTTCAAAAAGAATATCTTTACCTTTTATTTGCTCTAATTTCTTTTTAAAAAGTTTTATGTCATCAATAGCATTTAATAAAGTATCATAAAATTCTTCTATATTATCAACAGGAAAAGTGTGCATATCATCCAGTTGCAATGAAAATCGTTCTAATTCTATTTCTTGAGTATGAATACTATTAATAATCAAACGTATCATTTTTTCAAACAATTTTTTAGGGGCAGTTTTTAATGCTTCTTGAGCTATATCAATATAGTCAACATAATCGATAAAATCTGTATTTATACGAATAGTCATAATAAAAACTCCGATGTTTTTACTAAATTATAGCATATTAAATAAAATACAGGATAGGTTTTTTTCGAGTTTCTCCTCGTCCACTACAAACCCCAAAAATACGAACTTTCAAGCACCTTTTTAAAAATCAGTTTTTTTCTTGTCCTATCCCGTTAGACATATATTTCAATACTTCTGTCAAATTTATGATTTGAACTTATGGAATTTTGAACGGTCTCACAAATTGTAAGTGTGATGTCAACGGCGGAGTTAAAATAAGCAGTATAAGCGTAAACTGCCTGTTTCTTAACTCTGTCGTGATATATTGTACTTTGGTACATTTTTGGATTGCGCTTGACACCTCTTCACCGCTTTTTAAATCCTTCTTATGCTATAATCATATTCTAAATAAAGCTTAGTAAAAAAGAGTTCCATGCAGTCATCAGATGTTAATAAAATATTAAACAATAAAGAAAAACTTTTAACGCAGATATATTTTGATTTACAACGGTTTTTTGAGCAGAAGTATGGGAATGATACAGTTGTTTTTATGGAAATCGGTACTTTTTTTGAAGTGTATGAAGTCAATAATGATGAAGAACAGATTGGAAAAGCCAAAGAGATAGCGGAACTTTTAAATATACAGCTTACGAAAAAAAATAAAAAAATTATAGACAATTCTGAAAAAAACCCTCTGCTTGCGGGTGTGCCTGCCGTTTCGTTTGAACGTTACTTAAACCGTTTGATTCAGGAGCAGAAGTATACGGTTATAGTCGTCAAGCAAAAGGGAAATCCTCCTAAGATCAGTCGTTATATTTCTCAAATTGTCTCACCCGGTACCAATTTTGAACATATTATTGACAATGATGACAATTACATTGTTTCTGTTTTGATTGACAAGTTTCGTGATATTTATACGGTAGGGTATGCTGCCATTGACGTAACCACGGGGAAAACATGGCTGTATGAGACACACGGGACAAGTGAAGATCCTGCTTATGCACTTGATGAGATTTTTAATCTTTTAAATGTTTACAGAACGAGTGAAATTGTTGTGACTTTTTTAGACGGAATTGATGACCAGCGTCATGTGATGCAGTATTTGGAAATTCCCGAACATTATCATTATTCTGTGAACAACAAACGGGCAAAAATAGAGTTTCAAAATGAACTTTTTAAAGAGGTATATCAGATTCGTTCACTGCTCTCTCCTATAGAGCATCTGGATTTGGAACGCTCTCCTATGATTACCGAAGCCTTGGCAATTCTCATCAATTTTGTGATAGAACATGATTATCATATAGTGCAGAAGATGGCGATGCCCCGTCTTATAGACAATCGCCGTTTTATGTATCTGGGCAACAATGCACTGGAGCAGATGGGGATAATTTCCAAAGACAAAAAAGAGTTCACACTGTTAAAAATGCTTGACAAGAGTGCAACGGCTATAGGAAAAAGACTCTTAAAAGAGCGTCTTTTAAATCCGATAATGGAAGAAGACGAACTTGAACGTCGGTATAATCTTATAGAACGGGTTGCTTCATATGTAAGGTATTTGGATGAAATGATGCGGGGTGTTTATGACCTTGAGAGGCTTTCTCGCCGTTTAAGTCTTGGCAGACTGCATCCTTTTGAGATGAATCATATGTATGATTCTATGGTAAGTGTCAAGGAATTGATGCTTTATGTCAAAAAGCATAAAATTCAAAAAACGCCTTTTCATGAGAGTGAAGTGGAAGAGTTCTTGCGTGATATAACTAAAACGATAGATTTGGATATATCACGGCGTTTTACCAATGCCACGGTAGATGAAAACTTTTTGATGAGCGGTGTGGATGAGGCAATAGATACTTTGGTCAAAGAAAACAGCGTAATGATGCTTGCTTTTGAAGATATAATTTTGAAAATCGAAGCACTTCTGACAAGTGTCAATGCAGGAAGTTCGACAAAAATGGTGACTTTGGGACTTTTGGAAAAAGAGGGCTATTACATCTCTTTGAGCAAAAACAGATTCTCTTTGATTGAGAGTGAATTCAAAAAACGGGAAGATTTTGCAGATTTCAGTGTAAAAAAACTGACAAACAATGTCAAAATCACCTCTGCTTTTACCGACAGACTTTCTGACAATATCATGAAAAACCGCCGAAAAATTGTTGTTTTGGTAAAAGAGAGATATATCCAACTTCAGGCACTTTTTGAGAGACGCTATTCACTTCTTTTTGACAGAGTTATCAGCTATGTGGCTGATCTGGACGTGGGAGTGAGCTCTTCAAAGGTCGCACAGGAGTACAAACATTCAAGACCGATGATAGTGGAAACACAAGAAGATGAAAATTTTATGCAGATTATGCAATTGCGTCATCCTTTGATAGAAGTGCAGGAGCGGGGCGGGCTCTATGTTCCCAATGATATAGTGATGGGAAACCGTGACTATATGGACCTGCCTCATCCAAAAACGGTGATGCTTGATGTGGCTGTGCATGACGGGCATGACATTAACGGAGTCCTTTTATACGGTATAAACTCCAGCGGAAAATCCTCTTTGATGAAGAGTATCGGCATTGCGGTATTGATGGCGCAGTCGGGTTTTTTTGTGAGTGCTGCGGTGATGAAATTCAGTATTTTTGATTCTCTCTTTACACGCATAGTTTCTAAGGATAATCTGGCAAAGGGACTCTCTACCTTTGCAGTGGAAATGCTTGAACTTAAAAATATTTTCAACCGCTCAACCGTAAAATCGCTTGTTTTGGGCGATGAAATAAGCCACGGAACAGAGACACTCTCAGGCGTTGCCATCGTGGCTGCAGCGATACAAAAACTTGCCGAGACACGATGTCTGTTCTTGTTTGCAACGCACCTGCATCAACTCTCAACAATGAATGAAATTACTTCGCTTGACAATGTTGTAGATTTGCACCTGAGTGTGGAGTATGATGAGAAGAGAGATACACTGATATTTAACCGTGTGCTTCAAGCCGGAAGCGGCAGCAGCATATACGGACTGGAATTTGCCAAATCGCTCCATATGGACAATGAATTTTTGGAAAATGCCAATGCCATCAGAAAACGTCTTGCCAATGATTATGACGAGCTTGAACTGCTTGTGAAGAAGAAAAAATCCAAGTACAACAAAGAGCTTTATGTGACCAAATGTGTTATCTGCGGTGCGGTGGCAGAAGATGTGCATCATATATCGCAAAAATCACTGGCTGATGATGCAGGTTTTATAGGACATTTTCATAAAGACAACAAACACAATCTTGTGCCTTTGTGCAAAGAACATCACAAACAAATTCATGACGGCAAGTTACATGTAAACGGCTTTATAATGACGAGTAAAGGGCTTGAGTTACAGTTTGAAGAGCAGATGAAAAAAACAGAAGTAAAAAAAGTTGTTGCACCTGAAATAAATACAAATATTGAAGTAAAAGAGGTAGAAAATGACGAGCCAAAGGGCTTCGTCCTGGATGACTGGTAAGATTTAAGCCAAGGCTTTTTTAACTGCATCACTGATGCGTTTTCCATCGGCACGTCCGGCTAATTCTTTACTTGCCATACCCATAACTTTTCCCATCTCTTTCATGCTTGAAGCACCTGTTTTTTCAATGATGGTTTTGATTTCATTTTGCAGTTCTTCATCACTGAGCTGTTTTGGCAGATAAACTTCATAGTATGCTATTTCATCAAGTTCTATTTGCATTAAATCTTCACGGCCTGCTTCTTTGTACTGGCTTGCCGCGTCATTTCTGCGTTTGACCTGTGTCTGAATAATTTTTATGACATCTTCATCACTAAGCTCTTTTCGTTCATCTACCTCTATCTGTTTAAAAGCACTGGTAAGGAGGCGAAGCGCATCTCTTTTTTTTGTATCTTTTGCTTTCATGGCATTTTTTACATCTTGGTTGATTGTTTCTCGTAATGACATTGGTAAAATCCTTGTTTATTGTTTATGGAACTGTAATTGCTAGTATTATAACAAAATTAAGGGACTTTCTTTATGAAAAAAATAAAATTGACTGCTTTTGTATTTCTCTGTGTTGTGGTGTTGTTTAACGGATGTACAGCAAACTTAACTGATCCCGAGATAAATTTTGAACCGCCTGCCTATGTTGAACAGATGCCTGCCAAAGAGGAACAGCAGGATTTTGCCTCGACCGGCAGTATATTCGGACAGGGAGAAAATCCTCTTTTTTCTGATCACAAGGCTATGCATGTCAGTGATATTGTAACTGTAGTTATTTCAGAAACTGCACAAAGTTCAAATACCGGTACAAAGCAGCTGCAAGAGGCTGATACAAGTGCTCTTGGAGGGGGGTTGTTTTCAAGTACAGGTCTCAATTCTGCTGTAAACTCCAAAGTAGCAGACTTGAACGGATTTACGAATGTAGGTTTTAATTCTACATCAAACAGTAGCTATAAGGGATCCGGAAGTGCAACAAAGGATGCAAGCTTTACAACAACTATTTCGGCAAGAATTGTAAAAATTTTAAAAAACGGAAATTATTATATTTCCGGAAAAAGAGAGATTCTGATAGATGACCAGAAGCAGATAATTCAGTTAAGCGGTGTGATCCGTCCATATGATATTGATCAATACAACAGAATCAACTCTACACAAATCAGTGATGCAAAAATATTATATAAAACGGAGGGAGATATGGATCGTGCTACAAAACAGGGATGGGGGACGAAAATTGTTCAATCAATTTGGCCGTTTTAGTTTTGTTACAGCACTTTTTTTAACTTCTGTATATGCAGGGAGTTTTGCGGAGTTTAAAAAGGTGCAGACGGGATCTTTTAACAGCTTTAAAGATAAAAAAGACAGCGAATTCAACAAATATCTTCAGCAGCAGTGGGAAGAATACAGTGCGTATATCTCAACACCCTTATATAAAAAGAAAAAACCAAAGACTGTGCCGGCATTGCATCAAAAAAAAGTTCGAAGTGTCGGTCCGAATTTAGTGATAAAGATAAAACCTTTTGCTGAGAAAAAATCCGCTCCTCAGGAAAAAAAAATAAAAGCTGACAATACAGTTTTTGAGTTTTTTGGAACATCTTTGGGATTTGATGTTGATAAAAAAATAAAAAACGCCAACTTTTATCCCAGAACACAAAAGGGGATTGAGAATTTTTTCAGTGTTGTGGCGACAAGTGATTACGACAGCCTTTTGTACGGGATTGAGAGTACATGTAAAAAGATGCATCTCAATGACTGGGGAGTTTATCTTTTAATAAACAGACTCTCCTATACTCTTTTTTCTACACCGGATAATGAAAAATTATTGAGCTGGTTTTTGTTGAATAAGCTTGGCTACAGAGTCCGTGTAGCTTTGGGTGCAGACAAACATATAGTCTTGCTTCACAGCGTCAAAGGCAAGATCTACTCTGCACCAAACTATACACTGGACAATAGAAAATTTTATGTCATTTCTAAATATAACAAAGAAAATATTGCGAAAGTCTATACGTATAAAAATGATTATCCTGAAGCAACAAAAGCACTTGATTTTACGTTAAAAACACTTCCTGTACTTGCAAAAAAAATCCAAACAAAAACTGTTTCTTTCAAAGAACATGGAAAAGTTTACACTTTTTCTTATCGGTATAACCAAAATCTCATTGATTTTATGAAAACATATCCTCAGGTGGAATATAAAGTTTTTTTCAATGCACCTTTGGAGTATGAGACATATAAAGACATAGCAGGGGATATCAAGAAATATACTGAGAACAAAAAAGCAAGTGAAGCTTTGGATTTTGTACTGCATTTTGTACAAAAAGCTTTTATATATGAGCGTGATCAGGAACAGTTTGGCAGAGAAAAAGTTATGTTTGCAGAAGAAACACTTTATTATGAAAAATCAGATTGCGAGGACAGAGCTGTATTGTATGCCCGTTTGGTGAAAGATTTATTTGGTATTGGTATTGTGGGTGTTCAGTATAAAGATCACATGAGTACTGCTTTACATGTACCGATGGCAGGGGAGAGTGTACAGGTATCAGGACAAAGGTATGTTGTAGCGGATCCGACATATATAAATGCTTCTTTGGGACAAAGTATCCCCAAGTACAGATCTGTCATACCCGAAAGCTTTGTTTATATAAAATAGGATTCAAATCTTACTGTAAATCGAACAACTGTTTTTTCCGTTTTTTTTGGCAACATACATAGCTTTGTCGGCATCATTCATAATATTTTCTATGTTGTGTTTTTCATCGGGAAAGATTTTAATGCCTATACTTGCACCAATGTGAATTTCATTTCCTTCAATGACAAATGTCCGAGAGAGGGCTTCTATGATAGAGTGGCATTTTTTCTGCGCATACTCTTTGGCGGCCTCTTTTGTCTCTGCTATATTTACTAAAATGATTGCAAACTCGTCACCGCTGATTCTTGCAAGAATATCTTCTTCTCTCAGGATGCTTCTCATTCTGTGTGAGACTTGAATGAGAAGTTCATCTCCGACATGGTGGCCATAGGTGTCATTGACCTGTTTGAAATTGTCCAAGTCTATAAATAAAAAAGCATGAATAAAACTATGTCTGATTGCCTTTGCATTCTCTTCATGGAGTCTTTGCAATAAAGCTTTTCTATTCATGAGTCCTGTGAGAAAATCATGATTTGCCTGATATTGAGCCTCTTCCTGTGCATTTCTTAAGTCTGAAATATCATAAAACTGTGCAATAAAATTAATAATTTCACCGTTTTTATCTTTAATAGCAGTAATGGAGAGTCTTTCAGGATAAATTTCACCGTTTTTACGTTTGTTGTAAATATCACCTTTCCATTGTCCGGATGAAAGGAGTTGATGCCACATGTTGGCATAAAATTCTTTACTGTGTTTGCCCGATTTTAGCAGCTTTGTGGTTTGTCCTATAATCTCATTTGCTTTATATCCTGTAATTCTGGTAAAAGATTTATTGACTTCAAGTACAACACCGTTTTTGTCAGTAATGACTATAGCCTCGTGTGAGTCGAATGTATGGGAAGCTATACGTATTTTTGCAAGAAGTTTGTCCTCTTTTCTGATAAGAGCGTTAATATAATAGAGGAGGAGAAAAAAAGAGATAAAAGAGAGAATCCAGAAGATAATTGTATATGTAAAAACCCGTTTTATATCTTTTTGTGTCTGCAGGGCATCTGTTACAATGGTATTGAGAATGTGGCTTGACACATTGTAAAGTTGTGTAATGTATTGTGAAGCAGTCTGAAACCATATTTTTGCATCTTCTTTGGATGAGAGTTTATCCTGAAAAAACATTGTTCTTAAGGCAGCTGTTTTTTGTACAGTCTCTTTTTGTATGAGTTGTTTGAAAATATTTTGTGTGTTTTTCGAAGCACATATGTAAAAAATAGTCTGGAGCTTTTTCTCTTTTTCCTGCAGGAGATGAATATAATGTATATACTTTTCATTTTTTTTGGGAGCGAGTATCTGGTTATAAACATACGCTCTTTCCTGTCCCACATACTCTTTAAGTTTTTGAAGTTCAATAAGGGCTTTGCCGTTATATGATTTTGATTCTAAATTATGCATCAGTGCAGTAATAGCCTGAAGCAGTTCTTTATTGAGGGTATTATAATATTGCATTTCATCCCAAAAGCTGATTTGTGTTTTAAGAACTTTTCTTCTCACTGCCGTAATAGAATGAAACTGCTTTTTAAGATACTGATATGCATTTGAAAAATGAATCAGATCCTGATAGGCACTGTCTGTATGCTTATACTGTTTTTCCAGATTTTTTCGGATTATTTCATCTTTTGAAACAAGGTACCCTGCACTCAGTCCTCTTTCAAGTTGTAAATTATGAATGAGTTTACTGAGAATTTTTGTTTGTTTTGCAGAGAATGCATAGGAAGTACTGTTCTTATACTTGATATAGTTTTCATTTACCAAAGAATAAGAAAAGTAAAGTAATGCAATGGCAGGAAGAGAAAAAATAAGGATAATTTTTATCTGCAAAGATTTTAAATTCATATTTAATGATATGCTGATATAGATTAAAAGATATCATTACATGTATTGAAAATGTTAAAAGTTAAAATCATGTTTCACATTGAAACACAATTTAATAATTAATAGCAACCTTGTATGTCGGATCATCTTCTTCATAACTGCAATGCGGTCCGGCTTTTTTCATGATTTTTTTACAGTCATCACTTAAGTGGCGCAAAAGAAGATTTTTGCCGGCATCTTCGTATTTTTTTACGAGAGAATCTATGGCTTCGACACCGGAGAAATCCAAAACTCTCGCATTTTTAAAATCAATGACAACTTTTGGCGGATCATTAGGAATGTCAAAATTATCCGAAAAAGTTGTAGCACTTGCAAAAAAGAGAGGGCCCTCAAGTTCATATACTTTTGTTCCGTCTGCCTCGGTATGTGTTTTTGCCCAGATGCGTGCATGCTTCCATGCAAATACAAGTGCAGAGATGATAACACCGGCTATGACTGCAACAGCCAAATCTTCTACAACTGTTATAATTGTCACAACGACCATTACAAAAACATCGGCACGAGGCATATGTTTGAGATGTGAGAAGCTCGACCACTCAAATGTTCCTATACTCACCATAAACATAATACCCACAAGAACACCGACTGGAATGGCATTTAAAACATCTGTTAAAGAGATGACCAAGATCAAAAGTCCGACGGCTGCCGTAAATGAGGAAAGCCGTCCGAGACCGCCTGATGTATAGTTGATGATACTCTGCCCGATCATTGCACATCCTGCCATGCCTCCAAAAAATCCACAGGCGATATTTCCGGTTCCCAAAGCGATACACTCCTGGTTTCCACTGCCTCTTGTCCCACTCATTTCATCTAAAACTGCAAGCGTCAAGAGTGATTCTATAAGACCGACAAGAGCCATAATAACAGCATAAGGAAGAACCATGACAATGGCATCCATACTAAAAAGCGTATCGGGAATAATGAGATGCGGCAGTTTCCCTTTAAACTCTGACAAATCGGCCAATGCTCCGACGGTGAGTGTGTCTAAATGAGTAAAATACACCACAAGTGTTAAAAGGACGATGGCAACAAGTCCTGAGGGAACAGCCTTTGTATATTTTGGCAAGAAGTACATTATAAACATGGTAATGGCTACGATAACATACATATTTAAACCCTGTCCCTCAAAGAATTTAAACTGTGCCATGGCAATAACGATTGCCAGACCGTTTACAAAACCATATAAGGCAGGTTGGGGAACAAGACGGATAAATTTTCCAAATTTCAGCACTCCTACAGCAACCTGGATAAGTCCTGCTATGATGGTTGCCAGCAAAACATAGTGGAGCATATGGAAGTAGAGTTCATCTCCGCTAAACCCCTGTGCTGTGAGTTTTAGGTTTGCTTCTATAACAAGCCCGACTATAACAACAGCGACGCTGCCGGTAGCTCCGCTGATCATTCCCGGTTTTCCACCGATAAGTGCAGTAATAACACCTAAGATAAAAGCAGTATAAAGTCCTACAATAGGACTGACACCTGCTATAAAGCTAAAAGCAATAGCTTCAGGTACCAGTGCCACTGCAACAACAAGACCTGATAAAATATCGTTTTTTATATTTGGAGAGGTGTATTTTCTTATATCAAACAAATTATGCCTTTAGTGAATCTAGTTGTGCTAAAACTTTTTCACGTTTGGCTTCTGCTTCTTTGAGTGCTTCACGATTCTTTGCCAAAACATCTGCCGGAGCATTCGCAACAAAGCGTTCATTGTTCAGCATCCCGCTCAGTTTGCCTATCTCTTTTTGGAGTTTTTCATCCTGTTTTGTCAGTTTGTTGATAATCGGCGTCAAATCAATAGAATCTGTCGGAATGAAAGTTTCGCAGCTGTCTGCGATGTCACTGACCGCATTTTCTATTTTTGTATCGGTAAATTCTACATCTTCCACTTTTGCAAGTTTTGCGATAAAAGACAACATCATTGCCTTTTCTTTTTCGCTCAGACCGTCAATTTTCACATAGGCTTTTTGAATTTTCTGATTTGCCAGATCAACCAAAACTTTTGCACGGCGAATGGAGACGATGGCATCCATAATGATGGCAAATGTTTTTTCTTCTTTGCGCTGTTTTGTTTTGTGAGGAAATTTCTTAATCATAATAGAATCAGCATTTTCCAAAGAAGTGCCGCTGAGTTCATGGTAGAGATGTTCTGTGATAAACGGCATAAACGGATGAAGGAGTTTCATGGCTTCTTTGAAAATTGCACCAAGTTCTATGATGGATGCTTTGTCTGCTTTACTCAGCTCAATACCCCAGTCACAAAATTCATTCCATAAGAAACGGTACATTGTCAGGGCGGCATCGTTAAACTTGTACTCATCAAGATAGGTACGAACCTCTTTTGTGGCAAAATTCAAACGGCTCATCATGTAACGACCAAGATCGGTCTCAACACAAAAACTCTCCATATCAGGAAAAGTATCACCATTCATCTGCAGGTATTTGCTTGCATTGTAGAGTTTGTTTGTAAAGTTACGGTTTTGTTCGAGTTTGTCAACACTCATTCGTATATCGCGTCCCTGAGCAGCAGAAATGGCAAGAGTAAAGCGTAATATATCAGCAGAGTATTTATTGACCATATCAAGAGGATCAATGACATTGCCTTTTGATTTGCTCATTTTCTGACCGTGTTCATCACGCACAAGAGCATGCAGATAGATGTGGTTAAACGGCAGTTCTCCTATAAAATGTTCGCCCATCATCATCATTCTTGCAACCCAGAAGAAAAGAATGTCAAAACCGGTAATAAGCAAAGAGTTTGGATAAAAATCTTTCATATCCTGTGATTGAAAAAGCTTGTCCATCTCGGTATCACCTTGACCCCAGCCAAGTGTAGAGAATGGCCACAAAGCAGAAGAAAACCATGTATCGAGTACATCAGGGTCTTGAGAGATGTTTTTTGAAGCACATTTTGGACACTCAGTCGGGTGTTCATTTTCTGTTGCCCATTCATGGTCACAATCCCCGCAGTAAAAAACAGGAATCTGGTGTCCCCACCAGAGTTGACGGCTTATACACCAGTCACGGAGTTCACCCATCCATGAATTATAAGAGTTTATCCAGTGCGGCGGGAAAAATTTTGCTTCACCTGCATTTGTTTTTTCTATGGATTTGTCAGCGACTTCTTTGCGAACAAACCATTGTTTTGATATGTATGGTTCTACAACGTTTTTACATCTGTAACAGTGTCCAACCTGATGTTTATGGTCTTCTATTTTAACGATATAACCCTCTTCCTGGAGTCTTTTTACAATAGGCTCTCGTGCTTCAAGGCGTTCCATGCCTTTGAACTCTCCGGCATAGTCATTTAAAATACCTTTTTCATCAAAAACCGTAATAAATTCCAAATCATGGCGTTTTCCGACTTCGTAGTCATTCTGGTCATGTGCAGGCGTGACTTTTACGACACCTGTTCCAAACTCCATATCGACATAAGCGTCTGCAATAATTTTAATCTTTCTATCAAGAAGGGGTAAAACAACTTCTTTTCCTATGATGTCTTTGTATCTTTCATCATCAGGATGTACCATGACGGCAGTATCTCCAAAATAGGTTTCAGGTCGTGTAGTCGCCACTTCAACACTGCCGCTGCCATCTGCAAAATGGTAAAGCATATGGTAAAACTTACCATCTTCTTCTTCGTGTTCTACTTCAATATCTGAGAGGGCCCCGTCATGTGTGCACCAGTTTACCATGTAGTTTCCGCGAACAATCAAACCTTCATTGTAGAGATGGACAAAAGCTTCTTTGACTGACTTTTGCAGACCTTCATCCATGGTAAAGCGCTCTCTCTCCCAGGCAGGACTTACGCCCATTTTACGAAGCTGTTCTGTCATTATGCCGGCAGATTCTTCTTTCCATGCCCAGACTTTTTCCAAAAATGCTTCGCGTCCTATCTCTTCTTTCGTGAGTCCCTGTTCTAAGAGTTGTTTTTCAACAACATTTTGTGTGGCAATTCCTGCATGGTCCGTTCCCGGCTGCCAAAGTGTTTTGTAGCCGTCCATGCGTTTGTAGCGGGTAATGATGTCTTGGAGTGTAAAGGTAAGAGCATGCCCGATATGCAGTCGTCCTGTTACATTTGGCGGTGGCATCATAATAGAGAAGTTTTTATTTTCTTCTTGTATGGCTTTGTTTCCGTCTGTTTCGAAGTATTTTCTTTCTTCCCAAATTTTATAATATTTGTTTTCGGTTTCTTGTGGATTGTATTTGTTGTCTGACATAGTGCGCGCCTTAAATTATCTAAATTAAAATTGCGCGATTATATCCAAAAAGAGGTGAGTATTTGCTTAGAAATTGCTATATGCCGGTTACTCTCTTTTTTATCTCTATCTTATCATTGTACATATTTTTATCAGCTACTTCTATAACCTGTGGCAGGAGATCATTTTTTTTAAATTTGGTTACACCAAATGAAAAACTGACACGAAAGGTGTCGTTGTGTGCTTTTAATTTTTTGCCAAGAACATTTTCTCTGATTGTATTTAAAAAAGAGCTTGCTTTTTCCTCGGAGACACTGTCGCCAAAGAGTATGATAAACTCATCACCTCCGTAGCGTATGACAGGAATTTTTAGTTTTTTCAGTTCATTTGTCAAAAATATTAAAACTTTATCACCGATAATGTGGCCATGTGTATCGTTCACCTGTTTAAAATAGTTCAGATCTATAATAGCAAGCGTTCCATTATGCACAAAAGTATTGCCAAGCGGGTCCAGGTGAGTATCATGAAGCCATTTTCTGTTATATGCGTGGGTCAGTTCATCTTTGTAAACAGATTCTTTGAGTTTTTCAATTTCTTGACGAAGATATTGCGTCTCTTGCAACACCTGATTGAGAATTTTTTCATCTTTGTTCTCAATAGCATGAATGGCCCTGTTTGTATTTTCACTTAAGGCCTGTACATTTTTGGATGTTTCATTTTGTAAAGTTGTAAATCGTGAACATTCAGTTTCTATAATCTTTCTTGAAAGGCTTTCCTCATCTTCTATTTCAAGATTGTTTTTCTTGGCAAAGTCTGAAAAAACTGAAGCATAAATAGTAGGTGTGACAACAGGAATCTGTGCGATAGAGTTTTTTGCCTCATTCGAAACAATCTCTAATATTTTTTTATTTTCTTCCATGGCTTGCCTTAAAACATTTAATTTAAATGATTTTAGCATATCCCAAATAAATTTAACAATAAATAAGTATAATCACACTCTTAAAATTTTTGCCCAAGGAGTTTGTTTATGCCGTTGTCCCGATTAAATGAAGAACAATATGCCGCTGCAACATCTCCTTACAGTAAAAATCTCATCATTGCCTCTGCCGGAACAGGAAAAACCTCGACAATAGTCGGCAGAATCGGACATCTTTTAAACAATGGCATTGCACCAAATGAAATTCTTCTGCTGACTTTTACAAACAAGGCGGCAGCAGAGATGGTGGCACGTGTTGCAGAGTATTTCGGCGGGGGTGTTGCCAAAAAAATTGATGCGGGAACGTTTCATGCGGTCAGTTACAGATGGCTGAAAAAAAGAGACAAACGAGTGGTGCTCAAACAGCAGAGAGAACTCAAAACACTCTTTCGCTCTGTCTTTGAAAAGCGCTCTTTTATGCATATAGAGGCTGAAGTACAGCCCTACGGCGGGAATTATCTGTACGATTTGTACTCTTTTTACCAAAATACGGAACTGCAAAATAATTTTGAAGACTGGCTTATAGAAAAATATCCCGAACATGAACTCTTTGCTCTGATATATGCCGATATAGTCGATGAATTTGAAGCACTGAAAAAAGAGTACGGTTTTTTAAATTTTAACGATTTGCTGTTGAACTTCAGAGAGATGTGCAAAAATGACGAACTGGGATATAAAGAGGTTTTGGTGGATGAGTACCAAGACACCAATGCCCTGCAGGGAACGCTTATAGATGCGATGAACCCGCCCTCGCTCTTTTGTGTGGGGGATTATGATCAGAGTATTTATGCTTTTAACGGTGCTGATATCGGGATTATAGGCTCCTTTACGACAAAATATCCTGATGCGGTTGTGCATACTCTGACAAAAAACTACCGCTCTTCTGTGCCTATTCTCTCTCTTGCAAACAAGGTGATTGAGCATAATGAGAGAATTTATCCGAAAAAACTGGAAGTGACACGTATATATGATGCGCAGGCGCCAAAACTTTTGGCATTTGATGAGCTGTTTGACCAGTATCATGCCATGGCTGCCATGATTTGTGATACGCAAACACCAAGAGAAGAAATAGCCGTGATTTTTCGTAATAACTCCTCGGCTGACGGTATAGAAGTTGGACTTCGTGAGCTTGATATTCCCTGCAAGCGAAAAGGAGGCACGAGTTTTTTTGATTCGCGCGAAATAAAAGCGATACTTGATTTATATACACTGCTTGTGAACGAGTCGGATATGATGGCTTTTATACATCTCTTTGAATTTGCACGGGGTATCGGAAGTGCTATGGCAAAAGAGCTCTATATTGCACTCAAAGCTTTAGGGCAGGGGAGTATTTTTTACGGACTCTATGCGCCTGATGAGGGGATGAAAAATCCTTTTGAAAAGCGCAAACTCAACCATCAGCTCGGTCTTTTTGATGATTTTTTGGAACTCGGTGCTGTCGGAAAATATGCAAAACTCGGATTTGAAGCAAAATTTATGAAAAATCCGGTACTCAAACATCCAAAACTGACGAAAGAGAGCGCGACTTTTTTGCATAATTTTTATCTGTTGTTTCGCGATTTAAAAGGTATTAAACAGCCAAAAACAGTCGTGAAAAAAATTGCAAATTCATCGCTTTACATGTATATATCCGATGTACTTGCAACTAAAAGAGCGACACTCAAAGACGGTTCTGTTGATGAGAAACAAAAAACGGAAGCACTGAGCAGAATACAGAGAAAAACTCTGCTCTTAGAAGAGCTCTCAAAACCTTACTCTGAGCATGAACGTTTTTTAAATGCGATGATTTTGGGTTCATCCGACTTGACGCAGGGAGAGGGGGTTAATCTCTTGAGTGTGCATGCAAGCAAAGGGCTTGAATACAAAGAAGTGTATGTGATAGATTTGATGGACGGGCGTTTTCCAAACAGAAAACTGATGCAGAGGGGCGGGAGTCTTGATGAAGAGCGACGGCTTTTTTATGTGGCAGTCACACGGGCAAAAGACATACTCTATTTGAGTTATGCCAAATACGACAAGATTAAAAAACAGAACTTTGTGCCAAGCCAGTTTTTGTATGAAGCCGGAATGGTTGTTAAAGATGAAGCTTACAGGAAAATGGTAATGCAGGAAGAAAAAGAGGAAGAGTAGTTTTTCGAATCTGTACTTTTAATTCTAAACAGTCGGCACTAAAGTACCGATTCCATGCAATATGCAGTTTGTTCGGAACCCATCCTTTAGGGTGGGCTGAGAGTGGCAGGAAAGCAACAGCAGTCGGCACTACAGTACCGATTCCGTGCAATATGCAGTTTGTTCGGAACCCATCCTTTAGGGTGGGCTGAGAGTGGCAGGAAAGCAACAGCAGTCGGCACTAAAGTACCGATTCCGTGGAATATGCAGTTTGTTAGGAACCCATCCTTTAGGGTGGGCTGAGAGTGGCTGGAAAGCAACAGTAATCGGCACTACAGTACCGATTCCGGACACAATGCCATATTAGCTTTCATTGCGTAACTTTCTGGTTTCTAAAAAGAAACTGTGTCCAAGATATATCACATAAAAAACAGATGCAAAAAATATAACGAAAGGGATGAGTGAGAGCAGATAAAGTCCCAATGTTTTGAGTCTGAGTGTATTGGCATGAAAAAACCTGATTTTCATCGCTTCTTCTTTGGTGCATATTGCCGAAGAGACATCATAGATCATCATTTTATGAAAGAAGTAATACAGCGGAAAATTGAATGCTATGATGTTTACAACGGGTATAAAATACAGGGGAATAAATACAAAAAACAGGACAATCATAACAAACATCCATTTCAGTGTTAAAAATATGCCTTCTGCTGCATTGGAATAGCCTATCATTGCTACATCCTGATAGTGCCTGTAGTGAATTTCTTTCAAAATAGCATGGGTTAAAAAGCCGATAACAAGCAGTGCTACAAATATAGAAGCATACAATGTCATGAATCCGCCTATGGTATAGATAAGAAAAGTGGCTATCCAGGAAGTCAGTGCACTGCTCATTAAAAATTTCATGATGCCCGTACCTGCGAGTGTGGCCTGAAAGCTTTCTGTGTGAGGTATGCCGTTTTGGATCGTCGTTTGTGTGCTTTGTATCTCCATGGTTGTGAGCTGGTCAACACCAAAACCGGCAACGATAAAAAAGAGAATATACAAAATTAGCATACTGATGACAAAAGGCATGATGGAATACATCAGCATTTTTTTTGTAAAAAGGTCTTTGATACTCAGAGCAAGGATGTTTGTCTCATTCTCCATTTATATATTTTCCTCAATGATTTGAAATGCTTTTTGTGTATCGTCTTCACTCATTTTTCCTGATTTGTAAAAGAGAACTTTGCCGTCTTTTGAAAAAATGACGATATTTGAAGCATCATCCGCTATATTCCACTCTTTTACCAGAGTTTTGTCTTTGTCCTTTACATAGATCGTTTTTGGAAATTCTTTTTGTTTGCCTTTGAGGATGGCTTCGATTGCGAAGTTTGGTTTCCATGTTGCCGCCATATTGACAATGGCAATACTGCCAAACGCTCCTTTTTCTCTGTAGTGTTTTTTCTTCAGTGCCTGAGAAAAATCTTCATTAACATCTTTTTCATCAGGATCAACATAAAACATGACAAATACTTTATTTTTAAGCATATTTGAGTTCCATGCGCCTCCTGTTACCAGTCCTCCTTTTTCACCCTCTATTGTTACATTTTTTGGTGCTTCCCCGATTGTAAGCGCATACAAATTGAGGGTGGTTAAAAGTGCTGCCAGTGTTAGTTTTATTTTCATCGTTTACTCCATAGTTTTTGGTTGAGTTGTAACTCCCCGACAATTCCCAGTGCCAAATGCAGGGTTTGTATATATTGCATTGCTATTTTATACTTTAAAAGTGAATGAAATACAGACGGTTCAAAAAGATCTTTATTATACTCTATTGCCATATAAATATTGCCTCCCAAAAAAGAGACATAGAAAGGGTGTTTTGATTTTTTTTTCAAATGCAGAAGTTTGCTCATAAGTGTATGTGTCAAAATATAGCGTGCTTCAATTTGGTCGTTTGAATAGACAACAAACTCTTTTTCAAAGGCAACATTGTCCATTTTTACAAGTCCGCTGCGGCTCATATTGTTTGCCTGCAGCCAGTTGCCGATAAGCGTGCCAAATGTATTTTGGGCACTGTCGGGAAGAATGACGGTTTGGGATGCAAAATGTTTGTTAAATTCGCAAACAATAAAAAGACCTTGAAATATTGTGCTCCAGCTTGTTCTGCCTTTTGAATCTTTATGTTTTTTTTGGGCATGAATATCTGAGAGTTCTATTTTTATTCCATCAATTGCTCCTCGAATATAGTCATTGCCGCTGAATTTGTCAGGCCGTGCGGTAAAAATCTTTGAACGGGTGAAACTCTCTTGTGCAATATGCGCATTTGGCAGATAAGTGAGATTTTTATCGATCTCTTGAATTAAGGGCTCAATTATGAGGCTTTTAAACTGGGCGGTATAATCTTTGATGAGGTATTTGTATATGCCTCCGCCCACAGCGAGGTACACAACTGCTGCAAAAATCCAGGCTTCAATGTTTTGGATGTTTTTTAAAAGTGCAAAGGCAAAAAGCAGGATAATAACAGTATATACAATACCGATATTTATAATCTTTTTTTTAAGTTTTTCTCTTTTATTTTCAAGTTCCTGCAAAACAGGGTAGAGTGTTTTATAGTAAAAATCTGTTAACTCACTGATATTTTTCATATCTTAAGAAAACAGCTCTTTGACATTGACATTTTTTCTCTCGTCTTCACTGATGACAAAAACATCTTTTTTCTTGTAGCCCATCATATTTGCCATGATATTTGTAGGAATCTGCTCAAGTGCATTGTTGTAATCCGTAACGGCTTGATTGTAAGCACGGCGGGCTGCCGAGATCTGTGCCTCTACTTCATTGAGCGAATGTTGCAGATGCAGAATGTTTTCATTTGCTTTGAGCTCAGGATAGTTCTCAACCGCAATCATAATTGAGCCAAGAGCAGCACTCATTTTTTTGTCCAAATCTATTTTCTCTTTGTTGCTCAGATTTGTTTTGTTTGCCTGGGCACGGAGTTTTGTTATATCTTCAAGGATTGATTTTTCATGCTGCATATACTTACTGACACCGGCAACAAGATTTGGTATGAGATCATAGCGTTTTTTCAAAAGCGTATCCACCGAAGCAAAAATATTTTCAACCTGATTTTTCTTTGCAACAAGCGAGTTGTACATAAGAATGAGAACTATGGCAAGCACTATGAGAATTATAAGCGGTGTGGACATACAAGCAACCTTTTTTAATATAAGTATATTTTATCTGTTTATATTTTAATCTGCACTTATGGCGTTGGCCGCCGCATAGGCACTTGCCCAGGCAAAAGCAAAGTTGTATCCGCCGCGTTTGCCGACGACATCGAGACACTCTCCTATAAAGTAGAGATTTTTCTGTTTTTTTGATTCAAATGTTTTGTTGTCTATTTCTAAAGTATTTATGCCCCCGCCGCTGACTTCTGCGTGCCGAAATCCATGCGTGTCTGTTACTTCAAATCGCCAGTTGAGCATCAGGTTTGCTATTTTTTTGGAGAGTTTTGTATCTATATTTTTGCTCTCAGGGTTGAGATGCAGGTCCTGCAAAATACCGTTTGCTATTTTTAAGGGAACTAAGCCGACCAATACATCCAAAAAAGTAAACGCAGGCATGTTTTTCTTTACATGTAAGAGATGGGCAGAGAGTTTTTGTGCTGTAAATTCAGGAAGCAGGTTGATGGAAATATCTACAGCCCCGTACTCCAAGAGTGCTTGTGAGGCATGCTGGGAGATATCCAAAATAGCAAAACCGGAAACACCGTAATTTGTAAAAAGCACATCCCCTTTTACTGTTGTCTCTTTTTGATGGTTAATCAGCAGAGTCACTTCGGCATTGAGTTTGGCTCCGCTCATTTTTTTCGCAGTATTTGATGCTAAATGCAGCTGTACCAAAGAGGGATAGGCTTCAATGACAGTGTGCCCAAAGGCTTTGGCAAACTCCTCGGCATCGGCATTGCCGCCCAAATGAGAAGCAGCACGCGAACCGCTGGCAACGACAACACTGTCATAACTGTTTGTCAGTTTTTTTATATCGGTAATTTTATGCTCTGTATGAAAAGTCACACCGAGATTTTGGGCATATTCTATAAAAATTTTGGCAACACTTTTGGCTTCATTGCTCAGCGGATAGGCTCTTCCGTCATCCGTTACATGTAAGAGCAGTCCGATTGATGCGGCAAATTTTTCAAACTCTTTAAAACCGAAGTTCCTGATGGCATACTCTGCAAAGTTTGGATTTTGAGAAAAAAAATCGTTTACATGTAAATTTTTGTTTGTAATATTGCAGCGTCCGTTTCCAGAGACGAGAATTTTTTTTGCCGGTTTGGTATTTTGTTCGTAGAGCGTTACATGTAAACCTGCTTTTGCACAGAATATGGCACACAAAAGCCCGCTTGCACCGCCTCCGATGATTGCAACTGATTTTGCCATTACAGATGTACTACCTTTGCTCCAAATCCACCCATATGCTGTGGGGCATCCTCAAATTTTTTCACTCGCGGGTGGCGTTTTAAAAACTCTTTGACCGCATAAGAGAGTTTTCCTGTGCCTATGCCGTGATAGACTATGACTTCGTCCCAGCCGTTGATAAGCGCGTCGCTTAAAAATTTGTCTAAGACTTCACAGGCCTCTTCGGCTCTTAAACCGTGCAAGTCACACTTAAGCCCCGCTTTTTTCTCTACATGCACATTGAAGTTTGTTGTCGGTTTCTGTTTAATGATTTGTGTAGGTTTGAGATGTTTTGTTTTGACGCGAACCCGCATACCGTCCACTTCTATGGTCGCCTCGTTTTTGCCTTTCATGGAGACTATCGTCCCTTTTTGGGAATGGTATTTGACTTTGTCTCCGACTTTAAACTCTATATTTCTTTTGTCCTCTTTTTGTGTCTGTTTTGGCAGTTTTTTGTTTGCTTTGTTCATTGCACGGTGAATCTCTTTGACATCGCCTGCTTTTGCCGCATTTTTGGCTTCGTTTATGGCAACATCATAAGAGTGCTTGAGTGCTGCTTTTTCTTTTTCAAGTTCACGCAAAAGCTGTTCTTTTTGTTCTTTGAGGGCATGCTCTTTTTTATGAATTTCATCCAGTTTTTCATCGACTTTTTGATGTTTTTGCCTGAGTTCGCGTTCAAGCTGTGAACCGCGCTCGATCAAGAGTGAAAGTTTTTCCGAGTTGTCGCCATAGACTTTTTTTGCCTCATTGACAATGGTATTTGAGATGCCGTAACGGCTTGCTGTCTCAAATGCGTAACTTTTCCCGATGATGCCCTGCATAAATTCATAAGTCGGTTTTCTCTGCTCTTCATCATAAATGGCAGCCATCAGTTCCACATCATCACGATCCGCCATCAGTGCAGCAAGGCGTTTGTGGTGGGTGGTTACAACCACTTTTTGTCCGCGTTTGATTAAATCATCGAGAATGACCTTAAAAAGCGCCGCCGCTTCATCGGAGTCTGTTCCGAGTTCTATCTCATCGACTCCGATGAGTGCTGATTTGTACTCAAATATACGGGAAAACTGCTGCATTCTCCCGGCAAAAGTCGAGATGTCGTTTTTGACATTTTGCGGATCATCTATAATGGCCTGTATCGCTTTAAAATTGCCTATATGTGACTTTGTCTCATTAAGTTTCATAGGAATAATATACTTTGCCATAAAAGAAGCTGCCAATATGGACTTCAAAAGCATGGTTTTTCCGCCGGCATTGACACCCGTAATCATCAAAATATTTTTGGAAAAGTCAACATTGATAGGTTTTGCATTATGCAAAGCAGGATGAATAAAACTGTTGAGCACTATTTTTGTATCTTTTTTGCTTTTGACGAGTTGCAGGTTTTTGCTTTTTGCAAAGAGTACCCGTGCCTGATAGTTGTCAAATTTGGTAAACTCTTTGTCTATAAAGTTGATAAAAGGCTGCAGTTCATAGAGTTTTTTTGAAAACTCTTTGGCATATTCGTAAAATATTGCTTCACGTTCTTGCTCTATAAAACGAATCTGCTCTTTTGATTTAAGTACGCTGTCGGGTGCAACATAAAAAAATCCACCGGTACTTCTGCCAAGTATGGCACCTTTAAGGACATGATTAAATCCGCCACGCACAAGCAGACACTCTTCATTGTTTACAAAGTGAACCTGTGTATCGACAAGGTAACCGGCGAGTTTTGAACTTGACATCATTCTTTTGAGTGCGCCTGAGATGTTGCTTTTGTGCTCTTGTATGCGTTTACTGAGCGTAAAAAGGTTTTCATCCAGATTTTCTTCAAATTTTCCGTCATTTGTGAAATATTTTTCTATTTCCAAAAACTGTTCCGGGATGATGAATTTTTCCATCCATTCTCCGATTAGGCCCTCAAGTTCTCTGTTTTTAAAATAACGAAAATAGCGCACAATTTTGACAATCTCAAAAATCTGTTCAAAATTTAAGACACCGTGTTTTTTGAGATGTCCTTTGATTTCAAAAAAATCACTTACTTTAGGCGGGGCTTTAAACTCCAGCTTATCCAACTCTTTGATGTAACGAAAATGCAGTTCCTGATCACCTTCAATGTACAAAGAGTGTTCACGGGAAAAAAAACTTTTAAACTGTTCTATATGTTCAACTAAGTCAAGTTGGTGGATGAGGGTATCGACTCGGGAACTTTTAGCAGTTTTATTCACAACTGTCTGCACTTATCATCTCTGCATAGTGGGGTGTGTTCTTTTTGCCTATGAAGGTATAGGTGCCTGTACTGAGGGAGTATATGTCTGCATTGACATCGACGCCGTTACATGTAATCGTTTTTCCCTGTTTGTATTTTATTATTGTCTTGAGCATTTTGTCTCTTTGTGCCTGATTATATTTGTTGTAGGTAATGGCACCGAGTATGATAAAGAGCAATACAGCTCCGATAAGAAGTTTTTGCAATTTGTCAAGCTCTGTAAAGTAATGCAGGGCTGCAAACAGCAGGGTAACTATAATTAAGCCATATATATATGCCATTACAGTGTGCCTCTGATTTGATAGGTAATATCACCTGCACCAAAACCGATGATGAGACCTTTATCAAGTGTTTCCAAGTCTTTATTGTCTTTTATAACTTTTATAGTATTGTTACTGCGGGATATTTTGTCCGCTAGAGTAAGGTTGTAATGTTTGAAATTTTCTTGAAAATCAATATCGCGCGGTGCTTCTCCCGCTGCCCATACAGGGAGGATGATAAGCTCGGCCGCTCCGTCGAAACATTTGATGAATTCCTCCAGATTGTCAATGGTTCTGGAGTATTTGTGCGGCTGCCAGATGGCTGTAATTTTGTCAAAACCTTTGAGCATGGCATACTCTTTGACCGATTCAAAAGTGGCTTTGATCTCTGTAGGATGATGCCCGTAATCATCTATGATGACACTGTCGTGCTCAAATCCGACAATATCAAAACGTTTTTTAATACCTTTGAAGTTTAAAATATTTTTGCGTATATCTTCTATGGACATGGATTCATGCGCCGCAAGTATCGCGAGGGCTGCATCAATGGCAATATGCTTGCCAAATCCCCAAACATCAAAACTCCCAAAATCACGGAAGGTAAAACGGGTATGGGGCTGATTGTTTATGAGTACGAACTCTATGTTTTGTATTTCTTTGCTGGGATAAAGCCACTTGGCTTCAACTTCATTGACCAGTGTTGCCAAAAACGGGTCTTCGGCATTTAAAACTTTGAGTGGTGCAAGATTTATGAAAGTTTTGTAAGAGTCGTAAAATCTTTCATAATTATAGTCATAATACTCCATATGCTCAGGCTCGGCATTGATGACGATGGCACAGTGCGGGTTAGAGTTTATAAAGCTTCCGTCACTCTCATCAGCTTCAAAGATCATAACATCATTTGTTGCATCGTAACGGACGTTTGAGCCAAACTCTTTGGATTCTGCACCGATAATGGCAGAGCCGCTCATAATAGCTGAGAGAATTGCTGTCGTTGTGCTCTTTCCATGCGCTCCGGCAACAGAGTAGACTTTTTTGTCCTGCAGAATTTTAGGCAGTGCTTCACGGCGGGCAAGCACTTCTATACCTTTTTCTTTGGCTGCAATAATTTCGGGATTGTCAGGACGGATAATCGCAGAGTGTACTACCAGGTCGTGATTCGTAACAGCATCTGCAGAGTGGGGTATGGTTACATGTAAACCAAGAGCGCGCAGTTTTTTGGTAATAACAGTCTCCTTGATGTCAGAACCGCTGACTTCATGCCCTTTGTAATGCATATACTGTGCAAGTCCTGAGATACCGATGCCGCCGATGCCGATGAAGTGTATTTTCATGCTTTTGTGCCTTTGTCTTTCATTGTGTCGAGCAATTTTTGTGCCTCTTGCTGAAACTCGCTTATGTAAAAAGTTCCCGCTCTTTGTGTCGCTTCCAAATCTGCAACTCTGTCAAGGAAGTCATCAAAAGAAATTTTTTCCTCTGCTGCTATCCAGTGCAGTTTTAAAGCATTTGAAAATTTTTCGTCATTGCTAAGCCCGCTGAGTACCTCAAAGAGGGCAGCAGCATCATTTGCCTTACCGGCGGAGTAGTGCTCTATCGCATATTCATACAAAGCACGCAGGGTTGCAAAATCCTGCACTTCGTTCATATCCATGGCTCTGTGGGCTTCGAGTGTTTCGGTAAGCTTTTCCAGCGCCAAATCAAGAATATTTGCATAAAAACCTTGCAGTGTTTCTTCATCGAAACTGTCATGTGCCTGCTGTTCCAAAACATAAAGTGCTGCTATGTCACCGCTTTGCTGGGCTTTGAGGATTTTTTCTTTTAACTCTTTATCTTTGCTCATTTAAACATTCCTTAATTCTTACAAGTGCATCTTTTGTTTTTTGGGGATTCTCAACCAGTGCAATACGAATGAACCCTTTGCCCGGGTTGTCGTCTTTTGCATCTTCTCGGGCAAGATATTCGCCCGGAAGTACTTTTACATTGTAGTTTTTGTATAATCTTTTAGTAAATTCAAGCGCATCACCGACATGTATCCAGAGGTAAAATGTAGCATCAGGAATTTTTGTTCCCAATATCTCCTGGGCTATACGAAAGTTTTCCTGATAGACAGCTCTTGCTTTGGCAACATGTTCTTCATCACTCCAAGCCGCTGCTGCCGCATATTGCAAAGGCAGGGGTGAGGCACAGCCTATGTAGGTTCTGTACTTCATATACTCTCCCAGTATTGTGGCGTCACCGGCAATAAAACCGGAGCGAAGACCAGGTGCAGAAGAACGCTTGGAAATGGAGTTAATCACTAAAATATTTTTAAATGTATCATTGTTTACATGTAACGCGGCTTCTAGGAGTGAAGGCATCGGTCTGTTTGTATATATTTCGCTGTAACATTCATCATTGAGCAAAACGAAATCATGTTTGAGCGCGAGTTTGACCCACTCGCCTAGTTCGTCAAGAGTGAGCGTTGCCGTAGTAGGATTGTTTGGAAAGTTAAGTATAACCAGATCACACTTTGCCAGCTCTTCTTCGTTGATTTCTGGTTTAAAGCTGTTTTTTTCACTCAAATTCAAATGTATCACTTTTGCTCGTGTCGCTGTTGCTGCACCTTCGTATATTTGGTAAAAAGGATTTGTGTAGGCAATAACGGGATTTTTCTTGTCAAAAAGCAAAAACTGCGGGAAGTTAAAAAGAACTTCACGCGTGCCGAATGTGGGAATGATTTGTGCATCGTTCAGCGTGACACCAAAGCGTTTGCCTATAAAATCTCTTTGCGCTTCTCTTAAAATCGTCTCACCGCTGGTCTTTGGATATTTTTTTAAAAGTGCAGTATTGTCAGTTAATGTTTTTTGTATAAAATCAGGTGTTTCAAACTGTGGTTCGCCGATTGTTAAAACAGATGGATAGTAGCCTTTGTTTGGTTGTATATTTTGCAGTAAATTAGTTAGTTTTTCAAATGGATAGGGTTCAAAATTCATAGTTTTCATCGCTTTATTAAATTAAAGCTATTATACTGTACAATAACTAATAAACAATTAAGGAATATGAAAATGAAGATAGTATTATCAGTTGTACTTGCAATGTTGATTGCAGGATGCAGTGACGAGAAAAAATCTGAGAATGTATCGGCTACAGCAGAAGTTGCGAAAGAGGTACAAACGGTCCAAAAGCAACCTGTTCAAACCCGACAAAATGATGCAATGCAAAAAGTTGCTGCAGTGCAAAAAGCCATTGAAACAAAGAAGCTTGTAGTGGTAGAAAAGGTAACAAAAGATGTGCCCCAGACAACAACAGCTGACGGTGCAAAACTTTTTACTGCTTGTTCAAGTTGTCACGGAGCACATGCTGAGAAAAAAGCTTTAGGAAAATCTCAGATAATTAAAGGATGGGACAAAACAAAAATCATAACGGCGCTCAAAGGCTATAAAGACGGAACATACGGCGGAGCTATGAAAGCTGTTATGAAGGGACAGGCAGCAAAACTTTCCGATGCAGACATCAAAGCTTTGGCAGAATATATTTCAAAATTATAAGTTGCAACAGCTATGTATTTTATAGAGCATTGCTACTCTTTTAGATAGTAGTGATTGTTTTTGAGAACAAAAGTGTACTTTTGAGAAGTTGTATCGTTTAACCACTCTGTATAGGCAGCCATATAGAGATTGCTTATTTCATTGGGTGTCAGTATACAATCACTGTTTTGACATTCAGTGTGTGCAGAAGCAATGCTTTTTCGACTTTTTTTATCAAAAAAATGTGGGTAAAAATTATCTACATCGTCTGCGAAGTAGAGATACTCTTGCATGGTAAGTGGACCATACAGATTTTCTCCATCAACTACACTTTTTTTCGGTAAAGGATTGGAGGGAAGAATTTTTTTAGGAAAGTCACTTTCTTCTACAACCTTTTCTTGCTTATTCTTTTCTATGGATGTTGTCGGATGTGTTGTTTTTTTTACAACATTGGTTTGTTGAATAACTGTCGTATCTCTTGTTAAAAGAAGAATAAAAATAATAACAAGGAGCAATCCAAGAACCAAATATTCATACAAACCCCAAACTCTCCAAAAGGTCCAAACTCCTTTATTGAAAGGAGTGTTATGGTTGTTCGACTTTTCTTCTGATTCTAATTTATAGTCATTTTTGTAATATTTACGTGAAAATTGCGACATTGTTAAAATTCATCTTTCGTTAAGGCTTCGTTTTTAAAATATATGAGTTGTGCTCCACTGTCTCTGAAAAAATAGTTCCAAAAGGTTTTTAGTTTTTTAATTTTTGAGAGGTCTTCATCTCCTAAAACACGGACATAGACTTTCGCTCCATTGAGGTGTAAATTGATACCGCGTTCTTTGTTTTGACGTTTAAACTCTTGGTAAAAATCTTTTGAAGCAAGATTTGGAACCAAATCAAAATCACTGATATTATCTATATTTTTCATTGTAGAGTAGATAATTATTTTATCATTTTTTTTAATATCAAGCCCATCAAAAAAATTATCTAAATTAAGCACGATTTCGTCTGAAGATGTTGACATATCCTTGATGATACTTGTAAGGTCTGTACTTGTAGCGTTATAAACATACCCTGATGTTGAGAATTTTTTAAGCATGGCAACATCCGCACCGCCTACAGCTACTACTTTTACATCAACTTTATCTTTTTCCAGATTTTTTATTTCTGCTTTTGCTACTTTTTCATCATTTATCTTGGCTCCATCGGTAAATATCATAATGGTTCTTTTTCCTCGATTTTGAAGGGGTAAAACTTCCATTGCTTTTTTAAGCCCACTGCCTAAAAAAGTGTCATTTCGTGAAACTTTTATATTTTCAGTAATGGAGAGGAGGCGTTCTTTGTTTTTTAGGTTGTCAGCTAAAATTTTACTGCGTTTTTGAGCAGGCATGTTTTTTTTACCGTCAAAAGTGATGATACTTACTTTTGTGTTTTTTGCCTTGTTTTTTATGAGATGCTCCATTGCAGTTTTTACTTCACGTAAATAGTTATGCTTTTTGTTTACCATACTGCCGGAAATATCAACAAGAAAAATGACATCACCATAGAGTTTCCCTTTTTTTGGCGGCTTAACTCCTTTTTTTATTTTTATAAAAAATCTCATAAATTTTTTGTTGTTCTCTTTATATTTTTGTTCCCCTATTTTTTGTTCACTGTAACGTGCTCTTGTTTTGAGCTTAATATTTCCCTTGAAAGCATAAAAGTAAACTTTTTCTCTATTTTTATAAATAGTTTTCTTTTGTGATTTGTTAAAGTACGTTAATCGTCCGAGTTCATTGTATTGCGATCGGTTCATTCCTGCAGAGAGATCAACAAATACAAAAGTATCACCCCATACAATTGATGTTGTCAAAAACAGTAAAAACAGTATTTTATACATCTTTTTTCATCTCCTTGAGTGTTTGTGGTTTTTGAAATTTGTAGATCATATACTCTTCAATATTGTTGACATGCTGCAACTCTTTTCGTGTGTCGAGTGTTATATATTCTCTGAGTATCATAGCGACATACGATTCTTCTTCTATAGCTACACCTTGCGTTCTATATATTTCACGCAGGTATGATTCTACAAGTTCAAGTTGTATTTTAAAGACTGCCGTATAGGCATTATATGTACGGACATGTATATCATAAAGTGCGGCGGCATCAACAAGCTTTGAAAAGAGTCTGTTAATCTCCTCTTTTTTAAAGGCTATCATCTTTTTGTCTAAGGTAATGATCTTTTTTTGACACTTCTTTTTTCTTGTTTCAAGCAGCTTTATTTTTGACTCAATCATTTCATAAATAGGACTCGAAGTATGACTAAAGTACGATAAAAAAGCACCGCCTATAAAGATAAAAAGGTTAATAATGACAAAAACATAAGCAGTGTTTTCTTTTCTTTTTTGTGCATCTTCTCGTAATTTTTGTATCTTGGTATCTAAGCTTGAAGGCTCTTCTTTTGTCTGTTGTACCGGTTCATCTGACCCAAAGCCTCCGCCATCACCGAAGTCATCGCCATCACCAAAACCATCATCTTGCGAGTCATTTTGTGCACTGTTTGCAAAACCTGCCGTGTCGTTGTCGCCAAAAAGAGATGTCTCTTTCGTATCTTCTTTTTGCATTTTAAGAACTTTTACCTGATTGTCATCAGCTAAAATTGTATGCATTTTAGAACGAATGTCTACCGTTGCCCAGATAGCCGCAGCAGATATAGCTACAATTATCATAATTTTTATGATGTAAAATTTCTTCTCTTTTTGGGTTGTATTTGCAAAATGGCGTACAAGTTTGCCAAGTGCATGCGCCATCCAAATAATCATTCCCACAAAACCGATGGACATTAACAAAGAGGTCCAAAAGACCTGAGATTGTTTTTCTAGCGGCATATCTGCAGTAAGTCCTATCTCTTGAGATAAAAATACATTTTGGTAAATGAGCAGTTCAGCCCCGCCGACTAAAAGCATCACGGCCAAAAATACCCAAAACGGGAGTTTTTGCAAATCACCGGTAACTTTACGATTTTCAAGTTTGTTGAACTCTTTTTCTATTGTTTTTTTCTCAGCTGTATAAGATTGTATCTCTTCTTCTATGTGATTGATTTCGGATATACATTCTTCTTTTTGTTTTTCCAAAGTATTGAGTTCATAGTAGAGTTTATTGTCAAGTTCAGATTTTATTTCACTGTAAGAAGCTTCAAGAAGTTGAATTTTTTGATAAACTGCATTGGAGGTATTGATCATTATTTCATAAAGATAGTTTGATACATAGAGCATATTTGTTCTAAATTCATCTTTTGAGAGTGCAATGTTGTTTACCTCTTTAAGTCTATACTCTTTATCAAACTCATTAAGAAGTATGTCTGTTTCATTTTTAAGCTGCTTTGTAGAGAGGTCATGAGGTTTGGCATAAAACAAATTTTTTAAAAAGTGTATCATTGTATTTCAAACCTCTCTCGTAATCTTGTGAGATCTTTTTCAAACTTCTCTTTTTCAGCACTAGAAGCATTGAGTTGTTGTAAAAAAATCTCTCCATACTGTTTAAATTCATCAAGCAGTATTTCAGCTTCTAAAAGATAGCGTTTTTTATCTGCATTGAGCGGTGTTATTTTGTACCTGTCATCAATATATTCTTCTTGATACTTTTGTCTGTTTTTGAGATGTACTCTATAAACAATAGAGAGTTTGTCCTGTGTTGTTTTATAGAGTTTATGGTAGTAGGAGTGTGTTGTCGGATTAGGTACGGTCTGTTCTCTTATATCTTCAAGATTTTCTTCAAAATCAACAAAGTAGTTGTCAAAATAGAGGACAGGCTGATACTCTTGCAAAGAGAGATCTTCTTCTATAAGGTTTTGGTATTGTAAGAGCAGATATTTATAGAGATCCATAAGGTTTTGTTCATTTTTAGCGAAGCTCACCATAATATCAGAAATATTTTCTTCTTGGTGCAGCAGAGCTTCTTCTGCTTTTTGATTGTTTTTGTTGACAAAGGACTGCATAAGGCTTTTAAATGTTTCCAAGTCATTTTTAACAAAAAATGCTTGTTTGTCACTCTCTTTTGCCCGTTTTGCCAATGCCAAAACATCATCAATACAGAGGCCGACATACTCACTGTCGATCTGTTGTGCACAATGTTTTTGTGTATTTACTTGAAGTTCAAGACTCAAAAAAAATCCTTTTGACTTTTTGTTGTTATATGGTAATGAAAATTTCTTAGCATAACATAAAAAAACTTTTTTTTTGAAATTTCTCTCATATTTTTCATAAGCAAAAGTATAACACTGTAAAACGAATGCATTATTTCGTTTAGTAAGAGTTTTTAATTGCTTGTAATTATTTGTATTTGTTGGAAAATGATTTTCTCACACGGGGTGAGATGGATCAAAGCAGTAGAACAGACAGATAATGTCTCCCATCAGTCTCAAAATAACTATCTCACGCGGGGTGAGATGGATTCAAAAAAGGCATTTAATATAACATTTGCTATTGGTCTCGAAATAACTATCTTACGCGGGGTGAGATGGATCAATGGAAAAATTGCCGGTATCAAATGTTGCTCAGTCTCGAAATAACTATCTCACGCGGGGTGAGATGGATGATATGCATCTGATTTTACCTCGTCAAACAGTATTGTCTCGAAATAACTATCTCACGCGGGGTGAGATGGATATATGGGTCACGTTGTGGAGGCAAACCTCTTTCGCCTGCTGTCTCGAAATAACTATCTCACGCGGGGTGAGATGGATTATGCTGCTGACTCGGTAGATAGCTACCTAGAGGAAAAGTCTCGAAATAACTATCTCACGCGGGGTGAGATGGATAGCACAACACCTTGACAAAAAAGAGTTTTGGGAAGTGCTTTAGTCTCGAAATAACTATCTCACGCGGGGTGAGATGGATACTTAAAATCTCCAGACGGGAAAGCTTATGTTTACTATAATGTCTCGAAATAACTATCTCACGCGGGGTGAGATGGATAGCCTAAAATGGCTATATGGATGAGTATTATACCCTTTCTTGGAAGAGTTACACAAGCGATGATTAGGAATATTATCAAAAAAATTCGAAAATCCCCCTCTTTTTACAAAATGTAACTTTGAAGTTTGAACAGTAAAAAGTCAAAAAACGCCTGTTTTACGAGGTTTGTATCTTTCAAAAAGTTCGCAAATTATTTAATGTTTTTCTCAAAAAATACGATCATCTCACTTTCAGGATTGTTTTAGTTTTAGAACACTTTAAACAAAGGGTTTCAAACTAAAAAAAAACTAAAAGTTCGCAAATCAAGTTAGAAAAAAGTAAAACATCTGACTTTTACGAACTTTTTTCAACTGATTTTTTTTGTAAGCCTCTAAAATACGCTGAAAAAAGTTCGCAAGAGAATTTTATACTGTTTTAAATAAACATCTCCTCATATTCAAAGGGTTCTGCTCTGTTTGCAAATTCAAAACAACGCCCAACTGATTTTTCATGAATATAGTAAAACCGTAACGAATCATACTTTTTATTTATAAACTTTTTAAGTTCTATTTCATACAGCAGTTTATCGAATTGTCTTTGACTGAGTTCACATTCATATACAGAGTAGTTAACGCGCGTTCCATATTTATCTAAAAGGGTAGATAGTTTTGTACGATGTTTATCGTTAGCAATATCGTAGCTTATCACATACTTCATTAAAACTTTCCTATAAAAGGTTTATACTTTTTCTCTTCGCCTTTTACTACCTTAGCTAAAAGATATGCCTGTGTTTGTATGATGTTTTTTACTTTTCTTGACTCTTTTTTCCACATTGTATAGCTTCCTAGTTTTTCTTTGATATTACGAGACAAAAGTTGTCTGCTTGTTTTTGTTAAGAGTCCATCGGTCCCTAATTTGAGAGGTTCATCTTTATTGAGCATAGAGATTAGCACTCTATCGACAATAAACGTTCGAAACTCTTCAATCATATCAAAGGTAAGTGTAGGTTTGTTACCGTCTAAAGTATGTAAAAATGAGATATTTAAACTCAAGCCCGCTGTAAGAAGTGCACGCTGTACCTCTCCGTATAAAATTGCATAGGCATAGTTGAGCGAACTGTTTACAATGTCCCTTGCACCTTGTGTTATGCGTTTTTCAAAAGGAACTTCAAGTAACAAACGAACACCATTCCAATACGATGCAGAAATAGCACCCTCTATACCCATCAGAGACTCTATTGATTCAGCTGTCTTTATTTTAAGGAAATTTTTTTGCATCGTGTTTATTTCTTTGTCTAATATCTTATGATATTTGTTCATATACTTCAGATAATTTAACTGATTTTTTGCCTTTCCTTTTATAAAAGCTTGCGCTAATAAAATATGTGTTTTTGTTTGCAGTAGTAAAGATTGCTTTGTATATATCTGCGTAGATGCAGCATTATAGCTTGTAAAAGTTGCATAAGGAAATGCTTTTGTGTCTATAAAATCTATGCCTATATTGTTTTGGGCACATTTTTTAAAAACATCACTGCTTATGGTAAAACCTTTCCCTTCTAAAATGATACGTTGAACTCTATTAAGAGGATAACGTTCTTTTACTCTGCCATATTCTTTTACAACAAACTTATTTTTTGAAATACCAAGCATTAGTCCCGGCGTACTTATATGTAACGTTGCCTCGTTTGCAAATTTTTTAGCATATATATTTTTCTTTTTGTTGATGATTTTTGTAGAAGCTTTATAGGATTTATTTGCTTTGTACTCTTCATAGCCTTTTGCAAGTGCAAGTTCTCTTGCAGAGTTTGCTTCAGTCTTATCAAAAAGTATTTCAAAACGAATCTCGGATATGAAATTTTTAAATACTTTTTTCGTCTTTACTGTTTTGTTTGTTTTACTGAGATATACCTTATGTGAAACACTTTCAATCAAAGCATTTTGTAGCATAAGATGTTGCTGGTTATGCTCGGGTATAATTTTAAGATAATAGTTTTTTAGACTTCTTAAGTAGCTGTTTATATTTTCTGAATAAGTATAAAAACCAGCTGATGTGTTGGCTATGCTTTTTATTTTTTGCAGTGTGCGGACTATTCTTTGTTCTGCTACAAATCGATTTCTTCCTATAAAAGAGATGCCAAGAAATGTAAAGCCTTCGCTTATATGAACAATTTTTGTTTTACTCTCTTTAAGAGAAAGTTTCAGTGTTTTTAGAAATTCTTTTAATTTTTTCAAGACTTTGTAGGCATCATTTTTCTTTTGAAACAATAAAACAAAATCATCTGCATAACGCACAAAAACCAGTTGCTCTTTTTCTAAAAATATATCCATTTGATTGAGATAGATATTTGAGAGTAAAGGAGAAAGTATATCACCTTGATGCACACCTTGGAGATGATCATCATACTCCATATTTTTAAAACCACCTGTCTTTAAAAACAAGGAAATTAACTTGAGAATTTTTTTATCTGCTATCTCTGTTTCTAGCAGATTTAATAATATGTCATGATCTATAGTTTCAAAAAAATTGTCAATATCACTTTTGAGAATATGAAAGTATTTTTTATTTATGTAGTCAGTTACTCGGTTGAGTGCTTTCATGGTTGATTTGTCAGGTCTGTAAGCATATGATTTGTCATTAAATTTATTTTCAAAATAAGGATTGAGATTATTATAAAGAACTTTTTGTACTATTTTATCTTTAATTGCACTCAGGGCAATGGGGCGCTTCTCGTCAGAATCAGTTTTTTCTATCTCTATCTGCTTTAACGGTTCAGGAGAGAACTCTCCTTTTAAGAGTTTGTTAGAAAGTTTATTGATCTTTTCATCAAACTCCTTTTCAAACTCTTTAAAATGTATTTCATCAATACCGCTTGCATTTTTATTTATCTCTTCATAAGCACTTTTAAGTGCTGATGGCAAAAAGATATACTCAAGTGGCTTCGTAAACATAAACTATCTTCCCAAAAGTTCATAAACTTTTATCGCCCATTTAATAGGCGCTTTGTTTTTTGGTGTAGGTTTTGGACCTATATGGCTCTCAAGAAAGTCAGCAAGTTCATTTTTTTCATCGACTGCAAGTTCATACAGTTCTATAGTCTCAAAAATCAGTTTTGTATCTGATTTAGTATAGTTTGCGATGCTCACTTTAATTTTTTCTACATTTGAGTCAAGCGCAGAAAGAGCTGCTTCTTTTTGTAATTGTTCTTCTTTCTCTTTCCGCTCAAGTTCTTGTTTTTTAAGCTCTTCTTGATAATCTTGAATCTGATTTTTTGCCTTTTGTGCAAGGTTCGCCTCAAACTGCCCATAGCCTACATTTGTTTTGGCTCCTATACCTCTGTCTGCCAGGATATTGGCAAAAAGCAGTGCTTTTTGCTCTTTTGTAATAATGCCATCTTTGAGTTTAAACTCAAATGTAAAAGTTACGCCCGGCATCACTTTTATAAAGCGAAGCGGTATGGGATTTTTTAATCCGTTTTCATCATGTGGTGTTAGAAAATCATCACCCAAAAGATTGCGTCCGCTTTTTGAGACAGTTGCATCAAAAAAAATATCGCCATTGGTAAAAATTTCACGCTCAAGTGCTTCTATATCAACAGTTTTATCTTCAAGTAATTCCTGAATATATTCTTTATGTTTAAAAATACTTCTAAGTACCCCTTTTACGGAAGAACCAGCAATTACCGGGAGACCTGTTGTATAGTCAAAAGAGAAACCTAAGATAGCCTGTCCTTTAATACTTGGAAGTTCATGGGCATTACCACTTCCAAGCAAAAGTCCAGGGTAGGTGGTTGTTGCCGTAAAGTGGATATTTCCCAAAAAATCTTTTGATTCTAACTCTGGCTTTTGTTTGATGATATTATCTACTTTTTGCTGAATCAAAGATTCATTTTTAGCGTCTGATATATCTGCATAGTTGATATCTTTAAAATACTCTTTGTAAAAGAGCCATCCAATATTTGCACCCATGTTATTCACCTTTTTTGAGTTTAAATGTTCTTATGCTTAGCTTCACAGCTACAGCAATATCCAATATCTGTTGTTTGAGATATGCTTCATTTTTTTGTTTTGGGAGAATATACTTTAACAAAGAACTCTCCTGTGTATCTTGATCTAGTATCTGTAAAATAATCTTTGTTAAATAACTTTTGTCCTCTTTAGTGTTTGCATCTGTGTTTTCAAAGAGTGCAAGTGTCGGCTTTAAACCACTCTGAATCACACTCGCACCAAAAGAAGATATATAGCCATTGTATGCTGATGGAATAACACCATTTTCAAATGTACGTTCTAAAACTTTTATAGCTTTTGGTATATGCTTTTCAATATTTTTTTTACTCATTATGAAATCCTTGTTACTTTAGAAAAGCCATAACCTATAGATTTGTTGGCACCAAATTGAACTATAGAACCCTCATTGTGAAATCTATTTTCAAAGCCTGCTATCTTTTTGGCATCTTTTTCATCAATATTATCAGGTTTTGCAATACAAAAGAAAAACTGTGTTTTTTTCGGAACGACCTCTTCATACCACAAATTTTGACTTATTCCATTTTCTAAGGCGTTACGAGCTAATACAGGAAGTTCTAGTTGCTTAAAGTCAGCATCATCAAAAAGTGCTAAATTTTTTCCTAAAAATTTTTCTAAAACTGTTGTATCAAAGTTACTGACAGTTGCTTTGTCATCTTCCAAAATAGCATTTTTTATATTTTGAAAAATCAGTGGTGAACTCTTTTGTACTTTTAAATCAGCAAAGCGTTGCAATACTTTTTTTGTTTCTGCATCAAAATCAATATTGAAATTTTCAATTGTTTCTAAGAAATTTTGAATAACTAAAGGGGAAGTTGCATTAAAATATGCTTTTACATTACTGCGAACAGGACGTGTAAGTATTTGTGCTTCAAAAAAACTATATGCTCCTGTTTGATGAGAATCGTTTGAAATATTATCAGGTCCAAAGATATACTCTACCAGGGCTTTAGAACCATTTTCAGATGAAAATACTTCACGAAAAGCACCTTTGAGACTAGAAGAGTTAATATTTGGAAGATTTGTAATAGCATCTCTTTGTACCTGGTTGTCAATAATGTCAAAGTTTATATCTCCGCTACCTACATGTAAGTTACTGAGTGTATTGATTTTATAAAGTTCTATTTTCATTTTATTTATCTCCCTGTTTGTATGAATATATATTTAAGCCAATTTTTTGACAGTTTGTGTTGTTGAGGTTTTGCAGTAAATCTTGAGAAGGGTTAATGAAGACAGAGCCCTTTTCATAAAGATTTACTTTTTTACTTTTTTGAAATTTATTGTGCTGTGTTACATGTTTTTTGTTTTGTAAAGTTCGAAAACTTATTTCACTTGTCACAGCAAAGTCACAATGTTGTGCAATATTTTCAAGTGTAATATAGGCATCACTTAAAAGTGTCAAGTAACCGTTTTTATCTTCATATTGCACACTGTCTGAAGACTCTTTTACCTGCATAAGAAATTTACTTCTATCTGCCCCAAGAGTTATAAGACTACTTTTTAGTTCGAAATCAACATCAAGATAAAAAGCAAAAACAAAATTATCCCGTAGCAGGTACGTTGTTTTTTTAAAGAGTGAATTGTCTCCACCGTTTTTTTTGTTACCTGTTTGTTGGATTGGTTGAAATATATCACTGCTAGATAATTTTGTATGCGTCTTTGTTGAAACAAAATTATCATAAATATCTTTTTTTGGATTGTATCCTTTGAGGAGACCATCTTTATAAGAGTAGCTGTCTATATCTACTTTCTTTATAAATGATTTTTTTTCGTTCATTAAAAAGAGTGGCGACAGGCTTTTAATAACACCAAAATCTTGTGTCTGTGTTGCTAAGATATCAAACTTTTGCGTGCCGGTAAGCTTTTTTGCATCTTCTTTATCTTTTTTATCAATCCATTCTCCTCTTATCTTACGAGTGAGTACACCTGCTTGTGTCATAATCTCTTTTTTGAGCATTCCCAAAAGTGCACTCTGCTGTGGAAATTGACGTGATTTTACCAGATATGTGCCATTTGTTTTATCCCCTAGTGTTCCATAAGTATCTTCACCACCAAACAAGAAAGGTTCAAGTGCTTTTAGTGTTATAAGATATTTCATTATTTATCTCCTTTTACAAACTTCATAAAACGGAGCGTTGCATAGACCTGATTTAGATCTTTTGAAGCAGCCATATATGATACAAGTTCATCAAAAAAATCTTTGTATTCACTATGCCCAGCTTCATTAAAATAGTTATCAAAGAAGTTATGTAATTTTTTTTCATTATGTAAAATTTCATTTAATGTTGTTTTGTAACTCTTTATTTTATGGTGCAGGGAATGTAAAAAGTTACTGTTGTTTTGCTCATCTTCAAGTGTTGTCATCAGTTTTAAGAACTTTTGATATACCTCTGTATCGTTTTTGCGAATTATTGTTTCAAAGCTTTGTCCGCTATGTTTGGTGACTTGAAAAGCGACACTGTTTTTATCTTCTGTTTTTGCTTTTGCAAAAAGTTGTTTTCTTGAGTTTTCAAGTGCCTCATAAAGAGGAAATTTAACATAGTTGATGGAGATACCAAAACTTAATGTTGCTTCGGGAATATTGGTACTGAAGTCTTGTGCAATCTTGTCACAAAGATTAAAAATTGTACTTTTATCTTTACCTATAACCGGAGCGAAAAAGAGTAAATCATCTCCACCGGCAAATATTGTCTGTCCGCCAAATTTTTTAACACTTTCATGTGCATTTTGGCAGTAGTGAAAGAGTGCTTGGGAAACTTTAGAGATATTTTCTGGTTTTTCTATTGCCACTCCCATTTTATCACCATCTGCATGAACAATACAGTAGTAATTATGATAGCAAAGTTTTTTAATATCATCTACTATATTTTTTCCCTCTGTAAGAAAGTTATCTTTATCACCCTTTTTTCTTCTGAGAGCATTTGCAAAACTTTCATCTTGTGTTACTTCAAACATAAGCTCCTTGGTATCAAGATACGGAGTAAGCTTTATAATAGGGTTTGCATCTGCACTCAACTCTTTTTCAATGAAGTGAATTTGTAAATAATTTTTAACATTTTCAAAAGAAACAGCAAGTTTTTGAGCGACATCATTTAATACTTCATCAATACAACGCTCTAACGCTTCAGCATCACCTTTTTGTGATTTAAAAATCAAGCGATCATGAAATAATCCAACTTTATCTATTTTAAATACATCATCATTTACATATGGAGTAATAAACTTTCTTGTTTTAAATTTTTGTACTATCTCTTTCATAATATAAGAGAAAATATAACTGCTGCTAAAAAGTTCTTTTGGCTTTTTGGCTTTTTTCAGTGTTTTATAAATTGGTCCTATTGTTAGTCCTATATATTTCATAAGCCAGCCTTTATTTCATTAAATATTTTTTTAAGTACAGCATACTCATTTGCTTTATGATATTTACTCTCAATATATGTCTCTAAATTAAGGCGAAAAGCAAAAGCAAAAAAATCATCGAAGCTGAAACTTTTTGGAGTAGAGAGTTTTAGATCTCCTTTTCTCTTTACTTTGATAGTGAATTCTTGATCAAGTAATTTTTGGACACTTTTATCTGCCCAGAAATAGACTCTTTCGTCTGCTATCTTAAACGTTATCGGTGATTGAAAACGTTCTATGTCTTGATGCTCTTTCTCTATTGTTACATTATAACTTTTCCACTCTTGAGAAGATGAAAGTCCAAAAAGATCACGTAAGAGAAGTTTTTTGTCTGATGAAAACAGTAAAACATCACTTTGATGTTTGTTTTGTTGTTCTTGAAGCTTGTTTGCAAAGAATTTCTCTTTTATGCTTTTTTTCTCCCATTGCCATCCTTTACTTTTAGCATATGCAAAGATAATTGGTTTTGTATAAAAAGGACTTGATGGGCGCATTGAAAGATTTATACCTTGTCTTAAAAACTGATAAAACAGCCCTACATTTTTTTCCCAATCTTTTGATGAAAAAGTATAAACCTTTTCTAGGACTAAATCTTGATTGAATTTTTTATTTGCTAAATAAAAACTTCCATACCCTTTACTTTGCCTTGTTCCAAAGTTGGTATTTGCCAAAAATGCCTCGAAATTATTATCGATAGCATCTAAAATCTCTGGTAGGAAGCTTAAAAAGACTATTTTAAAAGGTTTTGTGTACTCTTTGTACTCTTTTTCTTTACCATCTCCAATATTCCCAAAAAAAAGAGATCCTTTTTCTATTTTTTTACTCGATGCAAGATTAGGTTCTATCTTCACCTTATAATCTAATGATTTATGCCCATTTATATTTTTTATATAAGGCAAACCTTTTACATTTTCCAATAAAAACCGATCAAATTTTGGTTTTAATTCCGTAGCTCTTAATGTCGCCCCGTTTTGTTCACTTTGAAAGTGAATGATGGGGGTGTGTTGTTTGAGAGTGAACTCGCGCTTAAATTTACTCATGATGCTCCTTTTTTGGTGATGTGAAAAATGTTTTAAGATTAATATTATAGCGTTGCGTAATTTTCTTTGTTACATAGAAAATACCAAGAAATGTAACTCCGCTCCACAGCCATCCAGAAATACCGGCAGGAAGTACATTCATACCAAGCATACCGGCTATGAATGTTCCCGGTAAAAATATAGTTCCAAGCTCTGTAAGCTTATTCATTGTCTTTGTTGTTTCTTTCTCCTCAATCATTTCTACAAACGTATGTAACTCATTCATCTCATTGTCAAGATCGTGCATATATTTTGGAATTTCCATTATCTGCATTGCTTGGTTATAAAGTTCTATGCCCTGATCTTGTGCCGTAAGTTCTTTAAAGTAGAGTTTGTTTAAATAATTTAAGTACTTTTTATAGAGTTTTCTTGTTGATTGTGACAAATCTCTGTTCTTATTATCTGTTGTATTTTGTATCTCATCTGAAAACTTAATGATACTTGCACGGTAGGCCAATAAAAGTGTAAACATTTGAAAGTAGATTGTACGTGTATGCCCCAAGAGTATATTATTCCCAAATTCCTTTCCTGTAAGCGATACAAAAGAGTAACGGCTGATGCCAAAGAGGGTTCCTGATTCTATCCATCTATCATAACTTGACTCAGTGATGAGTTTTTGACACATATGTCTGCTTTGACAGGTTTTACCGTTACCATCTACAAAGAGATACTCATACCAAAAATCACTCTTTGCATACGCATATTCATTTTTGTCCTCATCAAATACTTTTAGTTTATTTACTATGTCATCATTGTGGTACTGAGAAAGTAGAAACATTCTGTCATCTATGATTGGTTTAATTTTCTGTTCAGAAAAATTCTTCTTTATAAGAATTTTAATAAAAGATGGCAAAAGGTCTTCAGCATCATGATCCTTTACTTCTTCAAAACGGCAAAAATTTTCTTCTATAGGGTCTTCCCCTTGCAGTTGCAATGTAAGTGCATTTGCCAAAAGAACCTCTTTTGTCCCTTGTAAACCTTTTTCCAGGTTTAAAAATGGAGGATATATTCTTCTGCCATAGTCATTAATTGCTAAAATATCTTGAGGATTGCCATACTCTTTGTTGATCAGATTAAATGTTAAAATGGCGACATCTGTTTGAAAAGTACGTAAAGAGATACCGTCAATTTCAAGTGTATACTTTCCTTTTTTACAATCAATAACATATATACCTTCTTGTATTTTATATTCATAGTAGTCAGAAAAAGAGTCTCCTTCTCCTTTTTTGTTAAAAAGAGCTTCTTGAACATGTTTGTAGAAGTAAAGGTACTCATTGTATGTCTCACGGTTTTCAACAGCATATGGTTTATAGATCCAGCTTTCTTTTTTTTGAAATGCTCCTTTGAATGTAAAAGGCAACATAAACGTATGATAACTGATAATCTCTTTTTGCTTTTGCATATTTTCAAACTCCTTTATTAGTTTTTGTATCTCTTTTCCTGACAAAGTTCCCTCTATAATCCCTAAAAATCCATATTCTCCGCCACCAAAATAGTAATTACTATCATCAATTTTATTTCTATGTAAAAACTCTATAACTTTTTTTATTTCATAGCCATAAAAAACAATTTTTTCATCATTATAGATGACATAGTGTGTAAATTCATTGCAAACTCTGTCTGAAATTGTACTAAAGTGTGATGTGTGGGAGTAGATAATATTTTGACCGTTTAGAGTTTGGAGTGATTGTTTGGCTGCTGCTTCATCCTCTAAAGTAACACCGTGAGCTATTCTGTCTGCTTTGCGAATCTTTTCTATTTCTTCTGGTGTTGCACAGAGTTGTTTAAGACCTGAGATATAGTGTGCATCATTAGCCGCTACGAGTTGTTGCCATCGATTAAGATCTAAACCAAGTATTTTTGCCAACTGTTGAAGTGAACTCTCTCTTTGCGAAAATTTTCCATGATGATCTATAGTTTTGTAATTTTTTGGTGGTGTTATATCTTCTTGTAATTCAATGGCTATAAAGGTATCTGTATCATTGAAGATATCTTTATAGTCACTGAGTTTTGCACCCCATGTGAGTTCTCTATCGTAAAAACACTTGCCGGATTGCTCCAGCAGATGTTTTATTTCTATCATTTCAAGATCATTTCCACCAAGTAAAAAGATTTGTGCCATTGTTATACTTTTAATAAGCTATAGAAAAATAGACAACAGTATCATCAAAATTAATCATATCAGTATCTTGCCAATGATGTGCGATACCGATGCCCATTCCTTTATAAACATTTACTTCTGCTGCTACACTGTAGTTCGTACCCCATTTGTTTAATGTGTTAATCCTTGCTACTCCATAGCCATACCCTGCTTTAAGTTGAACAGGAAAATACCCGGCACTTAATTCACCAATGTCATAAGCAACTTTTAGTTCAGCACCAAAAGTATATATACTTCCATAAGTTTGTGAACTGTTCTTTGGTCCTGCATAGTTTAAATAATCAGTACCAAGTCCAATACTAAAACCTTTTTGCGAAGGTGTCATCCAATCTATACCTATATAGAGGTTTGAGTTATCTACTCCTCCTCCTATTTTTACTTTACTAAGAGCTGTATTATTAAACCAAATACGATTTGTATTGCTATATACATTATTTGCCTGTGCACTGGTTGTAATTACAATTCCCATTACCATTGTTGCTACGATTTTTGTCATATTTTCAACCTTTTTTTTCATTTATAAAATTATATACAGCATAAACGACACCATTAATTCGTTTTTAAATTTTTTATGTAGTTTTGCAGCTCATTTAGTAATTTATCCTTGTACCTCTTTGGTTTTAGTACTTCAATATGCGGAAGCCATGACTTTATAATATTGTCAATATCTTCATCATGACTTACACAAAATTTTACTCGCAAAGAACCATCTTCATAAGTATCTAAAATTTCTTGAGATTCTAAAAATTCTCTATTTTTAAAATAGATAGCAATTTCTTTATATACTTTTACTTCAACCTCAAAAGAATTTCCATCTTCAAAAAAAGCGGAGTGTACACGACCTAAAACTTCTTCTATATACTTGTTACTCGTATGATGATATTTTTCTGTCTTTTTTATATGTTTGATGTCTGAAAGACGAAATACTTTTACTTTTTGCTCCTCGATATCTTTTGCTAAAATATACCAAAAACCATCAAAAGCAGCGATTTTGTAAAGTTCAAGTTCTTTTTTTTGATTTGTAAAAGTAATGTATACAATTTTTTTATCTTCTATAATCTGCTCAAGTTCCGATATGAAAGGTGATTCAATATCTAAATCTTCAAGATCAGCCTGCTTGATAAAATAGGGCGAATAAAAGTTTTTATTTATTATTTTTTTATAGATGCTATCTTTTATTTTATCGATATCATCTACATTTTCAAACTGTGTAAGGGCAAGATTTAAAAACACCATCTCATCATTTGTCAAAGTTGTACGTTTAAGTGAATAACCGTACTCAAATCGAAATCTATGCTCATTGTCTTTTACTATTGGGTAATAATGAAGTCGTTCTTTTATGTCTTTTTGAATTGTTCGCATACTTACATTATATTCATCTGCTAACTCTTTGGAGGTTGGCATCTCTTCATTAGAGAGTTTTGTAAGAATACCTACAAGTCGTGTCAGTGTTTTATCATAGTCTTTTTTCATGTATTTTATTCCGTTTAAAATTGGAGGAAATATTATATATTGATATTCTTAATTTAATTTATTTTAAACAAAAAAAGAGTTATAGTTTTCTAAAATTTATGAAAGGTTTTATTTTATGTTACTTATTTCAATTATTGGAGATTTTCATTCCTCACTTTTTCCATTATATAATGAATTAAAAAAGAGAGTTACACATCATATTGTGGTTAATGATGATGCTTTTGGTGAGAGAAGAAAGCAGAGACAGATTGTTAAAGCACTTGAAAAATTCAATATAAAAAAGGCACTTAATATAACAACAGAAGCTTTTGTCGTCGATGAAGATTCTGTTGCAAGCATTAAAAGGCTTATTAAAAGAATTGAAGAAATAGAACCGGAAATGTCTCAAGTTTATCTTAATATTACAGATGGATTGGCAAATATTGGTCTGCTTCTTGCTATGGGACTGTTAGAACGTGGTGGTAATTTTTTAAGTTATGATATGTATGAGAACAGTTACAACCTGATAACAAAAAAAGGTATGCAAAACATTACATTGAAAAATTCACTCTCTATAGTCGAACATTTTGAACTTAAGGGGTTTACCGTTGAACAAAGAGGAAATAAAGAGTTTGCACACAAGTATAAATATGAAATCCTTGAACTTTTTAATACGTACTCTAATGAACTTGAACGCTTAAACAGAGATATAAGTCAACAAAAATCTTTACAAACAAATAGGTATCCAAGGGCTTATCAACTAATAAAAAATATGAAAATTGATATTGTTAATGACGGTCCTTTAATTACGGGAGGACTTTTTGAATATTATATTTATCTATTAATAAAAGAACTTCCATTTGATGATATAGAAGTTGGTACAATTGTAAAGCAACCGTTTAACAATAGCATCAATATTATTAATGAGTTTGACATACTTTTAATGAAAAACAATCATCTTCATATGATAGAGTGTAAATTTAAAAAAAATAATAACAAACCTGAACTTATATATAAATACAGTGCACTCATCAACCTTATAGATGATGACTGTAAAATAATGATATTGACGAATGAAATACAATATAAACAAGATATATATGATACACAAAACAAAAAACTGACACCATACAGAAGAGGTATTTTAAATAATATCATCCTTCGTGGTTCTGTTATACACAATAAAAGTGAATTTTTAGAAGAAATTCAAAATTTATTCTTATTATAAAGTTGGATAAATTAAAACGCTTGTCAGAGCATCAGTATTTAGAGTTCGCAGAATAATTATTTAACTTTTTTTAAAATTTGGATTGCTATATCAAATATTACCTGTATATTCAAGTAAAATAGATATAATTTAGCAATAGAAAAAATAAATTGGGAAAGTTTTTATGAAAATAATTGTAAATGGAAACAGCAAAGTTTTTAAAGAAGATATAACACTCTTGGAAATTCTAAAAGAACTTGATTTGGTTGATAAAGTTATGGCAGCGGCAGTAAACATGGAAATCGTAAAGCAAAATGACTGGGATAAAAAAGTTTTAAAAGATAATGATAAATTAGAACTGCTTGATTTTGTCGGAGGAGGGTGAGTTTAAAAACTCTATATTGACAACACTGATGGCATAGTCTCCGTCATGTGTAATCGATAAAGCAACATCAGTAATCTTAAATTTTTCAATGATCTTTTTTGAAAGTGCAAAAAGTGGAGCGCCTTTTTCCGATTTATAAATTCTCATATCGAAAAAGGAGCATTCGGCACCTATGCCTGTTCCCAGTGCTTTAGAAAATGCCTCTTTTGCAGCCCAGAATCCGGCTGCTGTTTTGTAGGACTTTACAAGTCTGATCTCATCTTCTGACAGAAATCTGCGAAGCCCTTTGTCGCCGAACCGCATCATCAGATGCTGCATACGCGATGCTTTTATGATATCTATACCAATCATTAATTATTGAATAACAAATTCAGTAAAATAGATACCTTGTATTTTTCCGTCAGTAATCATAGAGTTCAGTGTATCCATAATTTGTTGTGAAACTTTTTGTTTGCCTTTTTTGGAAGAGATTTCTTCTAAAGTTTTAGAACTGAGTATTCGAATAATTCTGTCCCGAAGTACCGGTGCTTTTGAGTCAAGTTCATGACTGAGCTCGGGAGAATCAAGTTCTAAAGACATTGTTGCTTTGAGATATCTTCTTCCTGAATCACTTTTTAAGTTAACTGTAAAAGTGTCCAGCGGATATAAGACACCGATATCACTCAGTTTTCTGTTGTTGTCAAATGAACTGCTAGATACACTCTTTCTGCTTGTATGTGTATCCGCCATTCTTTCCTGTGCCTGAGGAGCATTGTTGACTGCTGCTTCTTCATCTGAACCCATTAACAAAAAGGCAACTACAGCACCTATAATTATGATAAGAATCAAAACAACAATGATAATAATCATCAGCAAATTACTGGATTTTTTTTCTACGGGTGCGGATTCTTCGGTTTCTTTTTCTTCAGCCATATTTCTTCCTTGAAATTACAGTTTTATTTTTGTTAGTATATCAGAAAAATAATTATTTTTATTTTCAGTTAATAACTTTAACATCAAGAGACTTGATTATTTCTTCAAAAATCGGTCCGGCTTCACGATTACAGTCATCATGAAATTCAATAACCAAAACTTCTTTTCCGTTAGCGACTTTTGTTGTATATGTGTCAGGCTTGAAAGCATATTTATTGATTATTGATTCTATTTTTGCACATACATCATCTTTTTCTTTCGCACATTCGTAAGCCAGTGACAATCTTGAAAATCGTTCTTCGCTTCTAAACTCTGCATCTATCATTTTTTGCCTTTTGAAAATATAGAGTTATTATACAACGAAATTATGCAAATATAACTTTAAAATGTATAATTTAATACCACTCCAAAAGTTTTGTTACTTCATCGACTATAAATGTTTTTATACTTGTCTTTTCAAGTGGTTTTTTAGATACAAGTGCCTTGGTGATATTTTGCATTCTCGCCTCTTTGAGCCTTGCATCAAGGGCATATACTTCTCGAACATCGCCAACCAGAGAGACTTCACCTATAAAAATAGTCTCTTTTGAGATGGCACGATCACGGAAACTGCTGATAATTGCTGCGAGTATGGCTAAATCGGCTGCTGTTTCGGTGATTTTAATACCGCCTGTTATATTGATGAAAACATCATATCCCGAAAGCGGAATCTCCAGTTTTCGCTCAAGCAGTGCCAAAAGCATATTTAGTCGGTTGTTGTCAAAGCCGGTTGCCTGTCTTTTTGCATTTGGCGTGTGTGATTCTGACACAAGCGCCTGAACTTCTAAAATGATGGGACGGGAACCCTCCATAATGACAGTAAGTGCAGAACCGCTTTGAGAGGAGTTACGGTTAAAAAAGCGTGAAGCAATGTCTGTGGCACTCACAAGTCCTTCGGCTTTCATCTCAAAAACACCTATTTCACTTGTTGCCCCGAAACGGTTTTTAAAGCCTCGTAAAATTCTCAGCTCCTGGGAAGAATCCCCTTCAAAATACAAAACGGTGTCAACCATATGTTCCAAAACCCGAGGACCGGCAATAGAGCCTTCTTTTGTAATATGCCCGATAATGAAAATGGCTATATCCTTGTCTTTGGCAATACGCATCAATTCAAAAGTGATCTGGCGAACCTGTGTAACACTTCCCGGAGCAGAAGAGATGTTTTCCGAGTAAATAGTTTGAATAGAATCAATAATCAAAAAATCATATTTTCTGTGTTCAAGTTCAACCAAAATCTGCTCAAGTCGTATTTCACTTAAAAGGTAGAGTGAATCATGGTTTGACTTGAGGCGGTTTGCACGCAGTTTTATCTGTCCGGCTGATTCCTCTCCTGTAACATACAGTACATCTTTGCCTGTTGATGCAATGTTTGAACCTACTTTAAGCAAGAGGGTTGATTTGCCAACACCAGGACTTCCTCCTATAAGTGTGAGTGAACCGGGAACAATGCCTCCTCCTAAAACATTGTCAAGCTCATCGTCGAGTGAAGAAAATCTATAGACTTCTTCTTCTACAATGTCATTAATACTGACAGCTTTAGCCGATGATGATGTCGTTGATTTTGTCTGTTTGACAACTTCCTGTTGGTGCTCGTTTAATTCAACAAAGCTGTCCCAGGCACCGCAGTTGGTACATTTTCCCATCCATTTAGGTGTGGTAAGCCCACAGTGTTGACACTCAAAGAGTACTTTTTTCTTAGCCATAATAATCATCTCTTATTTATATTTAAAACATTATAATCTATTTTTTATTTTTGTATTAAAAAAATGACATTTTGTCATAAAAAAGAAAGAGCCAATCACAGGGGGGGGGTAGTCCAATGGCATTAAGTTAAGCGGCTTTTTCGAAACCCGTACTTCAGTGCGGGCTTTGTGCCTTTCAAGACTAAGGCCTTGGTTAAAACCTAGGTTCCGAGAAAACATCAAGCTATTTTCTTAACTTAATGGCATTGAGAGGGGTAATTTTGTATTAATTTTTTTTTGCATAATATTTTTGCAACTCTTTATATTGACACATCAAACATCTGTTGCAGATTATTCTACTTCCTACAAATTATATATAGAAAAGCTTAAAATGATACAACTGATAATATAAATATTTATCAAGCTATAATTTTCCAAACTCCAACCACTTAATTCCCTTAAAAAGTTCCTTAACACTATACCCACTAAAATACTGCTGAGTAGTAGTGTCTTTATCAGGTTCATGTCCAAGTATTCTGTTTATTAAATCTTTCGGAAGTTTTTGGTGTACTGCATTTCTAAGCATTTGTGAACTTGGATTATGTCTCAGAGAGTGAAAAACTTGATTTTCTTCTTTTGTTACATATCTTCTAATTCCACCCCTGTGATTGAATATCCTTTTTACTACCTTATGTTCAACCTGCTTTAACGATAAATTTTAATATAAAAACCCAAACAACCAGAGTGGAATCTTATTGCCGTGCCCGATTTCAATATCATCCGCAACAACAAAGCTGTCTGGTATATCTTTTATTTGTTTAAAAGTTTTATTTTTACTGCCTACTTCTACCAAATATTTATTGTTTATTAAAAAATCACCTTTTGCAGGTACACTTAGAACATCATCGTCAAACATACTCATAAAAAAAACTTCTCTAATCGTACCTATCTCAATATTTTGGCAATACGCATAATGAAGATTCGTATTTCCCAAATAAAGTTTATCCGGCTTAGTGAAAATATTATCGCCTTTGGTTTTCGCTCTTAAAAGGTTAAGAATTTTACCTCTTTTTAAATACTCCATATATTTATAGAGTGTATGGTAATCACTTGTACCTATTTTTACAGAGAGCTCTTTAATATTGATTTTAAATGGTTTAGATTCACATACAAATTTTATAAGCTTTTTAAGCTTAATAATTTTATCATACTCTATCGGAAAAATAGAGGGTATATCTACTTCAATAACCGTATTGATTGTCTCTTGGAGTCTAAGCAGATAACTTCCCTCATTTTCAAAATAAAAAGGGTAGTATCCCATTTTTAGATACTCCGTCCAATACTCATAAATTTTTAATTTGGAAGATATTTCATACGCTATATTTTCATGGTCGACAAAAAGTTTTTCATATGTAAAAGTTGGCAACTTTTTTGAGCTCTTTAACTCTATAAATTCTCTAAAAGACAGACCTTTCATATGGTATAGAACAGCTCGTCTGCTTAAATCTCCTTTAGAATTATCTAATTGCAATGCACTTGAACCAGAAAATATTACATGTAAATCAAGCATATCATAAATTTTTTTTAGCTCTATTTCAAAATTTTTATATTTATGAATTTCATCTATGACAAGTAGCTTCCCACCCTCTTTTGAAAAGTTGTATGCTATCTCAAACAATGATTCTATTTCTATTGCATCTGCACTAAAGTAAAGCTTTTTAGCAAGAGGCAGATCATTTTCTTGTAAATACTGTAATAAGAAAGTTGTTTTTCCAACACCTCTGGCACCTATGAGACCTATCATTTTTTGAGAAAAATCTATATTTTTGTGTATATAGCGCTTATAGGAACTTTTTAAAACTCGTAAATAGTTCAGTTGATAATCTTTAAGAGTTTGAAGCATTAGAAGTCCTTTTATTGTTTGAACATAAATATTATATCATAAAATTATGGTTTGAACCATATTTTATCCGTATGTTTTATGAAGTACTATAATATAAAAGCAGAGTTATGCATCTTCTGTAAAAATGGCATCAAGCAGACCGTCTACAAATTCGTATTTGTCAAACGGTGTGAGATTTTCCGGCTGTTCTCCTGTGCCTACGTAAATTATAGGAAGTTCCAAGGCATAGGCGATGGAGAAGATACTGCCGCCTTTTGCCGTACCGTCGAGTTTTGTGATGATGATGCCGTCTATGCCTATCATCTCATTGAAGGCCTTTGCCTGACTTATTGCGGAATTGCCCTGTGTGCCGTCTATGATGAGTACGGTTCTGTGCGGTGCGCCTTTGTGGGCTTTGTCGCAGATGCGTTTTACTTTTTTGAGCTCATTTGCCAGGTTTGTCTGTGTGTGCAGACGCCCTGCGGTGTCAATGATGACGTTGTCTATGCCTTTTGCCTTTGCCGAATCTATGGCATCATAGGCAACTGCCGAGCTGTCATGTCCCTGTTTGGAAGAAACAATGGGAATGTCAAGTCTGTTTGCCCAAAGTGTCAGCTGTTCGATGGCTGCGGCACGAAAGGTATCGCCTGCACCGAGTAAAACTTTTTTGCCTTCCTGCTTGTACTTGTAAGCGAGTTTTGCAATAGTGGTTGTTTTTCCGGCACCGTTGACGCCGACTATGAGTTCTACAAAAGGCGGTGTGAACTCCGGTTCTTTGTAAGAGGTGTATGCCAGTGTCGCCAAGAGTTTGGAACGCAAAATTTCACGTGTGATTTTGTCTTGGTATATTTCGTTGAGAATGATTTCGACCAAAGCATATTCTACATCCGCTTCAAGCAAAATGTCCTCGAGTTCTTCTTTGGTAAAAGTGATTTTTTTCTTTGGAGCGACTGTTTTTATAGCGGCGACGGTTTTGCTGAGGGATTTTTTTATAAAACCAAACATTGTTATATTCCTAACGCTTTTTTAATGTCACTTTCGATAAACTCTTCTTCTGTAGCACCCTGATAATAATTGATTATTTTACCGTCTTTATATAAAACCATAAGCGGAATTCCGAAGTCTCTGCCTAATTTTAACTCTTTTGCTATTTCACTGATGATACGTGAGTTTTCACTTGAATTGACAAGAGTATAGTTTGCATTATATTGTTTTTTGAATGTTTCAAGCTTTTCGTTTGGAATATTGTTTTCAACACTAATCCCAATAATGATGAGTTTATCTTTGTATTTTTTTTGGAGTGAGGCAAGGTGTGACGCTTCCGCCTGACAAGGCGGACACCAGGTTGCAAATATATCATAAATGACTACTTTGCCTTTTGCCCCCTCAAGTTGCAGTCCATTGTCTGCTTTTTCGACAACAAGCTGTTTGTTGTCGAGTGATGTTAAAATGATTTCATTTGTTGCAAGGAGTGAATTTGCTTCTTGGCGGGTGTTTTCTTTCTCTTTTGAGCAGGCTCCAAAAAGTAATCCGATTGCCAGTAAAGTAGTTAAGAGTGGAGTGTTTCTCATATATTTTTTTGCCTTTGTTTGTTTATTTGTGTAAAATATGCAAAATTATAGCGATAAAGATTTAATATGACTCTTACAAAAAACAGTTTCAGGCAAATATGTCTTCAAAAGATTAAAAAAGCATCACAACACAATAAGTTTTATAAAGATTTTTTAATAAATAATGCACTCTTAAAAGAGTTGGAACATTTTAAAACCGGCAAAAGACTGAAAATATTGTTTTTTTATCCGTTGCCATATGAGGCGGACATCCTTAAAGTGCTTAAAAAAATGAGAAAAAAACACGATATTTTTGTGCCGTTTATGCAAGGCGAAAGTTTTAAAATGGTACCATTTAGATTACCGCTAAAGAAAAAAAAATTTGATATTTTTGAAGCGGGAAATACAATAAAAAAAAATAATAAAATTGATATAGCTATAGTTCCAGCAGTGGGAGTTGACGGTAATTTACAGAGAATTGGTTTTGGAAAAGGGATGTATGATCGTTTCTTTGCAAAATTAAAAGAAAAACCATATACTATTTTTGTACAACCGGTATTTTGTCACACAGACAGTTTGATATGTGATGCATATGATGTGGCATGTGATGTACTTATAACCCCGACAAGAACACTGCGTAAACGGAGTAGCTAAGGTCTTTATAAAAAGGTTTATTAGATGTTAAACGAAATACTGCTTGGTGGTGCAATTGCAACAGTAAGTGGAGTAGTTGGTTTTTTAATTTCTAAAAAGATAACCGGTGCTAACTTTGATGTATATGTTGAACAGGCGGTTGCCAAAGCAAAGGCGATTGAAAATGAAGCACAGACACTTCTGGAACGTGCAAAACTCAAAGCACGTGAAATAGAGCATGAAGCACAAAAAGCCTTTGACAGTGCCAAAGAACGTGCACGTGCAGATTTTGCGCAAAGAGAAGATGAACTTTTACGCAAAGAACAAAGTCTGAAGCGCTTGATACAGGATGAAGAAAAAAACATTCAAAATGAGTTAAACAGAATCAAAGCACAAAAAGTTAACCTGGAAAGAAATGAAAAATCACTGGCTTCACTGAAAAAAAAGTATGAAGAGAAAATAGATGAAGCAGTCCATACCATAGAACACAGTGCAGGTATGACACAGGAAGAGGCTAAAAAAATTCTTCTTGATAAAATTGAAGAAAAGGCGCGTGGCGAGATAGCACATATTGTAAGAAAATATGAAAATGAAGCCAGACAAGAAGGGGAGCGCAAAGCCAATTTTATTTTGGCACAGGCAACGAGTCGTTTTGCCGGAGAATTTGCTTCTGAGAGATTGACAAATCTGGTTCATTTGGAGAGTGATGAACTCAAAGGCCGCATTATCGGTAAAGAAGGGCGAAATATCAAGGCTTTGGAAACTCTTCTTGGTGTGGATATCATTATAGATGACACACCAAATGCTATTCTTGTGAGCAGTTTTAATTTGTATCGTCGAGCTATTGCAACAAAAACACTGCAGTTGCTTATAGAAGACGGAAGAATTCAGCCTGCGCGAATAGAAGAGATATTTAAAAAAGTTTCTGAGGAGTTTGAATCCAAAATTTTGGCAGAAGGTGAAGAACTGATAGCAGAAATGAATATCGGTGTAATGCACCCGGAACTTATGAAATTAATCGGAAGACTGCGTTACCGCGCAAGTTACGGACAAAATGCGTTAGCCCATACGCTTGAGGTTGCCCATCTTGCCGGAATTATGGCTGCAGAAATGGGGGGAGACCCGATCTTGGCAAAACGGGCAGGACTTTTGCATGATATAGGCAAGGCATTGACGCATGATATGGATGGAAATCATGTTGATTTAGGGGCCCAGATTTGTCGCAGATACAATGAAGATGAAGTTGTCATCAATGCAATCTATGCACATCACGGACAACAGGAAATCAACTCCATAGAGTGTGGTGCGGTTTGTGCTGCAGATGCACTTTCAGCGGCACGTCCGGGTGCACGAAGAGAAGTTCTGGAGAGTTTTTTAAAGCGTGTTACCGAAATAGAAGATATCGCATCGCGTCACAGCGGTGTAAAACAGGCATATGCGATTAATGCCGGACGAGAAGTCAGAGTCATCGTGAATGCAACTTTGGTAAATGATGATGAGTCAATTCTGATGGCAAGAGAAATTGCAAAAGAGATAGAAGATCGTGTGCAGTATCCGGGTGAAATTAAAGTAAATGTTATTCGGGAAAGTCGGGCTGTGGAATTTGCCAAATAAAGTAGAAAACTCTACTTTATTTACTTTTTAATCGTAACAACGACGGCTCCTCTCAAGTCACCCATCTTGTAGTGCTGTGCTTTATCTTCCGGATATCTTTGGGCAATGGCACGTTCTAAAGCTTCATTCTGTATATTTCCATGACATTTCAAGCACACCTGTTTGTTTATTACTAATGGTTTATAGTATTTGTATGTATGTTCATCTACTTTTTGTATCAACTGTTTTGGTAGCTTTACATGTAGGCTTTGGAGCTTTTCAAGTGATGCCAAAACTTCTTGTTCATTACCTTGCGGCTGGTTGGCGGGGTTTCTGTATTTTGTACTGATTCTTTTGACTGTTACTCCTTTTGGAAGCTTTTTGTTCACTTCCTCTGTCAGGGTATAGGCTTTTTGTGTACAGAAATCAAGGGCTTGCATAGGACCGCCTGCTTTCATATTTCTTTTCATATTGGAACCCAAGGTTTTTAGCAGCAGCATGGAACTTTTCTGTCCTGTTTTTATTATGTTCTGCAGTTGTTTGTTTTCCTGTTGAGAGGCCCCAAAAAGCAATGAAACACTCAATGTAATATATGTAACGGATTTTAAAATATTCATGAAATCCTCCTCGATTAAAATATTCTTGGGATGATTATAACAAAACTTAGAATAATTTAATGCAACTTTGAGTATAATTGCGTCAATATTTAAAGACAAGGGAGCACACCTATGGGTGAACTGTTTACTTTTTTCGGACTTATCTCAGAAGATAAAACGTTTATTTTTATGAGTCACATGTTGCTATCAGCCGGTATAGCTTTAATCTTAGCGAGAGTGGCTATGTCAAATTTACAACTTGTACCCAAAGGGACACAAAACCTGATGGAAGCATACGTGCAGGGTGTATGGTCTATGGGTACAGATGTAATGGGCAGATTGCATGCCCGTAAATATGTTGCACTGGTAGCAACTATCGGTTTGTTTGTTGGAATTGCAAATATTATTGGAATATTCCCAGGATTTGAAGCGCCTACAGCAATGTTGGAAATGCCTTTGGCTCTTGCTATAACTGTATTTGTGTATTACAACTATGTTGGTATTAAAGAGCATGGTCTGCTGCTTTATCTCAAGCACTTTCTTGGACCTGTCTGGTGGCTGTACTGGTTAATGTTCCCGATTGAGATTGTGTCTCATATCTCCCGTATTATCTCTTTGACATTCCGTCTTTTTGGAAATGTAAAAGGGGATGATATGTTCTTGATGGTAATATTGATGCTTGCTCCTTGGATATTGCCGATTGTTCCGTTTGCTCTGTTGACATTTATGGCATTTTTGCAGGCGTTTATCTTTATGATGCTTACATATGTTTACCTTGGTGGTTCATTACTTGTCGATGAGACTATCTAATTTCTCTCAATGCAAAAAGACATTTATGAAAAAATTATAAGCTTTTTGCTTGGAGCATCATGGGCAATAGTATTGTTCGGTGCTCTGTTTACTTTCAAGATATTTATCAATTTCGGAATCGTAATAGCGATTTTTACCACGATGGTATATATCTTTATCTCACTCTTTCTTATTCTCGCAATCGATGCTTTTTTAGTCAATAAACAGCGACTGCAGGAAGCGAAAAAACAAACCGAACTCTTAGAAGAAATCTATACTCAAGTCACTTCATAACGTCCTTTAAAGCATACATTGGTTAAAATAAGAACAATTAATTTATTTTCACAAGGAAATTTATGTTTGAAGTAGTTATCGGTCTTGAAGTCCACGTACAATTAAATACAAAAACGAAACTTTTTTGCTCGTGTCCTACGAGTTTTAACCATAAGCAAAATACAAATACCTGTCCGACCTGTTTGGCACTGCCCGGTGCACTTCCTGTGCTTAACAAAGAAGTTATACATAAATCCATAATGCTCGGTACAGCCCTTGACGCTACGATTAACAGAGTTTCTTATTTTGACAGAAAATCCTATTTTTATCCGGATTCTCCCTCTTCTTATCAAATTACGCAGCTCTATACGCCTATAGTGGAACACGGGAAACTGCAAATTGATTTTGAGGACGGTTCACACAAAACGATTCGTGTCAATCGGGCACACATAGAGGCTGATGCCGGTAAAAACATCCATGACGGCAATATTTCAAAAGTTGATTTAAACCGTGCCGGAACACCTTTGCTCGAAATTGTAAGTGAACCGGATATGCGCAGTGCTGAAGATGCGATTCTTTATCTGAAAAAGCTTCACTCGATTATCCGCTATTTGGATATAGGGGATGCAAACATGCAGGAGGGCTCTTTTCGAGTGGATGTAAATGTCTCTATCCGTCCTAAAGGAGATGAAAAGCTGTATACCCGTGTCGAGATTAAAAACATCAACTCTTTTAAATTTATTCAGCGTGCTATAGAGCTTGAAGTGGCTCGTCAGATTGATGCATGGGAAGATGGAACATATGAAGAAGAGATTTGTCAGGAGACACGTCTTTTTGATCCTGTAAAACAGGAAACACGTTCTATGAGAGGAAAAGAAGAAGCGGCTGATTACAGATATTTTCCGGAACCTGATCTGCTCAAATGTGTTGTAACAGATGAAATGATGCAAAAATATACACAAATTCCCGAACTGCCTGATGCAAAAAAAGAGCGTTTTGTGAATGAATACGGTATGAATAAATACAATGCTATGGTAATCACTTCTGCCGTGGAGACGGCAAACTTTTTTGAAACAATGCTGCAAGAGGAAGGGGTGAGTGCAAAAACGGCTACTACATGGCTGACTGTGGAGTTGCCTGCCCGTTTCAAAGGGGAGATAAATATAACGAACTCTCCGGTAGATGCAAAAAAGCTTGGATTTTTGGTCAAAAGAATAGATGATAAAACCATCAGCGGTAAAGCGGCGAAAGAAGTTTTAGATTTTTTAATGGAGAATGAAACTGTAGATGTTGACAGTGCAATTGACAAACTCGGACTCAAACAGGTTACAGATACCGGAGCAATCGAGGCGATGTGTGATGAAATTATCAATGCAAATGAGGATAAAGTTGCCCAGTACAAAGGCGGAAAAGAGAAACTTTTCGGTTTCTTTGTCGGTCAGGTGATGAAAGCAAGCAAAGGAAGTGCAAATCCACAGGTTGTCAATGAAATTCTTAAAGCTAAACTGGGTTAACTTCTATGATAAAAAGTTTGATACTTGATGCGGCCTATTTTTTAAATACCTCAAAAAAGTATCAGTCTTTTAAAAACTTTTTTTACAATATTTTAGAGAATGACAAATGCAAATATAAAAGATATATAGATATCTTTATGATTCTGCTTATTTTTATAAGTGTGGGTGTTTTAATTCGGGAAGTCAAACATCATGTAAATGACTACCTGATGTTTTTTAGCAATTATGTAATTTCTATCATTTTTTTTATAGAGTATATGTTGCGTTTGTGGGTAAACAGCAGTGTCAGTGAAATTATTGTCAAACGAGCGGAACATGATACATTTTTGCTTCGAGAGGTTAATCTTTACAAGGCGTTTAAAGAGATCGCAAAAGTAAAACTCAGCTATATGGCATCACCAAAAGCCATTATAGATCTTCTTGCAATTTTACCGTTTTTCCATGAATTGAGACTGTTGCGTATATTTATTCTTTTTAGGGTTTTTAAACTTTTTCGGTATGCCAAAAGTTTGCAAATACTGAGTTCTGTTCTTGCAACAAAAAAGTTTGAGTTTTTTACGCTTGGTATTTTTGCCTTTGTCGTTATTTTTATCTCTTCTGTTTTGATTTATGTTATGGAAGGCAACAGGGCAGACTCTCCTGTTGATACTCTTTTTGAAGCACTTTACTGGGCGATAGTTACAATTTCCACAGTAGGCTATGGCGATATAACACCGGTAACAAGTGAAGGGCGTTTTGTAGCTATTCTCGTTATTATTGCCGGTATAGCTGTCCTGGCATTTACTACATCTTTGTTTGTTTCTGCTTTTACCGAGAAGCTTGAAGAGATCAAAGAGATAAAAACAATTGAAAATATTGCCAAACTAAAAAAATTTTATTTGATATGCGGATATGAAAATGTTGCCAGGGAAGTTGCCAGAAAACTTTCAAAAAGCGGGCATAACATTATCGTTCTTGATGAAGATACCCAAAGGGTGGAAAATGCAAAACTGGACGGGTATACTACATTAAATTATAATCCCGGCAATAAAGAAAGCTATGAAAAACTCAACATAGATATGAAAAAACAACTCAAAGGAGTGCTGTGTCTGCGTGAAAATGATGTAGACAATGTTTATGCCGCTTTGACTATACGGTCTTTAAACAAAGATGTTATGATTTTGTCTTTGTTAAACAATGATGCAAACCGTAACAAACTGGAGTTTGTAGGCATCAATAAAATAGTTTATCCTCAGGAGCTTGTGGGACTTATAACGAAAGAGCTGGTAGGAAAGCCTGTTGCTTTTGAAGTGATTCATGAGCTTAGGAGTGAGGATTCTGATGTAATTATCGATGAGATCGGCATCACCAAAAGAATTGTAGAAAACTTTCCTACAGTCGGAGATTTGAACAATAAACACTACAGTATCGTTTTGCTTGGCGTGTATAAGCATGAAAAAGACCGTTTTTATTTTAACCCTTTAGACAGCACTTTGTTGGAGGCCGGAGATTATCTTTTGGTCATTGGATATCAGGTGTATATTAAAGAATTTGAAAAATATTTGCATACAAGAGTACATGATGACTAAAACTACAGCATTGATATTTGGACACAATAAATACGCCTATGAAATAATTAAAAATGTAAAAGACAAATACAACAGCATCAAAGTGTACTCTTTGGATGACAATGATAAAAAAGAGGGTTTGTATGATGTGGAACTTTTTGATTTAAGTGATGAGTGGGAAGATATAGAAAACAATGTCGATATTGAAAATTCAATAGCTTTTTGTGCATTGGAAGACCCTTCCGAAAATATATTTTTAACGATATCACTGCGTTCAAGTTTTAAAAACCTGACAATTATAACGATTGCATCAAATAAAGAAAATTCAGATAAACTGAAAATGGCAGGAGCCACAAAAGTCATTCCGATTGTAGAAACGACATCGGATATTATTGCAAATGTATTGGAAAAGCCGGTATCGAACAAGGTACTGCACAGTATTTTATATGAAGAGAGTGATCTCAAAATTGCACAAATTAAAATTGATGACACAAGTCATTTTAAAGATGAAAAACTTAAAAGTATAGACTGGACACGATATAATGGCATACTGGTATTGTCTGTGATGCACGAAGATATGCAGAGTGAATTTATATATTCAAACAAAGCAAAAGAGCATGTTATAAAAAGCGGTGATATTCTCGTAATTGTAGGATATGAAAAAGATATACAGGAATTTGAAAATTTGATTGGGAGTAAGCGATATGTCAATTGGAGTCATTGGAGCAGGTAAGTGGGGCAGTGCTTTGGCATTTGCCCTGAGTGAAAAAAACAGTGTTCTTATAACATCTAGAACTCCGAGAGATTTAGACAATTTTGTCACTCTAGATGAGATTCTTGAATGTGAGTATCTTGTGATTACAGTACCTGCACAGCAGATAGCAGGCTGGCTTGAAGAAAATTTTGTATTTAAAAACCAAAAAATTCTTGTGGCATCGAAGGGCATAGAGGCTACAAGCGGAAAGTTTTTAAATGAAATATATGAAAAGTATGTTCCCGATGAAAATATAGCCTTTTTATCCGGTCCCTCTTTTGCGTCAGAAGTGATGCAGTCACTGCCGACTGCCTTGGTTATAAACTCCTCGAATGAGAAACTTGCTCAAGAATTGGGTGGTTTGTTTCCCTCTTTTATCAAAACATATACCTCAGATGATGTGACAGGCGCAGAAGTTTGCGGTGCATACAAAAATGTCATTGCGATTGCCGCAGGCATATGCAATGGATTGGAACTGGGAAATAATGCAGCTGCAGCGTTGATATCTCGCGGTTTGGTTGAAATGCAACGCTTTGGCATTGCATACGGCGCAAAAGAGGAGAGTTTCATAGGGTTAAGTGGTGCAGGTGATCTGTTTTTGACAGCTTCTTCTCCCATGAGCAGAAACTTCAGAGTGGGAATCGGTCTTGCAAAAGGCCGTACTCAAAAAGAAATTCTTGAAGCATTGGGCGAAGTTGCAGAGGGAATAGGAACTGCGTATGCGCTGCATGACATCTCTGTAAAACATGATTTGTATCTTCCTATTGCGAGAGAAGTGTATCTGACACTTGAGGGAAAAAACCCACATGAAAGTTTGAAAGATCTATTGACAAAGTAGAAAGCAGGATATATATGAAAATAGCAGTGGCACTGAGTATAGGACTTTTCTTTTTTGCTCTAAGCGGAGTCTTTTTTACACTCCAACAGAGTACCCTTATAGGGTGTATAGCCTTTTTTGTAACGCTTTGGACAAACGAAGGTCTGCCATTGGGCGTAGTCTCTCTTTTACCGATAGTTCTTTTTCCTGCCTTTGGGATTTTAGATACAAAAATGACTGCCATAAATTATGCCAACCCTATCATTTATCTCTTTTTTGGCGGTTTTTTACTTGCAATAGCGGTTGAGAAAACAAAGCTGCATTTACATGTAGCCAATAAACTTTTGGGTTTGTTTCCTGCAACACCAAGAGGGATGATATTTTCTCTTGCACTGACATCGGCTCTTTTAAGTTCCATTTTGTCCAATACGACAACAACCCTGTTACTTATCAGTATTGCAGTTTTTTTAACAGATAATATAAAATTAAAAATGCGTTTTGCCCTTGCTATTGCTTATGGTGCAAGTATAGGAGGTATATTGACACCCATCGGCACACCTCCAAATTTGATTTTGCTCGGTATTATGCAAGAACACAGTATGCAGCTTATTCCGTTTTTCCAGTGGATGTTTATGGTTGCGCCACTCTCTCTTTTTATGTTGACAAGTGTCGGTTTTTTACTGAGTTACGGTGTCAATGCAATACCGATACAGACAAAAATAGAAAAAAAAGTTTTAGAGCCATCACAGAAAAAAGTGATGTATTTAATGTTGGGCTTAATTGCAGTCTTGTTTGTCAACGCTCCTGTAAGACCCTATTGGAATGGTCTTGGTATGAGTGAGAGTGGCATACTGCTTGGTTTTGGATTGGCACTGTTTATGCCGCCTTTTAATATACTGCAATGGAAAGAGGACAGTAAAAAAATCCCTTATGCCATAATGTTTTTATTTGGTGCGGGTTTTTCTATTGCAAAAGCTTTTGCACAAACCGGACTGGCAGATGAGGTTGCATCATATCTCTTGCATATGACTGAACTTTCACCATTGCTTCTTCTGTTGAGTGTTGCTGTATTGATAACTTTTACGACAGAAATTACGTCAAATACGGCACTGATTTCGATAATGCTGCCGGTTATCTATTCTGTAGCAGAGCAGTCCGGCATAAATACAACACTTTTCATGATGGTGGCTACCCTGTGTGCCAGTTATGCTTTTATGCTGCCTATTGCCACACCGCCCAATGCTATTGCGATGAGCAGCGGAGCTGTCGGGGTAAAAGATATGCTGAAATACGGAATAGTTTTGAATTTACTTGGAATATTTTTTATCGTTTTTATTGCAGAATATTTTTGGAAAAATATTTTATAGTTTGTCACTCTTTTTTCTGATGTACATGTAAAGGTCTTTGAGGATTAAAAATACAGAGTAGACCCATAAAATATCCAGAATTGGATTATGCTGCAGACCATGTGTCAGCATGTACGGATAAACAACGGCGATTGGCCATTTCAAAAAATAAAAAAATAAAATTCCTACACCGTATAACTCTTTCATACAGGTATCTTAGCAAAATATTATAAAATCTTTGCTAATATTGCAAGAAATATCTAAAGGTTGAAAAATGATAGTCCATATAGTGATGTTTAAATTTAAAGATGAAAACAAAGCTTTAAATATAGCAAAGGCAAAAGCGAAACTTGAAAGTCTGGAAAAAAGTATTGATGTGCTCAGAACCATTGAAGTTGGTATTAATTTTAATGAATCAGACAGAGCTATGGACCTCTCTCTTTACTCAACATTTGCAACCCAAGCAGATCTTGAAACATATGCGACACATGAAGAGCATCTCAAAGTGGTCTCTTTTATCAAAGAAGTTACTGTAGAGTCAAAAGTTGTTGATTATATACTTGAGTAACTGAATTTTTCTAAAATGACGATAAAACAAAATAAAAAATAGACTTAAATCGTCAAACTAGCTCTTTTTTATCACATCAGCTTATATTTATTTTTGATACAATCTCACAAAATATTTATAAAGGATGGAAAATGATGTCAGAACCAAGATTAGAAGATATGGGTGATTACAATACGTTAAAAGGCGAAAAAAAGAGAATTGTATGGGCGGTTATCATTGCCGGTCTTCTTTTAGGCGCTGTATATATGATCGCATATAATATATTTGATGACAAAGGGGATGTTATTCCTGTAAAAGATGAAATAACAATCGTTCCGTTAAGCAAAAGTATTCCAATTAGATAAGTTTTAGCTATAATTTCTCAATTAAAATAAGGCGGTAGTGGCATGTTAATGACAATAGTGGGTATATATAGTTTTTATGTATTGATAATGATATATACAAGTGTAATGCAGATAGGCTATATTAATCTCATAAAAAGAAAAACACCGGTTTTGCTGTCTGCTGCTGATTTCTTAAAAGCGGGAAATTATGCTGTTGAAAAAGAAAAACTCTCGATTGTAAATACTTTTGTTGACTATCTTGTGTTTATTGCCTGGATCGGCATTGGGATAAAGTACCTTGTTGAACAGTACTATACTCTGTCAAACCAGGCATTGATGAATGTGGCTATAGTCATGAGTTTTGTAGTTGTAAACTATATCATTTCTTTGCCTTTTTCCTATTATGAAAAATTTGTGATTGATGCAAAATACGGCTTTAACAATTCAACCCTTGGACAGTGGATAAAAGATACGTTTATTTCTTTTTTTCTGACAATTATTTTTGGTTCTCTGGTTGTGTGGGGTATTTATGAAATCATTGCAAACTTTGAGTTGTGGTGGCTGTGGAGCTTTTTGTTTGTTTTTGCGATAGTGATTTTGATAAATATGCTTTATCCTACTTTTCGTGCAATGTTTTTTGATAAACTGACACCGCTTGAAGATGCAGAACTTGACAGTGAAATTAAAAGACTTATGGACAAAACAGGTTTTGTAAGTTCGGGTGTTTTTGTAAGTGATGCGAGTAAGCGGGATAACAGGCTCAATGCCTATTTCGGCGGATTCGGAAAAGCTAAAAAAGTTGTTTTGTTTGACACTTTGCTTAAAAAACTGACAACGAAGGAGCTTTTAGCCGTTTTAGGGCATGAACTCGGACATTTTGCCCATGGGGATATTTATAAAAACATTGCTTTGGTGGGTGTGATGCTTTTTGCAATGTTTGCAATCTTTGGTAATTTGCCGGATTCGCTTTACCTGGAACTCGGTGTTTCCAAACAGCCCTATGTCATTATGATTTTACTGATGCTGTTTATGCCGGTACTTGGTTTTGTAATGATGCCTGTTATGGGAATTGTCAGTCGGCATAACGAATATGAAGCGGATAAGACGGGGAGTGAACTTGGCGGAAGCGCAGGTGCAATTGAACTTGCAAATGCACTGAAAAAACTGGTAAATGAAAACAAAAGTTTTCCGCTTTCGCATCCTTTGTATATTTTCTTTCACTATACACATCCTCCTGTGATTGAACGATTAAAGGAACTCGGCATGGATGTGGGATATATAGAAAAGAGCGGTACTGAGGGTAAATGCGAAGCAGATATATAGTCAAAGATTTACTTCGTGAGGTTACACAGAATCTACAGCCTTGTGTACAAAGAGCCCCAAGAGAAGCACAGCTGCTTTTAATGAAATATCTTGAAGTGGATGAACTCTGGCTCATTACCCATCAAAACAGTTCTGTAGAAATTTCACAGCAGTTTTTTGAATGGGTACAAAGACGGCAAAACAATGAACCTTTTGAATACATCACAAAGCGGGTAAGCTTTTACAGTGAAGAGTTTTACATAGACGAGGGCGCCCTGATACCCCGTCCCGAAACAGAACTGCTGATAGATGAAGTGGTCAAAAACGTACCGGATAAAAAGAGTGCTTTCACTTTTGCCGAGGTCGGAGTAGGGAGCGGCATCATCTCTATAATGCTTGCAAAGACTTTTAAAAACTCTAAAATCATTGCAGTGGATATTTCTCAAAAAGCTTTGGATGTGGCACAAAAAAATATAGAAAAATTTGGACTGCAGGAGCAGATTGAACTGCGGTTAGGATCTCTGCTTGAACCGGTTTGTGAAAAAATTGATTATCTGGTTTCAAATCCGCCGTATATTGAAAATGGTACTGCTTTGGAATCAAATCTCTCCTATGAGCCGCAAAATGCACTTTTTGGGGGAGAGGTCGGTGATGAAATTATTAAAGAACTTCTTGATGAAGTCTTAAGACAAAAGATTAGATTTTTTAGTTGTGAGATTGGTTATGACCAACAAGATAAAATACAGGATTATATGCAAGGAAAAGATTTTAAATCTATAACTTTTTACAAAGACTACAGCTCGTTCGATCGCGGATTTACATTACAAATATAACAAGGTTTTACAAAATGAAAAAAAATATTTATCTGGATTTTACATATTTTATTGTTTTAGCAGCTACTTTTGGAGCTGTTTTGGTTTTAGGTGCTATCGTTGCGCCTGTTATTTTTCATACAGACAAGATTACAGTCAACTTGCTGATAGACCATTATAATGCGGGTATTATAATGGGAGAAATTTTTCACAGGTTTTCATATTGGACCTATTTTGTAGCAACTTTTGTCGCTTTGTATGAGGCCATGGCTTATAAAATGGGTCAGCGTGATGCCATCAGTTTTGCAGCGGCTGTCACAGTGATATTTGCATCTTTGATGTTTTCTGCAGTGTATGTTCCAAAAATCCTTTCTATGCAGGCACTGGGAGCAGAAGCTACACAAAGCGATACCTTTGAACATCTTCATATTGCAAGTGAGATAGATTTTAAAATACTGGCATTTGCTCTTTTGGTTCTGTTTGTCAGAAGATTGATGCTCTTAAGAGTACCTTCCAGGCAACTTTAACGCTAAATTAACACTATTTTGATAAGATTTGTCCTGAACATATTTTTGTATTAGGTGGTTTTATGTCAATTTTTAAATTTTTCATTCTTGTTCCTCTTTTTTCAACACTTCTTTTTTCTTATCCGAATTATTCACAGGCCTTTAAAGAGAAGAAGCTTTATCCTATGGGTGAAAAAATTTATAAGAAAAAATGTTCTGATATAGACGTAAAGAGATACAACAGTTATGAAGAACTCTCAAATGCTTTGCTTACAAAAAAGAGTTGTGCAACACTCAATAAAAAATACTTGGAGGCATTGGCGCTTTATCTGTGGGAGGTTAAAAGAGTCTCAGGCAAACACAGACACTTTTGCAAACTTACTGTTTCAAAAGATGAAAAATGTCCTGTGTGCGGTATGCTTTTATATAAATATCCAAGTTGGATTTCACGTATAGAGTATACTGACAAAAATGTATCTTTTGACGGAATTAAAGATATGATGAAGTACTATTTTGAACATCCGAAGAAAATAAAACATATGTTGGTGCAAGAGTATTATACGCAGCAGGTTATTGATGCAAAAAAAGCCTATTTTGTTATGTGGAGTGATGTGTACGGACCCATGGGAAATGAGTTGATAGCTTTTAAGGATGAAGCATCTGCCAAACGGTTTTATCTTGACCACAAGGGAAAAAAGATACTCAAGTTTGATGATATAACGCCTGAAGATGTGTATAAACTGGATGAATAAAAAAAGCCGCTTTTGTCTCTTTACATGTAGTGCTTTAGTGCTTTTGAGTGTGGGAGAGATGTTTTATCTACAGATGAATAATACGCTGACAAAACAAGAGTGTATGCAAAAGAAAAAATTTGTACAAATGACAACTGTTTCCAATTTTGTTTTGGCGCTGAAAAACAACTCTATTAAGGCAATACCGTGAAAAAGATTAATTTTCATCTTCTGGAATATGCCATCAATTATATTTTACGATATAAAGCAAAGAATATATTTATTCTTATAATACTGACACTGCTCATTACTCTGTTGGCGTCATTCTTTTTTGTGCAAAACTCGCTGAAGTATGAACTGGAATCAACACTTGATGCCCAACCGCAAATTATAGTGACAAATCAAAAGGCGGGCAGAGATACCACTGTGGATGAGCATGTGATAGATAGCATTGTAAATATTAAAGGTGTATCCGATGTAAATGCACGTGTATGGGGATATTATTGGTTTAAACATATGCATGCAAGATTTATTGTAGTAGGTATAGATGAATTTGAAAATCAATACAATGCTACTTTTGAAAATATAATAAAGAACAGTGAACTGAATGCTTCGTCTATGCTTGTAGGAGAGGGAGTCAAACGCATATTGGATGCAAGTTATTATAAAGAATATTTTAATTTTATTTCTCCTGATTTATCAGTAAAAAAAATTTATATAGCCGGAACATTCAAAGCCGCAACACAGTTGGAATCAAATGATATGATTGTTATGAACAAAGATACTGTGAAAGAAATTTTTGGTTACACAAACAGTGAGGCTACAGATTTGGCTGTTCGTGTCAATAACCCTCTGGAACTTCCTTCCATAATGTCAAAGATTCAAAATAGATTTCCAACTTTTAAAATTGTTGCGAGAAAAGATTTGAAAACAGCACTTGAAAACCAGTTTAATTATACCAGCACTGTTTTTTTAATTCTGTTTACCATTACTCTTTTTACATTTTTTATGATTGTTTATGATAAATCCAGCGGACTCAGCAGTGAAGAAAAAAAAGAGATAGGCATACTTAAGGCAATAGGCTGGACAATTGATGATGTTCTTAAAGCACGCATATATGAAGGTCTCATTATCTCTTTTATCGCTTATATTATGGGAATAACTCTGGCTCTCTTTTATGTGTATATTTTAAATGCGCCGATACTCAAAAACATATTTATAGACTATAATGATATTGCAAACAGTTTTACGCTTCCCTTTGTGCTTGACTATAAGATACTGCTTTTACTTTTTTTGCTCAGTGTCCCTGTATATATGTTTGCAACAATCATTCCGTCATGGAGAATTGCTACGCTTGATGCTGATGAGGTAATACGATGATAAAACTGCTACATGTAAGCAAAATTTATGATGATATAAAAGCTTTGGATAACATTGATTTGGAAATTGGCGAAGGAGAACTTGTCATATTAAAAGGGGTCAGTGGCAGTGGAAAAAGTACCATACTTTCATTGATTGCCGGACTGCTCAAACCGACAAGCGGAGATGTCCTGGTTGAAAACAAACATATCTCAAAACTGCCGGATCATTTTTGCTCCCGATACAGAAGAGACAATATCGGATTTATATTTCAAAAATATAATTTGATTCCGACGCTGAGTGTTCGTGATAATATTTTACTGCCATTGGTGCCGTTAAACCTGGATGAAAAGGCTTTACATGTAAAGCTTTTTTCTGTAATGAAGATGTTTGACATTGAACATAAAAAAGATGCGAGGGTAAAGAATCTCTCGGGTGGTGAACAGCAAAGAGTTGCAATAGCCAGGGCAAATGTAAACAATCCAAAAATAATTCTGGCAGATGAACCGACTGCAAATCTGGATGAAAAGCTCTCTTGTGAATTCATACAAATTCTTAAAGAATTAAAGTCTATGAATAAAACTGTCATCGTTGCAACGCATGACCCTCTTTTTTTTGATTTGGATTTTGTGGATCGTGTTGTAGAGATACATAATGGTAAACTGCTATGCTCCTGACGCCTGAAGTATTGACAATAGACATACTGAATCTGCTCTTTGTTGTTTTCGCCACTCTTGCATTTTATTACAGTGTGAAAATAGTCTCCCGATACGACCGTAATGCTACAACTCCATTGCAGTATAATCTGGAAAAACAAAGCTATCTGGTAAGTGTAGTTATAAAATTTATTTTTTACACCAAGGTTTTATTGTTTATATTTTTTATTTTTACTCTTGATGATATTTCAAATATTTTACCCGGGGCAATGTGTGGAGCCGGTGTCGTCAATGCAACACAATACGGTACCTATCTTCTGATACTTAAAGTTATCAATTTATATATTTTTGCCTACTGGCTGGTACTTAACAATGAAGATATGAAATCAGAACAACAGATATATTTACAATTGAAGTTAAAAATATATCTGTTTGCATATTTTTTACTCATTCTCGAAATAGGGCTGGAGAGCCTGATGTTTCTTTCTATAGATACAAAGAGTGTTGTAGACTGTTGCGGTGCTATTTTTTCTACAACAGACGGTACCTACATGGCACATTTGCTAAGTGTAAACCCGGTAATGCTTCTTGGAAGTTTTTATGCTCTGTTTGCGTTTATTGTATTGGCATACAAAATAAAAAACAGATATCTGTTTTCTCTTGTGAATCTACTGTTTGTTATTGCAGCCCTGGTCTCACTCATAGGTTTTTTTGGAACGTATATATACGAACTGCCAACACATCACTGCCCGTTTTGTCTGCTGCAAAAAGATTATAACTATATAGGATATTTGTTATATATATTTTTATTTATCGGTACTTTTTTTGGTATTGTTCTGGGACTTGTTCCTTTCAGGCAAGAAGATGAAAATGCAAAATATAAGATATCGCTTTTTTTTACAACTCTGTATGTTACAGCTGTAAGTTACTACCCGCTTGCATATTATATAAAAAATGGTGTTTGGCTTTAGACATTATGTTGGTTGTCCCCAAATTTACTGTTCCACCACTCTTGAGGTGTGTAGGTTGATTTTTTAACACTCTCTTCATCAAGAGGGTATTCATAAGTGTTGCAGTAGTCAAGTATAATTTGATAGGCTTCATTGATTTGCATACTCATCTGTGTTGCCTGTTCATAGTTGTCTTTATGTTTGTCAGGATGCCATTTTTTCATAAGGTTTTTATATTTGTTTTTTATTTCTTTGAGAGAAGCTTTTTCGCGAAGACCAAGGAGTGATTTGGCCTTCATTATTTTTTCAAAAGAGTGCAATGGAGTTAGTCTTGTTGTTGTCTCATATAAGCAGGAATATCCAGATAGTCACCGTCAAGTTCGCCGCCTACGACAAGTCTTGGTCTTACTTTGGCGCGAACAGGAGCAGGTGTTTCACTGACAAAATCTTCATTGTTTGTCAGTTCTTTTTCAAAACCTGTTGCAACAATAGTGATTTTAATATAGTTCTCAGGAATCTTCTCGCTTGTAGAGGTTCCCCAGATAACTTCTGCATCATCATGTGCACTTTCATGGACAACTTCCATTGCTTCTGCAAGTTCCATCATAGGAAAATCAGGATGCATACTGAAATGTACCAAAACACCCATTGCACCGTTAATGGACATGTTGTCTAAGAGCGGAGACTCTATTGCCGCTTTAATCGCTTCATAGGCTGCATTTTCACCTTCATGTTCCCCCACACCCATCAGTGCCATACCTTTGTGACTCATAACAGTTTGCAAGTCGGCAAAGTCAAGGTTGATATCATTGTCCCCGCTTGAGAGGATAACACCTGATGTTCCGCTGACAGCCTGTGCCAATACGCTGTCTACTATTTTAAAGCTCTCTTTAAGTCCCAGTCTTCGGTCGATGATTGATAAAAGTTTGTCATTTGGAATAACTACTATAGAATCACTCTCTTTTTTGAGTTCTTCTAATCCTTCTTCCGCTAATTTTAAACGTTTTTTTCCTTCAAACATAAAAGGTTTGGTAACGATTGAAATAGTAAGGGCTCCAACTTCTTTGGCTATCTGAGCAACTACAGGTGCAGCACCTGTTCCGGTTCCTCCGCCAAGACCTGCAGAGATAAAAACAATGTCAGCCCCTTCAAGTGCTGCTCTGATTTCATCATAGTTTTCCAGTGCAGAATCTTTGCCTATGCTTGGTTTCATTCCGGCACCCAAACCTTTTGTAAGTTTTGCACCTATTTGAATCTTTGAAGCGGCATTTGTTTCATTGAGAACCTGTGCATCGGTATTGATAAGCATCATCTCAATACCTGTTACACCTTCATTAATCATATGTCCTATCATGTTTCCACCGCCGCCACCGACACCGACAGCTATAATTCTCGCACCGGTAGGGCTCTGTGCTTCTTCTATTACAAATGGTTCCATTCTTTCACTCCTTTAAAATAACTGGGTTGCCCAGTTCCAAAATTTACTGAAACTTCCAGCTTCATCACTTTTTTTCTCTTTTGCTGTCTCTAAGTTTACCATTTTATCCTTATCACTAACTGTTTGTTCTTCAGATGAGACTATAGGTATAACAGGTTCATTGGACAGATCAATACTGTTTGTTACTGTCGGCTCTTCATTAGTATGACGGACTCTTTTGTTGACATCAATCTCATAAGGGGTATAAGGAGAAGCAGAGTATATAACCAGTCCGACAGCACTTGCATATTCCGGACCGCGCAGTGAGTCAAAAAGACCGTTCATCTCAATAGGTTTTGCCAAACGAACAGGGACAGAACCAAAGGTTGCTACAGCCAAGTCACGTATACCGTCCATTTTTGAAAAACCGCCTGTGAGGACTATACCTGCTCCAATCTGCTCTTTAAGCCCACTGTTTTCTATAAACTGTGCAAGTATCATTAATGTCTCTTCGACTCTTGCAAATATAACATTGTGGACAACTTCCAGAGAGACTTCATGCGTAGAGTTCTCATCCCCGATAATAGGAAGCTCTATTAAATCATTGCTTGGCGTGAGCAGTGAACCATAAGTCAGTTTTACTTTGTCTGCAACATTAAGCGGTGTGTGCAAGGCCATGGAAAGGTCACTTGTCACATGGTTTGAACCAACACCCAAGAATTCGTTGTAGCGAATTGAATTGCCTGAATGAATGGCAATGTTGCTTGTGTTACCACCCATATCAATAACTGCGGCACCTAACTCTCTTTCATCTTCATTGAGTGTTGCGATGGCTGAAGCATAACTGTTAAGGACTACATTCTCCACCTCGACACCAGCTCCCCTGACAGCTTTTTTAAGATTGTTCAGATTTGATTTTTGTGTCGTTATGATGTGTGTTTCAACCTCAAGTCTTGAAGCATTCATCCCAAGCGGATCTTCTATATAGTCCTGGTCATCTACTTTAAAGTTAAAAGGCAGTGCATGCAGAACTTCGTATTCGTTTGGTATATTGGCGTTGTACAAAGAAGTGTGCATAACTCGTTTTATCTCTTCAAAGGAGATCTCCTTTGATTGAATGTTTACAATGCCGTTTGAGTTAAGGCTTTTTGTGTAGGCTCCGGATATGGAAACAATTGCCGTGTTGATATTGCTGCCTGATACCCGTTTTGCATCTTCAACTGCTGTTTTTATACTTCTTGAAGCAAGTTCAATGTTTGTTATGCTTCCCTTTTTTAAACCCTGTGCTTTTGTTGTGCCTGCACCGGTTATTGAGATTGTATGATTATTGTCGATTTCTGCAATGATTGCACAAATTTTTGTCGAACCTATATCTATGGCTAAAACAGTTCTACTCAATTTAGAGTCCTTGAATATAAATCTCAGTTTGGTACTTGTTTTGAAGCGTTTTTATAAGCCCTTCGTTAAACAGAGTATTTTTTAATTTTGCGACAGTATCGCTAACATTGTTGTTTTTATTTGTAAGCAGTTTTTGTTCCAAAATGTTGTATAAAACAACTTTTCCGTTATTCAGACCGATATAAGATCTTTTTTTATCACTCACAAACAGTTTTTGTAAGAAATCAGCAGCTTCTTGCTTACTTAGAGGTGCTAACTTGTCTACAGAAGTCACAGTAAGAAAATCAGAAGTTTTGCCTATAAAAGTATTTACAGAATCATTGACAAGTTTCATCAGCTTTTCTTTTTTCTTTTGTGTTATATAGAGTGGTAAAATTTCCGCTTTTGCTTCTTCAAATGATTTTGGTTTTGCAGGTATTGTTTTTGTTAACTCAAAAACATAGTATGTTCCATTGATATTTATCGGTTTTGTATATGGTTTCGTCAGTGCCAGTTTGGAAATTGTATCGAGTGTTTGCTCATTGAACGGATTGTTTGATTTTGAGATTTGAGTACTTTGCGGTTTTACAGTGTCCGGAAGTTTGTTCTTTTTAAATGCTATATATGTTCGTAAGGCTTTGTCTTTCATCGCTTTTGCATTAAGCTCCCTAAGAACCTTTTCTTTAGCTGCCTCAAGAGTTAAAATTTTACCGTCACTGCCTTTGAAATGTGTTCTGTTTTCTTTGTAGTATGTCGCAATCTCTGTATCGCTGAATTTTTTTGTTACAGGGGCTACCTTGATAAAAGTAACCTCGTAAACAACATCATTCATAAAATTGTTTTTCTGTTTTTGCCAAAACTTTTTTAATGCTTCATTGTCTACAGAAACCTGAATGTCATCAAGTGCAAGAACTTTATAGTTTATTTTGTCTGCGATGTTGAAAATCGTGTTTAAAATATTTTCTTCATTTTTTGATGTTTTTACAGGAAGCAGTTTCAAAGTTTTTTGTATAAGAAGTTCTTTTCGCAACTCGGTTTCATACTCTTTGATACTCAGTCTGTTCTGGGAAAGGACAAGCTTGTATGTCTCTTTGTCGAATGCTCCGTTTTTGTAAAAAGCTTTTTGCTGTTTGAGTGCTTCAATCATCTCTTCGTCACTTACGATAAGGTCATAGGACTGTGCAAGATTTATAAGCAATGCCTGCTGTACCAACTGTTGGAGTGCCTGTTTGTCCAATCCGAACTGTTTTGCTTTTTCTTCATCAAAGTTTCCCTGAAACATTTGATTATACTGTGCATAAAGACGAGAATAGGTTTTTTGCAGTTCACCGTTTGTAATTTCAACATTTCCCACTTTTGCAACAGCACCTGCTTTGTTGCCATAGCTGTATTGTCCCCAGCCGACAAAGCCTGCTCCAACAAATGCTATTGTTGAAATCCATATAGTTATAATAAGCCATTTCTTATGTCTTTGCATCCATGTAATCATATAATAAAAACCTTGTTTGTGATATTGTTTGATATTCTATGTAAATTCGTATTAAAACTTGATAAAGAGAGAAAATAAAAGGTATAATTTGCCCATGAAAAACAATGAATTGAAAAACAGAGATCTGGATGTCCTTTGGCATCCGTGTACACAAATGAAAGACCACGAAACGCTGCCGCTTATTCCGATTAAAAAAGCACACGGTATTTATCTGGAAGATTTTGAGGGAAACAGGTATATAGATGCTATCAGCTCCTGGTGGGTAAATATGTTTGGACATACGAATGAATATATTAATTCAAAAATAAAAGAACAGCTTGATACTTTGGAACATGTTATATTGGCAGGTTTTACGCATGAACCGGTTATAAGGCTCTCTGAGCGTCTTGTAAAACTAACACCGGCTAACCTGGATAAGTGTTTTTACTCAGATAACGGTTCATCTGCTGTTGAGCTTGCCTTGAAGATGAGTTATCATGCTCATTATAACGACGGAAAGAAAAAGTCTCTTTTTGTTTCTTTAAGCAATTCATACCATGGAGAAACCATAGGTGCTTTGAGTGTCGGAGATGTGAAACTTTACAAAGAGACCTATGAGCCTCTTTTGATCAAAACAATTCAAACACCTGTCCCTGTTGATATGAGTGAGACGGCAGCTGTAGAAGCAGCGCAGAAGTTTGAAGAACTGTGTCAGGAAAAAGCATCACAAATCAGTGCCTTGATATTAGAACCTCTTATACAGGGTGCAGGCTATATGCATATGTATCATGCAAAGTATCTGGTACTTGTTCGGGAAATATGTACAAAATATGATATTCATCTTATAGCCGATGAGGTAATGGTCGGTTTTGGAAGAACAGGAGAACTTTTTGCCTGTGAAAAAGCAGGAATATCCCCTGATTTCCTGATTCTTTCAAAAGGCTTGACCGGCGGATATTTACCGCTTTCTGTGGTTCTGACTTCCAATAACATATATGCAAAATTTTACTGTGACTATAATGAGCATAAAGCTTTTTTGCATTCTCATTCCTATACAGGGAATGCCTTAGCCTGTGCCGCTGCAAATGCAACACTTGATATTTTTGAAAATCAAAATATTATTGAAAAGAACAGAGAGCTTGCAGACTATATGTCACAAAAACTCCAAAGGTTTTTAGAATTGCCGAATGTAGAACAAATCAGACAGACAGGGATGGTTGGTGTTGTGGAACTCAAAGGCTATGATGCTAAAGAGAGAATAGGGCTAAAAGTATATGAATATGGGCTTGAACATGGTGTTTTGCTGCGTCCGCTTGGACACATAGTCTATTTTATGCCGCCTTATGTGATAACTAAGGAAGAGATAGATACTATGATGGATGTGGCATATGAAGCCATAACAGGGCTTTAGTCATAATCACAAAGAGAGTTACACGAATCACCTAACATGAGTAAGCGACAGCTTTTTTCCAAAATGGCAAGTTTTTTTGCCATTTCATGAATATCTCTGCTGTATGCATAGACCCCATATCCGCGAATCACCATCAGATTTGTCTTTTTTGTTTGAAAATACAAAATAATTTCACTTTGTGCTCTTTCATACCAGTCTTCAAATTGTTTGGGATCGATTATTTCCACCAAGCCTATCTCTGTATATCCAAAATAATCTTTTGGAATGATAATGTTATGTTCAAGTGAATAGGCTGTAGTGAATTGTGGCATACTGAAGCATATAAATTTTGCTTCTGAAATATGCGAATAGATTCCTTGGTGAATATTGGCGTCTATACTTGCCTGTTTCCATCTGTAGTCCTGTTTGAAAGACAACTCTATAAGACTCTCTTCATTGATGTTGTCAAATATAGCCTCTTTTGTGTTGATGATAAAGCGGCTTTTGTCTGTTTTGGAAGATATTGAACCGTGATATATGCCAAAAAAATCTTTTCTAAACATGGAAAGAGCCAGTGATGAGAGTTGATTTTTAAGGCGTGTTTTATTCATAAGGGTTACTTAAACCAGTTTTTCATTTTGTCTATCACTGAATCCAAAATACCTTCATGAGGTTTTGATTCTATGCCAAAAGAGTCTTGAATTTTGTCTAAAAGCTCTTTTTGTTCATCAGTCAGTTTTTTAGGATACTGGATGTTGATCACAGCGATTAAATCACCTTTTCCGTGTCCATGGACATCTTCTATCCCTTCACCTCTAAAGACATACCGTTGTTTGTCTTTTGTTCCGATGTCAAGTTTTAGTTCAAGTTCGCCTGTTAAAGAAGGTATTGTCAGGGTGTCTCCTTTAACAGCTTGCGTGAAAAATACCGGAATTTCAATATATACATCATTGTCATCTCTTATAAAATGTTTGTCAGGTTTGACTTCAAATGTTACATAAAGATCGCCACGGTTTCCTTTTTTGCCGATATTTCCTTTTCCTGAAACGCGTAAGCGGTTCCCGCTGTCAATACCTTTTGGCACAGAGATGGTAATAGTCTCTTTTACCTCTTCATACCCCTTGCCATGGCATTTTCTACATTTGTCTGTTGCTGAGGTACCTGTTCCGTTACATACCGGACAGGTTTGAGAAAAGGTCATAAAGCCCTGTTTCATATAGATTTGCCCCTGTCCTTTACACTGCGGACATGTTGAGAGTTTGCCGTCTTTTGCTCCTGTACCTTTACATGATTCACAGGCTTTTTTATAGGTGTATTTTATCTCTTTTTCACAGCCAAATACAGCCTCGTTAAAGTCAATAACAATATCGACATTCATGTCAAGCGGATATTTGTCCATATCGGCAGGATTTTGGCGTCTTGTGCGTCCGCCGCCAAATCCGCTGAACATCTCTTCGAACATAGACCCCAAATCATCAAAACTTGAAGAAGATCGACTGCCGCCACCCATTCCCTGGAGACCTTCCTTGCCATAACGGTCATAAATACTGCGTTGCTGGTCATTGCTCAAACACTGATAGGCTTCATTAATAAGCTTAAATTTGTGTTCTGCCTCTTTATCCCCAGAGTTTTTATCCGGATGATATTTTTTTGCCAAAGTTCGGTAAGCTTTTTTGATAGTTGCCTTATCTGCATTTTGTGATACTTCTAAAATCTCATAATAGCTTAAGTGTTCCATTATAATAAAATCCTATTTAAATATTTTTTTGAAATTATACCCATTTTGTAGTTTAAAAAAAAATAATTAGATGATATAATACTGTTTATGAAACAAACAACTCTTTTTTTCCTGATGATGACACTTTTTTTAGGGTGCAACAAACATACACAGTCGCCACAGCCAAGCAAAATAAAAAATGTAAATTTTACCAAAACATCTTTTTCAAAACTTCCCGGATTTCAAGAACAAAATTATGATGAATTCTTAAATAATTTTACAAATAACTGTAAAAGTACACAGGGACAAAAAATCTATAAAAATTTATGTCAAAAAGCCTTACATGTAACAGATGCAAAACAGTTTTTGCTTAATAACTTCACCCCTTACTCAATAGCTGATACAAGTGGAAATAAAGAGGGCTTGTTAACCGGGTACTATGAAGCACGGATACACGGTTCTTTTCATAAAAGCGATACCTACAAATATCCGATTTATGCAACACCGAAGGATCTGGTTGTTGTCGATCTGAGTTCTATATATCCCGAACTCAAAAACTACAGGCTTCGAGGAAAGATACAAAATAACAGACTGGTTCCTTATTACAGCCGCAAAGAAGCAAAGCTTCATGATTTAAATGCTTCGGTCATTTGCTACTGTGATTCTAAAATAGACAGATTTTTTCTACAGGTACAGGGTTCAGGAAAGGTGATTCTGGATGATAATTCGACGATGTATATAGGATATGAAAACCAAAATGGCTATAAATATAAATCAATAGGAAAGTATTTGGTGCAAAAAGGAGAAATTTCTTTGCAAAACATCTCTTTGCAGAGTATCCGTAAATGGTTGGAGGAACATCCCTCTCAGATCGATGAAATACTTGATTACAATCCCTCTTTTGTCTTTTTTACAAAAAGAGACAAAGGTGCAACAGGTGCATTAGGGTTACAACTTCGAGAGAAAAGTTCTATTGCAGTTGATAAAAAATATATTTCGTTGGGAAATATGCTATACTTGTCATCAAATTTCGGAAAAGAAAAATTTAATAATATCGTTTTTGCCCAAGATACGGGTGGAGCTGTCAAAGGTCCTGTACGGGCAGATCTGTTTTTAGGCAATGGAGAAGATGCATTGAAAATTGCCGGAAAACTACAATCACCATTGCAGTTATGGCTATTTATGCCAAATAAAAAAGAAGTGAATGAATGAACAGTTCCTTGGAAAAATTTAACAGGCTTGTTGATGCACTCGGTGAATTGCCAAGTATTGGGAAAAAGTCGGCGACAAGACTGGCGTATCATATGATTATGAACGATACATTTGCAGGGATGAAAATAGCACATGCTATTGAAGATGCCCTGGGGAGTCTGAAAAAATGCAAAGAGTGTGGTGGCATGAGCGAAGATGAACTGTGTCATATCTGCTGTGACGAGACACGCGACACATCTTTATTGTGCATAGTTGAAAATGCTAAAGATATTTTGCTTTTGGAAGAAAATGGCCTGTTTGACGGAAAATATTTTGTTTTGGAATCACTCGAAGAGTTAAGTATGACACATCTGGAAACTATTGTACAAAATGGAATAAGAGAAGTGTTGTTTGCGCTTACGCCCTCAATAGCAAATGATGCCGTCATTCTGTATATAGAAGACAAACTTGGTATATATGATTTGAATTTTTCTAAAATAGCACAGGGTGTCCCGACAGGAGTCAGTTTGGAAAATATAGATTTGCTTTCATTAACGAGAGCGTTAGAAGATAGAGTAAGGGTGTAGATGAGATTATTTTTATATGTGATTTTAATAGTAACGGTGCTCCAGGCAGAACAAATCTCTGATGCAACAAAAAGTAAAATAAATATTGAAAATATTGCAAATGATACTTCAAAAGAGAATATGCAAAAATGGCTTGATAACTCTTTTGGTCTTCGTCCCTATAAAGCAAATTACCTTTTACCTTTTGGTGCTGCAAATAAGAAGTATATAAATCATAAACTCGATATTGTGCCATATGATAAGTTTGAAGCTGAAATCCAAGTGAGCTTGCAATTGCAAGTTTTTAAAAATATTTTTGGTTTAGGGGAAAAATACTCTTTGGCATATACGCAACAGGCTTTTTGGCAGATATATGTTACATCTTCTCCTTTTAGAGAAAACTTATATAACCCTGAAGGATTTGTTGTTTTTCCCATTAGTGACAAAAGCTCAATATTTCAAATGCGATCATTAAAATTTGCTATTGCACATAAATCAAACGGACAGCCGAATACAGAGTATATACCAGAATTTAATGGTTTTAATCTCTCTAAAAGTATAAATTATTTTTATACAACATTGCGATTGCAACATAGTACGCTTATTACAGACTTAACACTTTTGGTACCTTTCCCGGGAAGTGCAAATTTAAGTGATAATCCTGATTTAATGAAATATTTAGGGTATACAAAGGTAAAATTTACCTATTTTTATAATAAACATATGTTTAGTCTGATGGCACGAGGGAATATAGACAGTATGAGAGGAGCGGTTGAAGCGACCTATTCTTACCCTTTACGAAAAGACAAATCATATCTGTATATAAAACTTTTTAGTGGATATGTAGAGTCTTTAATAGATTACAACAAAGATATCACAAAACTTTCTATAGGTTTTAGCTTTTCTCGTTAGTAAAGAAAACTTTTTTGCATCTCTTTTTTTATGGCTTCTTTGTCAAGTTCAAAGTTGCAAAAAAGTTCATTTGCCAAAACTCCCTGTCCCAAAAGCATGTCTGCACCGTCTTTACATGTAAGACCTTTTTCCTTGGCAAGTTGTAAAAAGGGAGTAATTCTGCCATATATGGCATCTGCAACATAGCGGGTATTTTGCAAAGCAGCTTCAATCATCTCTTTTGGTGCAGGCAGATTTTCATCTTTGAGACCGGCACTTGTTGTATTTATAACCAAGTCATACTGACTGGGCTGAAAATTTTCCCATGTATAACATTCACAGTCAAGTTTTTCAAAGTATGTAAGGCGTGCCTTGCTTCTGTTGAGTATGCTTACATGTAAACCTTCTTCTAAAAATTTTTGCACAAGAGCTTTTGCTGTGCCGCCTGCACCAAGTACCAAAATATTTTGTATATTTTTAAACTCATTTATGGCATACATAAAGCCATCAGCATCTGTATTGTAGCCGATAAGTTTTCCGTTTTCATTTATAAGTGTATTGACAACTCCGATTTTTTTTGCAAAGCCCCGAACTTCATCACAGGCAGCATAGGCGCTCTCTTTGTGTGGTACTGTGACATTGGCACCGCTCAGGCCCAGAGAAAAAAAGGTTTCTTTGAGTTTGTTGCCATCTTTGAGAAGCGTGCGTGTATAGCAGGCATTGTAATTAAGATTTTTGAAAACGCTGTTGTGCATCAGAGGACTGCGGGAGTGTGAAACAGGATTTCCAAAGATGGAGAAAAGTTTATGCATTGTATCTCTTTTAGTCTTTTTTATCTAAATCTTCAAGTGAGTGAATGAGCGCACCCAGTTTATTGTTTACTTCAAGATACTCCAGTTCTTTTATACTGTCTGCGACTATGCCCGCACCTGCCTGAAGAACTACCTTGTCTTCTTTTACAAGGGCTGTTCGTATGGCAATTGCACTGTCCATATTTCCGTCAAACCCGAAGTATCCGACACTGCCGCTGTAAAAACCGCGTTTTAAGCCTTCATATTCGGCTATAAGTTCCATAGCACGAATTTTTGGAGCACCGGTCATAGTACCTGCTGTAAATGTTGCCATAAACAGATCAAACATATCTTTGTCATCATCGAGTGTTGCTACCACATCAGAAACAATATGCATAACATGTGAAAAACGCTCTATATGCATAATATCTTCCACTTTGACTGTACCGGTTTTGGCAACCCGGCCGACATCGTTTCTGCCAAGATCTATAAGCATTAAATGTTCAGCCAACTCTTTTGGGTCTGCGAGCAGTTCTTTTTCAAGTTCTTTGTCTTTTTGTTTTGTAGTTCCGCGTTTTCTTGTACCGGCAATTGGGCGAAGAAGCAATTGTGTATCTGTGAGTCTCACCATAACTTCAGGCGATGAGCCGACGATACTGAAATCTTCATACTCCATTAAAAACATATAAGGGGAGGGATTTTTTGTACGAAGAATACGATAAAAACTAAAAGGGTGCACTTTTATATGTCTGGTGAAACGATTTGTCATCAAAATTTGAAAAACATCACCGCTTTTAATCATCTCCTTTGATTTGTCTATCATGGCAAAGAATTTTTCTTTTGTATGGGCAAAGCTTCCTTTGTCCTCTCCAATGTTGAAGACTCTGTGTTTGTAAGTATATGTGCCTTTTAAATCATTTTCAATGGCTTGAAATTTTTCACTGTACTCTTTGAGTGTCGAAATAAGTGTAATCTGATGATTTTTATGGGAATAGACAAGGACAAGTTTTGGTAAAATCAGGTCTAAGTCCGGAGTGTTCAATTCGTCTTTGAGGTTGTCCATGAATGATCGAAGTTTTGGCTCAAAGACTTTTACCATATCATAACCGATATAGCCGATAAATCCATCCACATAACCGACATTTAGTTTTTTTGTGGCATTTTTATATTCGTCTGTATCTATATTTTTATAATACTCTTTTAAAAAGGAAAAAGGATTTTCTTTTTTAATATGTTTTGTACCGTTTTTGTCTGTATAGACTGTTTTGTCGTCTATAAACTGTAAGCGTTCTCTCGCACCTATACAGATAAAACTGTAGTTCCCCTCACTTTGTCCGGCACTTTCAAAAAGGTAGGAGACCTCCTCTTTGAAAAACTCTTTTAGTTTTGAATAAACGGCAATAGGTGCCAGCTGATCTTGTGTAAATTGTTTAGAATATATCAAGATTACCCTTGTAAAATTATAATTTTACTAAAAATGCACCCGGCTCAATTTTGGCACGAATAACACGTTTAGCATTATTTGCTTCTTTTTGTGTTTTAAATGGTCCAATCAATACTTTGTTAAGTGTTTTTGAATTGACTGTAACTTTATGATATCTATATTTATAGCCTAAATTCGTAATAGATTTTAGGAATTTTTTATTTGGTTCATATTTTGAAAAAGACCCCACCTGTATATAATACTTTACCTTTGATGTTCCATGAGGTTTCTGTTTTATCTGAGGTTTTTGTGTCACTTTTTTGGTTTGAGTCACTACTTTTTTCTGTGGTGCAGCAACTGTTTTATGTTCTTGTTTACTTTCTTGTTTGAGTTTTTGTGCGATTTTATCTAAATCTTCATCAACAGAATTATTTTCCTGTATGACATCCACTTCTTCAAAAAGAGGTTCTTCAGGTGTTTCCTGTGCAAGAGTTTTGGCTTGAGGTTCCGGCGGCAGTATAGCTTGAGGCAAATTGTCTGTCCCCTTGGAATTAAGTGAATTCATAAGCATTACAACTACTATGAGAATAATTCCCAATGTTGCAACAGCGAGAATTATTTTTTTATTTGAGCTGGAAGAGCCGTTTTTATTCAGGACAATATCACTTAGTTCATTCTTATCATTCATACTATTATACCCTCAATCTTTTATTTGTTCTATGATACCAAAAATAACCTAAAGAACAAAATCACATATGCTTCGACCACGAAGCGCCTCTCTCTTTTGCATAGACTTCATAAGGAAGTGTCAAAATGTTGTATTCATCAGGCAAATCATTTGTCGGAAACATTCTCCACTGCTTTGGCTGTTTTGCAGCCAGTTTCATACTGATCATTTTGCCAAGCTGTATCGCTTCTTGCAGTGTAGTATGCCCTTTGTGAATATAGAGATGCAAATGCCCTTTGGTCTTTGTTTCATAGGCTGTAAAGTTAATAAAACCTTCTTCTCGCAAAAGAAGCTGTGCTTTGTGATAAAATCTTTCAGGATCTCTGCCGTTATAATCAATAACTATATTTTCAACAATCCCTTTTTTGTCCACAATCGAATGAGCTACAGTTATTTCACCTTTTATATGTTTGTTAATCACAGACTGGTTTAAAGGCGCATTGACTTTTTCAAATTTATTGTAAAAAGTACGCCCTTTAAAAGTGATTTTGTTCACTACCGTATCTCTTTTGATCCAGTAGTGGTCACTTACCATTTTTATAAGTTTTAAATCCATGGCAGTCATGTGGGAACCTTAATATGTTGGTTGGTTGTATATTACAAAATTTTGTGCAAGTTCTTTGAGTTCTTCTTTTATTTTTGCCTGAAGTTCAGTATTGTTGATATCATCCAAAACATCTGCCATTTTATTTGCGATGAGTTCAAACTCTTTTTCTTTCATACCGCGAGATGTAAGTGCCGGTGAACCGATACGAATACCTGATGTTACGAAAGGACTTCGTGTCTCTCCGGGAACAGTGTTTTTATTGACAGTGATCCCTGCATTTCCCAGAGCTGCATCAGCATCTTTTCCGGAGATCTCTTTGCCTACAAAACTGACAAGCACTAAGTGATTGTCTGTTCCGCCGCTTACGACATCATAGCCGCGTTTCATAAGTACATCAGCCAATACAGAAGCATTTTTCTTTACCTGTTTCGCATAATCTTTCCACTCTGGTGTAAGATTGTGTTTAAAACCAACTGCTTTTGCAGCGATTACATGTACAAGCGGTCCGCCTTGAAGAGCCGGGAAAATAGCAGAGTTTATCTTCTTTGCTATATCCTCATCATCTGTCATTATCATACCGCCGCGAGGTCCTGCAAGTGTTTTGTGTGTAGTTGTTGTAACTACATGTGCATGAGGGAATGGACTAGGATGCTCACCTGCGGCTACCAAACCTGCAATGTGTGCGATATCTGCAAAAAGAATTGCACCGACTTCATCGGCAATTTCACGAAATTTCTTAAAATCAATTTCACGGGCATATGCAGAAGCCCCGCATACGATGATTTTAGGCTGTACAATTTTAGCGATATCTAAAACTCTGTCATAGTTAATACGTCCGTCAAGTTCAACACCATAGGTGAAACTGGAGTAGTTTTTCCCTGAAAAACTTGGTTTGGAACCATGTGTCAAGTGTCCGCCATGGCTCAGGTCCATACCTAAAAGTTTGTCACCTGCTTTTAAGAGTGCCGCATAAACAGCTCCGTTCGCCTGTGATCCTGAATGTGGCTGTACATTTGCATATTTGCACCCAAAAAGTTTACATGCTCTGTCTATAGCCAGCTGTTCTACGCTGTCAGCATATTCACATCCGCCATAGTAGCGTTTTGCCGGATACCCTTCAGCATATTTGTTTGTAAAAACCGAACCCATAGCTTCCATTACTGCCGGAAGTGTGAAGTTTTCACTTGCTATCATTTCCAGATGGTTAGTCTGTCTCTCTAACTCTTTTTCGCACAAGTTATAAACTTCTTCATCGTACTCTTTTAAAAAACTCATGGTGTCAAAATCCTTGTAAAAATTAAAAAATATATTTATTGTACTGAAAATATAATAATATTGTTCTGAATGGAGAGTCTGTTTTTTATTTATCAGGGTTTTGAGAGCTGTCCTTAAGTTTCTATGTGCAATAATGATGGAAAATTTCAATATAAAGGTGTTGCTATGAGAAAGTATGAAACGTATAGATGTAACAAATGTGGAAATATTGTAGAAATACAGGCAGTCGGAGGAGGAGAACTGCATTGTTGTGGCGTGGCAATGGAGATGATTACGCAAAATCTTACTTTAGTCAATCTTATGAAAGCGTTTGCCGGAGAATCTCAAGCCCGAAACAAATACGAATTTTATGCAAAAGTAGCACAAAAAGAAGGTTACCGAGATATAGCTGCCCATTTCCAAAGAGCGGCAAACAATGAAAAAGAGCATGCAAAATTAGAATTTGCCCTGCATAACAGGCTCAAAAACAACAGTGAAGAGAGCTTTGGCAAGACAATGGAAAATCTTCAAGATGCCATTAATGGTGAGCATTATGAAAATTCTGATATGTATCCTGATTTTGCAAAAATTGCCAAAGAAGAGGGTGATAAAGAAGCAGCTGCACTATTTACGGCTATTGGCAAAGTGGAAATTGAGCATGAGAAAATGTATAAAATGCTTTTAGAACGTCTAACTTCCGGACATGAGTTTGAAAGTGATGAAGAAGAAGCATGGATATGTGAAGTGTGCGGGCATGTTCATTATGGAAAAAAACCACCGAAAAAATGTCCTGTGTGTAAACATCCGCAAGAGTATTTTTCAAGACTGCTTGAAATAAAATAGGTCCCAAAGAGGATGAAGGAAGTCTTAAAAGACTATCGCTTCATATACATACAGCGTTGCATCCTTGCAATGCTCGGGTGCAATTCCCGCTTTTTCAATGCAGCAGCTTCTGACAAACTGCTCTTTGTCCCATCCCATATCTGTTGCAACTTGCGGTAAATAGGTACCGTTTTTATTGCCGTATTCAATATATATTCCATGTTTGCCGACAATGACATCATCAACAGAATTGACTTTTTTTCTCGGTGTAAGCACTGAAATTTCAATCTCTATATTGTCAAGTTCTTCTTTTGTGACAGGGGTAAAACGGGTGTCATACCGTGAAGCGGAAATTGCCATATCTATAATGACTTGATAAAGAGGCTCATCCGGTTCAAATCGTCCTATACAGCCTCTGAGTCTGCCGTTTTCTTTAAGTGTGACAAAAGCACCGAGGTGCAGTTTGAATTTTGGAGGTACTTTCTCTTCATCGAGGGCAATTTTTCGGTTATGTATAACAGCTTCATAAAGCGCTGCTTTTGCTATCTCTTTGAGTGCTTTTTTTTCTTCGTTTGTGAGGTAAAATTCATCTGTGTCCATAATAAAACTCCTTTGTAGATATATTTTACATATCTTTTACAAACTAATACTACACTTTATATATGAAAAACAAGATAAAATTATTAAAACAAGAAATAGCAAAAGGGGTCATCGGTCATGAAAATATGATTGATGCTCTGCTTATCGGACTTATTACAAACGGACATATATTGCTTGAAGGGGTTCCCGGTCTTGCAAAAACAACGGCTGTCAATGCCTTGTCAAAAGCATTGAGCCTGGATTTTAAACGTGTGCAGTTTACTCCTGATTTACTGCCGTCAGACATTATCGGAGCAGAGATTTATGATGTCAAATCCGGAGAGTTTAAAATTAAACACGGTCCGGTTTTTACAAATTTGCTTTTGGCAGATGAAATAAACAGAGCGCCTGCAAAAGTACAATCGGCACTCTTGGAAGTCATGCAAGAGAGACAGGTTACAATTGGTGATGAAAGTTTTAAAATCGAACCTCCGTTTTTGGTGCTTGCAACACAAAATCCGATTGAGCAGGAGGGCGCGTATACTTTGCCCGAAGCGCAGTTAGACCGCTTTATGTTTAAAGTAATTGTCGGTTATAACACAGAAGATGAAGAGTATTTAATAGCACAAAAAGCTGCAAATGAGACTTTTGAAACCATTGAACCGGTTCTTTTGGCCAGTGAACTCGAAGAGATGAAAGAAGAGGTAAAGGCTGTTTATATCGAAGAGGAGTTGAGTACCTATATAGTAAGACTGATCTTTGCAACAAGAGATCCGAAAAAATACGGTCTTGAAGCGTTGGAACGATATATAGCTTTTGGAGCAAGTCCGCGTGCAACGATAAATATGCTCAAAGCCGTCAAAGCAAGAGCCTATTTAAGAGGGAATGATTTTGTCTCTCCTATAGATATTGCTCTGAGCATCAAAGATGTATTGCGACACCGTATCATTTTAAGTTATGACGCCATTGCAGAGGGGTTAAGCAGTGATGATATTATTCAAACAATCCTAGAATCTATAGAAATACCGTAACAGCATGCTGAAAACACTTTTGGAGTCCAATAAAAAACTTGCACTAATCCTTATCAAAACACAAAGAGAAGTCTTTAGTAAAATTGCAGGGGAAAATATTTCAAAAAAAAGAGGCGAGGGATATGATTTCCAAGAACTCAGAGAGTATGAAAGCGGAGATGATATAAGGCATATTGACTGGATTATAAGTGCAAAAACTACAAAACCCTATGTGAAAGTTTTTCATCAGCAAAAAGAACTCAACGTAGTGATTGTTCCGTTTTTATGCGGTTCGCTTCATTTTGGAACGAAAATACTGAAAAAAGATTTACTGACTCAGATTTGTGCATTACTCAGTTACAGCTGTGTCAAGCAAAACAATCCCTTTGAGAGCTATATCTGCAGTGATACACTCTTTTTGTGTACGCAAAAGACCAAACAGCTCTTTGCTGTGCGAAGACTGGCAGAAAAGGTTGAGAGTTTTGATATTCTTGGAAAAACTTTGGATTATTCGTATAGTACACAGGCTCTTTACAGACAAATTCAAAGAAAGAGCATGCTGTTTTTAATCGGAGATTTTTTTGATACGCATGATTTAAATTTGATGGCATTGAGTCTGAAACATGAGCTTGTACTTATTATTGTCCGTGACCGTTTTGAAGAAAATCCTGCAGAACTTGGGGAGTTGCATATTACCGACCCGGCTTTGGGTATGAGTGCAGAGATAAGCCTTAACAAAAAAACGCTCCATTCCTATAGAAAAAAAATAGTACAAAATGATGAGATGCTGTATAAAAAACTGAAAACAGCAGGAGTCCGTTTTGTGAAAATTTACACAGATGAAGATCCGGCTGAAAAAATTATCGGTCTTATGGAGAAAACATGAATGAAATAAATGATATTTTTGCTCCTGTAACAGTACCGGACAACTCTTTGTATCTGTTAGTGTTTTTTATACTGCTTTTTTTTATACTGTTTTTTGCACTCTTTTATTTTTATAAAAAAAGAGTGCAAAAAAATAAAACAGACGAAACATGCTATTTGAAAATACTGCTGCATTCAAATTTTTATAATGTCAAACAAAGTGCTTACCTTTTTACCTATTACGGAAGAAAACTGGCAAAAACACAAGAGCAGAAAAAAGAGCTTGAGCATATAATTTCACAGCTTTTTCTCTATAAATACCAACAAAAATCTCTACAGATACCGCAAAAGCTCTCTCATGAAATAGAGAATTTTTTAGATACGCTAAGAGAATTCTATGCTTAATTCCTTTCATTTTACATATCCCTTTTTTTTGCTGCTGCTTCCTTTGTTTGTTTTGAGCACTTTGTTATTCAATCAGGAAAAAGAATCTTTCTATATGCCTCATTTTTTGCAACTGCTCTCGCATGTTAAGAAGAAACACTATGCAAGAGAAATTATAAAATGGGCTATGATTACATGTATGACTGTTGCATTGAGCGATCCTGTTGTAGTGAAAAAAATAAAAGCAGTCAGGAGCAATGCAGTTGATATTGTGCTGGCACTTGATACCAGCGGTTCTATGAGTACTTATGGTTTTAATGAAAAAAATTACAAACAAAGCAGACTGGATGTGGTAAAAGAGGTCGTGAAAAGTTTTATAGATATGAGAAAGAGAGACAGAATAGGTTTGGTCATTTTTGGTACAACAGCCGCTATAGCCTCTCCTCTGAGTTTTGACAAAGAGGCGCAAAAAAATATCGTGGGCAAGATTGAAGTGGGGGTTATTGGTAAAAGCACAGCTTTGATTGATGCTCTCGTCTCCTCTGTAACGCTTTTGAAAAATTCAAAAAGCAAGTCAAAAATCATTATACTGTTGAGCGACGGAGAAGACTCTGCAAGTAAAATTCCGCTTGCATTTGCACTGAAACTGGCAAAAAAATACAGCATAAAAATTTATACGATAACCATAGACAAAAGTTACAGCAACATGATGAAGGTTATTGCCAGTAAAAACGGTGCACAAAACTTTGAAGTGCAAAATAAAAAAGATTTACTTAAAGTCTACAAACGCATTGATAGGCTGCAAAAAAGTGAACTCGAGTACAATACTTTAGATGTAGAAGAGCATATATATTTTTATTTTCTTCTGTTTTCGTTGTTATGCGCAATCTTGCTTGTAGCACATGTAAAAACGAGAGGGGTGTTGTAAATGTTCTTTTTATATGATTATGTGCTGTACCTCTTGGTTGTTCCTGCATTACTCTTTCTTTTCTCTTTTAAAAAGAGCAACAATATTCTCGAAACTGTTTTTTCTCAGGCAGTGATCAGACAACTCACATTACATCCTCAGTTAATACAAGCTTCCATGCGCTACAGATATTTTTTACTTGTCATATCTTTGATGATAGTCGCACTTGCCCGTCCTGTATATCTGAAACAAAATACGGTGATCAAACAGATGAGCAGCTCGGCTGTTATTGCACTTGATGTCTCAGAATCTATGAATTCATCAGATATTTATCCGAGCCGTTTCACTTTAGCCAAAGAAAAACTTGTAAAACTCATCGAAAAAGCAGAGCATTTACATGCAGGGGTACTGTTGTTCGCTAAAAACAGCTATATGCTTTATCCTCTCAGTGAAGATACACAGGCTCTTGCTTATATGCTTAAAAACGCTCAGATAAAGCAAAAATTTGAGCCAAACACCAATCTCTTTGGTGTATTTGAGGCAAGTGAAAAAATGCTGCATACAGAAAAAACAAAAAATATAATTTTACTGAGTGACGGTGGTGAAGATGTCACAAGAGTGGATGAAACTGCATATATTAGAAAAAATCATCTAAGGCTGTATGTCATTGATTTTGCATCCAGGAAAAATAATGCCTTGAACAATATGGTGCAAAAGAGTCATGGGTATTATACAAAGTATCAATGGGGAGAGGGTGACATAGAAAAAATTCTCAATGCCATACAAAAGAGTTCGCAAAAGATATCTGCTGATGCATATGATATGAAACAGTATCAGGAACTGTTTATGTATCCTTTGGGGCTTGCACTGTTGATTCTCTATTTTGTTTTTATACTGAACTTGAAAAAAAAGCATACAGTTAAACTGACAGTGTTGTTTGCTCTGATGCAGCTGACTTTTTTAAATACTCCTGTAAATGCGGGTGTTTTCGATTTTATAACTCTGCAAAAAGCAAAGTCTTTTTATGCAAAAAAGCAGTATGAGCAAGCGGTAGAATGTTACAAAAAGCTCAAGCCTACAAGCGCAGTTAATTATAATATTGCCAATGCTTTGTATAAAGAACATGAATATTTACAGGCAATAAAGTATTATAAAAAAGCACTCGGCAAAGATAAACTGTTCAATGCAAAAATTTATCACAATATCGGCAACTGTTATGTACAAAGAGGGAAACTGGAACTGGCAAAGTCTCAGTTTGAGCATTCTTTGCAACTGCATGTTTTTGATGAGACAAAAAAGAATTTACAGATAATTACACAGGAGCTTAAAAAAAGAAAAAAACTCAAAAAGATTTTCAGCAGAGGCACGGCAAAAGTATGTTTTAAAAACAGGCTTGAACAAATGAATAATGATTATAAAGTCAGTTCAAAATACAAGATAAAACTGCAAAAACTGGTTTTGTCAGAGGAAGAAAAATGGATAAAAATAATACAAAAACAAAAAACTCCTGTTTTCTTGCAAAAAATCCGGACAAAAAGGAGCAGCAGTGACAGTAAAAAACCTTGGTAGTATAATTTTTTTACTCTTTTGTATTCCTTTGGAACTGTATGCATGGGTACAAACAACTGCACCCAAAGAGATTGTCAAAACAGAAACTTTGGAGTTTCGCGTGGTTGCAAAAGGTTTTCATGTTACATTTCCAATGATAGAGTATATAGACGGGTATATCGTGCAAAATGTAAGAACTTTCCATGAGGCAACGCTGATTCATGCGAAAAAAGCAGACAAAGTGACTAAAATTTACTCTTTGGCACCGACCGAAGATGTTACATTACCTGCTTTTAGTATCAAAGTTGACGGCAAGGTTGAAAAGACACAGCCTTTACATGTAAAGGTGAAAAAACGCACACAAACACATTCACCGGATTATCAACTCAGTATGAACATCAGCAATATAACGCCGATGGCAGGAGAAAAGTTTCTGTTACATGTAAGGCTTGTCTGTAAAGATGATGTAGAAGACTATAGTGTTGAGACCCCCCGTTTTAATGATTTTGCATTGCAGGAAATCAGTGACAAAGAGTATAAAAACGATAAAGGCGAATGGGTCGAAGAGCTTCGCTATGAAATCATAGCCCAAAAAAGCGGGACTTTTGTTTTAAATCCCATAAAAGCTACAATAGAACTCTCAATCCCAAAATATGCAAAACGAAATATTTATTCTAATGCTCTGAACCTGGAAGTGAAAAAAATTCCAAATAATCTTACTGTTATGGGTTCTTATGAGCTTCATGCAAGTGTGAATGTCAAATATGTCCAAAAAAATCAGCCGGTACAATTCACACTCTCTCTGCGGGGCGAGGGTAATATCAATAATTTTGATGATATAAACATAAGTATAGCAGGTGCAACCGTATACGAAAAAAGTACAAAAAAACTGCACCAGGGAGAGGAAGAAATTTATCAAAAAAGTTTTGAAATTGTTTCGGATAAAAACTTTACGATTCCCTCTGTTTCTTTAGAATATTTTGACATCAAGGAGCAAAGAGTAAAAGAGATAACAACACAGGCTTTTGCGATACATGTGGAAGATGCTGTGTTTGAAGATACAACAAAAAAGAAGGAAAGGACAACTATGATGGAAAAAGCAGTTTATTTTTTGTCGGGAGTATTTGCAGCACTGTTTTTAGTTTACATGTATCAGGTACTGAAAAATACTACAAGAACGGACAAAGAAAAAAGGATCAAAAAAGAGTTGCAGAGTATTGGAGATAAAGAGAAATTTTTGAAAAAAGTTGTACCTTATTTGGGAAAAAACAGATCACTGGACAGATTACTGTATACTCTTGAAAATGTGGAAAATTCTGAATTTAAGCAATTGAAAAAAGAGATAATCAGATATATCTGTGAAGAAGATATTTTATAGCAACATTATGTTGCTATAAAACTAGTTTAAGTTCGGTTTAGGAGTTTTATCTGTTGAAGCAGGAAGCATAGGCATCATCATATGCGGTTTTTTCCCTGTTAATGAACCTAAGAATGCTTCAATAGACTCAGCCTGTTTGTCCGTAATTTTCATTCCAAGTTGAATACGCCCCATCTCTTTGATAGCATCTTTTAAGTTCCAAATCATACCATTGTGAAAGTAAGGTGCAGTCTCAGTAATGTTTCTGAGTGTCGGTACTTTTACCATGCCGTTTTTGTCACCTTTAAAGTCACCTGTATTCATGTATTTGTATGTTGCTGCCACATTCAATACATTCATTTCACCGCCAAGTGCTACACCGTTATGACAAGATGCACAACCAACTTGAATGAAAGTTTTCAGACCCTCTTTTTGCTTTGGTGTCATTGCTTCTTTGTAACCATTCATAAATGCATCAAACGGTGCCGGTGTTACAAGTGTACGTTCAAAATTTGCAATAGTGTCCGTAATTTTTTCAAAAGTGATTTTTACATTGTCACCGTATGCTTTTTTAAATGCTTTTACATATTCCGGCATAGATTTGACTACTTCTTCTATATGTCCTTTTGTTGCTGCCATTTCAGGATGGGCAAGTGCCGGTCCCTGTGCCTGCTCTTCCAAATCTTTTGCCCGTCCGTCCCAAAACTGAGAACCGAAGAACACTGCATTGTAAACTGTCGGTGCATTTAAGTGATGCGGATTGTGTCTCCACATATGTCCTGTTGAAGGACCTACGCCGTCATCTCCACCTTCCATTAAATTATGGCATGTGTTACATGAAATAAGACCACTGCGTGAAAGACGCGGATCCATATAAAGCTTTTCACCGAGTTTTACTTTTGCTTTTGTGATAGGATTTTTCGGATTGTCTATCAGTTTTAAAAGTTCAGTTTGTGAACTCGGAATTGGCATAAGGCCTGCGTTTTTTGCATCTTGAACCAATGATGATGCCATTAACGAAGCGGCTGTTAATGCTAGTGCTGCGATTTTTTTCATTTTGTCTTCCTTCTAAATATTTATAGGTGTAGTATAACAGAACTAATCTTAAAGGAAAATAATTATCATTTAAAAAAATTTATGGAATTTATCTTTCAAACTGGAACAGGAGTGACAAAAAGCAGCAACAGTCGGCACTGAAGTACCGATTCCGGGAAGAGAGTGCTGTTTGGAAAAGGCTTTAAAAACATTTTTGGTATTTTTCAGGTCTGAAACAGCGATTTCGGGAAGAGAGTGTTGTTTGGAACCCGTACTTCAGTGCGGGCTTTTGGTATTAAAAGACTACATCCAAGGTTAAAACCCGGATTCGGAAAAAATATCAGTTTTTTTAACTTATTAAAGGAATTGATTCTTCAGATTTAATGAAATCCAATGCTGCCTGTACAGCATTGATATAACTCAGTGTTTTTGCTTTATTTTTGTAGGCGATGTCAAAAGCAGTTCCATGATCGACTGATGTGCGTATGATGGGCAGGTTAAGTGAAATATTAACACTTTCGTCAAAATAGAGTGCTTTGAGCGGAGCAAGTCCCTGGTCGTGATACATTGCTGCAAAATAGTTGTAGTTGTTGCGGCAGTAGGGTGCAAAGGCCACATCAGGCACCATTGGACCGACAAACTGTTCAAAGCCTATTTTTTTGTTGGCACTTTTTATTGCCTTCGTGATTATAAGCTCTTCATGCCCCAAAACACCGTTGTCTCCAGCATGCGGATTAAGACCGAGCACGGCTACAGGGGCTTTTGGAATTGTATTGTGCATATCCAAAAAGAACTGTTTGAGTTTTTTGTATTTTATACTTTTTGCAACATCTTTGAGTGGAATGTGTTCTGTAAAAAGTGCCACATACATTTTATGGCATCCTAGCATCATAATGGCTTCTTTGCCAAAGTGTTTGCGTAAGAGGTCTGTATGTCCTTTATACTCAAGTCCTGCCTGCATCCAGGCTTCTTTATGTATCGGTAAGGTTACAACGGCTTTGGCTTTTTTTTCTTCACACAAACGCACGGCAGCCATAAAAGAATCATAGGCGTACAAACCGCTCTTGGCAGCTACTTTTCCCGGCTGCAGAGCAAAATCTCCCGCAACTTCATAAAGTGTGAAATCATCAGGGATGCTTACATGTAACAGTGCAGAGGCTTTTTGCAAGATATTTTTATTGATGCAGTAAACCGGATGGCATATTTTAGCAATCTCTTCATGTGCTTTGAGTGCTATCTCCAGTCCGACACCGTTTACATCACCGACACTTACGGCTATTGTTGGTTTATTCATCGCCTTGTAACTCTTTTCATCTCTTGTATCGCTTCACGTAATCCGGTAAAAACACTGCGGGCGATAATGCTTTGTCCGATGTTCAACTCTGTAATCTCCTGAATCTGCATGATTTCATCTACATTATGATAATTGAGTCCATGGCCTGCTGCTACTTCGAGACCAAGTTCTTTTGCATATCTTGCAGAGAGTTTTAACTCTTCGAGGGCAGTTTCCAGTCTGTCACTGAGTTCATATCTTGGAAATTCAAGTTCTTTTACAGAGTGATTTGATTTTGGCAAAGAGGAGTGAAGCATCGCAAAAAGATTTGCAAAAAGTCCGGTGTGAAGTTCGACCATCTCGGCTCCGAGCTTTTTTGACTGTTCTACTGCATCTGTAGAGGGGTCAACAAACAGCGAAACAGGAATGATGGCGTCATGGAGTTGCTCAATTGCATAGGATATTTCATTTTCATAGGCAAAAACATCAAGTCCGCCTTCTGTGGTAACTTCTTCTCTTTTTTCAGGAACCAAGGTTGCACGATGAGGCCTGACCTTACTGACAATGTCGAGTATTTTTTTATTAATCGAACATTCCAAATTAACAGGCACCTTCGAAAACTGCAAAATATTTGTAACATCATTGTCCTGAATATGTCTTCTGTCTTCTCGTAAGTGTATAGTAATCTGATCAGCACCGCTTTCACAGGCGACGTAAAGTGCCTGCAAAATATCAGGGTCATTTACCTGCCTGGCTTCTCGTAAAACTGCTACATGATCAATGTTTACACCAAGTTTCATTTGTTTCCTTTTGTTTTTTCTTTTACTGATTTATAAAATTCAAGATACTTTTCTTCCAAATTCTCATAGTTGATGATTTCGCCTATATGGACTTCAACAGTGTAAGGTTCATTGTAAGGGGCATTTTTAAATACCTTTTCAAGTTTGTCATTGATATATACAGGAACTATGTCAAGGTTGTTTGCTTTGGCTATTTTTGAAGCACCGCTTTGAAATTGTTTAATGCCTTCTCCGTTGTATCTCTCACCTTCAGGAAAGATGTAAATATTTAAGTCATCAACTTTGGCAAGTGTTCTTTTGATGGTCTTAAAAAAGCGTACGAGTCCTTTTTTGTTTTCCAAATCTACAGGAATACATCCGCTGTATTGAAAAAATTTGCCATATATCGGGTCTTCAAAAAGTTCCTGTTTTGCTATCCAGGCACCACTTTTGCTGTATCTTGAAAAAATATTTTCCATCACGAGAATATCAAGCAGAGAACGGTGGTTGATTGCATAAAGAATTTTGTCTTTGTTTGGAAGTTTGCCTACAGGTTTTACTTTGATATTTAAAAAGTCCAAAACTTTGTTTGAATACTCCTGTCTTGCTTTTGAGAGTTCCTGATAGGCATATTTTTGTGTGATAAACGGATGAAAATAGGTTTGTTTGAAAATTTTTATATATTTGAAGCCAAGCTCAATCATAAAAATAAATTTTCCTAAATCTTTTAGCATGAGTAACCCTCTTTATTGAAAAAGAAAATTATAGCTAAAAATATACAACCCTTTTGTAACACGCCTACGCATTGTCTTTTTTTAAGGTCATCTCTGTTTCCATGATTCTGATTTCATCATTGGCAGAAATACGTATGTCAGCATCTGCTTTGAGTTTCTGTTTGTCAATTTTTTTCGGATAGTCAAAATGGTTTAATATATGTTTGATGGTATTTATACGGGCTTTTTTCTTGTTATCGGAACGAATGATTGTCCAGGGTGCATAGTCTGTATGAGATGCTAAGAGCATAGAATATTTCGCTATGGTGTATTTGTCCCATAAATCTTGTGATTTTTCATCCACCGGTGAGAGTTTGTACTGCTTGAGCGGGTCTGTTTTTCTCTTTTCAAAACGTCTTTTCTGTTCGGCTTTTGAAACAGAAAAATAGAATTTAAAAATTTTTATATTGGAATTGACAAGCATCTTTTCAAATTCGGGAACTTCATGTAAAAACTCTTTATGCTCCTCTTGTGTACAAAAGCCCATAACAGGCTCAACACCTGCACGGTTATAGTAACTTCTGTCAAAAAGGACTATCTCTCCGGCTGATGGCAGGTGTTGGACATATCTTTGAAAATACCACTGTGTTCTCTCTTTGTCACTGGGCTTGTCAAGGGCTACTACTCTTGCACCACGAGGATTGAGATGTTCTGTAATACGTTTGATAGTCCCGCCTTTTCCCGCAGCATCACGACCTTCAAAAATCATTAAAACCTTCTGTCCTGTTTCTTTGACATGGTTTTGCATTTTTAAGAGTTCTATCTGTAAATCTTTGAGTTCACTTTCATATCGCAGGACTTCATCTTTTACCCAGACGGCAACACGTTTCTTATGAGGGTCTTTGCCTCTTTTGTCCTCAGTGTCTTTCTCTTTTGTTTTATTTTTTCTTCTGTCTTCATGTACAATATCTTTTAAATCAGTACCTTCTTTTATCTCATCTTCGAGCATAGTTCTTTCATGTCCCATCTTTTTATCCTTTGATTTATTATAATCACTTTCACCTTAACATAAATTTTGTTCTATGTTATAATGGTACAAGAAGGTATGAAAAGATGGATGTAAGTATTGAATCAGCATTTAAAAATTTTTTGGAAATTGATTTTAAAAAAATACAAAAATACAAAAAAGCTGTGCTTGCAAAAAAAGAGACCGAACCCCTGCATCAAATGCGTGTCTCTTTGAGAAGGATGCGCTCTGTATTGTTTACTTTTCAATCCGTAATACCAAAAAAAATTACAAAAAAAATTGACATAAAAATTGCAACCGTGGCCTCTTATTGCAACAGAGCCCGTGATATTGATGTTTACATGGAAACATACTTGAAAAAAGAGACATTGTCTTCTACAGAATCGCTGCTTTATAAAATTGTTGTCCACTACAGAGAAAAAGAGTATAAAAAGATTCAAAAGTATTTAAAGTCTCACAAATATAAAAAGCTTATAAGAGAACTAAGAAGATGGATACAAACAAAAAAATGGCGAAAAAAGCTTAAAAAAAAGGAGTTGTCCGCCCTGGAAAAAAACATTATTCCTTTTGCCGAAAATTTTTTAAAAAGCTATACAAATGAAATAATTTTATACGGTTCCGCAACAGGGAGTGTCTTGGAAGATGAACAGGCGCACAAATTACGAATTAAATTAAAAAAACTGCGATATGCCACAGACCTGTTTTCCGCTTATCTGCAAAAGAAAGATACTCTCACAAACACACTCAAAGAACTACAGGATATTTTAGGAAAACTTCATGATATATATGTAACAAAAGAGTTGCACAAAGTTTTTCTGCAATCCCAAAAAAACAAAAAACTTTTTACCTTTATAAAACAACTTGAAGCAGAGAATACAAAGAGGAAAAAAAAGCTTAAAGAAGCTTTTTTTCTAAAGTGGAAAGAGTTTAGAAAGATTGCTCAACAAGTTGATTAATCTTATCCACATCCTGTGTATTTGCAAAACAGCTTTTCTCTCCGCATATCATGAAATCATCTGTTTCACTTCTTTTTAACAGTGTGAACGGATATTTTATTTTTGCCAGTTTGTACGCGTAGCTGTAAATGTTTTGTTCGCTTGTTTTTATAACTCTGTCTCCTTTGACATATCGTAAAGCCTGTATAAGCATAGAGGGGTAGTAAATTGGCTTACGCCCGAGTTCATAAGAGTTGTATTCCATTGTTTTAAAGGCAAAATGGGTATATTTTTCATCTTCAAGAAGTGTTCCGAGGGTTTGTAGAACATCTATCATAATACTGACGGAACTTGTATATGTTGTATCGGTTATTTCGGCTTTTACAGCAAATTCGCCGCTACTGAAGTTCCACAGTCCTTTGTCGTAAAACTCTTCCAGTGCTTTGTTGACAAACCGTTGGGCATGTATAAGATACATTTCATTTTGTGTGTATTTAAAAGCGCTGAGAAGTGCCTGTGAGAGAAATGCATAATCTTCTAAAAAAGCTTCGACTTTTGGCTTTTTGTGCATGAGTGCCGTATGATACAGTTTTCCATCAATAAAGAGTGTTTCAAGAAGTTTATCAAGGCTTTTTATGGCTTTTTCTTTGTACTTGCTATCAACAGTTCCAAGCAAAAATAAAGTATTTATCATCATACCCGACCATGATGTCTGTACTTTTTTGTCTGTAAAAGGGTAGTCTCTTTTTTGTCGAATTTTTTGTAGAAGCGGTTTTACATTACTGAACCATGCAGGAATCTCTTCTTCAAAACGAATGATATTTTTGCCTTCAAAATTTCCGTGATGCGTAACATGCATCGTTTCACACATCTCTTTTGCATTTTCATATCCATTTTGAACAAGAAGCGTATAAACTTCATCATAGGTATAAACAAAGTAGCTTCCCTCTCCCTCCTCACTGTCGGCATCACTTGCACTGTAAAAAAGTCCATCTTCACTCATAAAGTTGTACCAGAAGTCTGCTGTCTCTTTTGCAATATGCAAATATGTTTTATCCTCATATAGCAAATAGGCTTTTGTGTAGACACCACAGAGCAGGGCATTGTCATAGAGCATCTTTTCAAAATGCGGCACAAGCCATTTTTCATCTACACTGTAACGGCAAAAGCCTCCGTCTACAAGGTCATACATACCGCCTTTTATCATGTTTTTGAGTGTATTTGTCAGCATTGTTTTTGCATCGGCATCATTGTAGAGTCTTGCAACAACAAGCAGGGCATCAAGAGTGGAAGCACGTGGAAATTTCGGTTTATCTGAAAAACCGCCGTTTTGTGCGTCATAATTGTTTTTGGCTTGGAGCAGAAAATTTTTATAAAACTCCTCTTTTAACACAGTCGCTTCTTTTGGATGCTCTTTTTGACCCAAAAAGCCTTCTATCTCATTGGCATTTTCAAAGAGTTTGGGATCCCCCTCTTTTACTTTTCTTGCTATAAGTTGTGTAATCTCTTTAAAACCCATGCCTTCTATGCTGCCAGAATTTGATTCAGGCGGTATGTAAGTGGCGGCAAAAAAGGGTTTGTTCTGTGGTGTACAAAATATACTTGTCGGCCATCCTCCGGCGCGACGATTCAAAAGCATATATACTTCCTGATAATATTTGTCTATATCCGGACGCTCTTCTCTGTCTACTTTTATAGAGATGAAACTTTCATTTAAAATATCCGCACACTCTTTGTCTTCAAATACTTTTTCTTCCATTACATGGCACCAGTGACAGGAACTGTAGCCTATGCTGATGAAAATTGCTTTGTTTTGGGCCTCAGCCTGAACAAAAGCCTCCTCACACCACGGCCACCAGTCTACGGGATTGTCTTTGTGCTGCTGCAGGTATGGAGAATCTTCGTTTGCTAATCTGTTTGACATAGTTTGTAACCTCTTGTATTTTATAGGGTCAATGCCATTAAGTTAAGCAATTTTTTCGGAACCCGTACTTTAGTGCGGGCTTTGTGTCTTTCAAAATTAAAGCCTAGGGTAAAACCTGGGTTCCAAGAAAACATCAAACTTATTTCTTAACTTAATGGCATTGATTTTGTATGGTAGGGTATGAAAAAAGGGCTGATGCTTTGCTTAAGCGTGTAATTTACACAACTTGTATAAAAACATGATACAATAGTGTTGAATTTAGTGAATAGAGTATTGTATGAAAAAAATCTATATAGCCGGACCTGATGTTTTTGAGCCTGATTCTGTTGCAATTGGAAAAAATTTAGTGCAATTGTGCCAAAAATATGGATATGAAGGTCTCTACCCGCTTGACAACATTGTTGATTTTTCACAGCAAAAACATAAAATTGCACAGGATATATTTGATGCAAATATTGCAATGATACAAGAGGCTGACATAGTGATAGCCAACTTAAATCCTTTTCGCGGGAAAGAGCCTGACAGCGGAACTGTTTTTGAGTGCGGATATGCCTATGGACTCAAAAAAGAGGTATACGGATACTTAAGTCCTGCCTGTAATTATATTGACAGATTTACAGAAGATGAAAGATTTGCAAAAGAGGGATCTTTTTACGATTTGGATGCAAGAGTGATAGAAGATTTTGATTATCCGCTTAATCTAATGCTCTCCTGTTCTACAAAAATTATAGAAGGCAGTTTTGAAACAGTTTTAAAATTTTTAAAAGGCAGAGAATGAGATTTTTCCTATTGATACTCTTCTTTTTATGTGGTTTCACAGAAGCCGATACAAACCGAGGACACGCTGCAGATGCCTTGGAAAAAGTCTCTTTGCAACTCCACTGGAAATATCAGTTTGAGTTTGCGGGATTTATTGCTGCCAAAGAAAAGGGATTTTACCGTGATGCCGGTCTGGATGTGGAGATCAAAGAGTACAGGACGGGGATGGATGTCGTTGATGAGGTTCTCTCACAAAGAGCAAATTACGGTATTTACAACTCTTCTATTTTACTGGAGTATCTGCAGGGAAAACCCCTGATTCTGTTGGCGTCATTTTTTAAGCGTTCCGCACTTGTATTGATTACACAGCCTTCTATCCATTCTCCCAAAGATCTGATCGGCAAAACAGTGATGTCTTCGCTTGTTGATGATTTCAGGCTTAATTTTAAACCTTATTTGGATGGATACGGCGTAAAGATAAGTGATCTTAAAATGGTTCCGCAAACATACCGTGTGGATGAGTTTGCAAAAGGTGAAGTCGATGCTATGACGGCCTTTATTTCCGATCAGCCTCACAAACTTGACAAACTCGGTGTAAAATATAATATTCTGGATCCCTCAAATGATAACCTCTTTGTCTTGCAGGAGGAACTCTTTACCTCCGCTGCTGAACTGAAAAACCATCCCTACCGGGTGCATGCTTTTAAAAAAGCTTCCATAAAAGGCTGGGAATATGCTCTCTCGCACAGAAAAGAGATTGCCAAAATCATTCATGAAAAATATGCGCCACAGCTGGACACAGAGACATTGGAATATGAAGCAGAAACAATCAACAAACTGATATTGCCTTTTATATATGACATAGGTTCCATAGACAGAAACTTCCTGCATAAACAGATGCAGCTTTTTAAAAATGATTTTCATGTGGGTGCGGGAAAAACACTGGATGATTTTATTGTAAAGCCCGGGATAAACGGACTTGCATTGACAGATGAGGAACAAAGATATATAGAGCTGCATAAAAAGATATCTTTGTGTGTAAATTATGATTTTTTTCCGATTGACGGATTTAAAGACGGCAGACACATTGGTATTATGGCTGATGTGTTTGCAATGATTGGCAATAAAACAGGTTTTGAGTTTATTCCTGTAGAATCACACTCAGAAGAAGAGTTGTTCCTAAAACTGCAAGAAAAAAAGTGCAAACTACTTGCAGTCGTGGCAACGAATAACAGGTATTTTACTACTGTCAGACCGACAAAACCTTTCAGCAGTACCCATTTCACATTGTTAAGCAGGCTTGACAAATCCTTTGTTGAAAACCCTCTGTTTTTAAAAGGAAAGTTGTTGCTGGTGCAAAAAAACTCATTTAAAAATTATTTAAACTATCTGTATCCCTATTTAAATATTGAAGTGGAAGAGAATAAAAATACAATGGTGAAAAAAGTGCTCGACGGCAGAGCCTATGCTATTGCATCCATAGATGAACAGGCGGACTATTTTATTGACAAATATGGATACGGAAAGCTGAAGATCAATGGATTCCTGGCAAAAGAGAGGCTGCTGCATGGCAGTATCGGTGTGCAAAAGGATGAACCGGTTCTGTACTCAATTATGCAAAAAGCTTTGAAGAGTCTTTCCAAAGAGAAGATAGAAGCAATAAAAAACAGCTGGAGACTCACGCGGTATCATGAAAGAGTTGATTACTTTCTTTTATGGATGGTTTTAGGGGTTGTTGCAATCATTTTTTTTATTATGATTTACTATCAAAGAAAATTGAAAAACTTCAATGCGGCACTTGAACAAAGAGTGCAGCAAAAAACAAAAGAACTGCAGGAGACAAATGAAATTTTAAAACACAAAGTACAGGAAAAAGCAAAAGAACTGATAAAAAAAGATGAAATTCTGACTGCACAGTCAAAACAGGCTGTAATGGGAGAAATGATCAGTATGATTGCCCATCAATGGCGACAGCCCCTAAATACAATTACGCTTCAAATTTCAAATTTACAGTTAAAATATCTTATGGGACAACAAATTTCCAAAGAGGATATTATGCAGACTTTGGAAGATATCAGTGATTCTGTTGTGTATCTTTCAGATACGATTGAGGATTTCAAGACATATTTTCGCCCAAACAAAGCTCCTCAAGAGACTGACATGAGAGGATTGCTAAAAAAAGCAATAAAATTTGTTGAGCCAAGACTCAAGTCAAATAAAATTGAACTCCAAACAGAATGTGATTCTGAGTTGCATGCAAATGTATATGCAAATGAACTGATACAGGTTTTACTGAATCTGTTAAACAATGCCATTGAAGCATACGAAAATAAAAAAACAGAAGATAAGATTATAAAGCTTACATGTAAACAGAGCGGTCCGAAGATTCAGATTGATGTGACTGACAAAGCGGGAGGTATAAGAAAAGAACACTTGTCCAAATTGTTTGAACCCTATTTTTCTACCAAAGGCAAAAACGGAACAGGCCTTGGACTGTACATGTCAAAAATGATTATAGAAAAACAGTTTGGAGGGAGTATCAGTGTGGAAAGTTCAATGTTTGGTACAACTTTTACCATAGTCATACCAAAAGATGTACAAAAATAATATTTAGATTTGTTTTCTTTTTACCATTGCCAAAACCATCGGGAGGTTGAGCCCGTCGTTATGGTATCCTTCATCTCTGCATGATTCACATTTGTCACCCATAGGGCATATGTCGTTTTGCAGGAGTTCTTGGAGGGTTGTGAAATTATTCTCTTTTATACAATCAGCTATATCTTTTAGAGTCAGCGAATTGCATACACATATTTCAGTATCTAAATCTATCATGTTTTTAAAAACCTTTTTCTTTGATATGGAATTATAATATATTTTTATTAACACAAATTTTATATTTATGAGATACAATTACACAAAGAATACATACAAAAATGTAATATTTTCCTAAAAGGACAGATATATGAAACTGTTGAATAAAATATTTTTAATTTTGACTTTTAGCCTCGGCTTGCTTCATGCAAGCGCTTTTTTAATGCCGGACCAGGCATTTAAACCTTATGCCAAAGTCAATGACACAATGCAGATAGAAACAGGTGTGAAAATTGCCAAAGATATTTATCTGTATGTTGATAAATTAAAAATTGAACTGATTGATGCAAAAGGTTTGTCCATACAAAGCATCACAAAGCCTGCTGCATCTGAGCACCAGGGCGACAAAGTTTATATCAAGTCACCGAATTTTATTGTTACATTGAAAAAAGATGCTTCCCTGAAAGGGATGCAAACAATAAAATTAAAAATCTCCTACCAGGGATGTTCGGAGCAGGGCTTGTGTTATGAACCAAGTACAAAAGAGTTTACACTCACAGTGGATACAGACAAACTCTCTTCAACAAACGATGCGTTAGGTACAAAAACAGAAAAAAAATCAGAGACTGACTCTATAGCAGATACGATAAAATCAAGCAGTTTTTTTGTTATTTTGGCAACTTTTTTCGGGTTTGGCGTGTTACTCTCTTTGACGCCTTGTGTATTTCCTATGATTCCTATAATTTCCGGTGTGATAATTTCTCAGGGTGAAGGACTTACGACAAAAAAAGCTTTTGCCCTCTCTTTGGTTTATGTACTTGCAATGGCTGTTGCCTATACAATTGCAGGTGTTTTAGCAGGAGTCTTTGGAGCTAATCTGCAAGCAGCATTGCAAAATCCCTGGGTTGTCTACTCTTTTGCAGGTATCTTTGTTGCTCTTGCTGCAAGTATGTTTGGTTTTTATGAATTGAAACTTCCTGATGCACTTGTAACCAAAGTAAGTACAAATACAAATCGTAACGGTTTTATAGGTGTAGCCATTATGGGATTTCTCTCAGCACTTATTGTCGGTCCCTGTGTTGCTGCTCCTTTGGCAGGTGCTTTGGTATACATAGGACAAACGGGTGATGCACTCTTAGGCGGGGCTGCACTTTTTAGTATGAGTATAGGAATGGGTGTTTTACTTGTTTTAGTCGGTGTAAGTGCCGGTAAGTTTATGCCTAAACCTGGTCCGTGGATGGTTATGGTCAATGAAATTTTTGGCGCATTAATGTTGGGTGTTGCTATTTGGATGCTTGAAAAAGTACTGCCGTCATCTGTTACTACTTTGATGTATGCAATTGTCGGAATAGGATTCAGTGTTCATTTTGGAGCCTTTGACAAAGACGGACACAGTTTCAAGCGGAGTCTGTCTTTGCTCTTGTTTCTCTACTCTTTGGCACTTTTCATGAGTGTTTTAGCAGGCGCACCAAGTATAAAACAGCCGCTTGGATTTTTAAAATCACAGGCAGCAGGTACAGTGCTTCCTGCAAATGAGAAAAAGTTGACATTTACAAAGGTAACCTCATTGGATGAGCTCAATACTTTGTTGGAAAAAAACAGAGGTAAAAAAATAATGCTTGATTTTGCAGCTGACTGGTGTACGGCATGTAAAGAACTTGAAGAGGTGACTTTTGCAGATCCGAGAGTAAAAGAAAAATTAAGTGAATATGTTCTGATTCGTGCTGACGTTACGGCAAACGGAGCAAAAGAAAAGGCACTCTCTAAGGCATATGGTGTTTTTGGTCCTCCTGTGATGATCTTTTTTGACAAAGATTTAAATGTAGAGAAATCCAAAACAATTGTAGGATTTATAGAACCGGAAGCGTTCTTAAAACATCTTCAGTAATTTGGACTAAAGAATAGAGGCGGAGTTTATTTGTTAAAAAAAATAGTAATCTTTTTTGGGGGCATTATACTGATCACATTGCTTCTGAGCTTATACTACAAAAATGAAGTCAAAGAAGAAAAAATTTACCATATTATGGATCAAATGCGGCTGACACTTGACTCACAGCTCAAATCTCATGAAATGGATGATCTGAAAATTGCGCTGCTCCTTTCAAAAAATGAAGCACTTGTCAATGCCCTGGAAAATGATGATGAAGATCTGGGCTATAAAATTTTAGAAGATATTACACAGAATATTGAAAAAAACACCGGTATGCATATACGTGCCCAGGTCATTACAAAAGAGCTGAATATCTTTGCAAGAAGCTGGGATGACATTTATGCCGGTATGCCGATAGGTGACTACAGACTGGATCTGCAATATTTCTATACGCATACAAACCCCCGTACCTCTGTAGAAATCGGACGCCGTCTGGGTATAAAGGCAACAGTGCCTGTATATAAAAACGGTAACTTTTTGGGCTTTGTGGAAGTCATCTCTTTTTTTAAATCTATAACAGACTTTTTCAGCTCCATGGGTGTTGATTTGTATGTGTTACTCGATGTAAAACACACAGATACTGCAGTTTTGATGATGCAAAACCTGACAATTGACAATTATGTTCTGGCAAACAGAAACTATAATTATGCACATATTCAAACCCTCAACCATATTGATTTTAAAGAACTGAAGCTTAACGGTGTTGTTTATGCAGATGAAAAATATATTTTTTATGAAAATATGAAAGACGGAAGTGGTACAATAATAGGAGCTTTTGTCTTTGTACTGCCAAAAAGATATTTGGATTATTTTAGAAATCCGGAAGATGATATCTCTTTTTTAATTAATGTTACAAGAAGCGGACTGTATGATGTTGTCAAAGAAAAAAAATATCAAAACAACATATATAAAGACTACAGTGCCAAATCAATGGTCTATCTGCAGGATGTAATAGACAAAGAAGAGAGACAGCTGTTTTTTGACGAAGCCTATGAAAAGTTTGATAAATATTCCAAAGACGAGTTGATTCAAATGATGCTTAACAGAAAAATTGTAAAAAAAATAGACGGGAAAATTAAATGAAAATTTTACTTTTGGAAGATGAATACTCTTTGCGTATCAGCGTAGAAGAATTTTTGAGTGATCTTGGATATGAAGTAGACGGGATTACGGATGGACTTGAAGCATATGATGCTGTTTATGATAAAAGTTATGATCTGCTTCTTTTGGATGTAAATGTTCCCTCTTTGAACGGTTTTGAACTTTTAAAAAAACTGCGTGCAGATGAAATTACAACACCTGCCATATTCCTAACATCAATGACGGATGTTGATGATTTAAAAGAGGGTTACAAAAGAGGGTGCTGTGACTATATCCGCAAGCCGTTTGATCTCGAAGAGCTTGAACTGCGTATAGATCAGGCAATTGCAAGTCATTTGCAAAATGACGGTAACAGTGTAGAACTCGGCTGTGGTCTGGTGTATGATTTGAAAAAAAGCAAACTGACGAAAGATGATGAAGAGATTGTACTGAGAAAAACAGAAAAAGATTTGCTTGAAGTGCTTATCAAGCATAAAAACTCTATAGTTTCTACAGAAATGTTTCAAGATGAAGTATGGGGAGAGTATGTGGAACCGGCTACAATACGAGTTCAGCTCAACAATCTTAAAAAGAAACTTCCACAGGCAGTCATACAAAACAGACGCGGTTTAGGGTACATTATTGAAAGATAATAAATATTCGGCAAAATATGCGCTTATTTATACTTTTTTGGTTTCCGGCATACTGCTGACGCCTCTGTTTTTTTATTTCGTCTATATGAAAAATATCCATTCTATTCAAAATGAACTTTTTTTAAAAGAAAAGTCTCTTTTGGTGGTAAAAGCGATGGAAGAATTTAACCAGGATGATGAATATTTTGAGTACCCAAGGTTTAAAACATTTCAGTCAGGTCTTTATGACGAAGGTTTTCATCCGATTTTTACCTTGATTGACACTCCGATCAATTATTTTAAAGAGGGATATTATTTAGAAGGCAACAACGCCTACCTCATTGTAACCTTGCCCAAAGAGAGATATTTCGGTGCGAGATATCTTATACTGAAAAATGAAATCTCCTTTGCACCTGTGTATGAAAAAGTGTTTATTATCCTTTTTACCATTGTTGTCTTCGTCTTTATACTGAGTCTCTTTTTTCTAGGCAGTTTCGCCAAACCTTTTCAAAGAATAAACAAGCAGCTGGACAACTTTATAAAAGACTCCATGCATGAAATAAATACACCCCTCTCTATCATTAATGTAAATATTGATCTTTACAACAGAAAATATGAACAAAACAAATATATGCAGAGAATGAAAGCTGCCGCAAAAGTACTCTCTAATATCTACAATGATATGGACTATCTTATAAAATATGAACGCTTGCATCATGAAAAAAAAGATATAGATCTTGCCGAGTTTTTAAAAGAACGTATAGAGTATTTTAATGAAGTTGCCAAAATGAAAAATATTCAGATCAATGCATCAATACAGGAGTGCGGAATGGTATATATGAATGACAAAGAACTGCAGCGTCTCATAGACAACAATATATCCAATGCCATAAAATACTCGTATGAAAATTCAAATATTGATATTACTCTTTTTAGGAAAAATGAAAAATGCCATTTGAGTTTTAAAGACTATGGTGTAGGCATTGAAAAAGTTGAAAAGATATTTAGCCGATATTACAGAGAAGACAGCAGCAAAGGCGGTTTTGGAATAGGGCTCAATATAGTAAAAGCAATCATAGACAAAGAAAATATAGAACTTGAAATAGAGTCACTTCCGAAGCAGGGAAGTCTGTTTATCTACACATTTCCTAAAAAAAAGACAAATTAAATATAAATAAAACTGATTTTACATAAATTTTACATTTAGTAGTTACACTTACTCCATAAAACAAATAGGAGGAACGAGAATGAAGAAAACTGTTATGATGTCATTACTTGTGGGTGTTTCATTATTTGCTACTGATTATAGCAAAGTAATAACACATCCGGATGCGAGTAAGATGATAGAAAAAGATTTGTTAGCACCACCAAAAGTATATAGTATGCCAGCCGGTTGTGTAACAACTGACCCTGATGCAATAGCAAGAGGTGCATATATTTTCCATAATTTAAACGGAAAGAAGGCAAAGAAAAACCCGCCAAAAGGTTTGTCTAGAAAAACGAAAGACGGAAAAGTCAAGCAATACGGAAACTGTGTTGCCTGCCATAATATAGAAGGTGCTAAAGGTGCCGGTAATATAGGTCCTGATTTAACTGACTATAGAGAAAACTTTATAGAGAGTGGTGCAAGAGACAACCAGTTTGTTTTTCAAAAAATAGCTGATGCCCGTATTGACAATCCGGATACTCATATGACAATTAACTTAACAACCAAGTTATTCACTCCAAGAGAAATATGTGATATTACTTCATATATTGTTGCTCCAAAATAATTATAAGGAATTTAAACTATGCAAAGAAGAGATTTTTTCAAAAAACTAGGAACAGTAGCTGCGGTATCAGCTGTTATGCCAGCGATGAGTTTTGCCGGTGGTTCGAAACCTATAAGTCCAAATAAAATGGATTATAATACTGCTGTAAACACGATAACAGGTGGGAAAACCCCTAAACCTTCAAAAAAAGTAAAATTAAAAGTTCCGGAAATTGCGGAAAACGGTGCAGTTGTTCCTGTAACAGTTACAGTTGATTCTCCAATGACTGAGAGTAACTATGTAAAAGCTATTCATATTTTAACAGGAAAAAATTCAAATGCTCGTACAATTGATGTTTATTTGACTCCTGCTAACGGCAAAGCAATGTTTTCAACACGTATTAAACTTGGTGGTACGCAAAAAGTAACTGCTTTGGTAGAGTTGAGCAATGGAGAGTTTTTAACAGCTTCTCAAAGTGTTAAAGTAACTATTGGTGGTTGTGGTTGATTCTAACCAAACATTTAAAGTCAAGAAAAATATAAAATAGAGGAATTGAAAATGCAAGAAAGAAAGTCACTGATTAAAATCAAGCCAAAAAGATATAAAAACGGCGAGATAGTCAAAGTTAGTTTTATGGTTATGCACCCAATGCATACTGGTATGGCTAAAGATAAAAAAACGAAAAAAATTATTCCGGCAAAATATATAAACAGTGTAAAGTTTATTTATAACGGAAAAGAAATTACAAGTATGAAAGTCTGGGAGTCATTATCTGTAAACCCTGTATTTACTACATACATGAAAATTAACGGCAAAGGGAAACTGACTGTTAAATATACGGATAATACTGGCGAAGCGCACGAAAAAACCAAAAAGATTAAACCAAAAGGATAATCAAATGAAAACAGGTATTAAAATAGCTCTATCAGTTGCAATGCTTGCTTCATTATCTTATGGTGGTGAGCAATTTGCAATGAGCGACGCAGACCGTGCAATGTACGCAGAGATGTCAGAGAACAATCCTGCAGACATTATGGTGGCTGACGGTGAAGAATTACTAGGTTATATGGGTGGAGACGAAGGTCTTGCAAAATATCTTGGTGTGACCGAAGATGAACTGCCGGCATATATAGCAGGGTTTCCCCGTTATATCAAAAAGTTTGACATGGTTGTAGGAATTGACCAGGTAATTCAGGCAATGATGGCAGACGGAGGGCATAAACCGCTGAAGCTTAAAAGCGGAAACATGTTTGCAATGGTGGCATATGTGAAATCTATTGCAAACGGCGAAAAGATAAACATAGATGTAACAGCAAACAAGCAGATGAAAGAAGCTTATGCACTGGGTTTAAAGACATATATGACAAAACGCGGCGGTCGCGGACTTTCATGTAACTCTTGTCATGCTCCTGCTGTAGTCGGCCGTATTTTAAGAACACAGCCGCTTCCGGATTTAGGTGCAAAAGGTGCAAAAGCTGCGGCAACATGGCCGGCATACAGAATGACAAAATCATCTTTAAGAACACTGCAACGCCGTTTTCAGGGATGTATGAAAAATGCACTTTTAAAAGTTATACCGCTCGGTTCAAAACAGATGGTAGCACTTGAAGTGTATTTAACAAATAAAGCAAAGGGCGCTGAAATTTCAATCCCTGGTTTAAAAAGATAGAAGGTTAATTAATGGAAATTTCTAGAAGAGATTTTATGCACATTGCAGCGATATTTGGACTGACTGCAGCTACAAGCAGCTTTGCAAGTTCACAAAAAATAGAGCAGATTGGTTTAAAAGATATATACCAGTTTAATTCAATGGGTAATTTTACACTGATGCATATATGTGATTTACATGCACATATAAAACCACTGTACTGGAGAGAGCCCTCAACATTGATCTCTGCTCCAAACCTTGTGGGAACACCTGGGTTTTTATGTGGTGAAGCATTTGCAAAGCATTATGGACTTGAACCAAGTTCTCTTGATGCATATTTCGACACATATATAGACTTTAGCAAATTGGCTAAAAAGTTTGGAAAAATGGGCGGTATCGCGCACATTAAAACTTTGACAAATCACATTATAAAAGAACGCGGAAAAGAGAATGTACTTTTCCTTGATTCCGGTGATACATGGCAGGGAACTGGTGTGGCACTGAAAACCGCTGGCGAAGCTATTGTAAAAGCCCAAAATTATCTTGGAATTGACACTATGGTCGGGCACTGGGAATTTACCTATGGGAAAGAGAGAGTCAAAGAGCTGATTGAGATGCTTGATGCGAAATTTATTTCTCAAAATATCATAGGTGATGATCCTTTTGCTGATGAGTATGAAGAGTTGATTTTTGAACCGTATACTATTGAAGAGCGTGGTGGGGCAAAAATCGGAATTATCGGACAATCCTTTCCGTTTACATCTACTGCGAACCCAAAAGAGTTTACAGAGGGTTGGAGTTTTGGTTTAAGACTTGAAACACTTCAAGAATATGTAGATGAGTTGAGAAATGAGAAAAAAGTGGACTGCGTTGTTGTGCTTTCGCACGATGGATTCAGCGTTGATCAGGAAGTGGCGCGTAAAGTTAAAGGTATCGACTTTATTTTAAGCGGTCATACACATGACCCTTCACCGGAGCCTATTGTAATTAACGGTACTGTTATTGTTATTGCAGGAAGTCACGGAAAATATATAGGTCGTTTGGATATTGATGCAAAAAACGGAAAAGTGAACGGATATGAGTACAAACTGATTCCTATTGCTTCTCATATCATTCCGGCAGATCCGGAGGGTGTAAAGCTTGTCAATGAATTGTATGCTCCTTTTGATAAAGAGTTTAATGAAGTGTTAGGCCGAACAAAAGGAATGCTTTACAAGCGTGATACATTCTTCTCAACATTTGATCAGCTCATCAATGATGCAATTATGGATGAGATGAAATGTGATGTCTCTTTTACTCCAGGGTACAGATGGGGAACAACAGTGCTTGCCGGTGACAATATTTTAATGGACAATGTATATGAGATGTGTGGGATTACCTATCCTGATGTGTATACATTTGAGTTAAAAGGTGAAAAAATTGCAACACTTTTAGAAGATATTGCAGATAATGTTTTTAATGCAAACCCTCTATACCAGCAGGGTGGTGATATGAGCCGTCTTGGCGGTGTAACCTATTCTATCGCCGTTTCAAACAAAGCGGGTGAGAGAATATCAAATCTTAAGATTGGAGGTAAACCTATAGACTTGAAGAAAACATATATAGTCTCATCATGGGGTGGGAACCTGCAAAAAGCAGGCGCCAACTTGCAAACTGACAAAATTCGTCCGGTTTATGATGTTGTACGTGATTATATTAAAAAGAAAAAAGTGGTTGATGTGAGTAACAAAGGTAATGTTACTATACTAGATTACAGTTGTGGCTGTCCGACTAAGGGGTCAAGAGGCTGCTAAAGGAACAGGAGGCAACTGCAACTGCCTCCTGTATCTGAATGTGTTAACAATAACATAATCAAACAAGGTTATTATAACACTTTTTAAACAAATAAAAGGGAAACAAATGAAAAATATGATTAAATTGGCAGCTGGAACTGCTGCTTTACTACTAATGGCTACTTCAGCACAGGCAACGTTAAAGACAGATAAGGTTACTTTAAAAGGGAACATGCAAGTGAAGTATAACAAACTTCCATCTCCAGTTGATTCTTTGAAAGAAGCTTTTACTGAGGGTATGTTCTACGGTCGTTTCAGAACAAACTTTTTCTATTGGGACTGGGATGTAGAAAATTATGCAACAGGCGGAAAGCAAAAAGATAACAAAAACAATGGTGTCGGCGGTAGTTTAATCTATAAATCTGCTCCGTTTAAAGGGTTCAGCGGAACTGTTGGCCTGTATACATCACAAAACCTGGATTTCTTTCGTATGGATAAACAAGATGCAAAATATGCAAAATCGGGTAAAGATACATTCAGTAGATATAATTTATCAACTGGCGGGCATTATGGTATTACTGATTTAGGTCAGGCATATTTACAGTATGATGCTACAAAAAAGACAACTGTTAAAGTTGGTCGTCAAATGTTTGAGACAGTGTTTACAAAATCAAATGATACAAAGATGATACCAAATACTTTTGACGGTCTTACTGTTGTCAGTAAAGATTTACCAAAAACTACGGTAAAACTTGCATATTTTACAAAACAAAAACTAAGAGATCATACAGTTGCACATGATGTTCTCGCATTTGATCCAAACAATAAATGGAACCAAAATGATGATTCGGCAATAAACAAAAACCTCACAGTTGCAAGAATAGGACAGGATAACAAACTTATAGTCGGTACTGTGACAAACAAGTCTGTTAAAAACCTCAAAGCAAGTGTAGGTTATGCAACAGTTCCCGGTGTTGTGAGCAATATTACATTGGAAGCACATTATACTATTCCTGTCGGTTCAATGAAAGTTGTCCCTGGTGTGAGATATATGATGCAGTATGATGCTTTGGGTGCCAACTACGGTGTGGCAAACTTAAAAGGGAATCAGACAAACTATACTAATCCGAACTCTTTGGATTCAAATCTGTTATGTGCTAGAATTGACTTTAAACAAGGTGCATTTTTAGGCCGTTTAGGGTACTCAAAAGTAGCTGACAAAGCAGATATCGTTGCTCCATGGCGTGGATTCCCGACGGGTGGATTTACTCGTGCAATGGCTCAGTATAACTGGTATGCAAACACTCAAACTATTATGCTTCGCGCAGGATATGACTTTGGAAAAGCAAAAATTCTTCCAGGATTCAGTGTAATGGTCAGATACGCAATGCAGGATTTTGATGACAATAAACCAGGTGTACAGGCTGATAGCAATATTATTCATATGGATGTTCGTCAGAACATCGGACACAGCAGTGAATTAAAATTCAGACTCGGTATGGTTGACGCGAAACCGACAAACGGTAAGACAGATGTATCATACAATGAGTACCGTTTAGAGTATAACTACTTCTTCTAAAGAGAAGTAGTTTAACACAATTATAAAGGTTATGCTTTGAAGTCATTTTTGTTGAGTATTGTATTATTTCATTCTCTCCTTTCTTACGATTACAAACTTCAGCCTGAAAAAGTAGATGAGATCACCACTCACTGCTTTTTTGGGCTACCAGAAGTGATGGATGAGCATAACAACGGAAACATGTCCAATTCATGTTTTGTTACCCTTGGGAGCAGCTATCTTGTGATAGATAGTGGTCCCACGTATCAGTATGCCCAGCAGGCATATCAAAAGATGAAAACTATCAAAAATCTTCCTGTCTCTTATGTTATAAACACACATGTTCATGATGATCATTGGCTTGGAAATAGTTACTATGCGACACTTGGTGCCAAAATCATAGGATCAGAGGCATTTAAAGAACTCCCTAAGTTGGAACAAACACGCATGCAAAGAAGAATATCTGCCGAGGCATATAAAAAAACGACACAGGTCTTTCCGACTGTTTTTGTAAAAAAAGAAAAAGTTTTACAGATTAACGGAAACAAAGTATATATCAAAAGTGTAAATCATAAAGCGCACACAAACAGTGATCTTTACGTTTACATACCAAGTAAAAAAATTGTCTTTGTAGGTGATCTTGTGTTTAATCAAAGACTTCCCTCACTTCGAGATGGAGATATAAGCGGCTGGTTGGAGGCTCTTGAACAAATAAAGAAAATGGATGTTCAGTATATTATTGGCGGGCATGGAGAAAATATAGATAAAAAAGCCGTTGATTTTACCTATAATTATCTGAAAACCTTAAAAAAAGAAGTAAAAAAAAGGCTGGAAGCGGGTGAAGATATCGCTGATGTTGTAAATGAGGTTAAAATGAAAAAGTATGAAAATGACCCTTTTTATGATTCCATCCACAGACAGAATGTAGAAACAGCTTATAGAATGTTGGAGTGGGAAGATGAGTAAAATTATATTTTTAGTTTTGTTAAGTGCTTTTTCTTTATGGGGTCTTGAATTTCATACTTATGAAGAAGCGTTAAAAATCCAAAAACAAAACAATAAAATTATTATGATAGATGTCATACGTTCGGATTGTCAGTACTGCATCAAAATGAAAAAAGAGGTTTTTGATGATCCGGAAATGTCAGAATGGATAGAAGAGCGTTTCATTCCCGTGGAATTGAATCTTGATTTTGATGAACTGCCTTTGGGATTACATGTATATTTTACACCGACTTTTTTCTTTGTAGATAAAAATCAAAAAATAATTAAACAGATTCCGGGTTCATGGAATATTCAGGATTTTAAAGATTTAACAAAAAACATAAAATAAAGGATAATTCATGCTAAAATTTACACTAATTTTACTAAGCTTTTGTATTCTCTCGTTTGCAGATACAGAGTATGCAGAGCCCAAACCTTCTATAGACAATCCGAGACAAATTGTCTTTTCAGTCACAGAAGATTCTCCGCATGCACTGGATCACATACTCAGTGTCGCAAACAATGTTTTGAAGTTTTACGGACCGGAAAAAGTAGAGATGAAAATCGTTGCCTATTCCAAGGGGATAAAACTTTTGGACAGACATGTGAAAGAGACTGCTGTGCGCGTAGATGCTCTGATGCAGTATGATGTAGAATTTGTTGCGTGTGGTAACACAATGCGGACACTGCATATAAAAAAAGAAGACCTTGTTGACGGCTCCGTTGTAGTAACCGCAGGTGTGGTTGAACTGCTGGAGAGTGTTAAAGCAGGTTGGATTTATATTAAACCATAGGAAAAGAAAAATGAAAAAACTAATTACACTGGCAATTGTACTTTTTTGTGCAGTTTCACTCCAGGCAAAAGGAGACTTGCATCTTTTCAGTATAGAAAACAAAGATGGAAAAATTACTCCATATACTATTGAACAGGCGCTGAACAACGGCGGTTTCCATGTAGAGCTTAACAGCAATATGATAGGACCGTTTAAAAAACAGTTTAAAGAGACACAATACAAAGTTTTTACTTTAATGACATTCTGGAGTAAAAAATACACAAGAGATTTGGTGATTAAGTATCCAAAAGCGGGTGTTTTTACACCGATGGGTATGGGAATCTATCAGGCAAAAAATGAAAATACTTTGCATTTTTCTGTGTTGAGTGCAGAGGCACAGGGAAAAATATTAGGGATTAAAGACCTGTCTCTTCTAAAAAAGATAGAAACAGACGTGCTTGCAGTGATAAAAAAGAATTTTCCAAAAGCAAAGCATACTTACAGTGAAGACAGTTTAAAAACATCACATAATTTAGTAACAGTTTATGAGATGGAAGTAGATGAGGATGAAGACCCTGATGATGTGCTGGATGAACTTCAAATGAACCTTGAAGGCGCATTTAAACCATACGGGTTTGTTGTTCCCCAGTTTATGGATCTCAACGAAGTACTTACACAAGACGGAACAAAAGAGTCACCGTTTGATTTTTATATCACTTACTCTATCTGTAAACTGCCGGTTATTTATACTGTTTCAAAAAGCAGACCTGAAGCATCGGCATTTGCACCATGTACAACAATGTTGTATAAGAAAAAAGGAGAAAATAAAGTTGTCGTAGGTTTTCCGGCTGTGTATAACTGGCTGAGTTCTGCAAAAGTTGAAGACAAAGAGGCGAAAGCGACACTCTTAAAAGCACAAAAAGATTTCGAATCTATTTTGAAAGATATTACAGAGTAGAAGAGTTATCTTCTTGCTCTGCTTCTGTTGGCATTTGAGCCGCGGGAGTTTCCTCTTGGCTTGTTTCTTGAGCCTCGGTTTCCACCCATATTGATAGGTTCTGCTTTGATGCTCGGATCGGGTTTAAAACCTTTGAGCCATACCTTTTGTATATCTTTTTTTATCAGCTTTTCTATATTGCCTAAAAACTCATCTTCATCAACACAGACAAGGCTGATTGCCTCACCTTTATTGCCTGCACGGCCGGTTCGTCCTATACGATGCACATAATCTTCGCTGACATTAGGCAGTTCAAAGTTAACGACATGAGGCAGCTGGTCGATGTCAATACCGCGGGCTGCAATATCTGTAGCTACCAAAACTCTCACATCTCCTTTTTTGAAATCAGCAAGCGCTTTTGTACGGGCATTTTGGCTTTTGTTTCCATGAATGGCAACTGATGAAATACCCTCTTTTTCAAGCTGTCCGCTGAGTTTGTTTGCGCCGTGCTTGGTACGGGTAAAAACAAGAACCTGCTGCCATTTTCCCTCATGTATAAGATGGGTTAAGAGTTCTCTTTTTCTTGTCTTGTCAACAGGATAGACACTCTGCGCTACACTGGTGTTTGACTCGTTTGTGCGGGCTACTTCTATAAGCGTAGGAGATCTTAAAAACTGGTTTGAGAGTTTTTTAATGGCATCCGAATAGGTTGCAGAAAAAAGCAGGGTTTGTCGTTCGCTTGGAATAATGTTGACAATTTTTTTAATGTCGTTGACAAAACCCATATCGAGCATTCTGTCCGCTTCATCTAGTACCAAAAACTCTATTTCTCTCAAATCGATTGTTTTTTGGGAAATATGGTCAAGCAGACGTCCCGGTGTTGCAATGACAATATCAATGCCTTTTCGCAGTTGTGTAATCTGCGGGTTAATCTTTACACCGCCAAAAATAACAGTTGATTTAAAAGGGGTATGTTTGGCATACAATGCGACATTTTCGGCAACCTGCAGTGCAAGCTCGCGTGTCGGCGTCAAAATAAGTGCACGGACTTTATGCTTTTGCTTTGAAGATTTTTTGCGTGAAAGCAACTCCAAAAGAGGCAGTGTAAAACCTGCGGTTTTTCCTGTTCCTGTCTGTGCACCTGCCAAAATATCTTTTTTTTGTAAAATGACGGGAATCGCCTTTGCCTGAATGGGTGTAGGTATGTCATACCCTTGTTCTTTGACAGCTTTTAAAATCGGCGCTGAAAGACCGAGTGAATTAAATGTAATTTCTTTTTGAATCGTTTTTTCCTAATGAAGACTTAAACAAGTCTTTTGTTTATTCTTCTATAATAGCATAATTTATGGCATTTGTGGGTATAATTTCAAAAATACTTTTATAGGACACCAAATGCCTGCTGAGACCATTGCCATTAAACCAAACAACCATCGTATTTATCCCTGCCCGGATGATAAAAAAACAGAACTTTTAAATAAAATTATAGAAGAAAACAAGAATGAAGATATTTTAATTGTTTGTGCAAACAATTCTCAAGCACTTAAAGAAGAGCTGGACAATAAAGAGATTCCGGTCATAGAAGACAGAGAACTTGTAAAAAACAAAGATTTGACCTGTGGTTTTTTGATCAGTTATGATATGCCGATCAAAGCCATCGTCTATATAGCAAGAGTGTCAAAAGCTACACACAAGGCCGTAATGCTGTTGGATGAGAGTGAGCAAAAAGCCCTGCATGCCATAGAAACACTACTGGGTCGTGCTATTAAACAAGAAAGAGTGACAGGTTTTGAATATCCGCAAAAAGAGTCGAAAAACAGTGATGAACCCAAAAGAAAAAAACTCTCAAAAGATGAGATAAGAGAAGTTGCTAAAAAACGGTATGAAAGTTCTACACAGGAAAAGCCGAAGTTTGACAAGCCAAAAGGTGATTTTACAAAGGATGATGAAAAAGAGAACAAATGGGCAAAAAAGAAAAAAGCACCCAACAAGTTTTTAGGCAAAGATGAAAACGGCAAAGCAAAATTTTCAGGAAAAAGCGGCGAGCGTAATCACCGTTATGACGGGAAGCCAAGAGAAAAGCTCACAGGGAAAAAAATAAGCATTCAAGCCCGCAAACCAAAAGATACATAAAGGCATTAGTTTGACGCTAACGGGAAAGAATTTCTGCCACTCTTTGAGAACTCCCATGCTGCAGATATTCTCTTAAAGATTGGGAATTTTGTAAAAATTTCTCTCTGTCATACTCTTTATAAGCATTTAAAAGATTTTCTACAGTCACATCTTTCTGAATAAACTCAGGATGCAGTGCCTCCTTTTTATACTGTGAAAACATAATATTCCCAAGACCAAGATAATCCAGTTTCACAAGTCTGCTTGCTAGAAAATAATCAAACGGTTTTGCAATGTAACTCAAAACAAAAGGCACACCTATGAGTGCCGCTTCAAGTGTAGCCGTTCCACTGCAGATAAAAGCAAAATCTGCATTGTAAAGGGCGTTATGCGGTTCATGCGTGATGTCAAAATTACTTATATCTCCATATAATGACTTGATGTCTGTCTGGGAAAAATGCTCAGGTATAACCAGTGTTGCCTTTACATGTAAGTGCTGCACAAGTTCCCTAAAAACAGGCATGAGTTTTGTAATTTCACCTTTTCGACTGCCGGGCATAAACACGACATTTTGTACTTCGTCCCTGAGGGATTCTTTAAAGTGTGTAATTTGGTCAAGTAATGGATGCCCGACATATTCTATAGGAGCTTCTTTTGGATAGTAACTCGGCTCAAAAGGTAAAATAGAGCATAACCTGTCTATAGTTTTGGCAAGCACGGGAATGCGTTTTTTCTTCCAGGCCCAGGCTTGGGGCAGTATATAGTAGATTATCTTTTTTTGCGGGTATCTTTTTTTAATTTTTTTTGCCAGAGGCAGGTTAAAGCCCGAAGAGTCTATCAGCAGTATTTTATCCGCCTCTTTTGCAAGTTCTGTCATTTCGTCTGCAAGTTTGAAAAAGAACCGTAATTTTTTCAAAGCATCCACAAAACCCATAATAGCAAGGCTTCTCAAATCCACAATGGGCTCTCCCAGATTTTTATCAAAGATACCTATAAATTCAACATCATCGGCCAACTCTTTTTGTAATGATTTGAGATGCATATTTGCAGAGTGTTCGAGTGCTGATACAAGAATTTTCATGAGTTTTAAGCCTTAATAATTTATAATACGGACATTATATCAAAGGTGGTCTGAAATGCTTATATCAAATGCCGTAGTGTGTGACGTAAACGGAGAAAGAAATGTCGATGTACAGATACAAGACGGTGTGATTGTCGCCATAGGTGAAAATTTGCAGGATGAAAATGTTATAGATGCCCAAGGTGCCTATCTGTTGCCGAGTCTTATAGATACCAATGTAAGAGTGCTGGATTCTTCTTTAAATGCAAAAAATATAAAAACACTTGCGAAAGAGGCAAGAAAAGGCGGAGTAGGGCATATTGTATTAAATGCCGATGCAACACCTGCTATTGACAATGAAGTTGTTTTGGAATTTGCACAAAACGGTGTCAAAGATATTAAGGGCGTAAAGATTGATTTTATGCTGAACGCTTTAAAAGAAGATATGGCGCTTTCAAATATCGCGATTTTATTAAAAAAAGGTGTTGTGGCCCCTTATATGAGCACGATAGCAAAAAACAATATTGCTATTAAAATAGCAGAATATGTCAAGATGTATGACGTAACACTCTTTTGCAAGCCTGAGGACAACTCTTTGATTAATGCCGGTGTAATGCTTGAAGGAGATGTCAGCTCAAAACTCGGACTGGCAGGAATTCCTGAGCTGAGTGAAGTATTACATGTATCACGAATGATAGAAATAGCAAGATATTTCAATATTAAAATACTCTTTAAGTCCATTGCCTCACCTCGTTCTATAGAGCTTATCACTAAGGCAAAAAAAGAGGGTGTCCATGTAAGCTGTGAAGTCTCCGTGCATCACTTGATTTATTCCGATGAAGCCTGTGAAGGTTTTAATACAACGGCAAAACTCAATCCTCCTTTAGCAAGCAGGGAAGATGTCATTCTTTTGCAAAATGCTTTAAAAAATGGTGATATTGATGTTCTGAGTGTTTTGCATCAGCCAAATTCACCTGTAAATAAAGAAGTGGCGTTCTTTGATGCGGCCTATGGATGTGAAGCACTAGAAGATGCACTGCCGATTTATTATACAAAACTGGTAAAATCAGGGATGATCTCTATGAGCGAATTAGTAAAATTGACTGTACAAAATCCTGCCAAATGTATCAATACGAAAGCAGGAATTATAGAGGTAGGACAAAATGCAGCAGACATTGTGCTTTTTGACACAAATGAAAAAAAAGTTATCCACAATGCCCAGTCGCTTTATAACGGCGAAGCACTTTTTGGAACTGCTATTCCAATGCCGGAAGAGCGTGATAAAAAGTAACAACAGTCGGCACTGAAGTACCGATTCCGAAGTCTTTTTGGAACCCGTACTTCAGTGCGGGCGAGAGTGGCAGGAAAGTTATTACAGAAAAAAATTTGGTTTTATTTTTAAGCCATGCTTTGGCATAGAAAGTACCGATTCCGAAGTCTTTTTGGAACCCGTACTTCAGTGCGGGCTGAATTGCTTTTATGTTTAAATTACTTGAAAATCAACTTCTTTTTGCATAAAATATTTGTTTATACTCTGCAAAGCTGTCTGCTAAAATAGCCTCACGAACTTCTCTCATCAGGTTGAGATAGTAATGCAGATTGTGAATCGTAGCAAGTCTGAAGTAGGTTATTTCACGCGCACGAAATAGATGGTTGATGTAGGCACGGCTGTATGTTTTACATGTAAGGCACTGACACTCAGGGTCTATAGGTAAAGGATCTTCTTTGAATTTTGCCCCTTTGATGTTTATTTTCCCAAATGAGGTAAAAAGAGTGCCGTTTCTTGCATTTCTTGTGGGCATTACACAGTCAAACATATCTATGCCGCGTTCAATATTTTCTATTAAATCTTCCGGTGTACCGACACCCATCAGGTAGCGCGGTTTGTCTTTTGGCATATATTGTACGGTATGTTCTACCGTATCGTACATTTCATTGTTGAGTTCTCCTACAGAGAGCCCGCCGATGGCAAAACCGTCATAATCCAAAGCACACAGTTCGGTCGCACTTTTTGTTCGAAACGCTTTGTCTGTGCCGCCTTGAATTATGGCAAAAATATTCTGTTCAACGCCCACACCCTCTTTTTGCTTTGCACGAAAGTACTCTATTGATTCTTTTGCCCAGGCAGTTGTCCGTTCTATAGAGAGTTTTATGCGCTTCTGTGTTGCCGGCAGTGCAACCAAATCATCTAAAATCATCATTATGTCAGAACCGAGATTGTGTTGGATGTCTATTACCTTTTTAGGTGTAAAAAAGTGTTTGCTGCCGTCAATGTGGGAACGAAACTCTATGCCGTCAGTTTTTGATTTTGAGATATCGCTTAAAGAAAATGCCTGAAAACCGCCGCTGTCTGTCAAAAAACTTTTAGGGTATTGTGTGAATCCGTGAAGTTTGCCCATCTTGGAAACTGTTTTGTCTCCGGGACGCAGATACATATGGTAGGTGTTTGCCAAAATGATGTCGGCACCGAGTAATTCTAAAACATCATGAGCATCCAAAGATTTCACACTGCCTATAGTGCCGACAGGCATAAAAACAGGTGTTTTAATAGTGGAGTGGGCTGTTTTAAGAGTTCCTGCACGGGCATTTTTTGAAGTTGCATCTAAAGTAAATTCCATATTTCTCCACTCATTTTAAAATTTTGTGAAATTATAGCTAATTTATGTCAGTAAAATATAGGTGATATCATCTTCTTGTATTTCTATCTTTTTTTGATACAAATTTTCAAATTCCTCAACACTGTTTGCCTGCATAAAATCTTCTGCAATATATGCATTATAACTCTCTTGTGAATTATGAACCGTGTTCTCATTCAAACCGTCACTGTAGAGAATCATTTTTTTAAGTTTTTGTATATCCAGTGTGTCAACAGTAAATTTTTTTGTATAGGATGCCAGAGGAGTATTGTTGGATTTGAGTTTGCATACTTCATCGGTATCGAGCATATAGAGTAGAGGAGGCATAGAAAAAATCGCATAACTCAGGGTATTGTGCTTAAAATGTAAAAAATGCGCACAAAGTACTTCATATTTTAGTAAATTTGGTCGTATAAACTTCACTAACGAGTTGAGTAATGTCTCAAGCGAAAACAGTTTTTTTTCTTCTTTTAGCAAATCAACAGAGTAGTTGACAAAAGAACTGCACAGCATTGCAGTCACAGAAGCAGAGATGCCTTTGCCCATACCGTCTACCAAAAAGATAAAATACTCATTTTCATTTAACTTTCGTATAATATAGCTGTCTCCGCTGAGCGTGTCTTTTGGCTTATAGACGGCTTTACATGTAAGTTTTAGAAGCCTGTTGTCCTCTTCCAAATCATTTTTTGTAATAATTTTTTCTTTTGCAAAAGTAATACCTTCCTGATAATTGCTGTATTTTATTTTTTGGTCCTGTTCTTTCATAATACATCTGTCAACTATGATGGATTTTACTGCCTGATTGAATATTGAGACTAAAGAAGAGACAGTAAAAGGTCGTTTTAAAAAGCTTGCAATATGCAGATCAATTGCTTCTTTGAGAATTTCAATACTTTGAAAAGAAGTTACCAGTACTATTGGAACAGAAGTATCCACTTTGCGTATTTTTTTGCTCATTTGCAGTCCGTTGCATATCGGCATACTGTATCTGGTAATAACAATATCTATTTCATTTTTTTGAAAGCTGTTAAAACCTTCTAGACCGTTTTTGGCACAATATACATTTTTGAACATATCGGCAAAAATGTTTTTATATATCTGTATCGTTTTTGTATCGTTTTCAACACATAATATATTTAAAGTTTTATATATGTCTGATATATAGTCATTCATCAATGCGCGGAGAGTTTTTTTACATTCAATAAAGGAACCAGATTCAAATCATCCAAAAGTTCATGCAAACCTTCATTTTGTATGTGTACCTCAAGATTTATCCCGTCGTCCACGAGTTTACACAGGTATCCTATAATAGAGGAGGTAATGGAGATGGATTCCAAAATGAGAATTTTTATATATTTTATATCCGGAGAATTGTCAATCATCTTTTCAATTTCGTTTTTTATTTCTTCATAATGGCTTATAGCCTTGATATTGCCTTTTACAGTTATAGTATTTAATGATGATGAAATTTCCATTTTTAGCTCCAGTTTGCTTTTTATAAATAGTACGCCTCTATATATTAAGAATTGCTTAATCTTGCGATTTAAAATAGCAAATAATAATAAAATGTCACTAATCAGATATTTGCAATGCTATTAGAGACTTCTAAGCCCATTTATTATAGAATTGTAAAAATATTTTTAAAGGTGAGTGAATGGCAACAATCGGTATGAGTGATATCAAAAAAAATGTGCGTCTGATAGTAGGGGAAGTTCCATATAAAGTAGTAGAGTTCCAACATGTAAAACCGGGAAAAGGGGCAGCATTTGTCCGTATGAAAATGAAAAGTTTTTTAAACGGCAAAGTGGTTGAAAAAACAGTGCATGCGGGTGACAAGTTTGAAGTGCCTGTGATTGAATACAAAACAATGCAGTATCTGTATGATGACGGAGAGATGTATCAGTTTATGGATAATGAAACATATGATCAGCTTGGCTTGACATATGAGCAGTGTGATGATGCTTCTAAATGGTTTAAAGACGGTATCAACGTTGATATTGTGTTTTACAAAGGCAAGGCGATTTCTGTGCAGGCTCCGGAAGTAATGGAATTTGTTATCACAGAAACACCGCCGAATTTTAAAGGTGATACATCAAGCGGAAGCAAAAAACCTGCAACACTCGAAAGCGGTGCTGTTGTTCAGGTACCGTATCATGTGCTAGAGGGCGATACTGTTAAAGTCAATACAGTTGACGGCGAGTATTTAGAAAAAGTTAAATAATTTAACTTCACTGATTAAGGAATAAGCAGCATGGGATTAAGCAATAAAGAGTTACCGAAATTAGGCCTTTTGTATATGGACTATGTCCTGAGATTTTTTGACCACTCCAATTTCAAAGGGTGGCCAAATAAAATAGAGACAGTGACATATCACTGGAAAAATGATAAAGAGAGATTTATTCAAGAGGTCAAAGACAAAAAAATTGATGTACTTATCGGCAATATTCCTGCTACTGCTTATGAGACATTTCGTGAAATTGCTCGAGCCTTGCCTCATGTGCGTTTTATTCCTTCTTTGGATACACAGTTTTCTAACAAATCAAAAGAGAATGTGACACGGTTTGCCTGGAAATATGACTTGCCGATTCCAAAGACCTATATTTACTACAATCATAAAAAAGCGGATGAAGCACTGAAAAAAGCAAAGTACCCTAAAATCATCAAAAAGTCCTACGGACCTTCAAATTACGGCGGTTATTTTGTACATAAAGTCGACAGTTATGAGGAAGCAAAAGCACTTTTGGAAGAAAAAAGATATCATCCTGTCTATGTGCAGGATTTTGTGCCGATGGAGGCAGACATTCGTGTTATGCTCATAGGGCATAAACCTGTATGTGCCTTTTGGCGTCGTGCGCCTGAGGGGGAATGGCTGACAAATACTTCCCAGGGCGGCAGTATGGATTATAATGATGTACCAAAATCCGTACTTGATTTGGCAGTGAAAGTCTCAAAGGCTGCAAAAGCAGAATACTGGGCCTGTGATGTGGCTTACGGCAAAGACGGGAAAGTGCGTATTTTAGAGTGTGCGACTGCATTTGCCGCTTTTCCTTATATAAGAGACTGGATCGGGGAATACCTGATGTGGCTTTTAAGCGAGGGAAGATTTAGAAAACCGCATATTCCAATGTTTAACTGGGAAGAGCTGGGAAAAATCTCTCCGGATTTGCTGCGAACAATGCGACACATTACTTTTGGTGAATATCGTGCAAGTTATGACGGTGCCTACTTTGGTAAAAAGAAGAAAATGTATGGTGACAAAGAAGTTTATCTGCATGAACTGGATAAAAAGTATAAAATTTCTGCCGTCAAACCACGATACAGTGAGGAGTGGCCGAGTGAAAAATGGAATTATCAGGATAAACTCTCGCTTAAACCGTTGCGTTCTTTGAAGAAAGATTCGAATGTAGAAGTTCCAAAGCCTACGAAAGATGAATCACAGGAGTCTTTTAGTGATGAGGTGAAAATTACACAAGAAGAACTGAGTGATTTTTTAACATCTGTAAAAGGCATAGGGAAAAAGAAAGTAAAAAAAATAGTGGAACATTTTGGTGATGTGGAAGAGGTAATTGGTGTATTGCATCAAAATCCGAATATGCTGACAGAAATAAAAGGCATTACCGAGAAGCTTGTAAAAAAAATAAAAAAAGCATGGAAAAAGCTTCTTAAATAAGGAGCTTTTTTTCATCTTCTTACCTCAAATTAAGTCATTTTAACTATAATCACTCTATTCTTTACATACTAAAAAACGGAGTGATTTTTGAGTGCAAAACCTTCCTTTACACATTTACATCTTCATACAGAATACTCACTGTTAGACGGTGCAAACAAACTCTCAAACCTTGTTTCAAGAGTCAAAGAACTTGGGATGACAAGTGTTGCTATGACAGATCACGGCAATATGTTTGGAGCTATTGATTTTTACAAGCAGATGAAAAATGCCGGACTCAAGCCTATTATCGGTATGGAAGGGTACATTCACAACGGTGAGACTCTTGGCGATAAAAGTACAAAACAGCGTTTTCATATCTGTTTATATGCCAAAAATAAAAAGGGATATGAAAATCTGATGTACCTCTCCTCCAAAGCCTTTATAGAGGGATTTTACTATTTCCCTCGAATCAACAAAAAAGAGCTGAGAGAACACAGTGAGGGGCTTATCTGTACCTCTGCATGTCTCCAGGGAGAAGTAAACTGGCACCTAAATCTGCAAAATGAAAGAAATGTCAAAAACGGTGCGCTCGGATATGAGGGTGCTTTAGATGTCGCTCGGGAATATCAGGATATTTTCGGTGATGATTTTTACCTTGAACTGATGCGTCACGGTATCGGGGATCAACTCTACATAGATGAGCAGATTTTAAAAATTTCCAAAGAAACAGGTATTAAAGTTGTGGCGACAAATGACACACACTATACCTATCCTGAAGATGCCCAGTACCATGAGGCCTTTATGTGCATAGGGATGAATAAACTTTATGATGATCCAAATCGTATGCGTCACTCGGTACATGAGTTTTATATAAAATCTCCTGATGAGATGGCACGGCTTTTTGCCGATATTCCGGAAGCTTTAGAACATACACAGGAAATTACAGACAAAATAGAAGATTTTGTACCCATTGTAAAATCACCGACACCGCCCAACTTTAAATTTACGCAGGAGTATGCAAAAGAAGAGGGGCTTGATATAGACTTTGAAGATGATCCCCCTTTACCTGAAAATGCCACAGAAGAAGAGAAAAAAAAGTGGATGAGTGCTGCTGATAAGAATGATGCTGAATTTTTCATTGTCAAATGCCGACAGGGACTCCAAAAGCGTCTGAAAATTGTTCCAAAAGAGAAGCATCAGGAGTATCGTGACAGGCTGGAATTTGAGATGAACATCATTAACTCTATGAAATTTCCTGGTTATATGATGATTGTTTGGGACTTTGTTAAAGAGGCAAAGCGTCTGGGTATTGCAGTAGGTCCAGGACGGGGAAGTGCTGCCGGAAGCCTGGTTGCCTACTCTTTGGAGATTACCGACATTGACCCGATGAAATACGACCTGCTTTTTGAGCGTTTTTTAAATCCTGAGCGTGTGAGTATGCCCGATATTGATATGGATTTTATGCAGGCGCGCCGCGGAGAAGTGATAGACTATGTCACAAAAAAATACGGGCGTAATCAGGTTGCCCAAATCATTACTTTTGGTTCTTTGCTTGCCAAGGGAGTCATTCGGGATGTGGCACGTGTTTTGGATATGCCGCTTAGTAAAGCCGACCAGATGGCAAAACTTGTACCCGATGAACTCGGCATTACACTTAACGGTAAAACAAAAAACGGAGAGTTTAAAGAGGGTGCTTTTCAAAAAGAGCCAAAACTTCGAGAACTCATAGAGAGTGATCCTCAGGTCGGACGGGTTTGGGAATTTGCCAAAAAGCTTGAAGGGCTCAAGCGAAATGCAGGAATGCACGCTGCCGGTGTCGTTATAAGCAATGAAGAGTTATGGAAAAAAACACCTATATACAAGCCTTCCGGGGAAGATACTTTTGTCACACAGTATTCACTCAACTATATGGAAGATGTCGATTTAATCAAGTTTGACTTCTTGGGTCTAAAAACACTCGATGTTATTGATAATGCAATCAAACTCATTAAAAGAAGATACAACAAGGAGATAGACTGGCATCAGATAGACGAAAATGACAAAAATGTGTATGATGTCATTCAGACCGGTGAAACAGTCGGAATGTTTCAGATAGAATCATCCGGTATGCAGGATCTGAACCGTCGTTTAAAACCTTCAAACTTTGAGGATTTGATTGCGGTCCTGGCACTGTATCGTCCGGGTCCTATGGAATCAGGGATGCTTGATGATTTCATCGAGCGTAAACACGGACGACAGGAAATTACCTATGTTTTTCCCGCACTTGAAGAGATACTCAAGCCTACCTACGGAGTTATAGTTTATCAAGAACAGGTTATGCAGATTGTGCAGACTATCGGCGGATTTTCTCTCGGTGGTGCAGATATTGTGCGCCGTGCCATGGGGAAGAAAAAAGTCGAGGAGATGCTTAAATACAACAAAGAGTTCTCCGAGGGTGCAGCCAAACAGGGGCTTGATTATAAAACGGCTTCAGAACTCTTTGATTTGATTGAAAAGTTTGCCGGATACGGTTTCAACAAATCACACTCGGCAGCCTATGCCATGGTTACTTTTCAAACGGCATGGCTCAAGACATATTATCCCAATGAATTTATGGCAGCACTTTTAACCTCAGACAAAGACAATACAGAAAAAGTAGTGCGCTATATAGATGAAGTCAAGCGAATGGGCATAGCACTTTCTCCTCCTGATATCTGTGACTCTTATCTGGAATTTTCTGCTATTACGAAAAATCAGCAGGAGATTATTTTGTTTGGTTTGGGCGGTATAAAAGGGGTTGGAGAAGCAGCTATTTATGCCATGATAGAAGAGCGCGAAGAAAACGGTGACTATACCTCTTTGCAGGATTTTGTCAACAGAATCGAGCCAAGTAAAGTAAACAAGCGTGTTATTGAAGCCATTATAAAGTCAGGCGGATTTGACAGATACGGCTACTCACGAAAAGCACTCTTAGACCAGATAGAACTGATTGTGGAGACGGCAAAAAAAGCGAGTGAAGCAAAGAAAAATGCAGTTGGTTCTCTTTTTGGAGATGATGAAGAGATTACAACCGTAAAACTCGAGCTTACAAACTCAGACGAATATGAACTCAAAGAGATTTTAGAGTTTGAAAAAGAGACTTTGGGATTTTATGTCTCCGGGCATCCGATGGATAATTTCAGACAAGAATTGGATGAGCTAAATTATACACTCTCATCAGAACTTGAAAGCATCAAAGACGGCTCTTTTGCTATATTTATAGGAAAAGTAGAAGAGATAACGAAAAAAATCTCTAAAAAAGGGAATCAGTTCGGTATTGTCAACCTGATGGACTTTCATGGAAATATTGAAATTATGCTTTTTTCCGATAAGCTCGAACAACTCAGTGAAATGGATCTGGAAGAACCTGTTGCTTTTAAGGCAAGAGTCACGCATACTGATTTTGGACCACGACTCAATGTTACAAAGCTAATGACACTCAAACAGGCAAAGAAAGAGACAAAAAAAGTAAAAACAGAGATTCAAGAAGCGCCGCCGGAGCCAATTAATTTGGCTGTACGGCTAAGCAGTAATTTTGATGTACTGGAAAAACTTTATACGCTTATCAGGCAAAATCCGGGGAACAGACCGCTTAAAATTACCATAGTGTCAAAACTGCACAATGTCGTCATAGATTCCGCCATACATGTAAATGCACAGCTCATAACTGCGCTTGAAGGCAATGAATTTGTGGATATAATAGGATAAACAGATGAATAAACAAGATTTTAACGAAGGACTTTTAGGCTTTTTGGATGCTTCGCCTACGCCTTTTCATGCGACGCAAAATATGGCAATGATGTTTGAAAATGCAGGATTTATCAAGCTTGATGAAGCAGATAAATGGGAACTTAAAGCAGGAGAAAAGTATTATGTCACACGCAATGGCTCTTCAATCATTGCCTTTACCTATCCAAAAACAGAGAAAAATTATGTGATGGTCGGGGCACATACCGATTCGCCAAACCTGAAACTCAAGCCAAATCCTGTAATAAAAGAGCATGGTGTGGTGAAATTCGGTGTTGAGCCTTACGGCGGACTGCTCTTAAATCCCTGGTTTGACAGAGATTTGTCTTTAGCGGGTCGGGTAAGTTATCTTGATGCAAACAAGACTTTGCAAAGTATCTTGATTAATGTGCAAAAGCCAATCGCTGTTATTCCATCGCTAGCCATTCATTTGGACGACAAAGCCAACAAAGAGAGAACGGTGAACAAACAGACAGATATCTGTCCGGTTTTGAGCACAAATGAAGATTTTGATTTTGATGAATTTATTAAATGGCAGCTTGCAAACAACGGTATTGGAGATGTCGAAGAAATTTATGCAAGTGAGTTGAGCTTTTATGATACACAAAAAGCAGAATTTGTAGGGCTGCGAAATGATTTTATTGCAAGTGCGCGGCTTGATAATCTGCTGAGTTGTTATACAGGCATGGTTAGTATTTGCAGTGTAAATACAGACAAGCCTATGCTTTTCATCGCAAGTGACCATGAAGAGGTGGGGAGTGAATCGACGAGCGGAGCAGGGGGCAGTTTTCTAGAAAATACCCTGCACAGAATGTTTGATGATTATGAAGAGTATATGCAGATGACAAGAAGCTCTTTGATGATAAGTGCAGACAATGCCCATGCAATTCATCCAAATTACCCGGCAAAACATGACAGCAATCATGCCCCGCATATAAACAAAGGTGTTGTCATAAAAGTCAATGCAAATCAGCGATATGCCTCCAATGACAAAACAATAGCAAAGTTTAAGTATAGCGCTTCATTGTTACATGTAAGGCTGCAAAATTTTGTGACAAGAAGCGATATGGGATGTGGCTCCACCATAGGACCCATCACGGCTTCGCGTTTAGGAATAGACACCATAGATGTAGGACTGCCAACCTGGGCAATGCATTCCATACGCGAACTTGCCGGTAGTGATGATGCACATGATTTGTATAAAATTTTGACAGGACTCAGTGCTTAATGGCATCTATTACACCGCAGGAACTTAATGTTCTTATTCAGCAGACTTATAAGGTTGAGAATGAGTTTAATGAGTTAAAGGCCTCGTATGCACACCTGCAGGATACTGTTGAAAAGGTTGTTGAATTTCTCCCTAATGCTATTTGGATTCTTAACAGTGATAACACTGTTTTTTTGCAAAATTCCCATGCAAGAGAGTTATGGGAGCTTTTAAAGCTTTTGGAGTACCGTGATGAAGATTATGAAATTACTTTTAATGCACACTCCTACCTTGTCAAGAGTTCTACCTATAAAGACAAAGTGATGCTCTCTGCAACAGATATTACAGAACAAAAGCGAAAAGAGAATCTTGCCACTATGGGACAGATGGCAGCCCACCTTTCCCATGAAATACGGAACCCTATAGGTGCGATTTCTTTGATGAGTTCGACACTTAAAAAACGGGTACTTCCTGAAAATATTCCAATAGTCGAAGAGATACAAAAATCAGTTTATAGAATTGAGCGAATCATTAAAGCGACACTGATGTTTTCAAAAGGTGTGCAGACACAAAAAGATCTTATACCGTGGAGTCAGCTCAAAGAGTCTCTGGATATGGCGATAGCCTATTACGGATATTCAAAAGAGATAGAGTTTGTTTTTCCAAAAGAGGATTTTTTTATGCATGCAGACAAAGATTTACTTGAAATGCTGTTTGCAAACTTTATCACCAATGCCATTGATGCGATAGAAGAGGATGAAAACGAAGAGGGAAGGGTTGAAATAACCTATGAAAATGATGGAATATATCACATCTTTAAGATATATGACAGTGGTGTGGCTATAGATAATGAAAAAGAGCTTTTTGAAGCATTTAAAAGCACAAAGCTCAAAGGCAACGGTTTAGGACTTGTTCTTTCCCGTCAGATTGCCGAGGCACACGGCGGAAGTGTAAATTTATGCACTGTGCAGAAAAAATGTTTTGAAGTGAAAATTAAAATGTAAGTTAAAAAGGCGTGATTGTTTTTAGGTTAGTTTATTATTATCTTATTGCAAGTATAATAATTTTTTTTTAAAAGGTTAAACATGAAAAAAATTCTCTCTTTAATTGGTTCAATGCATACGATGGCAATTTTAATGCTTATTTTTGCATTTACAATAGGGTATGCAACGATAGTTGAAAATGACTATGGAACGATGACTGCAAAAGCAGAAATCTATAATGCACGATGGTTTGAGGTTTTGCTGGGTTTATTGGCTTTGAATCTTTTGTATAATATCTATCGATTTAAGATGTACAAACTCTCTAAAGCGCCTATTTTTATCTTTCATATTGCGTTCTTGGTGATATTGGTCGGTGCGGCAGTGACGCGGTATTTTGGTTATGAAGGGACTATGCATATTCGTGAAGGAGGCAGTGCTTCTTCAATTGTAAGTGCTGATCCCTATATAAGCATAAAAGTCAGTAACGGCAGTGACACAAAAAAATTCTCTAAAGTTTTATATCTTTCAAAAAGAGGAAATAATGATTTTGAGGCGTATTTGAAGCTTGAGAATAAAAAGGTTGATGTGAAGCTTGTAGAGTACATTCCTAATGCCATAGAAACTTTGGTGGCAGACAAAAACGGCAAGGCAATAGCAAAACTTATGGTTACAGGCAGTGGACAGGGAAAACCTGTAGCACTTGAAGAGGGCAAGTTTTATAATGCGGGAAGTTTTATTCTGGATTTTAATTCAGGCGAACATTTTGATAAACCGGTTTTGTTTTTGTATATAAAAGACGGCAGGTTGTACCTGAAGCATGATATGAAACTTTCTTACTTAAAAATGGCTGACCGATCCAGAGGCAGTTTGGATGCAAATGATCATGAAGCGCTTCAGACAAGAGTTCTTTACAGCAGTGATTTAGGCGGTTTTGTTTTGCGTGATTTTATGCTGCATGCACATAAAAAAGTGGTTTCAAACCCAAAATCCATACTGCGGGCTTCCGGTGTAGATGCGCTTAAGTTTTTGGTTCACAGTGGCGATAAACAAAAAGAAGTCCTGGTATACTCACAAAAAGGTATGCTTGGTGTTCCCAGTGAAGTGGATATAAATGGTTTACATGTAAGTGTTGCCTATGGTTCAAAAGAGATAAAAATTCCTTTTACCTTAAAACTTTTGGATTTCCAGCTTGACAGATATCCGGGATCTATGAGTCCGGCATCATATGCAAGTGAAGTGGAACTTATAGACAAGGAAATGGGAATTGATATGAAATACAGAATATATATGAATCATATTTTGGAACACAGAAATTACAGATTTTTCCAATCTTCTTATGATATGGATGAAAAAGGAACAATTTTGTCAGTAAACCATGACCCAGGAACACTGCCGACATATATAGGGTATTTTTTACTGGCACTCGGAATGTTTTGGGCACTCTTTTCCAAAAAACACAGATTTGCCAAACTTTCGGCAAAAGCAAAAAAAGCGAGTGAGTGTAAAATAGTTCCGGCATTGTTGATTGCAGGTTTGGCATTTGCAGTGACACCGGCAAAAGCCGCTGAACTTGATCCGGCTATAAAAACCATACTTTCTTTTGATAAAGAGCATGCACAAAAATTTGGACATTTGATAGTGCAGGATACAAAAGGACGTATGAAGCCGATAGATACACTTGCTTTGGAAGTATTGGCAAAAATACACAGAAGTTCTACATTGCAAGTCGGAGAAACAGAGTTAAGTGCAAATCAGGTAATCCTGGGCATGATGATACGACCGGATGTTTACAAAGACATAAAACTTATTCGAACGGGTGATGAAAGAATAAATGAGGCCATAGGAATAAAAAAAGATGCAAAATATGCCTCTTTTGCACAGTTTTTTCAGGATCCTGCAGGTATGCGGGGTTACAAGCTTTTGTCTCTTGTTGAACAGGCTTCAAGAAAAGCTCCAAAAGACAGAAACAAGTTAGACAAAGCTGCCTTGAAAATTGATGAAAAAGTAAATGTTGTTTATATGGTTTTTACAGGTTCACTGTTGAAAATATGGCCAAAACCGAATGACCTTAATAACAAATGGTATGCAACAATTGAGGCTTTAAAAACATTTGATGCTTCTCAGGCTGAAAAAGTCAGAATGATTGCGATAGCCTATTTCACAGCTGTCGATGCTGCTCTTTCAAACGGAGAATGGAAAATCGCTGATGCAGGATTGAAAAAGATAGACGAATATCAGAGGTTCTACGGTTCTGCTGTCTATCCGAGTGAAAATAAAATAAAAGCAGAGATTTTTTACAACCACTCAAATGTTTTTGAAATTCTTTGGCCATTGTATTTCATTATGGGCTTTGTATTGTTGATTTTAAGTTTTGTGAAAATTTTAAAACCGAAATTTCAAATGCAAAAAATTACAAAAGTTTCTTTGGGACTTTTAGGTATCTTTTTTATTGCACATACTTTGGGTCTTGCACTGCGATGGTACATATCGGGACATGCTCCATGGTCAAACGGTTTTGAATCAATGACATATATTGCATGGGCAACGGTTCTGGCAGGATTTATTTTTTCCAAGCAGTCTCCTATTACGCTGGCATCTACGTCAATTTTGGCAGGTCTGATTCTGTTTGTGGCACATTTGAGCTGGATGAACCCGCAGATTACCAATCTTGTGCCTGTACTTAATTCTTACTGGTTGAGTATACATGTATCAATGATTACGGCAAGTTATGGTTTTCTGGGGCTTGGAGCATTGCTTGGATTTATCACCCTGTTGCTGTTTATTGTAAAAAATGACAAAAATGACAAGCAGATTTCGCTCTCTATTAAAGAGTTGAATGCCATTAACGAAATGAGTTTGATCATCGGGCTTGTTTTGTTGACAGTCGGAAACTTTTTAGGCGGTGTCTGGGCAAATGAATCCTGGGGCCGATACTGGGGATGGGATCCAAAAGAGACATGGGCACTGGTGACTATTTTAGTCTATGCCGTTGTTATCCATGTACGGTTTATTAAATCTATTTACAATGACTTTAATTACAGTGTAATCTCGCTCTTGGCATTTACATCGGTTTTGATGACATATTTCGGAGTGAATTATTATCTTGCGGGTATGCACTCGTATGCAAAAGGGGATCCGGTACCTATTCCTGACTTTGTTCCGGTAACCTATGCAATAGTGTTTATAATTATTGCACTTGCTTTTAGAAACAGAAAATTAGCATAGAAATACCAGATTTTAGGCAAGCTTAAAACCTTGGTTTTAAACGCAATGCTATTAAGTTAAGCGACTTTTTTGGAACCCGTACTTTAGTGCGGGCTTTGTGTCTTTCATGACTAAGTTTTAGTTTGACACATATATTTGTAATGTAAAAAAGGAAATACCTTTGGAGTTTACAGGTTTTAGTAAAAAAACACTGCCGTTTTTGGCAGCAATTCGAAAAAACAACAACAAAGAGTGGTTTTCGGCTCATAAACAGGAGTACGAAACACTCATTCTCAATCCCTCCCGTGCTTTTGTCACAGAGATGGGAGAGCATCTGCAGGCACTTGAACCATCCATAAACGCAATACCAAAAATCAACAAATCTCTGTATAGAATCTACCGTGATTCAAGACGTCCAAATGCGCTTGCCATGCCTATAAAAGAGCGCATCGGCATAATATTTTGGCAGGGAAACAGCAAGAGAATGCAAAGCTCCTCTTTTTATCTGCACTTTTCGCCTGAAGAACTTTATGTAGCCGTGGGTGTACGCTGGTTTGAAAAACCGATGCTTGATGCTTTTCGGCAAACCATTAAAAATGATGCCAAACGTGCCGAACTCGCAAATATACTTAAAGTTATCAAAGCAAAAAACAAAAACTACACCCATCTTGAAAAAGGCTATAAGCGTTTTCCTAAAGCATTTCATGCTGATATGGAACATGCTGATTTGAGCCTTTATAAAGGTATGGCAACCTATACGATACTCGACCCGCATCTTATAGAAGACGGGGAGAAGCTTATAAACAGGCTTTATGAAATTTATGAAGATATGCTGCCTCTGCAACAGTTTATGTATGAAGTCAGCCTGAGAGTCGAAGATGAGTAATATTTTTGATTATGAGCTGCCTGAACCTGACAGTGAGAAATTTCAAACACTTTTAAAAAAGAAAAATGTAGAAATAAAAACTATAGTAAGCAACACCCTGAAAACTCCGCAAACCTTTGTTGAGGAGAGAGATGAATGGCTTGTCGTTCTCAAAGGTTGTGCAAAATTGGAAATAAATGGTATAGTACACAAATTAAAAAGCGGTGATACTCTGTTTATAGCTGCAAATACAAAGCATACACTTCTCAAAACAAAAAAAGTCGTTGTCTGGCTGAGTGTATATATACAATAGGAAGTAGATTGAAAAAAGAGGCAATAGTATTACTGAATATGGGTGGTCCAAACAACCTGAATGAAGTAGAAATGTTTTTAAAAAATATGTTTGCAGATAAAAACATACTGACGATGAAAAGCAATCTTGTGAGAAAAATGGTTGGCGGACTGATTGTCTTTAACCGTGCGGAAGCATCTCAGGAAATATACAGAGAACTGGGCGGAAAATCGCCTATAGTCGGGCATACAAAAAATCTTGTGTCAAAACTGCAAAAAAAACTGGGTGAAAAATTTATAGTTGATTTTGCCATGCGATATACACCGCCTTTTGCCTGTGAAGTAGTGGAAAAACTGGCTAAAGAGGATGTGGACAAAATATACTTGATTCCTTTGTATCCGCAATACTCTACAACGACGACAAAGTCCTCTCTTGAAGATTTTGAAGAGTGCTATCACAAGAGTAAAGGCAATGCACTTTTGGTGGAAATAAAACATTTTTTCCAAAATGAAACATATAACAGGGCAGTTATTCAAAGTATTCAAAATACAGTGGGAGAGAGTGAGTATCGTGATTTTGACATTGTTTTTTCAGCACACGGACTTCCGCAAAAAATTATAGATGCGGGAGATGTGTATGAAAAACATGTGAAACGTCATGTGGAAATTTTAAAAGAGATGATGCAAAAAGAAGGGATGGCATTTCATGATGTTCATTTGGCATACCAGTCAAAAGTAGGGCGTATGGAGTGGCTCAAACCTTCACTTGAGGACAAACTCAAAACAGTCAGAAACAGGGGTGTTGTCATTTTTCCTATCGCCTTTACTATTGACAATTCGGAAACAGACTATGAGCTGGATGTAGAGTACAGAGAAATAGCACAGGATTTGGGATTTAAAGAGTATAGAGTCTGTAAATGTCCAAATGACAGTGATTTGTTTGTTGAAGCACTTGTGGAAATTTATAAAAAGATGAAATCATGAAAAAAATAGTTATATTTGATATGGACGGGACATTGATTGATTCAAAAAAAGATATTACCATCTCAGTCAATTATGTAAGAAAAACAAATCATAACCTGCCTCCACTAAGCGAAGAGTTTATAGTGGATGCTATTAACAAAGAGGTAAGAAATCTTCCTAAACTCTTTTACAATACTGAAATCTATGAAGAAAAAGACAGAATTCTTTTTGAAAAACATTATAAAGAGCAGTGTATAGAACATCCTTACCTTTATGATGGTGTCCAAGAGATGCTTGAGCGGTTACATGTAAAGGGGGTAAAGCTTTCAGTTGCGACAAATGCACCGACACAGTTTGCCCTGACAATGCTGAAACATTTACATGTAGCCGATCTGTTTGACATGATAGTCGGTGCAGATAAAGTACAGGCATCAAAGCCGCATCCCGATATGATACACAAAATTTTGAATTTTTACAGTTATGATGCAAAAAAAGATAAGGCATGGATGGTGGGGGATAATTCAAAAGATATTAAAAGTGCACACAATGCCGGCATTGAAGCGATTTTTGCAGCATGGGGATTTTCTGCGCATGGAACACATACCGTAGTAGTAAAAGATCCAAAAGAAATAGTAGATATCGTTTTACAATAAATTATGATACAATAAATCCTAACTCGGTTGAGGAGGGATGTCAAAATGTTTCATAATGATTTACTGATAGCTTTTATTGTAATGGGCATTTTATTTTTACGACAAATAGCAATTTTGAAACGTCCGGACAAAATTAACTATGCTCCTCTTGTTCTTGCTATTGGAGTGATTGCTACACTTGTCCATTTTATTTTACATACACAGTATGCAGATATTTTACTACTTGTCAAAGAATCTCTTTTTCCTCTTCTTTTTGCTTTAATCTTATATGTAATTATGAACATTTTTCATCAAACACAACAATCGCAGTTTATGAAAATGCAATTGGCACAACTTGAGAGCATCATACATGCAGACAGAGATATACAGAGAGTTGAAGAGCAAAATATTGTTTTAGAAACATCAAATAAACTGTCTGCTTTGATAAAAGATTTTGAAAGTGAGATACTGCTTTTAAAATCTCATGCCGGCAGTATAAATACAACTTTAAGCGAGAGTGAAGCCAAACTGTTAAATGTCAAGAATCAAAGTGAAATGATAATAAAACAGATTGTTTTATCAGTGAAGAATATGCAGGAACTTGAAAAAACAACAGCAAGTTTTCCAAAAATATTTTCTCAATTAAACAGTGTGATTCAAGAAATAGAAGCGATAAAATCGGATTATATAACATCATACAAAGAGCTTGAAAATCTTTTAAAAAGATTGGAAAAAAAGCTCTTTTAAGTCATTTTAAATATTTGTCGATATAATCCAAACCAAAATAACAATTATAAGGAAAAATATGAAAAGAAGAGAATTTCTTAAAACTTCTATGGCTGCTTCAGCTGCTATTTTAGGTACAACTGCATTATCAGCCGGTGAAACACATCAGCCAATTGATACCAGAAAAGTCTCTGATATGGCTTTCCCTGAAAAAAGACCATTGATAACCTATTCGGACAGACCACCGCTTTTGGAATCACCAAGAAGTACATTTGCACGCGGCATCACTGAAAATGATGAATTTTTTGTCAGATGGCACCTTCCGGATATTCCGACTTATATTGATACAGATTCTTTTACTATTAAAATCGATGGTTTGGTTGAAAAAGAGTTGGAAATTTCTCTTAAAGAGTTGAAAAATGATTTTGAACAAGTTGAAGTAACTGCAGTACTGCAATGTGGTGGTAATTCCCGTTCAGCTTTTACACCAATAGCAGGCGGTATTCAATGGGGAAGTGGTGCTATGGGATGTGCAAAATGGAAAGGTGTACGGTTAAGTGATATTTTGAATCGTGCAGGCTTGAAAAAAGATGCTCATTGGATCGGTTTCAACGGTAAGGATAATGCAGCTTATTATGAAACACCGAATTTTGTAAGAGAATTAGAGATTGAAGAGTTAAATGATCATGTCATTATTGCGTATGAAATGAATGGTGAGGATTTACCTTATTTAAATGGCTTTCCTCTTCGTTTGGTTATTCCTGGATACTATTCGGACAGTTGGGTTAAAATGTTAAGTAATATTACAGTTACAAATAAATACAAATCTCTTTTCTTTATGGATGTAGCATACCGTGTTCCAGACAATAAATGTGAATGTGAAACGCCAAAGCATAAATTTAAACCAACAAAGCCAATAACAAATATGAATGTAAAATCAGTGATAGGGTATCCTGAAAACGGGATGAAACTCTATCATAATTCACATGTAGTTGTAAGAGGTGTGGCATTTGATGACGGACATGGAATTAGAGAAGTTTTAGTCTCTGTTAATGGTGGGAAAACATGGGAAAAAGCAGAACTCAAACAAGAAAATGGACGTTATGCTTATACGGAGTTTAGGTATTCATATAAACCTACAAAATACGGAAAACTGACATTTATGGCAAAAGCAGTTAATCGTCTTGGAGATGAACAGCCATTTGCAAAAGATATCGGATGGAACCATGGTGGATATAAGTACAATGGTATTGATGAAGTTACAGTAGAAGTGGTTTAAGGAGAAAAAATGAAAAAATTATTATTAATAGCAATACTGTCCGCAGGTTCACTCTTTGCACAAGTAAAGGGAGATATTGAAGTCCCGTATATATCTTATCAAATCAAAATGGGTAAAGGATTTGATGCTGTTCAGGCAAACTGTCTGATGTGTCACTCTTTTGGATATATTATTAACCAAGGCCCTCAATCACGTGAGTTTTGGCATAAAAAGATAGAGAAGATGATTGTACATTTTAAAGCACCTATCACAAAAGAAGATGAAAAAATTGTGACTGACTATCTCTTTAAGCACTATGGAAACGGCAAATTAAAATAGTACCTGTCAAAAAAAATTGCAGGAATGGAGGTAAATTTCATGTCAATCAGTAAAAAAATACATATACCATTGGTAGTTTCTATTTTAGCAGGATTTATTATTATTTTGGTGAACTACTATTATTCTATTAAAGACTTGGAACATGAGGTTTATACTTCAGAATCTGCTTCTTTGCATCTTAGCTACAAGCAAGCAATGCAAGCAAAGGAAGACATCGGTCTTACCAATGCTATAAACATATCGCAAAATTACAGTGTGATACGCTCATTGATGGAAAACAACAGAACTGTTGCCATCAATGGTTTAAAAAGCCTGTCTCAGGAATTTAAAAAATACACAAAATATAAAAATATTAAAATACATATACATGATGCAAATGTACATAGTTTTTTACGTGCTTGGAAGCCAAAGAAATTTGGAGATGATTTAAGTTCTTTTAGAAAAACAATAGTTGCCGTTAAAAGAGATAAAAAACCTATTGTCGCTATTGAGCTTGGTCGTGCAGGGCTTGTACTCAGAGGCTTAGCTCCCGTTGAGCTCAATAATCGCTATTTAGGTTCTGTTGAATTTATGCAAGGTTTAAATTCTATAATAAAATCTGCGAGAAAAAACAACGGATACGAAATAGCCATTGTCATGAAAAACGAATATCTCTCAACAGCACGTTCATTAAAATCTGCTCCAAAAGTCGGTAATTTTACACTTGCAGTCAAAGAAAATGTCGTTAATAAAGAGTTTTTTAATGATTTGGCTCATATTTCTATTGAGAAGACAGATAGACCACAAATAACTGATAAGTATTTTATAGTCTCAGAACCTATAAAAGATTTTTCAAACAATGTTGTTGCTTATGCACTGATCGGTGAAGATATCAATAAAGTAAACAGCGTCATTTCTCAATCTGAAGACTCTCTTTTGAGACAAGTATATATTATGTCTTTGGTTGATCTGTTTATTTTACTGTTTTTAATGTACATTATCAAAAAAACAATTACTGACCCTATAGTAAACCTTGCAAATGTTGCTGATGAATTGGCACAGGGTGATGCTGATTTGTCAAAGAGACTTCCCGTGGTATCAGAAGATGAATTAGGGCAGGCGAGTAAAAATTTCAATGCCTTTTTAGATAAAGTCGAAGCGCTTGCACTCGAAGCAAAAGAAGAAGCTTTAAGAGCTGAAGATTCTGCAAAACATGCTGCGGAAATTGGCGAGAAGAACAAACTGACTCTTGCGCTGTCGGGAGAGATGATAAGCGGTGCACTCAACAATGCAGAAAATTTAAGAAACAGCATGTCTCAGAGTGTTGAAAGTGTCAATCAGGTAAATATACTCAATGCCAAAACATCCGAAGTCATTAAAGAAGTGACACACTCTACGGATAACATTAAAGATGCAATTGGCAGTATTACAGAGATGGTTTCAGAATCACGACATTCTGCAGAGGAACTGAATGCAAATGTTGAAGAAATTTTTAATGTGATCTCTCTTATTAAAGATATTTCAGACCAGACTAACCTGCTTGCACTGAATGCGGCTATAGAAGCGGCACGTGCAGGTGAACACGGACGAGGATTTGCAGTAGTTGCCGATGAAGTTCGTAAGCTTGCAGAACGAACGCAAAAAGCTACAAGTGAGGTAGAAGCAAATATAAGTGTACTTAAGCAAAACTCGATGAATATGAGTGAAAACAGTGAAAAAATTGAAGAACACTCCATAAGTTCACAGCAAACACTCGAGGACTATGTTGACACGCTTTCTCAGTTGATTTCCAACAGTGAAGCTATCACAAAAGACAATGAAATCATAGGATACGAACTATTTACAAATATGGCAAAACTTGATCATATGGTCTATAAAAACAATGCATATTCATCAATGCTTGAAGGGAAATTGAAATTTGAATTGAGTGACCATACTCAATGCAGACTAGGCAAATGGTATGCAGATGAAGGTAAAAAACTATTTGGAAAAAGCAGTTTTTATACAAATCTGCAAGAGCCGCATAAAAAAGTGCATGATGATATAGCAAAAGCTATGCGTATGCTTGGCAGTGATAAAGTTGATGAAATCATAAAAATATTTAAAGATGCAGAAAAAGCATCACAGGAGTTGTTTACTTATTTAGACAATATGGTTAAAGAGAAATTATAATTCTTTTTAACCCGCTATTTATACCCAATGCCATTAAGTTAAAAAAAATTAATGCTTTTTCGGAACCGGTACTTCAGTCATAAGTATCTACACAACTCAAAACTCCATCTACATCAGATATCTTGTTCCTGGTTACGAGCCTGCAGCTTAATCGAACTAAAAAAACTTTCTGATTTCCAACATATTTTTACTGTTTGTATGTTCTGTCTCTCATACAAGCAAACAGGCATAAGAGGCAACAAACAAGCGTTTAAATATAGCCTGTGCACTCTTATGTTGCCATTTTTCCAAATTAAACCCTGAACTCTTTAGCAGTTGTCAAACGAGTGCTTTCATTGATTTCATTGAAAAAGATAGCATATGCTTCTTCTAGGAGCTCTTTTTCTATCTCATGGATAGTTTGAGTGTCTTTGATGTTAAATTTGTTTCTAGATACATCACTGTTCTCGTAGTAAAACTCACTACTTACTAACTGATACTTTGATACCATACTTTTTTCTGAGGAGTTGAGCTTTTTTTATAACAGAAGTATTTTGTTGTAGTATATCCTTCAATAGCTTGAAAGATAGATACAATTTTTGAGATAATATTTTTATTGTTCGGATTCTTGCTCTGCCAATTCAAATTTAAAGTGCTTATTTTAGGGGTTTTAAGGGGTGGATTGGGTAGAGGGTTTCACTGTATCCCTGTTTTATTGTATTTTTTAAATACAAAATAAAAATATACCCCTAAAAATTAAAGTGACCTACAATTCTGCTTTATACTTTTTAATACCTAAAACTGTAATGATTGATTTTTCTTCATCAACTTTATATACAACTGTATACCCTTTATAAATCAAGTCTCGGATATTATCATCATCAAAGTAAATTGATTTTCTACATTTGTAAGGCATATGGTGTATATCTTCAATTAATTTTTTTATCCCTTTTTTAAATTGATTTGCTCTATTCTTGCTATCTTGTGCAATATAGTCCCAAATGTTATTAAAAGAATTTATAAACCTTGGCTCATAGATAATTTTCATACTTAATTGCTAGTATGATGTTCTATTGTATTCCATACTTCTGTATGTGAAAGAGGTTTTGTCTTTCCACTTTCAATATTTTCTAAAGCATTTTGGAAATAAGCTTTATCCTCTTGAAATTGCTTAGAGTTTAAGTAATCATCTTTTCTATCTACTAGATTCAGAAGGTATTCATTAATTTTTGATTGCATATCAATGCCAGCATTCTTGAGTTTTTGATAAACATCATCTTGAATATTTAAAGATATTTGCATCTGTAATTACCTCCTTTAGTTACCTAAGTATAACATATTTTTGGTGATACAAGTTAATTGTAATTATAATTGGCGAGAGAAAAGTCTCGCATCGGAGATTGGGAAATTGACACTGTAGTTGGTAAAGATCATAAAGGATTTTTAGTTACTGTAGTTGACAGAAAATCAAAATTTGCTATCATTAAAAATGTACCAACTAAACATGCCGAAGTAGTAACCCAAGCGCTTATAGAGATGCTCACACCAATGAAAAAGATCACTCATACAATTACAAGTGACAACGGCAAGGAATTCGCATATCATAAACAAGTAGCAGCTGCACTGAACACAGATTTTTACTTTGCTAATCCATATCACTCTTGGGAGAGAGGATTGAATGAACATACTAATGGATTAATCAGGCAGTATTTACCCAAGAAAAGCACCTTTTTAAATGTCTCAAAGGATGAAATCATTATGATTCAGAACAGACTTAACAATCGACCTAGAAAAATCCTTGGATACAAAACTCCATATGAGGTGTTTTTTAGTGAAATGAGTAAAAAGTTAGCTAGTTAAATTAGGTGGAAATTGCACTTGATATTAGAATTGGCGCTATTTTTAAGATTTAGTTTTGAAAGTGCCTAATTTAGGGAGTTTAAAGTGGATGGGGTAGAGGGATTCGAACCCCCGAATGCCAGTACCAAAAACTGGTGCCTTACCGCTTGGCGATACCCCAATGCTTTGTAGATTAAAGATTGGTTGCGGAAACAGGATTTGAACCTGTGACCTTCGGGTTATGAGCCCGACGAGCTACCGAACTGCTCTATTCCGCGGTGTTTCAAACACTTTTACTCTGTGTTTGTGAGCGAAATTATAGACAAAAATTTCTTTTATGTCAAGAGTTTTTTATTAAAAGTATTAATTTTTTTTTTGAACTCTTTTTAATACTAATTTTCCTATAATAAAGAAAAGAAAAATATTAATAAATAAAGAGAAAATATGAAACCGATAGAAAGAGTTTTACAGGCTATAGAAGATATTAAAAAAGGCAAAATGGTTATTATGGTTGATGATGAAGACAGAGAAAACGAGGGCGATCTGGTCTATGCGGCCGCCTTTTCTACACCGGCACATGTAAACTTTATGGCAATGCACGCACGGGGGCTTATATGTGTTGCTCTTTCTAAGTCTATTGCCGACAGACTTGATTTGAATCCTATGGTGAGTTCAAATACTTCTTCGTATGAAACTGCCTTTACAGTCTCTGTTGATGCTAAAGATGCACTGACAGGAATTTCAGCTAAAGAGCGGGACGATACTATAAAAATATTAGCCAACCCCATTTCAAAGCCGGATGAACTGGTAAAACCGGGGCATATTTTTCCTCTCATTGCAAAAGAGGGCGGTACACTTGTAAGAACAGGCCATACGGAAGGCTCTGTTGATCTGTGCCGTTTGGCAGGGCTGAGTGAAGCGGGGGTAATTTGTGAAATAATTAAAGATAACGGTGAAATGGCCCGTCGCGATGATTTGGATATTTTTGCCAAAAAACATGATCTGCATACAGTATTTATTTCTGATATTGTTGAGTATAGACTTTCGAATGAAAGACTTGTAAAAGAGACAGAGGTGCAGGAGATAGAGTTTTTCGGTGTCAAAGTGCAGCAACATACATTTGAAGACCATGATGGTATAAAACATACAGCGATACTTTTTTACAATGCAGGTGAAGTTGCAAATGTACGGGTTCATAATGTAATTCCTGACTGTGAACTACTTTTGCAACAAGAGAAATACAATAATTTGATCAATTCTATAGAATATTTGAAGCAAAACAGCGGTTTGTTGGTTTTTATAAACAAAACACATCATCAGGACAATGCGGCCATAAAAGAGTTTGGAATAGGGGCGCAGATTATTAAATCATTTGGTATTTCAAAAATGAATCTTATTACTTCTATGAAAAAAACCGACTTTGTAGGACTGAGCGGATTTGGACTTGAAGTAAATGAGATTATTGATATTTAACTGATGTACAAATTTTTTCTTCTTGTCTCTGTATTTGTTACATGTAATGCAGATTCACAGATGATACAGCGTACAAAAGTATTGATGGGTACTTTTGTGTCAATATCTGTCGACAAGGAAGATAAAAAATTTCTTAAACCCTCTTTTGAGATTATCAAAAGGGTCGATAACTCGCTCTCTACCTATAAAAAGAATTCTCCAATATCTCAACTTAATCAAAACAGACATGCATCTTTAGACAAGTATTCTTATGAAGCTTTGACGCTTTCTTTAAAATACTATAAGCAAACACACGGGTACTTTAATATTGCGATAGGAACAATTACGAAAGATTTATACAGATTTGGTGCCAAAGAGCGTATTGCTTTGAAAAATGAACTTGAAAAAAGTTCTGTTTCTGTCAATGAGCTTAGATTTGATAAAGATGAGGCTTTTTTAGGCAATGCAGTAAAAATAGATCTTGGCGGTATGGGAAAGGGATTTGCAGCAGACAAAGTCAGTGAATTTTTACTGCAAAACAAGGTGAAAAAGGCAGTTGTTGCCCTGAGCGGAGACATTCGATGCATAGGCAGCTGTAAAATTGCCGTTAATAATCCTTTGGATGTGACACATCCTTTGGTTACATTTATAATACATAACAGCGGTGTAAGTACAAGCGGAAATTATAATCGTTATATAAAAAGCACAAAGTATAATCATCTCATTAATCCAAAAACAAAAGAATCAGAACAAAAATTTATCTCTATAACGCTTGTCTCAAAACTTCCATCAGCAACACTCGATGCATATGCAACGGCTGCGAGTGTTATGCCGATAAAAGAAACATATGCATTTTTAGATTCTAAGAAGATAGGCTACATTATTTTGCAAGCAGATAAAAAACTTGTTATAAGCAAAAATATAGCTGAATATACTGATATATTTATTAAAAATTAAATGATTCAGTTTTTAGAATTCTTATTTTGGTAAGCTCTTTGCTATGTTGCAGCTTTAACTCTTTTGCTGCTTTTTTTGAGATAAGCCGAAAACCAAGTGTTAGTACAATTTTATCACCTTTTTGCAGCTTTGTGTTGTAGACAATATTTTTTTTCGCATAAATAAGGGTATCTTTTAAAATATTCGTTGCTTCAAAAGGCATACTTTCTTTGTCGCCTTTTCCGAAAATACGTGTAAATATATAAGGTTCCTGAACTATTTTGTCTGCTCCGCGAATGATTGTAACATTGAGGACTCCTTCTCTGTAGGCCTGTCCGAACAGAGCATGATTGGCAAGATTTTCAATGCTTACCTGAAAGCCTTTTTCATGTTTTTGTACATGAAAATTGATATATTTTCCGAGACTTTTGCTGAGTTTGTGCAGACCTGCTATGCCATGATAGGCATGAGTCTTACTGTCGCTGAGTGTTGTTTTGCTGCCCATGGTTTGCGGCATATGACAGGATATGCAGGTGTTTTTGTCTTTTTTGTCAATATACGCATCAAGCATGATGATATCAAAATCATGCGCATTGTTTACATGTGAATGGCATCCCATGCAGACATTGCCGTTATAGTAGTTTTCATTGTTGTATTCAATTTGGTGATAAGGAGAATTTTTAGAGCGTTTGATAAGACCAAAAAAAGAAGTTGTTGTTTCATATGTAACTTTGGATCTGTTTTTTTTATCTTCTTGGGCACTAAAGAAGTCTTTTTTCTTTCCTGTTAAAATATTTTTGTTCGCTTCATCATATTTTTGAATATTTTTGATTGTATGGCAGTAGATACATGATATCGGTTCTTCTTTTTCCTGTTGCAGGTTTGTTGCGCTTGGTGCATGGCAGCTGTTGCATTTGCTTCTTTCTTTTTCTTTGTGTTCTTTCTCAAAGACCGCTCTATATATTGCATCATTAGCAAGCGATGACTTTCTGTGAATTGAATCATAATATTCTTTATAGATTAAAGGATGGCATTTTTGACACACTTTGTTGTCGTTTGCAAAGGAAGCATTACATGTAATAAGAAGTAATAAAAATAATAAAAGTGTTTTCATAACAAATATTGTAGCCAATTAATCATATAAAATACTTTTAAAGAGTATAAACAAAGTATACAATATGACAATTTCAAAGAAAAAAAATGAAAATATTTTTAAAAATGCAAGCGATTCAAAACCGTTTATAAGAGCAAACGGTGTAAAAATTTCTAAAAATGAGAGTATAAACAGAGCAGATGTAAGCAGTCGCAGTTCTCTTGTTCTTTTTTTGTGTGTAAAGAGCAAAAAGTGCACGGTAACCATTACGAAAAGTCCAAAGGCAAAAATATGCGGCAAGATGATTTTCAGTATGCCGCCTGGTGTTTTAGGTGCTATGAAAAGTGCTTCATTTCCAAGATAGTATGTTAATACACCTTCAGTCGTGAAGCCGATCTTGGATGCAAAAAGAATACTGCTGCTTATAAGAAGGAGTATTGAAAAGAGAATAAAGTAAAATATAGCAAGGTTATAGGCTTTTTGCAAAATTAAGGCTCCATAATGAATAAATAACCATGTAAAATGCACACAAATGCCATAAATAATATGTTACAAGATAAATATACACAAAAAAAGGATGTATATAATATGAAAGCGTAAGGGCAATGAGCATAATCAGCGCACTTGTCATCACACTGTTAAGGCAAAAAAGTTTCAGAGTGTCATTTGCGGTTAAGCGGATAAATATAGCACTGAGTGTGAGAAGTATCATCATCATGAAAAATATTTTGGTATGAATATATTCCAAAAACGAGGCTTCGGAGATGGGTTCGAGGAAATTTTCTTCATTTCCAAAAAGTGTGAATTTTACCTGTTCATAAAAAAGACCAAAGTTGCTGGAATCTACAAAAACTTCAGCAGCAAAATACAAAAGCATGAAAACGAGCAAGCCGTTGAGCATAGGTTTGATCGATGAATCTTTCTTTAAGTCTTTTATAAGAGTAAAACGCAATTATTTATCCTTATAGAGCATATTGTATATGGCAAATGCTATACGCGAACCATCAGTAAGACTCTTTGCGCTCATTGTTGCACCTGAGATATTTGTTATTTCACGATTGAGTTTTAACAACTTGTCAGTTTTTTTGTTTTTAAACTGTTGCGTCCATCTTTTTGGCGGAAGATATTCCAGTGTTTCATTAAAGGCAATGACTTCTATCCCCTGCAAAACAGAGTCTTTGAAAAAATAGAGTGTTACTGCATTTTTGGAACGAACTTTTCTGTTAACAAGTATGCCGTATCCTAATATTTTTCCGTTTTTTTCGGCTATATATACTCTGTAGATTTTTGTAGTCAGTTTTACACCTGCATTTTTTTGTACTGTTTTAAATTTTTCATGGGTCAGAATAATATTCTTCTTGGTAATTGTTGCATTAAGATCAAAATTTTCTTTCATTGCATCAATAGGAGATACAAGGAGTTGGGCTGATAGCTGTTGTGTCAATAATAGTAGTATAAATAGTGAAATATATTTCATAGCTTAATTCTTTAAATATTTTATTTTTAAAATTCTAGCAAAATAATTGGGGTTTTGCAGTAAAATTGCTGCAAAACCTTATAAAGGAGAAAATATGTTCGAATGTTTTTAAAAAACAAAACCTAAAGATATGCCGGTAATATTCCCTGTCGCCGCATTGTCTGAGACAACATACTCAGCTTTAAGGACTACCTGCTCATGTGGGAAAAAGTTAATCCCAAGTGTCACATCTGTTATGGCATCACCTGCAGTTCCGCCGTTGCTTACTTCTGATTGCGGATTATATCGTTCATATTGCACAAAAAGAGGTGTTTTTTTGTCTGTACCTATTAAAGAGGCAATATTGTAACTTGCATTTAAGAAACCGCCGTAATTTGCTATAACCTGTTGACTTGCATTTGTATCAAGTCTTTTGTTTTGTGCATAGGTACCGTAAATTCTTGCTGCGCCTATTTTGTAGTCAAGATGAACATCTACCATAAGCAAATCTTTTGAAAAGTATGATGAAGCACCGATAAGCAAACCGCTTTTTCCGGTGTAGTCAACTCTTATCTGTCCTGCTGCATCCGGATTTTTCACTAAACGCCCGCTGCCGCGACCGTTTCTTACCCACTTGTCCCCGGTATCCGTTATCTGCAGTGCTGTGACTATAGAGGCTTTATACTCTATGCCATCTGCAATTTCACCGTAAACCATTGCCCCTGAAGTATTCCATGTAGTCGGAATAATATACTTTGCTGTATTTGGACGCTGTATCGTTGTAAAGAGTGTCGGTTCGTGCTGTTCATTCATTAAACCCATCGGGAGCAAGAAGTTACCAAGACGTGCATTGAAGTTTTTGTTCCCGATGAAGTCAAGGTACATAAATTCAACAGCTACAGTATCACCGGTCGCACCTGTACTGGTAGCTTTTACTCCGCCGCCTTCATACTCAATTTCCGAGTTTAAAATGATATTGTCAGCAAACTTATATCCAAAATATGTTATAAATCTTTTTATCTGTGTTTCAGAACCAGCCTTTTGTGTACTTGAATAATACATTTCACCGTATCCGCCGATACTTAACGGTGATTTTGAGTAGTAAACTTTAGAAGCAGCACTACCTAGACCGGTATAACGCTTTTTCTCATCAACTTTGGTATAATTAAAGCCGGTTTTTAAATCACTTGTTTCATCAACAAGAATCTGTGTCATTTCTTTGAGATCTTTCACTTCCTGTTGAAGCTTGAGAATATCTGTTTTGTCATCCCCGAAAGAGGCACTGCTTACCAGTAACATGCTTGCTAATACTAGTGATACGTTTGTTTTTTTCATTTTTTTATCCTTTGTCTTGATTATGATATTTACTATCAAAATCTTTTTTATGCAGAAATTATATACTTTTTTTTTAAAAATATTCTTAATTTTAATAATTATTATCGATATTAAAGAATAATCTTTGATATAATAAAGAAAAAAAAAGATTGAGAGTTTATGAGAGAAATATTTTTAAGAAATGAAGACGGTAATCAAGTGTCGATAGAAGTAGATTTAAATGCTTATGCATATAGTAACAAGTACGGATGGCTGCTTAGTGTATTTATAAAGTTTGATGCTCTTGATGAAAGCGCAGAGGGCTTTGAAGAGTTTTTGGATGTAAAAGAATCTTTGATTATAACTCTTGAACATGAAGACAAAGCAAAGTACGTCGGTTCAAGAGTTGTAGATGGATGGAGTGAGCTCTATTTTTACGCGGCTGACTCAAAAGGCTTGGATGCTGCAGTGGCAAATATGCTAAAACCAGCTCATTATATTTATGAAAGCAATGTAGTCCGTGATACAAAATGGGATTTTCATTATAAAAACCTTGCTCCGAATGATTTGGAACTGTGTCATATAGAAAGCGAAAAAATTATTTTTTTACTCAAAGAAGAAGGCGATAATTTAGAAATTCCAAGAGCAGTGGAACATTATGTTTCATTTACAACACCTACACAAAAGAATAAATTTTTAAACTCTTTATCTCTTGAAGGTTTCAGTTTCAAAGATGAGATAAGCAGTGAAGAGTTTGAAAACGGTGTAGCTTTACTCAAAATACATGCTGTGACAAGAGAGGAAGTAAAAAAAGTTGTCAATGAACTTTTTGAAGCAATAAAAAAAGAGCAGGGCTATTATGAAGGATGGAGTACGCTTTTAGCACAAGAAGAAAATGTTTAAAATAGCAGGTGTTATCAATTATCTTGCAGTGGTTTTTCTGAATGCTTTTACAGATCTCGGGCATAAAATCATTATACAAAACACGATATTCAAGGTTTATGACGGAAGTACACAAATTGTCTTGACGGCAATCGTTAATGCCTTGGTTTTACTTCCTTTTATTTTGATTTTTTCTCCTTCGGGTTTCTTGGCAGACAGATTTGCCAAAAACAAAATTATGGAGTATGCTGCTCTTTTTGCGGTGATTATTACCCTTGGTATTACCTATGCCTATTATCATGGGTATTTTGTTTTTGCTTTTATTTTAACCTTTTTGCTTGCGATGCAGAGTGCAATTTACGGCCCGGCGAAATACGGATATATAAAAGAGTTGGTTGGCATAAAGTTTCTCAGCAGTGCCAACAGTGCTGTTCAGGCAGTAACAACCGTTGCAATTCTCGGCGGTATTATTTTTTATACGGTTTTGTTTGAGGGAATGTACAGGGATACTTTGGTAACAGAGTCCCAAATTTTGCAAACTGTTGCGCCTCTGGGCTGGCTTTTGGTGATCGGTTCGATAATTGAGTGGTTTTTAGCCTCAAAACTGCCAAATAAAATGATAGAAGCGAGCAAACGGGATTTTCGCTTAAAAAAGTATGTGAGCGGTGTCTATTTGTTCAGAAACATTAAAACAGTCAGAAGAAACAGAGAAATCTTTGATGCGATTATCGCACTCAGTCTTTTCTGGTCAATATCACAGGTTGTTTTGGCTGTATTTGGCGAATATGCAAAAGATGAGCTACATGTAACCAACACTATTTATGTGCAAGGTGTGATGGCACTTGCAGGTATAGGCATTGTTGTCGGATCAGTTATGGTTGCAAAACTCTCAAGATTTTATATCAATGTCGGTTTGGCGGGGATAGGGGCAACCATTATAACGCTTATTGTTTTGAGTGTGCCGTTTTTGCATTCTATGACATTCATTGCAATTATGTTTACACTCTTTGGTATTTTTGCGGCATTTATTTTGGTACCGTTAAATGCAAGAATTCAGTATCTGGCTTCACGTGTACATCTTGGAATTATTTTGGCAGCAAATAATTTTATACAAAACATATTTATGTTTACTTTTTTATTGTTGACAACGGTATTCGCATATTTCGGGATGAATGCTGAACTGCTTTTTTATTTTATGGGGATGATAGGCATTTATCTGATACGTAATTTATATAAAAGATATGTAGTAGAGATGTTTTTTTCACTTATGGGTCTTATTGCGGCATTGCGGCATAAATATATTTACATAGGATTAGAAAATATCCCGGAGGACAAAGCTGTTTTATTACTGGGAAATCATGTCAGCTGGCTTGACTGGATTTTATTGCAGTTGCCTATAGCAAGACGAATAAATTATATGATGGACAAAGATATTTATAACTGGAAATTTTTTCACGCTGTTTTTAAAAAGGGGGAAGCAATCCCTCTTTCGCCAAGAGCATTCAAAGATGCAATGAAAGAGGCACATAAAAGATTAAAAAAAGGCAGCATTGTCGCTTTGTTTCCCGAAGGCGAAATATCACAGGACGGAAATATACATGAGTTTAAGAGAGGGTATGAGCTGATTCCAAAAGATTATGAGGGTGTTATTGTTCCTTTTTATATAGATAAAGGTATATTTGGCAGTTCTTTTGCAAAATATAGGCCAAAAGGTGCCAAAAGGAATATTTTTAAGCGCAGAGTAGTTAAAATCTATTTTGGAAATCCTCTGCCGATTGATACAAAAGCAAAAGAGTTACGGGATATAATTTTACAAATGAGAGAAAAATATGAAGCTGAATAAACCAAAACATAATCTTTATAAAAATGGTATGTATGCAGTAGAGGGTTTTATAGATATAGTGAAAAATGAAACATCATTTAAGTGGCAGCTTTTTATGCTTGCGGTGATGGGTATTGTTGCCTGGAGTTTGCCGGTAGGTTTTGTACACTCAAGTATCCTTTTTATTTCACTGTTTATACCTGTTTTGGCAGAAGTTGCAAACAGTGCCATTGAAAGAGTTGTGGATTTGGTGACTAACGAGTATCATATTTTGGCAAAACAGGCAAAAGATGCCGGTGCGACTTTAGTTTTGTTAAGCTTATTGGTTACACTTTTGATATGGATTTTTACATTAGCTGACGCTTTAGTATAGGGAGAATTATAATGAATACAACGTTAATAATAGGTGCGGGCGGCGTAAGCCGTGTAGTTGTGCATAAATGTGTACAGAATGCAGAGGTATTTGGAAAAATAGTACTTGCAAGCAGAACAAAATCAAAATGCGATGATATTAAATCAGAACTGCCAGATGCAGATATAGAAACCTATGCGCTTGATGCCGACAATACGCAGGAGATAGCAGATTTGATAAATAAAGTGCAGGCGGATATTGTTATCAATGTGGCACTCCCTTACCAGGACCTAACAATTATGGACGCCTGTATTGCAACAAAAACAGATTATTTGGACACTGCAAACTATGAACATCCCGATGAGGCAAAATTTGAGTATAAACTGCAATGGGAAAAAGACGAAGCCTTCAAAGAAGCAGGTATTATGGGTTTGCTTGGCAGCGGTTTTGACCCGGGTGTGACAAATGTTTTTTGTGCCTATGCGCAAAAACACTATTTTGACGAAATTCATACTATTGATATTCTTGATTGCAATGCAGGTGATCACGGCTATCCTTTTGCAACAAACTTCAATCCTGAGATCAATCTTCGTGAAGTTTCTGCAAACGGGCGATACTGGGAAAACGGCAAATGGATAGAAACAGAGCCGATGGAGATAAAAATGGTCTGGGATTATCCTGAAATCGGACCTAAAGATTCTTATTTGCTTTATCATGAAGAGATGGAATCCCTTGTCAAGCATATAAAAGGGCTTAAGCGTATTCGGTTTTTTATGACCTTTGGCGAGAGTTATCTTACGCATATGAAGTGTCTTGAAAATGTAGGCATGCTGGGAATTGAGCCGATTGAGCATCAGGGGCAACAAATTGTTCCGATAGAGTTTTTAAAAACACTGCTCCCTGATCCGGCTTCTCTTGGTCCCCGTACAAAAGGAAAAACAAATATCGGTATCGTGGCAGAGGGCATAAAAGACGGCAAAAAGAAAAAAATCTATATTTATCAGGTAAGTGATCATGAAGCATGCTATAAAGAGGTGAACTCTCAGGCTGTCTCTTATACGACGGGAGTTCCTGCGATGATAGGTGCAAAGTTGATGCTTGAAAAAGTCTGGTACAAAACAGGGGTGCATAATATGGAAGAGTTTGATCCTGATCCGTTTATGGAAGAGCTCAATAAACAGGGATTGCCTTGGAAGATTCAAGAACTAGACTAAACAAATGAATCCAATTAAAACACCGTGTTATATATGCGAGGAAATCCTTTTAGAAAAGAATCTGCAAACTTTAGCGTATGTGCAAGAACAAAGCGGTGCCAAAATTATTTTGGCACTCAAGGGCTTTGCAATGTGGAGCACTTTTGAACTGGTGGCAAAATATTTAAAAGGCTGTACAGCCAGTGGTCTGTATGAGGCAAAACTTGCCCGTGAAGAATTTTGCAAATACAACCCGGATGCAGAAGTGCATACTTATTCTCCGGCATATAAAGATGATGAGATTGAAGAAATAACCAAAATATCTGATCATATAGTCTTTAATTCTCCAAATCAATTGGAAAAATATATTTGGAAAGTCAAAGAAATCAATGAAAATATTCATGTTTCTTTGAGAATAAACCCTGAAGTCTCTTCTTCTCCGGTCGATATATACAACCCCTGCGGTTTGTACAGCAGACTGGGAACAACTCTGCAGAATTTTGATGAAAAACTGCTTGAAAAGATAGACGGACTCAATTTTCATGCGCTTTGTGAGCAAAATGCAGATGCGCTTGAACAGGTTTTAGCGGCTTTTGAAGATAAATTCGGAAGATATTTGAAAAATTTGCAATATATTAATTTTGGCGGAGGACATCACATAACCAAAAAAGGCTATGATATAGAGAAACTTGTTTGGATAATCAAAGAATTTCGTGAAAAATATAATATTGATGTCTATTTGGAACCCGGAGAGGCCGTCGGTTGGGAAACAGGCTATCTGGAGTCCACTGTTTTGGATGTTTTTCAAAACGGTATGAATATAGCCATTTTGGATACATCAGCAGAAGCACATATGCCTGATACACTGGCAATGCCGTATCGTGCCCAAGTAAGAAATGCAGGCATGGCAAATGAAAAAAAATATACCTACCGTTTAGGCGGAAACACCTGTCTTGCGGGTGACATCATGGGGGATTACTCTTTTGATACACCTTTGCATGTAGGAGATACTGTTATATTTGAAGATCAAATTCATTATACTTTTGTCAAAAATACCACCTTTAATGGTGTGAAACTTCCTTCTTTGGCGATAAAGCGCAAAAACGGAACAATTGAACTTGTAAAAGAGTTTGGATATGAAGATTACAAAAACAGACTTTCATGAACTTTTAGTCAAAATCGCCAAAATAAAGATTTATTAAAAATGCAATTGCATAATTTGCTTTGTAACTGTTTTCCTTGTGAAAGTTTACAGAGGGACTGATCTGATAAAAAAACCATTTTTTCCATATGTTTTTTCTAAAAGTCAAAACTGTAGCATAATTATTTATACCGCTGTACTTTTTAGAAGACTGTTCTGTTGTATATTCTGTATTGCCGGAAAATATTTCAGATATACTTAGGATGTTTTTTTTGTTAAAGTTCCAATAGTATTGTGCCGAGATATCATAGTCCATTCCCTTTACCTTTGTTTTTGTTTCTCTGTGTAAGGTGAGCCTTAACAGTGATCTGTCTGTAAGTGTATTGTCGAAATAGATGAAAGTTCTTTCTGTAAAACTCTCTTTACTCGAATACTCAAAAATCTGCATAGGTTCGATTTTCCAGTTTTTTGCAATAAAAACTTTATAATATCGTGCTCTGATAAACGGATAAAAGCCTCTGATTCCAATGGAATACCTGCTTTGGATCTCGTAACTGTCTGATCTGAAATAGTTGAGACCAAGTTCTGTGGCAGCATTTTTGTCTATTATGTTTTTGTTTTCATTGATGCCTGAGATAAAAAGATTAAGCTTCTGATTTGTTCTTTTGAGGGCAATGTTGGCATTTATGTTCAGGGTACTTTTTTCTTGGTATTTTGACTGAAATTGTGTATTTAGATTTACACTGACAAATGATTTTTCTGTTTCATTGAAATATTTTTCATTTTTAAAAAAATCATCATAGCTATTTTGTGCTTTTTTTCCTGTGAACAGTTTGCTGATCGTCTGATCAAGGGTGTCTGAATAGCCTGTGACTTTGTCAGAAATTATTTTATGCGCAGTATCAAGATACGATGAATTTGTATCTGTGGATTCGGCACGGAGCACACAAAGTAAGAAAACAAATAAAAATAAAAAAAATTTCATACTAAAGCTTCCTGAAAATAATATATGTTTGTTTTATCGGTTCAAGGTGTATACAAAAAAATTTCAATATAATAGCATATAAAGTTTATGCTGAGTAACTCCGAAACTCTTAAGATAAGAAAGGTTGAGAATGATAGAAGATAAAGAACGTTGGAATATTCGCCATGTAGAGAAGCCGATGCGAAAAAATGTAGAACCGATAGTTGAAAAGTATATAGATTGTGCAGCAGGAGACAGAGCCTTGGATATTGCCTGCGGAATTGGCAGAAATACGCACTTTTTAGCAGAAAAAGGTTTTGAAGTTGATGCTGTGGATTTTAGTGATTATGCACTTTCTCAGATAAAAGATGATGAGAAAATAAATAAAATAGAAGCTGACCTGGACAGTTATAATTTAGAGAAAAATACGTACGATCTCATTATCAATATTAACTATTTGAGCAGAAGGTTGTTGCCGCAGATCAAAGAAGCTCTCAAGCCGAACGGCCTGTTGATTTTTGAAACTTTTATTGTGGCACACGGCGATTTTAATCAGCCGGCAAACCCTGAATACCTTTTGCGTACAAATGAATTGCTGCATGCTTTTATCGGGCTTGATATTATCTACTATGAAGAAAAAGACGAAGTGAATCTGCGAGGCGAAGATACCCGTGTAGCCTCTCTTGTAGCAAGAAAGAGATGTTAGGTTTTTAGAAGTACCCATTTAGATAAAGGTTTACATGTACACAAATTCTCTGCAGATATATGATTTTTTAGAAGCAAAAAACCTGTTGCAGTATTCGCCGAAATTGTGGTGGCCCAATGCGGGAACCTTTGAAGTTGTTGCAGGTGCTGTATTGACGCAAAACACAACATGGAAAAATGTTGAAAAGTCTTTAAAGAATTTAGACATGTTTTTGGATTTGAACAGTTTTGCCGCTTTGGATGCAGACGTCTTAAAAGAGAAGATTCGTCCAAGCGGATTCTATAACCAAAAAGCACCAAGGCTTTTGCAGCTTGCAAAAAACATTCAAAATGAATTTGGTGATTTTGCATCTTTTCAAAAAGAGGTAAGCAGAGAGTGGCTTTTGCTGCAAAAAGGCATCGGACAGGAGAGTGCGGACGCTATTCTCTGTTATGCCTGTTTTAGAGATGAGATGGTTGTAGACAGTTATACAAAAAGGCTGTTAAAGAGTTTTGACATAGAGTTTAAAAATTATATGCAGTATAAAGAATTTTTGGAATCAGGCATAAAAGAGGCCTTTACATGTAAAGATTTAAACCTTATATATGCCCGATATCATGGCATGATAGTAGAATACAACAAAATATGTAAATTATAAACCTTCAAGCAGAACATTCCAGAGCCGATTTACTTCCTGGTTGCCTAAAAAAAGAGAAGATTTGTTTTCAAAGAGTTCTTTTAGCCCTTTTTTGTTGATTGCCAGCGTATGCGAACACTGTTCATGCGTTGGAAGATATGCACGTAAAAGAGAGACATCCCCATCAATTTTTTTGGAACATAAAAAACAGTGCATATCTTTATGCAGCCGTCCTTCATGCTCCAAAAGTTTGGTATAGGCTTCAATAGCTACGCGTTTGGGGTTTTGTCTGTTCCAGTTTTGTGAAGCTTCCTCAATTAAATCAAAATAAAAAGAACCAATATCTTCAGAGTCTTTCAAGTGCTTATAGAAAAGCCCTAAAAAATCCTGCCATAATCGCAAAAGATTATAATCATTTATCCAGCTGTATCCAATGTGTATAACATCTTTAAGTCTTGATATAGTGGATTTTGCCGAGTTTTCGACTTCATAATCAATTTTAAAACCTATATTTATCACACCGTGACGTGCACCGTAGAATCTGTAAAGGGTATCTAAGCTGTTTTGAGATAAAATATTTACTATTAAATCTTCGTCTTTGACGCGATTTAAATTAATGATAAAACCTTGCACCTAATTGCTTCCTATATACACACTTTTTAATTTTTTTTAAAATATTTTACACTTATTATGCTTATTTAAACCAAAAGAAAGTATAATTTACATGCTTTGTCTAAATAGACTAAGTTTCTTTAAAAAGAGATTAAATTTATATGTTTTGCATATAAAATTTACAAATTTGGGAGTTGAAATGGTTGAACATCATGATTTATTAAGATCATTTAAGGATAATTGCGGTTTTGGTCTTGTCGCCAACATCAAAAACAAACCTTCACACAAAGTGCTCAATGATGCAGTGACTGCGCTTGAACGCATGATGCACCGTGGTGCTGTTGCTGCAGATGGAAAAACGGGGGACGGAAGCGGTTTACTGCTTTCCATGCCGACTGATTTTCTTAAAAATGAAGCAAAAGAAAAAGGTATAGAATTACCGTCTCAGTTTGCAGTAGCTGTAGTTTTTACCAAAGAGAAAAAGCATTTGCAGACACTGGAATCTATTTGTAACAACAATGATTTAAAAGTGGTTTTATACCGTGATGTTCCAATTGACACCAATGCACTAGGAGACCAGGCACTGGCTTCACTGCCTCACATCGTACAGCTTTTCATTGTTCCTAATTCAATCATGGCCACAAACAGATTTGATGCACTTTTATATCTTTCACGCAAAGAAGCAGAACATGAAATGATTTCTGAAAGAGATTTCTATATAGCATCTATGAGTTCTAAAGTGCTATCGTATAAAGGGCTTGTTATGCCTACGCATATCAAAGAATTTTACAAAGATCTGCAGAATGAAAATTTTAAAATCTCTTTTTCACTTTTTCATCAAAGATTTTCAACAAATACACTCCCTGAATGGCGTCTTGCACAGCCGTTTCGTGCTGTAGCGCATAATGGAGAAATCAACTCTGTTGAAGCCAACCGCATTAATGTGGCTATAAAATCTGAATCAATAAAAAGCGAAGTATTCAGCGACGAAGAAATTAAAAGACTGCTTCCTATCCTGCAGCCCGGTGCTTCTGACAGTGCTTCAGCCGATAACTTTTTTGAATTTTTAATTGTAAACGGTATGGACTTTTTCAAAGCTGTCCGTGCAGTGATTCCTCCGGCATGGCAGAACGCACCGCATATGGATCCTGAATTACGAGCTTTTTATGAATATCATTCAACTGTATTTGAAGCATGGGACGGTCCGGCTGCATTTTCAGTAACAGACGGACGATATATAGGCTGTGTACTTGACAGAAACGGTTTGCGTCCATCAAAATACATCGTAACAAAAGATGACAACCTTCTGATAGCTTCCGAGTACGGTGTTGTAGATATTCCCGAAGAAGAGATCAAAGAGCGTGGACGTCTGCAGTCAGGGGAAATGATAGGACTTGATCTGAAATTTGGCAAGCTTCTGAAGAGTCAGGAAATTGATGATTATTTAAAAGGTTCCAATCCGTATATGAAGTGGCTGAATGAACATATGATTTATTTGCAGGAACATGTGGAAGAGCAGTATGTTGTATGCAGAGAAGTTGATGAGGCAGATTTGATTGCCAAACAAAGATATTTTAATGTTACGCAGGAAGTTATTGAACAGGTAATCGAACCAATGGTAAAAGAGGCAAAAGAAGCCGTGGGTTCTATGGGTGATGACACACCTCTTGCAGCTTTTTCTAAAAAACAGCGTAATTTTACTGATTTTTTCAAGCAAAAATTTGCACAGGTTACCAATCCGCCAATTGATCCTATTCGTGAAAAAGTTGTAATGAGCTTAAATACCGGTTTTGGTGAAGTGCATAATATTCTGGATGAAATTCCGTCACATGCGCACAGGCTGAAGTCTATTTCTCCGATAATAACGACTGAAAAGTTGGAAGTGCTCAAGTCTTTTGGCAATGATTCCTCTCCAAGATATCAGGAATTTTATAAAAATGCCACATTTTCAACCACCTATACAAGCGATTTGAAAGCCTCTTTGGAAGCATTGGTTCAAAAAGTCATAGCATCGGTTAAAAATGAAGGAACACGCATTGTCATTTTGGATGACAGCGGATTTGACAAGGACAACAAAGTTATTCCGATGGCAATGGCCATAGGCCGTTTGAACTTCGCTTTACTGAACGAAAAGATTCGTCATTTGGTTTCTATTATCGCTACAACGGGAGAAGTCATTGATTCGCACAGTGCTGCAGTACTCCTTGGATATGGTGCTTCGGCAATCCATCCTTATGTATTGTTCGCAACAGTGGCAAACCAGCTTGAAAAATCAAAAGCGTTAAATATGACATTTTCTGAAGCCTATAAATCTGTACACACTGCACTCAACAGCGGACTCTTGAAAATTATGTCCAAAATGGGAATTGCAACAATTGCCTCTTACAGAAATTCCGGTCTTTTTGATGTAATGGGACTGGATAAAACCATAGTAAAAGAGTGTTTTGCAACATCGCATTGTACGCTCAGCGGACTTACCTATGAAGATATAGACGAAAGACTGCAAAAAGCCCATAAAGATGCTTTTAAAACAAACGGTTTTAACAAAATATTTCCTTTGAATATCGGTGGCTACTATAAGTTTTATACAAATCAGGAACATCATGATTTCGGTCCTGCTGTCATTCATGCAATTCATGCTGTTTCCAAGCACCCTACACAGGAAAACTTTGATACACTGAAAAATCTTGTAAACAAGCGCGGATTAAAATTTATTCGTGATTTCTTTGACTTGAAATCAGACAGAAAACCGATTGATATATCAGAAGTTGAACCGAAAGAAGCGATTTTCAAACGTTTTGCATCCGCTGCTATGAGTCTCGGTTCCATTTCTCCTGAAGCCCATGAAACAATTGCCATTGCAATGAACAGAATCGGAGCACAGTCAAACTCAGGAGAAGGCGGAGAGGACAAAGCAAGATACAACACAGAGAGAGTTTCCAAAATCAAACAGGTCGCCTCAGGCCGTTTTGGTGTTACTCCGGCGTATCTGAGAAGTGCAGAGGAGATTCAGATTAAAGTTGCACAGGGTGCAAAACCGGGTGAAGGCGGACAGCTTCCGGGGCATAAAGTGACTGCCCTTATCGGAAAGCTTCGTCATACTGTTCCCGGCGTGACACTCATATCACCGCCGCCGCACCATGATATTTATTCTATTGAAGATTTGGCACAGTTGATTTTTGATTTGAAGCAGGTCAATCCTGCGGCAAGAATCGCTGTCAAGCTTGTATCTACTGTCGGAGTAGGCACCATTGCTGCGGGTGTGGCAAAAGCCTATGCTGATAAAATTATTATTTCAGGAGGAGACGGCGGTACCGGTGCCGCTCCACTGACCTCTATCAAATTTGCAGGGAATCCTTGGGAACTCGGATTGTCTGAAGCACATAATGCGCTTAAGGCAAATAATCTGCGTGGACTTGTAGAATTGCAGACAGACGGTGGGCTAAAAACAGGACTTGATGTTGTTAAAGCTGCTTTACTGGGTGCGGAGTCTTTTGCTTTCGGTACAGGTGTTTTGACTATTGTAGGCTGTAAGATGCTTCGTATCTGTCATGTTAATAAATGTTCTGTAGGTATTGCAACACAAAACGAAAAACTTCGTGAAGAGTTCTTTAAAGGACATGTTGATCAGGTAATCAATTATTTTACATATTTGGCCGAAGATATCAGAGCCATTATGGCAGAACTTGGGTACAGAACCATGGAGGAAATGATAGGCCGTGTGGACCTGCTGAGTGTCAAAGACGATGAATTTGCCAAGAAATTTGATTTCTCGGCAATCCTGCACAGAGAAGAGGGTGTCAATACGCATCAACAGCCGTTTAATCCGCCTTTTGATGATAACAAATTTGAAAAAGATGTTCTCAAAGAGGCGATGAATGCGATTAAACATCCTGAATACCCGATACGCATCAAAAGAGAAATCCAAAATATCCACAGAAGTTTTGGTGCTTTGATATCCGGAGAAATTGCGAAATACTACGGGGATGAAGGACTGAAGCCGGATACAATCAAAATGAATCTCAGCGGTGTAGCCGGACAGGCACTCGGTGCGTTTTTAATTCCGGGTGTTTCGATTTATCTTGACGGCGTTGCAAATGATTATATAGGCAAAGGTATGCACGGAGGAAAAATCATTATTACTTCCAAAAATGAGGGTGAAGAATTTTCAGCAGGCGGTAACACCTGTCTTTATGGTGCTACCGGCGGAAAACTTTATATTTCAGGCAGTGTCGGAGAGCGTTTTGCAGTACGTAATTCCGGAGCCTTTGCTATTGTTGAGGGGACCGGAGACAATGCCTGTGAATATATGACAGGCGGTGTTGTTGTCATTCTGGGACGTACCGGTATTAATTTTGGTGCAGGAATGACAGGAGGCGTGAGCTTTGTCTATGATGAAGATCATGATTTTATTGAAAATGTAAACAGTGAACTTGTGGAAGCTGTAAGAATTGATACAGATGAGGGAGATGAAGCACGACATTACCTCAAACGCCTGCTCAAAGATTATGTAGTAGAAACAAAGAGCAAAAAAGCTGAAGATTTACTGGAAAACTTTAGAGTGGAAGTACGAAACTTCTGGCTGGTAAAACCTAAAAATTTAACAAAATTACCTCTTAATCTAGAGAACGGAGACTAAAATGCGCGAATACCTAAAAACTGAGAGAATTGACCCGGCAAAAAGACTGGTTGTTGACAGAACAAAAGATTTTGGTGAAATTTACGAAGTCTTTGATAAAGATGAGGCAGCAACACAGAGTGACAGATGTATTCAGTGCGGCGATCCGTTTTGTTTAAACAAATGTCCTTTGCACAATTATATTCCTCAATGGCTCAAATCTATTGCCGAAAAAGATTTGGAATTTGCTTTTAAACTCTCCAATGAACCTTCTCCTTTCCCTGAAGTCATGGGAAGAGTATGTCCGCATGACAGACTCTGTGAAGGGGATTGTACATTAAATGACGGGCACGGGGCGATTACCATCGGTTCTGTTGAAACACACATTACTGAAGCAGGATTTAAAGCAGGATATACACCGGATTTTCCTGGAATAACAACAGATAAAAAAGTGGCTGTTATCGGAAGCGGTCCAGCAGGACTCTCTGCTGCTACCTATCTTTTGCGTTCAGGCATTGCTGTAACCATGTATGAAAAAAGTGACCGTGCAGGCGGTCTTTTGACATACGGTATTCCAAATTTCAAACTCGATAAAAAAGTAGTTGAGAGACGTGTGAAACTTTTGGAAGAGGCCGGATTGACACTTGTGCTCAACAGTGAAGTGGGACGTGATATAGAGTTTGAAACTATTGCAAACGAACATGATGCAATGTTTATAGGCGTTGGTGCAACAAAAGCAAAAAGTGCGGGTATCGCAGGTGAAAATGCACCAAATGTCTACAAGGCAATGGATTATCTTACAAACATACAAAGAAAGAATTTTAAACAGCCGTATGATAAAAAATTTGATTTTAAAGATTTAAATGTTGTGGTCATCGGTGGAGGTGATACGGCGATGGATTGTTTAAGAACTGCAAAACGTGAAGGTGCAAAATCTGTTACATGTTTGTATCGCAGAGATGAAAAAAACATGCCGGGCAGTAAAAAAGAGTATAAAAATGCGATGGAAGAGGGTGTTGATTTTACATTTCTTGTAGCACCCAAAGAGATAATATTAAATGAGGAAGGACGTGCAGTGGCGGTAGAAGTTGTAAAAACAACTCTGGGTGCCAAAGATGCTTCAGGCCGTCAACGCATGGAAGAGGTAAAGGGTTCACAATTCAGAGTGAATGCAGATGTGGTTATAATGTCACTTGGATTTGATCCTGTTGTGCCGTCGTTTTTAGCTGAAAACGGCATAGAGACAAATTCATGGGGTGGGATTATTGTGAATGAAGAGACATACGAAACAACAACACCCGGTATATATGCCGGAGGCGATTGTTTTCGTGGTGCCGATTTAGTTGTAACTGCGGCTTTTGACGGTCGTGAGGCAGCAAGAAGCATTATAGACTCTTTGTTGCAATAAATTCAAGCAGATTTACTTGTTTTTGATGAGTAAATCTGCCTTTCTTCTGAAAAAAATATTTTCAAAAATTCTTTAAAATCAACATTAATTTGCTATAATAGAGTCTATTTATATAATTTAAGGATTTTTTTTGAATTTACTAAACCTTTTTACAAAAACATTTGACAATAAACAACCGGAAAAAGCCGAAGCAGGGTCTCATTGGATTAAATGCAAATCATGTCACTCTCTTATGTACTACAAAGAAGTTGAGAATCAAAACTACGTATGTCCAAAATGTGGGTATCATATCCGTATAGGTGTAAAAGAGAGACTCAATATGCTTGCAGACGAGGGAACATTTGTAGAGTATGATGCTTCATTGGAACCTGTGGATCCGTTGAAGTTTGTTGACAAAAAACCTTATAAAAAACGTCTTGAAGAAGCCTATGCAAAAACAGGAAGAAAATCATCAGTAGTAAGCGGTGAATGTAAAATGAACGGGGTTGATGTACAGCTTGTCATTTTTGATTTTGCTTTTATGGGCGGTTCTTTGGGCTCAGTTGAGGGTGAAAAAATTGTTCGCGCGGCTGAGAGAGCTATTGAGAAAAAGCAGGGTTTGATCATACTCAGTGCCTCAGGTGGTGCAAGAATGCAGGAATCAACCTTTTCACTGCTGCAGATGAGTAAAACTTCGGCGGCACTGGCAAAACTTTCCAATCACAAACTGCCTTTTATCTCTGTGCTTACGGACCCGACGATGGGTGGGGTGAGTGCCTCTTTTGCCAACCTTGGTGACATTATTATAGCTGAACCGGGAGCGTTGATCGGTTTTGCAGGACAGAGAGTTATTGAGCAGACTATTGGTTCAGAATTGCCTGAGGGATTTCAAAGAGCTGAATTTTTACTAGAACACGGTTCCATTGATATGATTGTCAATCGAAACAAGTTGAAAAAAACCCTCTCTGATATGCTGACTTTACTGAAAAAAGACTGATATGAGACTCTATGCGTTATGTGATCAGGACATGCTTGATAAAAAAGGAATTTCTTTAGAATCCTTTATAGGTATTGCAAAAAAGAAGAATGCTGAAATTATACAATATCGAAATAAAAATGCAGACATCGCTTTTATTAAAGCACAATTGATAAAAATCAGAAAACTTTATGACGGTTTTTTGATAGTGAATGATGCCTATGAGCTTGTTGAATTCTGCGATGGTGTGCATGTAGGGCAGGAAGATCTTAAAGCTATAGATACAGATGTATTCAAGGCAGTCAAAATTTTACGAAGTGTTATAAATGAAGACAAAATTTTAGGTATTTCAACGCATAATGAAGAAGAAGTTTTGCAGGCAAATGCAATGGATTTAAACTATATCGGACTTGGCGCATACAGAAATACTGATACAAAAAAAGATGTATCAAGCCTTCTTGGAGATACCCTGGATACCATTGCCTCAAAATCCAGACACCATGTCGCTGCTATAGGCGGTGTGAAACTTAATGATTCATTTGAACATGTAACATACAATGTAATCGGGAGCGGCTTACTCCAATGAATATAGAAATCGTCTCTATAGCAAAAAGAGAAAAAACACTTTACGATCCGCTGTATAAAGAGTTGACAAAAATGATATCAAGGTTTGCAACTGTAAAAGATACGGAGATTTTTTCAAAAGATGTAACAAAAGCACACACAATTTCCCCACAGGCCGCTCAAAAAGCATATACCAAAGCTTTAGAAGCTTATATTGGGAAAGATTTCTGTATAACTTTGCATCCAGATGGAAAACTAGTAGACAGTTTTGAATTTAGTAAGCTTCTAAATGATAAAATGTCTGTAAAATTTTTTATAGGCGGAGCATATGGTTTTGAAAAAGATTTTTTAGACCAAAGCAATGCTGTTGTCAGTTTAGGCAAAATAACAATGAGTCATAAAATTGCCAAGGCGGTTTTATTGGAACAGATCTATAGAGGTTTTGCTATACTGAGCAATCATCCATATCATAAATAAAAGGGAAATATAAGTGCAAGCAAGTGAGTTAAAATATTTTAAAGAGTTACTACTGAGTCGAAAAGAACAGATAGAGAAAAACATTCAGGGTGTCCGAACAGAACTAAGTGAACTGAGTTCGTTAGATTTAAATGATGAAGGCGATCATGCTTCGGCAAATAACAATTCTATGGTAGAAGGTGCTATAATAGAGCAGCAAAAGCAGGAATTGGATGAGATTGAAAAAATACTCTCTAAAATTAAAAACGGTGGTTATGGTGTTTGTGAAATGTGTGAAGATGAAATAGGATTTCAAAGACTGAAAGTAAAACCGCATGCTGCATACTGCATTGACTGTAGAGAAATAGTAGAAAAATCTAAATAAAGGATTGGAGAATGTATATTAAAAGGTACACAGTAGCTGCATTGGTTTGGATGGGACTTGTCGGTTGGTATGTTTACGCATATGTAACACAGGAAAGCATGAGTATAGATCTGTTTGGCATTCCTATGCCGTCACTCTCTATTGCTTTATGGGTAATCATACCGATATTTATCCTATACCTTGCAAGCGTGGCACATATGACATTCTATTCAATTATCGGTAATTTTCGATTACGTAAATATGAAAAAGATTATGAAAAACTTATTAATGCTGTTATTGATGCCTACCTGGGAAAAAAAGAGAGAAACTATACATTTAAAACCGATAGATATACTCTATTGGGAACGCTTTTGCAAAATAGTGAGATGCACCCGGTCGGAGAGATTATAGGAAAAATAAATAACGAAAAAATTGAAAAAGTACTGCGTATTATTCAAGATGTCAAAAACGGTGAAGTTGTGGATCTTAAACCGTACAATTTACCGTCTGACAATGAACTTGTGATACAAAACGAAAGAAACAGATACAAAAAAGGTCAGATAAGTGCAGAAAATATTCTGGCAAACTGTACCAAATATGATGACAGTATATGTAAAGAGGTTTATGTGGATTATGTCAAAACCGCACCATTGAGCGGTATTGAAAAATATAAATCCTTTTTAACAAAAGAGGCTTTACATGTAATCCTTTCAAGAATTAATGCTGATGAAAATATTTTGAAAATCAGCAATGAAGTACTTATAGATTTATTTAAAAAACTTGATCTCAGCAAGAAAGACTATATTGAAATTTCTTCGATTCTATCTAAAGGCGGTATGATTCCGGAACAGAGAATAAAACTTTTTGAAATATTGTCTGAAGAAGATGAAGATGCTGTGGATGCGTATCTTTATACGCTTTATGACCTTGAAATGATAGCACCGGCCAATGCTATTCTTGACAATTCTCAGCCTGATGAGTATCAGAACTTTAAAGCCTATCGTGCGCTTAAAGAGTGTGGACAAAACTTTAGTATAGATATGTTTCTGTAATAATGAAAAAAACAAAACTCTCCTTTGACAAGCCATTATATGTATTAGCCCCATTGGCGGGTTTTACTGATCTTCCTTTTAGAAGTGTGGTGAAAAAATTTGGAGCAGATTTGACTGTCAGTGAAATGTTGAGTTCAAATGCTCTGGCCCACGGTTCACAAAAAACACTGCATATGCTGGAAAAATCTTCTTTGGAAGATCCGTATTCTGTACAAATTGCAGGTGCTGATGTTGATATTGTACGTCGTGCGGTTGAAATACTAAACGAGCAGGATGGAATTGACATTATTGATCTGAACTGTGGTTGTCCTGTACCCAAAGTTGTGGGTCACGGCAGTGGCAGTTCTCTTCTTTTGGACCTTCCTCTGATGGGAGATATAATAAAAACTATTAAAAATACTTCCAATAAAAATATGACCAGTGTTAAAATAAGATTGGGCTTTGAAAAGAAAAATCACGTAGATATTGCAAAAGTTGTGCAGGACAGCGGTGCAGATTTTATTGCAGTGCATGGAAGAACACGAACCGGCAAGTTTAAAGCAGCTGTTGATTATGATGCAATAAGAGAGATAAAAGAGGCTGTAGATATCCCGGTGATTGCCAACGGAGATATAGATTCTTATGAAAAAGCCAAATGGGTGCTTGAACATACTGGTGCTGACGGGGTTATGATAGGTCGCGGTGCAGTAGGGGCTCCGTGGATATTTCATCAGCTTAAAACCGGTGCAGAATCTATCGAACAGAGTCTTAAACATGAAATTATTATGGAACATTTTGACAAAATGATAGAGTTTTACGGACAGCATGGTGTTGCAATGTTTAGAAAGCATACCCATACCTATTCGAAAGGCTATCGAGGTGCATCAGTTTTGAGAAATGAAGTAAACTCAATTGATGATATAGCAACATACCGTTCAGTCATAGATGACTTCTTTAAAAACAGTGAGATGACACTCTGATGTTAGAAATTTCTCCGGCAATTAAAAATTTAGAAAAAGAAGACATAGCGGATAATTTACTCCATTATGTTTATAATACAAAACATTTACTCTCTTTAATTAAAAAAGGCATCGAACTGGATGATCCTTCCTATTTGAGTTCCTACCGTTCCTTTGAAGGGGAAGTGTATGAAAATTTTATTTATGAGAAGCTTTTGCGTTACGCCCAGGAGAATGACTATATAACAAAATTTGTACTCAAGGGTTTTCATCAGGGAAAATGCAAAGCCTATGCAAATACTCTTTCCATCAGCGAGAAAGAACAAATAGTCTACAGAACAAAAAGCCGTGAAATCAGTGAATTTGATGCAATGTTTTTGACAAAAAACAATGAACTCTATTTTGTTGAAATGACACTGGTAAAGTCTGTATTGAAATTGCGTCGCAGACTGAGAAAGAAAAAAGCACTTTTGGAAATTATCTTTCCAAACTACACAATCAAGTCATTAATTATCTTAAATGAAGGTGCCACAGGTGCCAAGCAGTTCCCGTCATACTGTAAAGTATGGTTTACAAAAGAGTTCTCGGCTGCAGAAGTTTTAGAATATATTACAAAACTCGACAAACAAAAACTTTTGCCAAAAGACAAAATAAATTCCAAGAAAATGATAGAAGCACACATGCTGAAACTTCATCCGTTCAGGTATTATAATACCATGAGCTGGATTACCAAAACAATACGTGCAAATAAAAAATATGTCATAGATATGAATTTCTTGATGACTGAAAAAGTACAAAGATATCATGATTTATACAATAAATTTTATGTCGGTTTTTTGACTGTAAAAGATATGAAAAACATACTGCAGTTAAAAGAGGGTGAATATTCGCAAGAACAACGGGTAGTTGTTGCATTGGAAAAGAAACATTCTGATGAGATTGTAGTGACGTACTACATACAGACAACCCGTAAGAATCTTTATCTGTACAGTTTTAATGACGGGAAAGTTGTGAAAGAAAAAAAAGATCCTTACGGAATTACTGTAACAGAAGTGTTTCATATCAATAAATTGATGAATGAGAGCTATTTGTTAAGTATATCTCAGGTCAATACAATTAAAAAACTACTGAAAGAACGTTTTAAAAGAGAGAGTCAAAAACCAAACGTAAATTAGTTTTTTACTGCATTTCATAGGCTATGTTTGCAGCTCTTTCTTTGTATGCCTGAAGAGGTTCCTGCTTTTGTGATGTTTGCGATTTACCTAAAAATTTTTCTAAATCTTCATGTCTGCTTTGTAAAATCTCATCAAACTCCTTTTGGGATGCCGGCTTGTTATCTGTAAATTTGTCCAGAAGTATATTGCCGTTACCCATCAGAACCAGGTAGCTTTGATTGCCAAAGTCAAGCATAACAACACTGTTCTTCTCATCTATGGCTTTTTGAAACCGTATACTGACATTTTGTTCTGTCATATCAGTGTTGTCATTTTGTAAAGGGGATTTTTTTGTGTCTTTAAAGAGCCAGTTGTTATTTGATGTTTCCGTATTAGCAGGGAGAGGTTTCATTTTTTTCTTGATATATAAAAGTATAAGAATTCCAAGGATTAAAATAGCAACTACAATATAATAACTTGAAGACATTGTATCATCTTTTTTTGTCGGCAGTGCACTGAGTGAATTTACAGAAGAGGATGATGCTTTTTTAAAAGTTGATGATTTTACAGCTGTTTTGTTTGTAAAGCGCAATCTCAATCCGTAGCCGTCAGATGTTTTTGAAGCAATAAGTTTTGTTGATGGAGATATAGAAGCAACAATCAGGGTTTCACTGTTAAGAGGTGTGATAGTCAATGAGTGTAAATACTGGGAAGAGACTTTTTTTATTTTTGGTGATTCTATCGTGGCATCTTCAAGTTTTATGATGATTTTTGATTTACTGATACTCTGCTTTATCTGCCCGGTGTAAGGTGTATCAAAAGTAATCATGACATCGGCTCTGTCAGTTCTTTCATAAATATTATAGCTTAAAATTTTTGAAGCATACAGGGAAAACGGCAGAATAAAAAGTAATAAAATTTTAATCATAATCTCTCTTTTGACAGGTAGTAGAGTACAGCACTTGAATCCAGCACTTCATTGATACGGATAGCGAGGTTTTTTTCGTAAACCATCACTTCTCCTTTTCCTATAATACGTCCGTTGACATAAGACTCAACACTCTCTCCTGCCGGTTTTTTTAAATCGATAATAGATCCTTTTTCAAGCTTTAAAACTTCTGCAACACTCAACTCGGTCTCTCCCAGATCAGCAATAAATTCAACTTCCATGTCTAAAATACCGGAGTAGTCCATCCATGAAAGTTCTTCTTGCAGGTCAAATTTTTTTGTATCAGGCATCTAATTCCTTAATGGCAATAATGAGTTCGGCATTGTCTATATGAACGACTTTGCGCTCATCAAAGCTAAAGTCAAATTCTCCGACTTTTGCAAAATGAGGCGTTCCCATTGTATATGAGATTCCAAGTTCTTCAGCAATGACTTTGGCGCTTCCTATAATAAGATTGGCAGTTTCAAGTGTCATCTCTTTGAGCGTCTCTTCATCACTTTTTTCTTCTTCTAAAAACAGTTTTGAAACTTTCTGCATAAAATCATTGTCAGAAGCTATATAGACCCTGTAGCGCTTCTGGTCTTGAGTTTGTACATCTATGTAAGCAATAAGTGTTCTCTTGTTTGTCGGGGCATCTTTTATTTCGCATGAAGCGCCGATTTGATGTATGCAAAAGTTTTCTGCTGCTTCTTTTAAGCTCTCTAGCATTATCTACCTTTCTTATAATTCATAGATTATACTTGAATGAAACACAAAGTAAAATTAAACTATTATTTATATTGGGGTATAATTCCAAAAAAGTTATGGATAATAATGATTGAATTAATCTTGCTTGGTACTTTTGTCGGTTTGCTGTCCGGGCTTTTTGGAATAGGCGGTGGAACAATTCTGGTGCCACTGCTGCTATTGCTTGGGTATGAAACAAAAATTGCCATAGGCATTTCGGTTATTCAGATGGTTTTCAGCTCTGTTTACGGCAGCTATCTGAATAATAAAAAAGGAACACTTGATGTCCTGATGGTTGTTATTATTGGACTTGGCGGTTTTACCGGTGCCCTTTTAAGCGGTAATATTACGGCAAGTTTCAGTGACCAGACCTTGGAAATGGTCTTTTTGGCATTTGCTGCATTTGCACTTATTCGCCTTTTTATGAAAACACATGACTATAAATACGAAAAGAAAGTAAACAAGGCAGTGCTTTTTGTCACAGGTTTTGTCATAGGGGCAATAAGCATGTCCATAGGGGTAGGCGGGAGTCTGATTCTTGTCCCTATCCTTGTTGGGTTTTTACATGTACCTTTGAAAAAAGCTACGTCAGCAGGACTGTTCTTTGTTGTTTTTTCATCTGTTTCGGGGTTGATATCGCATACACTGCACGGGCATGTGGATTATACAAGTGGAATCATTATAGGGTTGGCATCATTGGCAGGTGTGTATGCAGGCATACATTTAAAGCATCATATCTTAAATGTATCTCTGCAAAAAAAACTCTTAACTGTTCTTTATCTGATTATTGTAATATATTTGCTCTATAGAATTTTTTGAGGTATAAATGAAAAAAAAAGATGTAATTAAAATCACCGGCGCGCGAGAAAACAATTTAAAAAATATCAATTTGACAATTCCTAAAAATGAATTGATTGTGATGACGGGTTTAAGTGGGAGCGGGAAGTCTACTCTGGCTTTTGATACGCTTTATGCAGAGGGTCAGCGCCGCTACATGGAGTCACTCTCTTCGTATGCAAGACAGTTTTTAGACCGTGTAGGCAAGCCTGATGTTGATAAAATAGAGGGGCTCACACCTGCTATAGCCATAGATCAGAAAACAACCTCAAAAAATCCGCGTTCAACTGTCGGAACAATTACGGAAATATATGATTATTTTCGACTGCTGTATGCCCGTGTCGGTATTCAGTACTGTCATAAATGCGGCAAAAAGATTTCTCAAATGTCGGCTTCGGATATAATTGGCGAAGTTGCAAAGCTGCCTGAAGGAGCAAAACTTGTCCTGATGGCACCGCTTGTAAGAGAGAACAAAGGTGCCTACGCAGATCTGATTGAGTCACTTGTGCATAAAGGCTATGTCCGTGCTCAGATTGACGGTGTTATGGTACGTCTGGATGAAGAGATAGAACTCTCAAAAACAAAAAAGCATACGATTAAAGTAGTTGTTGACAGAGTGATTGTCAAAGAAGAGAACAAAGAACGAATCGCATCAGATGTGGAAAAAGCGCTCAAAGAAAGCTACGGCGAACTGGAAGTGGAAATACTCAACTATGAAGAACTCGGCTGCCCTCAGCATATTCACTATTCGGAACATAACGCCTGTTTTGACTGTAAAATAAGCTTTGAACCGCTTGAACCTTTGAGCTTCTCTTTTAACTCTCCAAAAGGCGCCTGTTCTGAATGTGACGGTCTTGGCATACGTTATGCACTTGATATTGACAAGATTATTGACAGTGATCTGAGTATTGAAAAAGGTGCTGTTAAAATTGTTTACGGTTTTAACAAAGGTTACTATTTTACCTTTTTAAAGGGTTTTTGTGCACATAATGACATTGACGTTACCGTACCGTATTCTGAATTGCCATTGCACCAGCAAAAAGCGATTTTACACGGTAATATAGATGAAGTAGAGTTTTTGTGGAAAAACCATAAAGTAAAAAGAATATTCCCGGGTATTATCCGTATAGCCTATGATATGCTTAAAGACGAAAAAGAACTTGCAGACTATATGAGTGAAAAGGTCTGTGATGTCTGTGGCGGGCACAGGCTCAAACGCGAATCTTTGGCAGTGAAAGTGGCTGATACAAAAATAGCACAGCTTCTCGAAATGCCGATTGCCAAAACCTATGAATTTTTTGCCAATGATGAGAACTTTTCCTATTTCGACAGACAGTCAAGAATGATAGCAGAGCCTATTTTAAACGAAATCAAAGAACGACTTTTCTTTCTTTATGATGTAGGACTTGGCTACATTACTTTGGGTCGTGATGCCAGAACCATAAGCGGAGGAGAAGCACAACGCATACGAATAGCTTCACAAATCGGTTCGGGACTTACAGGTGTCATGTATGTGTTGGATGAGCCGAGTATAGGACTTCATGAAAGAGACACCTTGAAACTTATCCGAACACTCAGAAGCCTGCAGGAAAAAGGAAACACCGTTATCGTGGTTGAGCATGACAGAGAGACCATAGAAAATGCAGACTTTATAGTAGACATAGGAAGCGGTGCGGGAAAATTCGGCGGAGAAGTTGTTTTCAGCGGTACACTCGAGAAACTGAAAAAAGCAAAAACACTTACGGCTGACTACCTCTACGGACGTAAAAAAATTGAGTATTTTTACAGACGTCCGCAGGAAAAATGGATAGAAATCAAAAATGTCACTATTAACAATATTGAAAACCTGAGTGCGAAAATTCCGCTCAACAACTTTGTCTGCATCACAGGAGTCAGCGGCAGCGGAAAAAGTTCTCTGATGCTTCAGACACTTCTTCCGACGGCAAGAGAGTTGTTAAATCATGCCAGAAAAGTCAATAAAGTAGCAGGTGTAGAAATAAACGGATTAGAGCATGTTGATAAAGTGATATATCTTGATCAAAGCCCGATAGGACGCACACCGAGGAGTAATCCGGCAACCTATACCGGTGTGATGGATGAAATCCGCAACCTATTTGCCCAGACAAAAGAGAGTCAGATTCGCGGATATACGGCATCAAGATTTTCTTTTAATGTCAAAGGCGGACGCTGTGAGAAGTGTCAGGGTGAGGGTGAAAACAAGATAGAAATGCACTTTTTGCCCGATATTATGGTCAAATGCGATGCCTGTGGCGGAAAACGCTATAACCAGCAGACTTTGGAAGTATTTTACAAAGGCAAAACCATCGCCGATGTGCTTGCCATGAGTGTGGATGAGGCTTTTGAGTTTTTTAAACCTATTCCTAAGATACACCAAAAAATGAAAACACTTGTAGATGTAGGACTTGGCTATATAACTTTGGGTCAAAATGCCGTAACGCTCTCAGGCGGAGAAGCGCAGAGAATCAAACTCTCAAAAGAGCTCAGCCGTAAAGATACAGGAAAAACACTTTATATTCTGGATGAACCGACAACAGGTTTGCATTTTGCCGACGTTGACAGATTGACAAATGTACTGCATAAGTTTGTCGAACTCGGCAACTCTATGCTCATCATCGAGCATAATCTTGATATGATAAAAAATGCCGATTATATTTTAGATATGGGTCCTGAAGGCGGCAGCGGCGGGGGACTCATAATAGCGGAAGGTTCTCCGGAAGTGTTGGCAAAGAACCATAAAAAAACAGGCTCTTACACCGGTGAATATCTTGAAAAAGAGTTAAAGTTACATAAAATATAGTATAATTCGCAAAAAAATAAAGGCTTAAAATGTCAGTATATGTTTTTGGACACAAAAATCCCGATAGTGACTCTATTGTTGGTGCTATCTCATTATCTTATTTAAAAAACCAAGTTGAAAAGGAAGAGTATATTCCTGCCCGTCAGGGTGAAATAACTGCTGAGACCGAGTTTATTTTAGATAAATTCGGCGGTACTCTGCCAATGCTCAAAACATCAGTGGCAGGTGAGAGAGTTTTTATAGTTGATTCTACCGACAAAGCACATTTTCAGGACGATATTGACGAAGCAACTATAATAGGTATTGCCGACCACCATAAACTGGGTGATTTGACTACGGATACGCCTCTTGAAGCATGGATTCGACCGATTGGGTGTTCTAACACGGTAATTTATGAAATGTACAGATGTTACGGTGTGGAAGTACCAAAAGAGATTGCAGGTTTAATGATGATGGCAATTTTAAGTGATACGGTTATATTTAAATCTCCTACATGTACCAAAGTCGATACCAAAGCGGTCAAAGAACTAGCAGAAATTGCCGGAGTAACAGACTATAAAAAACTGGCGATGGAGATGTTTATAGTAAAATCTGCTGTTGACGGTGCAAGTGCCCGTGATTTAAATACACGGGATTATAAAGAGTTTAATATGAACGGCACAAAAGTCGGTATCGGGCAGCTTGAAATGGTCGATATTTCAGTCTTGGAACCTCGTGAAGAGGAACTGCTTGAAGATATGAAAAAGATGAAAGAAGAGGGCGGACTGCATACTGTTTTGATTCTTTTGACAGACATTATGAAAGAGGGCTCAAAACTTTTGGTTGTGAGTGATGATGAGTCAAAAATAGAAAAAGCATTTGACATTAAACTCCAAGACCATAAAGCATGGCTCGATGGCGTACTGAGCCGTAAAAAGCAGGTAGTGCCTTTTGTGCAGCCTCAGTTTTAACTCTTTTTAGACTTGTTTGAATAGTGCGTTGCACTGACAATATCACCGATGATGGCGCGGTGATAGAGGTAGGGCTGTTTTATATTGCTTATAACATACCTGCCGCCGGATGTCGTGATTACTTCCAGTGTTCCAACATCAATTATTTTGCCAAATCTTTTACTGAAAGGCTTAATATAGATAGTTCTGATCTCTTCAAGGTTAATCGGAAAAATCTCTTTTTGTACCCGGCCCTTGAGAATAATAAGCCTTTTTTGTGTGAGCAGACAGTTGTAGGATTTTTTTTCTTTTATTTCATCCAGATGGACAAAAAAAGTGCGAATCATTAAAACAATACCAATCACACCTATTTCGTACTCATATCCTATAAACAGCAGAAGAGATCCCAGGGCATAGAGTTTTATCATAGGCAAATAAAACGTTTTTGATATTTCTGCCCGTACCAAAACCGATTCATCTTTGTGCAGAACCTTTTTAAAATTTTCTATGATATTTTCCTTTTGCGTTATTGTCTATTCTGTATAAAGATATCTTTTTATCTTTTTTGTCGGTGTTTTTACAAAAGGCTCAATCTGTTCTATAAATTTCTGAATTTTTGAAAATGAGGCCAACTGTGCATTGACCTCTATTCTCATATTTTCCAGGTAATCTGCAATTTTTTCTCTGACTTCATTTTCCGGCATATTATGAGCATTAAACATTTTATCTATAAGTTCATAGTCCAGGTGTACTCTTGCAACGAGTTTTCCGTCTTTTTCCATCACAAGGGAATCAAGAACCGCCTCATGTTGATTGATGATAGCCTCTATCTGTTCTGGATATATGTTTTCTCCACCGGGACCGATAATGACATTTTTACTTCTTCCGCTGATAAAGAGATACCCGTCTTCATCTATGTAACCCAAGTCTCCGGTATAAAACCAGCCGTCTTTGATAACCTCTTTTGTCTGCTCTTCATCTTTGTAATAGCCTATCATTACACTGGGTGATCTGGTTATAATCTCCCCTTCACCGTTTTGCGGGTTGGGATCTTTTATCTGCACTTCGACTCCGACCATCGGCAAGCCGGTAGAGCCTATCTTGATCGGGTAGCCGATTCTTCCTCCCGCTATAAGTGGAGATGTTTCGGTGAGTCCATAGCCTACAATGTATGGAAAGTTGGCTTCTGCCAAAAATTTTTCCACATAGGGAGAGAGTGCTGCACCGCCTATGCCGAAAAATTTGATCCGGCCTCCGAATGTTTCGATTAGTTTTTTTCCGGCAATTTTATTGAGCAGTTTGCGTATAAAAGGAATGGAGTAGAGTGTTTTTATAATAAACGAACCGGTAAATTTTGGCAATATTTTATTTTTGTATATTTTTTCTATGATTAGAGGCACACTGAGCATCATAGTCGGTCTGACGCTGGCGAATGCCTTGATAAGAACGTTGGGTGTAGGTGCTTTGTCGAGATATACAATGTCTGCACCATGTAAAATCGGCAGTATCATACCGACAGTACACTCGAGAGTATGTGCCAAAGGTAAAATGGAAAGAAAAGTATCTTCGGGTAAAATAGTTACGTTTTTATAGGCACTCATTGCATTGGTAACAAGGTTTTTGTGTGAGAGCATCACCCCTTTTGAGTGCCCTGTCGTGCCTGACGTATACAAAAGTGCCGCCATATCATCTTCTTTTGGTCTTGGAAGTTCTTTGGAAGCCATTTTCTGTGTCAGTTTTGCGATGTAACTGTGATTTGTCAACTCATCTATGAGTGTTAAATCATCAAGTTTTATAACAAACTTCATATTGGAATTATCCAGCTCTTCTATGGTTTGAAGATGCTTTTGTGATACAAAAACAGCTTTTGCCTCAGAGTGTCTGATAATGTGCTGGACATCAGAGGGATGAAAATCAGGAAGTATGGGAACGATGACACCGCCAAAATAGGTAACAGAAAAATATGCAACAGCCCAGTTAGGCATATTTTCACTCAGCAGGGCAACTTTATCGCCTTTTCTGACACCGTTTTTCTTTAAAAGTTTGATCATGGCATGTACATTTTCATGTAACTCTTCATAGCTCATAGGGTCCTGGTCAACTTTAGACAATACTTTTTTCGGTCCGTACAGCTCAACTGACCGTTTTAGCAAACTTGGCAGTGTGTAGTCCTGCATATTTTCATAAGGGTAGGTAATATCTGTCATAGTTCATCTTTTATCTTTATTTGTTATTTTATTATACAGAGTATTTCTTTAATGTAAAATGTAGAGTGATTAAATATACAATTAATTTTAATAAGAGTAGAATTTTAGAAGCACGCTTAGGTGTCTTTTTTATTTTGGAGAATAAAGCAATGAATATGCATAAAATTATATCCGGGTCATTTTTTATCTTGGCCATGACGGTCAATTTCGGTTTTTTTTACGGAGAGCCTACAGTACTTGAACAGCACAGTTCTTACGAGCTTTTTGCCGCGATTATTGTCAACCTGATAGCCACAGTACTCAAACTTGGGGACAGAACACAGCTGGGGGCGGTTTTACTGGCAACAAGTATTGTAGCAGATATTCAGCTTATCGCATCTGCGACTGTCTGGGCTTTTGCAATATATGTAATTGGTGATGTGAATATAGAGGCCGCAACAGCGATTGTCTCGCTCTCAGGCGGAGCACTCCTGGCAAATATAGTCTCGGTTATACTTTTTGTCGGCGATACACTCAAATCCAAAAGATAGCAAGATATGAATGAACAGATTGTATGGATTGTTCTTAAAAGGTTAAGGACACCTTTTTTGGTCATTATCATTACTTTTGCCATATCCATACTCGGGTTAGTGCTGATTCAGGGGACAGACAACAACGGCGACCCTTATCAGATGACTTTTTTTGATGCCTTTTATTTTGTGACCTATATGGCAAGTACTATCGGTTTTGGAGAGGCTCCGTATACTTTCAACTACGAACAGCGGATGTGGGTGAGTTTTTCTATCTATTTTACAGTGATAGGATGGTTTTACGGGATAGGAGCGATAGTTTCTCTGATACAGGATGAGGCACTGAAAAAAGCATTAAACAGGAACTCGTTCAGAAATCATGTAAGAAATATAAACAAACCCTTTTATATTATTCTCGGATATAACGGGATAACAAAAAGTATTATTGACAGACTCAACGGACATGACTACAGGCTCGTTGTTTTAGATAAAGACGAAGAGAAGATAGATGAGTTGATATTGGAAAATTTTTATCCAAATGTTCCTGGATTTGTAGGCGATGCAACAAATCAAAAAATGCTTAAAATTGCAGGAATCCATCAAAAAAACTGTGCAGGTATAATCTCTCTTTTTGAAGATGATATGGTAAATTCAAAAATAGCCACCATCAGCAAACTGCTCAATAAAAAAATTGATATTATTGTCAAGGCAACTTCAAAGGCTCAGCTTGAACACTTTCGAAGTATGAATTTGAAACATGTGAAAAATCCTTTTGATATTATATCAAAACGTATCTACTATGGTATAACAGCACCCTATATCTGGCTTTTGGAGATGTGGATGTACGGACACATACTCAAACTGAAAAAAAGAGACCAGTTTCCTCTTGGAAAATACATTATATACGGTAAAGGAAGAATGGGCAAAGCGATTCAAGAAGGATTGCAAAAGGCCGGTATAGAGTATGTGATTGAAGATTTTGATTCACAGCGCTACATAGAAGAGAAAAATACAACCATTTTCGGGGATGATGAAGATATACACAGACTGATTGAACTCGGTGTCAAAGAGAGTGCCTGCATCATAGCCGCAACACAAAATGATTTGCTGAACCTTACTATTTTAAACAAGGCGAAACAGTTGAATCCGAAAATATTTACAATGGCCCGTGAAAATTCCTTAGACGATTTAAATATATTTCAGGCATCTAAAATCAATAAAATATATATTGTAGAGAAGATACTGGCTGATGCAACATACAGCTATATAGCAAGACCTCTGGCCGACCTGTTTATACAAGAAGCACGCAAAAAAGATGATGAATGGGCAAGAATCATTGTCTATATGCTTAATAATATCACAGGGATGAATCCAATGTACTTTGAAACTGTACTGAATGATGCAAATGCGTATGCACTGACATTAAGGCTTGAAAAAGGTGAAAATATAAGCCTTGCAGATTTAAGAAGATCCCGTGCTGACAGAAATGAGATGTTACATGTAGTTTTTTTGCTGCTCAAAAGAGGGGATAACATATACTTGATGCCTGATGCAAGAATGAATCTGCAAATCGGTGATGAACTGCTGATAGTCTCAGATGAGGAAAATTACAGTGATTTTGAGTATATTGTCAATAACATATATGAACTGGAGTATGTTTTAGGATATACAAGTTCTTAAGGCAGAGTTAAAACAAAGCGTGTACCTGCAGGCTCGTTTTTTTGCACAACTATTTTTATATCCATAGCATATGCCAGTCTTTTTACGATATCAAGCCCAAGACCACTGCTGTTTTCATCACTGTAGGAGCGTTCAAATATTTTTTCCGGTTCTTTGATTCCTTTGCCGTTGTCTTCTATATATAAAGCATTCTTATTGTTATAAATCTTTATATATCCATTGGAACTGTTGTATTTACAGGCATTTGAAATAATGTTTTGCAGAATTTGTTTCATAGCCTGTGTATTTATTTTTGCTTTGAGTATGTTGCATTGAATGTGAAAAGTGATATTGGGATAAAGGGCTTTTTGGATTTCAACAACTTCTTGAATAATAGGGCATATATTTTGATTTTGTATCTGAAAAGTTTCTTCCTGAAGCAGTATTGTTAGGTTTTCATGGAGTTCTGAAATATTGTTGATACTCTTTTTTAACCTTATTAGTGCTTTTGTATTTTGTAATTGCGGAATTTTTTCGATGAGTTTCATATTGAGTTGCATAGAGGTGACAGGCGTATTTAAGTCATGAATTAAATCTTTTGCAAATTTATCAAGAGTTATGATACTTTCGCGTAAAGGCTTTAAAGCATTTTTTGCAAGCTTGTAGCTAATATATGCAAAAATAAGAAGCAATAAAAACTGTATGGACAGAACTTTTTTTTTGAAGTTGGATAATCTTTGATCAAAGCTGTGTTTTGACTTAAATACTTGTAGATATTTTCCACGCCTGTTCATAGGCAGCAGTTTGGAAAATTCTTTTTCTCCTATAGTGAAATTTCTAATATCAACATGTTTGGGTACTTTGACAAAAGCATGATGAAAATCTTTGTTGTATTCATCTATTGAAGTACCCATTTTAATATGTCTGGCGTACTCAATAAGTGAAAATTCCTCTTCTTTTAAAAAATGGTTTTTTGTCTGTTGAAAATAAAAATATCCGGCAATTAAAATAAGCAGGGCAGTGCTGATAAAGTAAATAAGAAAAAATTTTAAAAATGCCAGTTTTTCATGATGATGCAAGACGGTATCCTATCCCTTTTATCGTTGTAATTGGGAGACCGATTTTGCGAAGTTTGTTAATGTGTACACGCAAGGCTCCCTCGCTCATCTCTTTGTTCCCGTTGAGTGCTTCGAGTATAAGCTCTTTTTGGACTGTTTTGTTGAGGTTTTGAAAAAACAGCTTTGTAATCTGCAGTTCATAAGGAGAAAGCGGTATGAATTTTGATTGATTGTAAAGTTCGTCTTTGTCGATTACAAAGCGAAAGTCATTGACCCGTAATTCATTCTGATAGGTATGATAGGCTTTTTTCAAAAGAGCATGTATGCGTATGAGGAGTTCATCAAAATCAAAGGGCTTTTTGATGTAGTCATCCGCACCGACATCAAAGCCGTTTGCCAAAGAGGCGACATCACTTAAAGAAGTAAGGAAAACAGCCGGTGTCATATCTCCGCTTTGGCGTAAACTTTTTAAAAACTCAAAACCGTTAAGCAAGGGGACATTGACATCCAAAAGCATCAGAGTGAATTTGTTTTCAAAAGTCGCATCCAGAGCTGCTTCCCCGTCCTTTACATGTAACACTTCAAATGCTTCATTTTCCAACAGTTCAATTAAGGTTTCAGATAATACTTCATCATCTTCTAATAATAATATTTTTGCCATAGGCAAAGTATATACTAAAGCACATTAGCTCAATGTTAACATTCAATAATCTTTTCTTTTGTGTAAATAGTGTATTATTAGTATAATACTTCAGATTTTAAAGGGCTATATATTTTGAGCAGACGACATAAAAACAAACACAACAATCCAAAAAGAGATACCGTCACTTTCAGCGAAAAAGATTTTCTGCCGACAACACGGGCGGAAATGGATGCCAAAGGCTGGGATTATTGTGATGTTATTTTAGTCAGCGGGGATGCCTATATAGACTCTCCTTTTATCGGTGTTGCTATGGTCGGGCGTATGCTTGAGAGAATGGGATACAGAGTCGGAATGATAGGACAGCCGGACATTGACAGACCTGATGATATTATGCGTTTGGGTGAGCCTCGTTTGTACTGGGGTGTCAGTGGTGGCAGCGTCGACAGTATGGTTTCAAACTATACAGCCACCAAAAAGTTTCGAAATTCCGATGATTATACTCCGGGCGGAAAAAACAACAAAAGACCAGACAGAGCAGTTTTGGTTTATACAAATCTGATACGGCGTTATTTTAAAAATACTGTGCCTATCGTTTTGGGAGGTATTGAAGCCTCTTTGCGACGTGTAAGTCATTATGATTACTGGTCCAACAAACTCAAAAAGCCTGTTTTGTTTGATTCTAAGGCGGATGTGATGATTTACGGTATGGGGGAAATTGCACTGGAACAGTTAACCCGTGCCATAGATGAAAAGAGGGATTACAGAGATATACGGGGTATCTGTTATATATCCAAAGAGCCGGTTTATGAGTTTATTCAGCTCCCTTCGCACCAAGAGTGTTTGGATGACAAAGAGAAATATATAGACCTTTTTGATCTCTTTTATGACAATAATGACCCTATAGCGGCAAAAGGACTCTGTCAGCCGGTAGACAGCCGGTACCTCATTCAAAACCCTCCCTGTGACTACCTGAATGAAGAGGAGATGGATGCAAACTCCAACCTGCCTTTTACAAGAGAGCTGCACCCTTACTATGCCAAAGAAGGGAAAGTGAAATGTCTGGAGACGATTAAGTTTTCCATCATGACGCATCACGGCTGTTGGGGAGAGTGCAACTTTTGTGCTATCGGTGTGCATCAGGGGCGGACGATAAGAACACGGTCTGAGAAAAATATTTTGTCTGAAGCAAAAGATTTTAACAAATACAAAGATTATAAAGGCATTATTTCCGATGTCGGCGGACCTACGGCAAATATGTACGGATATGAGTGCAATAAAAAGCTCAAACTCGGTACCTGTGACCATCAGCGTTGTGTTGATGCAAGCCATTTATGCAAGTCGATGAAGGTTGACCACTCCCGCAACATAAATCTTTTACGCCAGGTTCGTCAGGTGGAGGGTGTGAGAAAAGCGTTTGTGGCTTCGGGTGTCCGATATGATTTGATTACAGAGGATAAACAGCACGGATACAGTTACCTCAAAGAGATGGTAGAACATCATATATCAGGACAGATGAAAGTAGCTCCGGAACATACGCAGCAGCATGTACTTGAACTCATGGGAAAACCGGGAAAACAGACGCTTATAGATTTTAAAAAACTCTACGACAAACTCAACAAAGAGTCTGGAAAGAAACAGTTTTTGACCTATTATCTCATTGCAGCCCATCCGGGATGTGAGGAGAAAGACATGCACGAGTTGAAGCGTTTTACCACAGAAGAGTTGCAAATGAATCCTGAACAGGCACAGGTCTTTACTCCGACTCCAGGTACCTATTCTGCTGTAATGTATTATACTGAACTGGACCCTAAAACACGCAAGAAAATTTTTGTAGAAAAAGATACAAAACGCAAAGAGCGGCAAAAACAGATAGTGGTTGCAAAAGATACCTTTGCATCAGGATTTGCTTCTTAATCTTTACGAATGGATGTAGCCGTTACAAATATATAGTCTTTGCCCGTAACAGTGACGCGAAACTTTTTTTGCTGCAGGTATTTTTTTGCAAAGATGACATCCTTGTAAAGCAGTCCCATTTCTGAAAAAGCATAGTTTTTGACTCTGGCCCCATAAATCATTTCCCCGTCTATCCAGCGGCAGTTTGGAAAACCGAGTATCATAGCTCCCTCTTTTTTGAGATGGTTTTGGACTATGGACATGAGTGTTTTGTTAAACTCCAAATTTGAGCTTTGCAGTGTGCCTATACTGATGATGAGGTCAAATTTTCCCAAATCAAGTGCATTGAGACTGTTGATATCGGCTACATGTAAAGAGATGTTGGCAAAGTTTTTAAACTTCTTTTTTGCCGCGTCTACGGCAGACTCGCAGTAGTCGATGCCGACAAGGTCAAGCTCTGCAAAGTTGTCTGCCAAAGAGGCGATAACTTCAAACTCGTCTCCACTGTTGACCCCGAGATTCAAAATACGTTTTCTTTTGTTCAGGTGTACATTTTTTAATGCCTGTGTGTAACTGTAAATAAAAGAAGCCTCTTCATTTTTGTGAATTTTTCCGAAAATGGAATTTTCTCCGTATTTTTCTTCTTTGTCTGTGATGTTTTTATGAAAGGTGCTGTCTTCATCAAGTTTTTCATAACGCATAATTACGGTGTGTTCATCAGCAATTTTCGGTGTCAGCATTCTGCATTTAAGCAAATGTGCCAAATCAATCCAGCTTTTATAGCCACGGTAAATATACTCTTGTCCGTTACATGTAATGCGTGTGCCGTTATACAACGAAGTCGCAATGTCAGGATTAAGTATTTGAAATGAAATTATCTCTTTTCCCTGCATTGTATTGATGTAATTTTGTAATACTTTTGTGATTTGTGTCATAGTTTGATGTGTAAAGGTTAGCATTCTTGAATTATACACTTTTATTAGATAAAATGATAAGAAACCTGCAAAGAGAGATATGTTTTGACAACGAATGATAATATTAGTTTTTATAATTTTATGCATAAGCAGATACTTGTTGTTATTTTATTGTTTTTAGGAACAGGTCCCGGATATATAGTCATGGGATATCTTTACTCTTCAATTATTGTCGAAATACTTTGGTTTGTTCTTTTTTTACTGCTTTCAGTCTGGGGATGGAAGCTGTATAGAAATTATTCGAGAAAGATGACTATATCACAAAAAGACAGATGGCTTGAAAAAGTAAAATATTTTATGTTTATATATTTTTCCTTATGGACAATAATGTTTTTATACTATATCTCAAAAGATGCTATCAGTGCACATTATATAGCTATTGCAACACAACTCGGCAGTGCGGTAGTCGCGGCAACTATTTTAGCTTCACAGAAAAAGCTGGTAGTAGCAACAGTTTCGTTTTTAATGCTTCCGCTTGTTGTCTACTTCATAGCAATTGGAGAACTTTATTCGTATATTCTTGCATTTTTCACTGTTGTGTTGAGTATGGTTCTTTTATATGCTGCAAAAAATACACATGCCTATTTGTTAAAAAGCAGGTTTCAGGCATATCATGATTATTTGACAGGACTTGGAAACAGACGTTATTTTATAGAGTATCTGGACAGTTCTGTTAGGGAGAACAAAAACAGATATACCTATTTGCTTTTAATAGATTTGGATTATTTTAAAACAATCAACGATACCCTTGGACATGATATCGGAGATAAACTTCTTGTTGAAGTTTCAGAGCGTTTGACACAGTTGGCTGACAAATACAGTAACATCGTTGCCAGATTGGGTGGAGATGAATTTTGTATTTTAAGCGATGCACTTGAGACGAAAGAGAAATGTCTTGCGCAGGCAAAAGAATTTTCAAATAAAATTCTACACACAATAAAAGAGACCTATTTTATAGAAGACAGCACGCTTCACATTAGTGCAAGTATAGGGGTGAGTGTCATAAACAACCCAAAACTCAATGCCCATGATTTTTTAAAAGAAGCAGACATTGCAATGTATGAAGTTAAAAGTGCGGGCAGAGATGATGTTGTCATATTTAATGATGCACTGTGTAAAATTATAGAAAATAAATTACATGTAGAAAGACTGCTGCATTTTGCCATAGAAAAAAATGAAATATATCTGCAATACCAACCCCAAATAAGCTGTAAAAATAAAATTATCGGCTGTGAAGTGCTTGCAAGGTGGAAAAGTGCCACACTCGGTCAGGTGAGTCCTGAAGTGTTTATCGGCGTTGCTGAGAGTACCGGTTATATTATAGAATTAGGAGAATATATTTTGGAAGAAGCTATAAAAACTCTGCAAAGATGGGAAAGTATCGGAATGCATCTGCATCAAATGTCGATTAACATTAGTGTAAGGCAGCTTTTAAACAAAGATTTTATTGCTATAGTTGAACGTCTTCTTCGTCAGTACAATGTGGCCGGCTTTCATACAAAACTGATTTTTGAAATTACTGAAACGAGTACATCTCAGGACTTAAAAAGACTGATTGTCACAATCAATGCGCTCAAAAAACATAATATCCATTTTTCTATAGATGATTTTGGTACGGGTTATTCATCATTAAGCTATATCCGTGATATTCCCGTAACTGAGTTAAAAATAGATCAGTCTTTTATAGCAGAACTTGACAACAGGCAACAGGCATCTTTAGTGAAGAGTATTATTGATATTTCAAAAAATCTGCATCTCACAACAGTAGCCGAAGGTGTTGAAACACAGGAACAAAGAGACTTTTTGGAAAAAATAGAGTGTGATTTGTATCAGGGATATCTTTTTTCCAAACCGCTGTTAAGCGAAGATTTTGAAAAACTGATGCGAAATAATTAATAATGCAAAAAATGTTCCAACTTCTTTCTTCTCTTACATTATTTTCAGTTTGATTTGTCTACAATAAACAAACTATAAATGAGTAAAAAAACAATAAAGATAAAAAATGAGAATAGATAAATTTTTAAATTCGGTAAATATTACAAAAAGACGTTCTGTTGCACAGGATATGATTAGTAACGGAGTAGTAGAGATAAACGGTGTGGTTGCAAAGGCGAGTAAAAATGTGGAAGTCGGCAGCATTATTACTGTAAACTATCTTAATGAATCAAAAAAGTATGAAGTGCTGCAAATTCCTACAACAAAATCAACGCCAAAATCTCTGCAAGATCAGTATATAAAGGAGATTTCATGACATATGAGGAAGCTTTAGTCAAATTTACTTCACTTTTTCAACATGAAATGAGTGATGCACAGATGCGTGAGTTTTTACTCAGTATACGACTTGATGCAAGTACTCCTGTGGAAGTGATTGCCGCTGCTGCACAGGTTATGCGCAGTTTTGCCGTTGCTTTGCCTGTTTCTGATGAACTCAGAGAAAATGCGCTTGATATTGTCGGAACAGGCGGTGACAAAATAGGCAGTTTCAACATCTCCTCAACTGTAGCGCTGCTTGCTGCTTCTTGCGGGGCAACCGTTGCAAAGCACGGAAGTCGTTCTATCACTTCAAAAAGCGGCAGTGCCGATATGTTTGAAGCACTGGGTGTTCGGCTTGACTTGAGTATTGAGCAGAGTGCAAAACTTCTTGAAGAGACAGGTTTTACTTTTATGTTTGCACAAAATCATCATCCGGCCATGAAATTCATCGTACCGGTACGTAAAAGCATCCCTGATAAAACCATATTTAATATACTCGGACCTTTGACAAACCCTGCCGGTGTGAAAAAATCAATGCTGGGTGTATTTGACAAAGCTTTTGTACCAAAAATGGCAGAAGCACTTCAGATAAACGGAGCTACATCGGCTTTGGTTGTCAGCTCAAATGAAGGGATGGATGAAATAAGCATCAGTGATGTGACCTATGCGGCTTTACTGCAAGACGGCAAGACACGAGAGTTTATTATTGATCCGCAGGAGTATGGTATTAAAAAAGCACCGCTAGAAGCCATAATGGGTGGCGATGCACTCAAAAATGCAAATATTTTACGAGCTGTTTTTGATGAAAAAGCAACAGATGCCCAGCGTGATATAGTGCTTATAAATACTGCAGCATCGTTGATGGTAGGAGATTTGGCCCGAGATATACAAGATGGACTGGAAATGGCAAGAGAAGCCCTTGCAAAAGCAAGACCGAAAGTAAAATTAAAACAAATCATAGAAACATCAAACAAGTTATGAAAAAAACATATACATATAGACTGGAAGAGTTAGACTCTTTGGCAGACAGAATTATGAGTCAACTACAAGAAGGTGTTATTATTTTAAAAGGCGATTTGGCTGCAGGCAAAACGACTTTGGTAAAAAATATAGCAAAAAAACTCGGATTGAGTGAAGATGTGACATCACCTACTTTTTCACTGCAGCAATGTTATGGGGAAAAACTATTTCATTATGATATTTACAATCACGGGCTTGATCATTTTATCTCTTTGGGAATGCTTGAAGAGTTGGAAAAACCGGGTCTGCATTTTATAGAGTGGGGAAGTGATGAATTGGTGGATATTTTAGTCTCTGCCGGCATTGAAACAGTGACAATAGAGATAGAAAAAATTTCAGATGATGCAAGAGAGTATACAATATGCACACATTAAAAGCAACAGACTTAAAAAAGAAAATTAAAGATTTGGAAATAGTAAAAAGTATAAGTCTTGAAGTCAACAGCGGTGAGGTTGTAGGACTGCTTGGACCGAACGGAGCAGGAAAGACAACCACTTTTTATATGATTTGCGGTTTGGTAGAAGTAACAGAGGGGAAAGTCTATTTTGACGGAGAAGATCTTATCGGGATGCCCTTACATGAAAGAGCACTCAAAGGTATAGGTTATTTACCGCAGGAAGCTTCGATTTTTAAAGATTTGAGTGTTGAAGACAATTTAATGATAGCGGCTGAAGTCGGTATAAAAGGTAAAGCAGAACAAGAAGCACGCATTGTGGAACTGCTTGATATGTTCAATATTGAGCCTATACGATACAGAAAGGGAATCAGTCTCAGCGGCGGGGAACGTCGCCGTGTTGAAATTGCCCGTGCGCTTGTAAACAAACCAAAGTTTTTGTTGCTGGATGAACCTTTTGCCGGAGTTGATCCTATTGCCGTTATGGATATACAAAAAGTGATACATCAGCTTGTATCATATGACATAGGTGTATTGATAACAGACCATAATGTGCGTGAAACACTGGATGTTTGTGACAGAGTCTATGTTATAAAATCGGGAGAGCTTCTTGCGCAGGGAACCAGTGATGAAATCGGACAAAATGAAGATGTCCGTACACATTACCTCGGTGAAAGCTTCAAACTTTAGGAATTCATGAAAATATGGGAGCATTAAGACAAACACAGGGAGTTGAAACAAAACACAAGCTCTCAAATACCCTGCGTAACTGGCTTCCCATATTGCATTCAAGTCTTTCTGATTTGGGTGAAGCTATGACTCCTTTTGTCGAAGCCAATCCTGTTATAGAAGTGAAATCAGGCTTTGAAGAAGATTTTGAAAAAAAGATTCCAAGAAAAATAATTTCCCGCGGAGTGAGCAATTCCAGAACAGAGCAGATAGAAGCGCTGACTATTCAAAGTCGAACACTTTATGATGTTTTAGATGAGCAAATAGGTGCGCCGCTGTTTCCTACACCTGTTTCACAAAAAGTAGCTTTGTTTGTCATCGAAAATTTGGACGAATATGGCTATTACGACGGTAACACAGAAGAATTTTGCCAAAAAAACAGTATAGACAGAGAAACTTTTGAAAAGATTCGTCTGCGCTTTTTACATGTAGAACCCGTAGGCATAGGTGCTAAAGATTTGGCTGAGTCATTTTTGTTTCAACTAGACAACAGTGAAATCAGTGACCAGGCATATAGTCTGGCCGTAAAAATCATTAATGACATGCAAAATATTCATGCCTACTCCAAAGAAGAGTCTTTTAACGAGGTTATGCATGTATTGTCAACATTCAAAAATCCGCCAAATATCGAATATCAGGAAGATTCCGCGCAGATCATTCCTGATTTGATGATATATTTTAATGATGAACAGCAGATAGAAGTCAAACTCAATGATGCCTACTATCCTGTGATAAACATAGACACTTCTTATGGCGTTGAGCATGAATTTGTAAGACAAAAAATCAAAGAGGCAAAAAGTTTGGTGGATGCGCTTGATATGAGAAAAGCAACACTTTACAAAGTAGGTTTGATGATCGTCGAATACCAGTATGATTTTTTTACAGGCGGACAAATCATGCCATTGACACTCAAAACTCTGGCTGATGAATTTGGACACAATCCCTCAACTATTTCGCGAGCCATTGCAAACAAATATATAGCATGTGACAGAGGTGTTTTGGCTATGAAAGAGTTTTTTACAACCGCCATTGATGAAGATGTCAGTAATGCTGCCATCAAAGAGTTTCTCATTGAACTTATTAAGAATGAAAACCATGAAAAGCCTTTGAGTGACATGAAGCTTTTAGCCCTGATAGAAGAAAAATTCAAAGTAAAAATGGTCAGACGTACGATAGCAAAATACAGAAAACAGCTCAATATCGCAGGTTCAAGTGAGAGAAAGAAACTCTACAAACTGGGTATTTGATATATCTCAAAAAAAGAGATATTATTACTCTTTTTCCAAGAAAAGTCTGTACCCGTTTGTTTCATGGGAAGGAACAACTTCTATTAATCTCCATCCTTCTTTATACAAGGCAGACAGTGTTGTCTTGGAGTTTTGAATCTGTGAAATCACATCCGGGTTTTTATCTTCTTTGCTTGCCTGCTGTTTAATATCTGATATCTGAATTATTTCAGAATCCTCGTTGTATAAAACTGCGCAAAAATATATTCGAATTTCCATGGTATTAAACCTCTCTTCTTTTTAGATGAAAATATTATAGCAAAATTTTACGGATCTGCGTTGAAAAAAAGATTTTGGCTCTCTTGTGACCATTTTGTAATATAAAATGATTATACTTGCACAGAGAGATAACAAAGGTTGTATTTGAAAATGCACGAAACTACTACTGTTGCTGTACGGTCTATATTTATTTCGGATATACATCTGGGAACACGCTTTTCAAAAGCAGAGGCTTTATTGGATTATGGAGCTGTTTTGGTGCAACATGCAAAACACAATAACTATGATGGTGCAATTTGCGGCCATATACACAAAGCGGAGATGCATTATATAAAAGGCATCAGGTATTTAAATTGCGGTGACTGGGTTGAGAGCTGTACTGCGATTTTAGAAACATTGGAGGGTGAATGGAAAATTGTCAGTTTCCGCGAGAAATAACTCTTTGTTTGTCCGGAGGTGCAGGTCGCGGAGCATACCATTTGGGCATAGTTTCCGTACTGCAGGAGAACGGTGTCAAGATTAAAGCTGTCAGCGGTACAAGCGCAGGTGCTCTGATCGGAGCATCCCTTGCCTGCGGCAAGAGTGCCGCATACATTTTTGAGGTGATACAATCAAAAGAGTTCCGCTCTGTTTTTAAGATCTCTTTGGGTAACGGCTATCTTTTTAAACTTGATCATAATGCGGCAGTTGTTGACAAACTTATAGACAAAGAAAGTTTTGAAACACTTGAGATACCGTTACATGTAACGGCATGTGATGTAGAAAAGGAGCAAGCGATTTATTATGACAGTGGCAAAATTCTTAAAGAAGCAGTTTTGGCATCCTGCTCTATTGCACCCTTGTTCGCTCCAGTGTATGTCAACAAAACACTTGTCGTAGACGGCGGGCTTGTAGACAATTTCCCGGTTGAGAGGCTGCAGCAGTACAATTATCCTATCATTGGAATAAATCTTTTTCCAAAATATAAAAAAGTGCCAAAAACCATACTGGGGTGGATTAAAAAGAATATACATACAGCATGGCAGTCAAAATATGTCAGCAAAAAAGAGCTTTGTTACATGTACCTGTGTAATGAAAAACTGTTGGATATCAAAGTTTTTTCATTTCGGGATATTGGCAAAGCTTATGCAATGGGAAGAGAAGAGATGCAAAAAATTATAAAAGAGAGTAACAAAGTATGATTATTTATATACACGGTTTTGCAAGCAGCGGAGAAGGGTATAAAGCAAAACTTTTTAGAGAATATTTTATAAACAAAAATGAAAAATTTATGGCGCCATCATTGTCATATATCCCTGAATTGGCTATACAGACACTGGAAGAAATTATAAAAAATTCACAAGAAAAAGTCAGTCTGATGGGTTCGTCTTTGGGAGGGTACTATGCAACATATCTTGCACATAAATATAATCTTAAAGCAGTACTGATAAATCCTTCAACCTATCCGTATAGTACACTGCAAAAAACACTTGGTTTTATGCAGAGTTTTTATGACGGCAGTTGTTTTGAATGGAGAGAATCTCATCTGCAAATGCTCAAAAAGTATGAAGTACAAGAACCAAAACAGGAGAACTTTATGCTTTTGCTCCAAAAGGGAGATGAAACACTCAACTACAAAGAAGCGGCAGATAAGTTTGATAAAGCAACACTGATGATAGAAGAGGGCGGAAGCCACAGTTTTGACAATATTGAACGCTATTTTGAAAAAACGGAAACGTTTTTACGATAAAAGAGCAACAGTGTCAAAGAGGGCAAAAAGTCAATACATTTTTTTGCTATAATAAATAATTAAAAAGAACAAGGTAATAAAGCATGAAAAACAGATCAAAGAGTGGTTTTACGCTCATAGAATTAATGATAGTTATCGTCATCCTGGGACTTTTGGCAGCCATGATAATGCCAAGTCTTACTGGAAAAGGCGAAGAGGCAAAAAGAAAACTGGTGTGTGTACAAATGAAGAGTATTTACAATGGTGCCCTTGATATGTTTAAAATTGACAACAGCAGGTATCCTACTACAGATGAAGGGCTTGAAGCCCTTGTAAAAAACCCGGATCCGCAAAAATATCCCAACTACTCACCGAGTGGGTATTTTAAAGACAATGAGATTCCAAAAGATTCATGGGGAAGAAATTTTATCTATATGAACAATGACGGCAAAGTGGAACTGGTCTCTCTTGGTGCAGATGCAAAAGAGGGCGGAACAAAAGAAGCTGCAGACATAAAACTCAGTCAGTGTAAATAAGAGATACTGTTTTTGAAAAAAGCCTTTACTCTCATTGAACTTATGATAGTCATAGTGATAATGGGAGTTGTTTATACTTTGGTCATAGGCAGTTTTAAAAAGCTCAGTGAAAAAAGTACAAATTTGTCACTTAAAAATTTAAAAGAGTTTTTACAATCTTATCCGCATAAAGAGAGTGCAAAGTTTGTTTGTTTGGATAACTGCAAGAATTGTTTTGTACTGATAGATGGAAAAAAGCAGGATATAAGGATAAAAAATTTCCTTGATGAGAGTGTACAAGTTTATCGCTATGACTTTGATCTTGGTGCGATGCAAAAAGAGAATACAGGCTATTTTAATCAGGAGAATATTGAAGAAAATGTCTGCTTTTCATATGAAGTGGATGGTGACGGAGTCGGTGATCAGGTACTGGTAGAGTATAAAAACAATGTATATGATTTTACACCCTATTTTGAACCTCCGCAAGTGTACAGCAGTGTAGAAGAAGCAGTAAATGCAAAACAAGATTTAATGACAAAGATAATACAATGATATTTAAGTACAGCGGAATTGACGAGTTTGGTAAAAAAGTATCTGACAAGATTGAAGCTTCTGATTTGGCAGAGGCAAAGAATAAGATTAAAGCCAAAAAGATTATTTATCAAAAAATCAGTGAAGAAGCTCCGTCATTTTTTGACTCCGTACATTTTTCAAGAAAATACCGAATAAGTACAAAAGAGTTGTCCGGGCTTTCTCGTGAACTTGCCATGTATATCCGTTCCGGTATCAGTATAGTGTCTGCACTGAAAATTGTGCAGACACATTATGAAAACAACAAAAAGATGAAACTCTTTTTATCTACAGTGAGTACACATCTGAATGAGGGAAAAGATTTTTACTCAGCACTTGAAGCGCAAAAGGTAGTGGTGCTTCCGGAATTTTTCAAGTACTCGATAAAAGTCAGTGAAAACGGGGGCGTTTTGGATGAAGTGCTTTTGGAACTTTCAAAATTTTTAAAAGAACAGGAACGCATTAAAAAAGAGATAAAAAGTGCTTTTGCCTACCCTTCTTTTATGATAATTGTCTCTTTGCTTATGATTGCTTTTATGCTGACCTTTGTGGTGCCGCAGATTACAGGAATATTTGTCAATATGCATCAGGAACTGCCTACACCTACAAAAGTAGTCATTGCAGCAGGAACATTTTTTCAAAATAATTTTAAAATCATTTTGGCATCACTGTTTGCCGGTATTGTCATATTTATATCTGCACGCAAGAAAAGCCGCTCTTTTGCGTACGGGGTCGATAAACTGCTGTTAAAACTTCCGTATTTCGGAGAGATTATACAAAAAAGCGAATTGGCACGTTTCTCTTATATGGCATCTTTGCTGGTCCGCTCGGGTGTCCCTTTTGTGCGTACTATAAATCTCGGGACAAATATTTTAAACAATCTTGTGCTCAAAGAGCTGTTTACAACTGCTTCAAAGAAAGTGGTAGAAGGAAAACTGCTTTCAAATGCACTCAATGAATCAGATATAAAGATTGATTATGCTTTTATCCAGTCTATAGCTTTGGGAGAAGAGACGTCAGAACTTGAAACAATTTTGCATAATGTTTCAGAACTCTATTTTGAAGAGAATCGTGACAAAATTTCTCTGCTGTTAACTTTGCTTGAACCTGCTCTTATGCTCTTTGTCGGTGGATCTATCGGATTTATAGTTTCTGCTATGCTGTTGCCAATTTTTTCTATGAGTATTCAGTAAATGTTAAAAAAAAATGCAATAGCCCTCTTGATAACGATGTTTTTCATTATGGCAATTACAGTTACAATAGGGGTCTCACTCGGACATATCAACAGTGCAAAAGAGAATCTTTCCTCTGAGAAATTTTTACTGCAAACTACTGCTGTTTTGGATGATATGCTGAAAATTTTAAAAGAGACTCCCGAACTTGATGATATAAACGACACACAGACTTTTCGTGCATTTTTATTGCAATACAGCACAGTTGTCCCGTTAAGTACGGATATAATGGTAGAGGTAAAGCTGGAGAGTGCCCGATCTAAATTTAATTTTAATGCACTTAAAAAGAACACAGCTGAAGGAGAGAGTGCACTGAAGAATGCACTTATCGGTTATTTGAATGCAAAAATGATCAACAGTGAGTATCTTTATCTCCTTGAAGATCTAACAGGCGGTATAAAAGAAGACGGAATGTATAACAGTGCTCTGTTTGATGAGAATCCTTATCTTTTTAGAGACTATATAAGTTCTGACGAACAGATAAAAGAGTTAAATGAGTATTATAAAAAAACCTATCATGATAACAGCGTTGAAGATATAAATCTGCATAAAATCTTTACTTTTGGAAATTATAAAAATTCTTCTTATGTGATTGATTTAAACTTTGTAAACAGGGATGTTTTTAATATAATGTCAGGGAACTATTATGAGCAGGAAAACACTGCTGCAGAAGATGATAATTTTTTTGTGGACTGTGACAAATTGACGGCAGAAGAGAAAGAAGACTTGAAAAGAAAATTTAATGCAAGTTGTGATTTGCAAAAAATTATAACAGTGACGCTTTTGGTCACACAGGGCAAACAAAATGCTGAAATAAAATTTGAATACAATATAAAAAGCAAAAAAGGATCAAACTTTGTTTACAAAATTTAAAAATAATTACAAAACAATTTTGTTGGATCCTTTCATGGAACCAGTGCAGACTGAAGAAAAAATAAATGTTGTTTTATCTCCGTCTTTATACTGGGTAAAGAAAATTTCTTTACCTGTGAAATATATAAGAGAAGTAAAAAAACTGCTTCCTTCCATTTTTGAAGATATTCTGCCTGAAGGTCACTACAGCTACTATGCCTATAAAGAAAATGACGAGTATATAGTTTTTGCCTATGAAGATAAAATGATTCTGGAGCTGATGGCACAAAAAGAAATATCTCCTTCAAATGTTGTCAATATCTATTTTGCACAGAGTGAATTTTCTTCCTTGGAAGGGGCCTGTAGAGTAAATGAAAAACAGGCGCTTGTAGTGAAAAACGGTATAGTGATTCTTGTACCGGATTTTTGGATAAAAGAAGCAGGTATCCTTAAACCGGATGATTTTAAACCATCCGGTCATGCTATAGTTTTACAGCAGTTTAATCATATTCTCAAAAAGTCCAGTTTTTATAAGATTGGTTTTGTTCTGTTGTTTATCACAGGTATAGTTTTCGGAGAATGGCTTATTACTATGGATAAGGCAGCCACGCTTGAAGATCAAAGGAGTGCCGTATTTGCAAAATATAATTTAAAGCCTACCATGATGCAAAATCAGGCTATTCATGCAGAACTGAATAAAATATACGAAAAACAGATGAAACTGAGAGAATATATAGGATATTTTCTCAAAATGCATCTTGCAAAAAATGAAAAAATTTCTTACATAGGATTTGATTCCAAAGTGTTAACAGTGATTATAAAAGGTGTTACACAGAGTAAAAAAATTATAGAAGCATTGAAACGTAAAGGTATTCATGCTAAAACCCAATTAAAAAATTCAGTACTGACTTTGGAGATAACTTTATGAACCGCTTAAATCCTCTTTACGTTGGCATCTTTTTACTTTTGCTTTTACTGTTTTTTGTTTTGAAGCTCATAGATGCAAAAAAAGAGCTCCATCAGGAAAAAATTCTCTATGAAAAAACACTGAAAGTTTCTTTAGACACGAGTGCTTTAAAAAAAGCATTTGCCAACAAAGAAAAAGAGAAAAAGGAGATTCTACATATATTGTCAAATCCTGTTTTAAAGAGTTCCAAGATAAAAAAAGAAATAACAAACTCAGGAATACACATCAGTTCTCAAAACATGGATATAAAAGCTTTGAATTTTTTAATGGGTAAAATTCTCAATACAACATTTAACATAACAATGCTGAAAATAAAAAGAATCAGCGCGAGCAAATCAACGCTGGAGGTGAAGATAAAATGGTAAAAAAACTGGTTTTATTCCTGTTGTATGTCCTGTTTTTTATGATGGCATTTATCTATTTTTCTCCCAAAGTAAATATATACTATTTTGCTGAAGAGCAACTGCAAAAAAAAGGTATTGTTCTGAATGATGAGACTCTCAGTGATGAAGGTTTTACGCTTGAAATAAAAAATGCTGTTTTATATGTTAAAACACTCGAAACTGCAAAAATACAAAAGATAAAACTGAATCTTTTTCTTTTGTATAACAGTGTAGAGGTTGAAGGTTTGGTCTTATCCGATATGGCATCAGGATTTATACCTTTACATGTAAAGAGTCTGTATCTTGTCTATACTGTATTTGATCCTTTACATGTAACGGGAAAATGCAGTGGTGAGTTTGGAGAGGCTGATATTGATATCGACCTTGTCAAGAGAACTTTGCAGGTTTTGATAAAACCTTCAAAAAAAATGTTGACTCATTATCGTACAACACTGCGAAATTTGAAAAAAGATAAAAACGGAGGCTTCATTTATGAACAAAGTCTCTAATTCTAAGATGTTGCAAATCATTACAAAATTGTTGATTTTAATAGCTCTTTCCAAACTGCTTGCGCTCGTGCTGTTATGGTATTTGCCAAGCAATGGTATAGATGTAAAGATAAAAAAGAATTATCGTCCGGCATATCAAAGAGTAAATTTTACAAATATGCTTACTCCTTTGCATACAAATACCAAGGGGTATAAAAAAACAAATGAAACGGGTGCGCACAGAAGTATTACCGACATGACTCTGATCGGTCTTTATGGTTCTAAAAATTATGGATATGCCATAGTGGCAATGAAATCGAATTTGAAAAAAACTTCAATTATCGGAGTGGGTGAAACGTATAATGGCTATACTTTGAAAGAAATCAATAACGATAATGTTGTTTTTACAAAAGACGGCAAAAACTATATACTGTATTTTGTCAAACAAAAAATTAAAGATGTAAGTATAAACCGGGTCACGCATAATGAAACAGATAATGGTGTGACAAATATATCAAGGCAGGATATAAAGTTTTTTGAAAAAAATCCTCAAAAGATTTGGAAACAAATTGCCATAAAGGAAGTCATGGAAGATGGAAAAATTAAAGGTTTTAAGATAATGAAAATAAATAAAAATTCAAAATTTGCAGCACTCGGGTTGCAAAAAGGTGATATTGTCATTAAAGCAAACAATATTGATTTGACATCATATAAAGCAGTGATGAATATATATAAAAATGTAAACAAATTAAGCGAAATAAGCTTGGTTGTTTTAAGAAATAACACAGAAAAGGAATTGATATATGAAATTCATTAAGCACATAGGATTGATACTACTTTTAACATTCTCTCTTCAGGCAAGAGAACAGGTGAATGTTAACTTTTCAAATTTGGCCATTGATGATTTTGTAAAACTGGTAGCAAAAATTACACATAAAAATATTTTAATGAATTATAAAATAAACGGAAGTGTGAATCTTGTAAGTTCTGCACCTATCTATGATGATGAATTGATGGGGATGCTGGTTTCTGTTTTACAGTCAAAAGGCTACTCTTTGGCACGTAATGGGTCTTATTATGAAATTGTCCGCTCTTCTGAGGTTGCAAGATCTAATGCGGATGTTGTCAAACCAAACCAAAAAGTATCCGGATCTTTAATGGTAACCCAGGCTGTTAAAGTAGAGGGTGAAAATGTAGATATTATAGCGGCAAAGATTCGTTATCTTATTTCAAAAACTGCAAAACTGATGACATTAAAAGAGAGCAATACGATCTTGATAACTGATTATCCAAAAAATATAGAAACCATTAAAAAAATAATCAGAGATATTCAAATAACAAACAACTCTATTGTAAAACTGGTATATATAAAACATGCAGATGCCGGAAAACTTCAGGCTCGTTTGTTGGATATAAGCAAGTCAATATTTAATCCTAAAGTCGTTTCGGACAAAGTCAATATCATTTTTGATGAAAATATAAACGGTTTGATTGTTATCGGAAATAAAAAGAATGTAGCAAAAATTGAAGATTTGGCGAAAAAACTTGATGTAGAGTCAAACATTAGCCGGTCAGTTGAAATTTACAGTCTTAAAAACTCTGATGCAAAGAATGTTATCAAAACCCTAAAAGAGATTATTTCTGATAAAACATATCAAGGGCTTACCACAAAACCGAATATTTCTTCGAGCGAAGAGATCAATGCCATCATCGCAGTTGCTGATCCTGAGATACTCAAAGGAATCAAGGTTATTATTGATGCACTGGACAAGGAAAAATACCAGGTATATGTTCAGGCAAGAATTATTAATATCAATAAAAACAATGCCGAAAGTTTAGGAATGAAATATGGTTTTGCAGCAGGAGATGTTTCAGCATCCGGACTTTATGCAATGAGTGCAAATTTTGGTGATGCTAATTTGCAAAATCTGGCATCAACACAGATTATCAATTATCTCGGTGCTATTGGCTCTGGCGCAAAAAGCGCATTGGCCCTTGGGGCAACACTTGATTTTTTACAAAGTCACGGCGCATCAAAAACAATATCAAATCCTTCAATTCTCTGTGTCAACAATAAACAATCTTCCATCTATGTCGGTAAAACCATCTCTATAATATCCGGTGCAACAACAAATGCTGTTTCGGGGGTGACAAACAACTATAAAAGAGAAAATATCGGTCTGACATTACGAATCAAACCCAGAGTATCCTCAAACGACAAGGTAACTTTGGATGTTGAAGCGTCTTTGGAAAATATTTTAAGCTCTGATGCAGCGGGACAGCCTGTTACGTCAAAGCAAGAGGTGAAGACACAGGCAATTTTAAGAAGCGGCGAAAGCATTATCATCGGCGGTCTTGTAAAATCCCTTGACAGAAAAACAAAAACAAAAGTTCCTCTGCTGGGTGATATTCCAATGATAGGAGAGTATCTTTTTTCATCTACTGAAACAATTAAAGAACAGGATAACTTAGTAGTCATTCTGACTCCTTATGTCATAGACAAAAGTGAAGAACTTTCAAAACTGCAAAGAGACCTGGGTGTTCTTTCAAGTGTGCAAAAAGAGTATAATGAAAAAATCTTTAAAAAGATAACGAGTAAAAAAAATGAAAAGATACAAAAGAATACAGAACCTGCAGTGCATGTCAAAGGTGTCTATTAATGCTCAATACAGAAGTGCTTCATGATTTACATTTACAGGTATGTGAACCTGAGGGTATACCAACGGAGATCAGTGTTAAAAACTATCTTCTTTTTAGTAAAACAGGAGAAGAAGTCATTGCATGTGTCTGTGAAAGATATTTGGTTGAAGCGAGTAACTATTATACAAAACTAGAAATCAAATATCCTCTCAAGATGCTTGATGAAGACTCGTATGACAGGCTTTATAACCGTTTTTTGGAACTTCGAACAGACAAAGCAATAGAGACAATGCAGGAAGATTCTTCAGAAGAGAATGAACAAGAAGACATCTCTCTGACCGATTTTTTAAGAACGTCGAGTGACATTTTAACGAGTGAAGAATCAGCACCCATTATCAAGTTTGTCAATGCACTTTTTTATCAGGCTGTCAAAAAAAGAGCTTCGGATATCCATATAGAGGTCAAAGAGAAGAGTGGTGAAGTCCGATTTCGTATAGACGGAATGCTGAGTAAAAATGCAGATTTGGACAAAAAAGTTGTCAGTCTTATCATCAGCCGTATTAAAGTTATTTCAAATTTGGATATTTCGGAAAAACGTATTCCCCAAGACGGAAGAACACAGATAAAAATTGCAGGCGAGATATTGGATATCAGGGTTTCGGTACTGCCTACTTTTTATGGAGAAAGAGTTGTTATGCGTATTTTAATGCAAAGTTCACAAATACCGCAGATAACAGAGCTTGGATTTCATCAGGATATGATTGAAAAGATCAAAAGTCTGTTACGCCTTTCACACGGAATTATTTTAGTGACCGGACCGACAGGGAGTGGTAAAACAACATCTTTGCACTCTTTCCTGCGAGAAGTGGAATCTCCCGAAAAAAATCTTATAACCGTTGAAGATCCTGTGGAGTATAAATCAGAAAGCATATCGCAGATTCAAGTGAATGAAAAAGTAGGACTCACCTTTGCAAGTGCTCTGCGTTCAATTTTACGCCAGGATCCTGATGTCATAATGATAGGAGAAATCAGAGATGAAGAGACAGCATCTATTGCGGTGCGTGCAGCACTGACAGGGCATCTGGTTTTTTCTACAATTCACACAAATTCTGCATCTGCTACGATATCAAGATTGGTTGATATGGGAATTGCACCGTTTTTAATATCCTCTTCTATTTTAGGTATTTTGGCGCAAAGGCTGGTCCGCATATTATGCCCTGAGTGCAAAGAAGAAGATGTCATAGCTGAAAATTTTGCCGATGACTACAATATCCCAAAAGAGAGCAAAATTTTTAAAGCAAAAGGATGCCCTGCATGTAACTACAGTGGCTACACAGGCAGAAGATCGATAGGAGAACTTTTGATTATGAATGACAAGGTAAAAGATCTTTTAAAAACTACAGCGGATGAGCACAGTATCAAAGAAGCACTGGAAGCTGACGGTTTGCAAAGTATCTCTTTTCAACTCTCCAACATGGTTTTAAATGGAGAAACTTCGCTGGATGAAGCAATCCGTATCGGATTATAAAATGTTTTGTACTGCTACATGTAATCTTCACAGGAGAGCTTTTACATTGATAGAGGTAATGGTAGCAGTGATGATTATTTCAGTGGTAATTATGGCGTTACTGCAAATAAATGCCAACAATACACATATATTTTCTCAGGTGAAAAATCAGGAAACGGCTACGCAATATCTTTCATTGCTTGTAGGAACAAAATATGGCTTTGAAAATGAAAAGATATCTTTAGAAGAGTTGGTTTCAGACTTTGATTTGGATGATGATTTTAGAAGAGAACTCAAACATACAGATATAGAAATAGTGTATCAAACACTGCAGAATATTGACACAAGCATGTTTGATGAATCCGCAAACGAGGAAGAAGATAACGATCCAAATAAAAAAAACAGTGCAGGAACTATCTACGAAACAGGAAGAAGTACATTGAAAACCAAGAACTACTCCTCATCACTGTTACGGTTAAGAATACGATGAAAAAAGCTTTTACATTGATAGAAATGATGATATCTATAACTATTTTATCTATTATGATGGTTTATTTGTACAGAGTCAATGCTTCTGTAAACAAAAGTAATACATTTTATGAAAAACAGGTCAACGGATTTAATTCTCTGAGTCTAAAAAAGAGAGTACTTTTCCTAGACTTGTCTTTAATGCTTTATCAGCAAAACAGTATCGTGCATAATGACAAAAATGAAGATGTCCTCTTTTTGCAAACAACACACTCCCTTCACAGAAGAGTAAACCCTTATGTGACCTATATAGTCAAAAATAAAAAACTTTACAGACTGGAATCATTACAAAAACCTGCTTATCCGTTATCAGAAGCCGATAAATTTAATGCAGACTGTCTTGGCAGTGTTGATGTCTTCAGAGTCTATAAACAAAAGGATAAAGCAGTTTTTTTAGTCAATTTGAAGTTTGAAGATTCTGACCGTATATTGATGAAAATAAATGCTTTAAATGAATATTAAGTTTGTTTGAGAACTTTCAAAAAGACTTTATTCACAACTATATACTTTTTCGATATAATCTCTTTATTAAAAACGTCTGTTGTATTGGCGGGGATGCGTTTTAGAGTAGTTTACTGACAAAATTTAAAAAAGGACGAAAATGGAGTGTGAATCTCTCCACAACTAATTCTTTTAAAGTCCCAAGAAATAGGGTATTAATAGCCTAAAATAAAGCCTTGCATTTTTACCAAGTCCCACAAAAGTCCAAATGAAATGATATGATTTGATAAGGTTTGAAACTAAGCCTATGTCATGACAATATGCTAAAATTATGTCAGTGCATATGAGTTGTATGTTATAATCTATAAAATAATATATTTTGGAGTTAACAATGAATAAAGCGACTATTTTACAATACCTCAAAAATAAAAAAAATGAGTTTAAAAAGCTTTATGGTATAAATACATTGGGACTCTATGGTAGTTATGCAAGAGATGAAGCTAAATCTACAAGTGATATAGATATATTTTATACAAGAGACAGAAATTTTGAATTAAAGAGTGGTATTGAATTTTTAAAAATTCAAGATACGATTGCCTCAGAGCTTAATGTAGAAAAAGTAGATTTTGTTTCTTTAGATTTTATGAATCCGATAATAAAACATTATGCAAAAAAAGATTTTATCTATGTATGATGAAAAAAACTTGATTCATATTTTGACTATGCTTGAGTGTTGTGAAAAAGCATGGTTATACACAAAAGATTTTGAAAATCCAATAGACTTTATATGGGCAAATGAGCAAAAAGAACTCAATGCCACCATATCACTTTTTATAGCTATTGGTGAAGAATCTAAAAAAATAGATAGATCTTTGAAAGATTCAGTAAAATGTGAACTTTCTTGGAGTGATATAGCAGGTCTTAGAGATAAAATATCACACGATTATAGAGGTGTGGATGGAGATATCTTATGGATAGTAATTCATAAAGATTTGCACAAACTAAAATCTGCACTTATTGATATGATTAAACTGATAAATCCATCTAAAGATTTGCTAAAAGAGTTTTTAGCGACACCTTATTACAAGCATTTAGAGTATCTTTTAGCATATGAAGACTTATGATTTATAACTATACTTAGAATCGTTTAGTTAATTGAATTAATCAAGATACTGTGCTTTATAAAGATTCCAATATGGGAGATATGATATGATAATAACAAAATCGCTATTAAATATTACCAACCCAGAACAACAATTACTTTTTTATCATAATTTTTTTGCAAAAATAGAAAAAGACATCCCTCAAAAATTAAATCACATCATTACAATAGAATTTGATAGTGATGCTGCTATTGACTTTGTTCACCTTCTTATTTTTAATTTATCTGCTCAATTTTTATGAATTACTTCAAACAAAAAAACAGTATCAAGACAGAGATATTAGAATTATTTTTAATATTGAAAACTTAGCTCCCAAAGTACAAAAATATATACACACATATTTAGCTCAGTATATTGATTGTGGAATTATTTTGGTTGTCGATATAACTTTTCAAGACAGAAACAAAGTACCGTCTCTTTTTACCGATAAAAAATACTTTTATATACTACGGAAAAAGAAAAAAACTTGACTCTTTTGCAAAAACAAAAATATAATGCCCCTAAAAATCAAGACAGCATCTCCAGAAATTTAATTTCATCCTCACCTGTGATGTGTCAACCCTATTTCATACTTATCCATAAAGATTCTAAGCTGCTGTTTCAACTTGTAACATCATTTTTTCTTCAAACTCTACAGGTGACAGATTCCCATTTGCAGAGTGCATTCTTTGTTGGCTATAATAAACCTCAATATACTCAAATATAGCTTGATTGGCTTGTGCTTTTGTCTCAAAAATCTCATGATAAATGAGTTCCGTTTTGAGTGTATGAAAAAAGCTCTCTGCCACCGCGTTATCCCAACAGTTTCCTTTGCGTGGCATACTTAAAAATTGTTCCAATTAAAAAGATGAGATGGTTAGTTGTTCTTGGAGAGAATCTCTTTTTGAAGTTTGTCTGCATTTTTAAGAGTTGATCAGAAGAGATATTTTTTGGAAGCATGTGTCCGATATCTTTTTGGATATGATTTATATATCTTGCTTTCTCTTTGTTTGCTTCTTTGGTTGTGTGCGTTTTATCAGCAAAATATTTTTCTGCTAAGTCATCAAAAGTGAGTTTGGATTTTCTTTTTGCAATATGGGGTAGATCCTCACCAAGTTTTAATTTCGCTCAGTTTTGCTTTACAACAAGCTTCTGTAATCCCATCTGATTTTTTCCCTATAGTTTTTAATCTTTGTTTATTATTTGCATCGGTATATCGGATTAAAAAGATTTTATCTATTATTTTATTATTTTTCGATACAATTTCCTTATAAAAAACCCCTGCTGTGTTGGTAGGAATACGTTTTAAAAGTGTTTTCATAATTGGTTACTTGATTGATTTGAGTCCAAAAATAGTCCAAATGATATGAGTAAATTGGACTTTTTTGCAAAGGTATGATAACATAGAAAATCCTTGAAATTACCTAAAACAGGGCAATTTAGGCGATTTGATGAGAAATGATTAAATATAAAAAAGGTGTGAAAATGGAGTGCGAATTTCCTACAGTTAATTCAAATATGGATGAAGTAAAAGAGATTTTTGAGAGTGTTAAAACGATTGCAGTTTTGGGGCTTTCTCCTGATGAGAGCAAAGACAGTCACAGGGTTGCCAAATATCTTCAGGATCAGGGGTATAAAATAATTCCTGTTTATCCAAAAGGGGAGACGATTCTTGAAGAAAAAGTTTATAACTCTTTGGCTGAAATTCCTTTTGCAGTTGACATGGTTGATATTTTCAGAAAACCCGCAGCACTTGATGCCATTGCAGATGCCTGTATAAAACGTGGTGATGTAAAAGTTTTTTGGGCACAAAAAGGTATAGTAAACAATGAAGCCGCTAAAAAAGCACAGGATGCAGGAATGAAAGTTGTACAAAACCAGTGCACTATGGTTGATCATCGAAATCTACAGGGCTGATTTTGATTCCTTTACAAAAAATAAAAGATGCGCATAAACGTATAGAAGAAGTTGTTGTCAACACTCCTTTTTCATATGCTCCATATCTGAGTGAAATTTCCGGATGCAAGGTATATTTGAAAAAAGAGAACCTGCAAATAACAGGAGCATTTAAACTTCGCGGTGCATATAATAAAATAGCCACTTTGACACCACAGCAAAGAGAATGCGGTGTTGTCGCAGCAAGTGCCGGCAATCATGCCCAGGGGGTGGCCTACTCCGCTGCCGCTTTTGATACAAAAGCAGTGATAGTAATGCCGGAATCGACACCGCTTACAAAGATAGACGGAGTAAAACATTTCGGTGCAGAGGTGATTCTTGCTGGCACAAACTATGATGAAGCCTATGCCTATGCAAAGGAGTATGGCGAAAAAAATCATTTGACTTTTGTGCATCCTTTTGAAGATGAAGAGGTGATGGCAGGACAGGGTACTGTAGCCTTGGAAATTCTTGAAAAATGCCAAGAACTTGACGCTGTCCTCATTCCTGTCGGCGGCGGTGGACTTATTGCCGGTATGGCCAGTGCTCTCAAAGCTGTCAACCCCGCTGTAAAAGTAATTGGTGTGAGTGCCAAAGGTGCACCTGCATTTAAAAATTCCTATGATTTAAAAAGAGCTGTTGATTCTACAAGCGTAAGAACGATAGCCGACGGGATAGCAGTACGCGACACTTCTGTGGTTACTCTCAAACATGCCCTTGAGTGTGTGGACGAGATAATAAGTGTAGATGATGAGGAGATAGCAAGTGCCATTTTGTTTTTACTTGAGAAACAAAAACTGGTGGTTGAAGGAGCCGGATCTGTCGGTGTTGCGGCACTACTGCATCATAAACTGGATTATCTAAAAGACAAAAATGTTGCAGTTGTTCTGAGTGGGGGAAATATGGATGTTACGCTCCTTTCTGTCATTATAGAAAAGGGTCTTCTGAAGTCTCATCGCAAAATGAAAATTACCGTCACATTGGTTGACAAGCCGGGTTCTTTAATGCGTTTTACGCAGATACTCCAAGAGTTAAATGCAAATATTGTGCATATTTCTTATGACAGAACGTCCGTATCGCTGGATTACGGAGATGCTAATGTGACCGTGCATATGGAGACAAAAGGAAAGCAGCATCAGGAAGAAATTAAAGAGGCTCTTGTAAAAGAGGGTTATTTGAGAGACTGAAAATGAAAACTGTTAAAAGTCAAAGTATTGTATATCCTGTAATCTTGATAAAAATTTTAAAAGACAAGCGTCTTGTTGTTATAGACGCTAAAACTACTGTAAGGTTTTACGACAAAGACAGCCTGAAAGTGCAAAGCGGATTTAAAGTTAATATTGAACACAAATATTATAAAAATAATGTGGTGGATTACAGCTATGACGGCAATTATTTCGCAACAATGTCAGCAGATGCAAAAGAGTCAAGACTCTATAATGCCCAAACAAAAAAAGCTATTGCCAGAGTTACCAGACACCAGGGGGAAGTTTCCTGTGTCGGTATAGACCCGCTCTCCAGGTATATGTTCTCATGCGGAGAAGACGGCAAAACTTTTGCATTGGATGTTAAAAGCGGAAAGATTGTGTTTACACTTCCCCATCATGCCGATACCATTAATGATGTCTCTTTTTCAAAAAACGGAAACTGGGTAGCCATAGCGAGTTATGACAGAAAAATCACACTGTTTAATCTGGTAACAATGACTCCGAAAGAAAAGTTAAAAGCCCACTCTGCACCAGTTATGAAACTAAAATTTTTTGGCAGAAACAAACTGGTGAGTATTGATAAAAATTCAAAAGCGATTATCTGGAATATATACAGTGGTAAGGTTATTCAAAGATTAGAAGGTATTCATGATGATGTTACTCAGCTTGTAATCAGCGGTGATGAAAAATTTCTGTTTTTAAGTACGAAGTTAGGATATATTTTAGTATATGATTTAAATACATATGAGTTGATAGCACCGAGATTTATAAAGATTACTTCGCCTATTGTCAGTTTGGCTTTTGATGATGAGCATAATCATCTTATTGTTGGAACAGAAGATGGATTCCTGATGTATTATGACATATTTGAAAAAATTGATACATTAAAAAATCTTTTAATGAAACAGGACATAGACGCAATTGAAGAAGAGGTAAAAAAGAATCCTATTTTACGTTATACGGATATATATAATTTAGTTTCAAACCTATGGGAAAACACATTGGAAAAGGCAAAAAAAGCTTTCCAAAACGGGAAAAAAGAACAGGCACTGTTAATGCTCAAAAATTTCATGAAGATTCCCAGCAAAAACAGAGTTATACAAAAACTTGTAAGTGATTATGCTGAGTATGATAAATTTGTACAACTCGCAAAAAACGGAAAACTGGCACTGGCATACAGCCTGGCAAACCAATATCCGGTTTACAAAGAATCAAAAATATATAAACTTTTAGAAGAGAGATGGAAAAAAGATTTGTTTCAGGCACTGAAATATGCTTTGCAGCCAAATCAGATGGAACGTGCCAAAGAGATTTTGGCTCCCTATAGAGGTATCAGCAATAAAACAACTTTTATTCAGGATGTTTTAACAAAGGGTGCAATCTATAAAAGATTCAGAAATGCTCTTGGCAAAAAAGATTTTAAACTGGCATCTGCTCTTGTTCATCAGAACCCTTTTTTAAAGGAGTTTCCGGAGTATGACTCGATGATAAAATATGCCGACACTATCTATATGAAAATCCAAAAACTAGTATATGAAGGTGAAAATATAGCTGCTATGAAACTGATGAATCTGCTCAGTACGTTTACAGATTTTAAAGATGAAGTTGAGCTTATGTTAAAAGAGATACAAAACAAGCAGAAATTTTATGATGCTGTAGAGAGTGGTGATTATCAAACGGCATATAATATGATGGCAGAATATGAAGAGCTCCAGGAAACCAAAGCAGGAGAAAAGCTTCAGAATGAATGGGATGCTGATCTAATCAAAGCAAACAGTTTTGCAGCTGTCGGTGATGTAAACGGGGTAAAAAACATTTTACATAAATATTTTGATATCAGTTCAAAAACGACAGCCTTGGCAACTATATTTGCCTGGACGTATATAAATCAACTCGAAACAGCCATAAGAGAAAAAAGAGATCGCAAAGAGATAGAAAACGGCATTAAAAATTATATTTTAAATTTTGGCATTGACGACCAAATAGAAATATTATTTGAAATATTTAAAAAAAGATACAAAGATACAAAATTGGATATAGAACAGTTAAAAAAAGGTTCGCTCTCTATGTGGCGGCCTTCAATGATTGTAAAATCAATTTTAGATTAATGCTTTAACCTCAATTATAGCTCTCCTGAAGTATAATTAGCGAATTTTTAAAATTATATATTATACAGAGGAGACTTTTCATGCAAATTAGTGGCGCACAGATGGTCATTGAAGCTTTAATTGCAGAAGGCGTAGATACAGTTTTTGGCTACCCTGGCGGAGCAATTATGAATGTCTATGACGAAATCTACAAACAAGACAAATTTCAACATATATTAACTCGTCACGAGCAGGCAGCGGTTCATGCTGCAGAGGGTTATTCAAAAGCCAGCGGAAAAGTCGGTGTATCTATGATAACAAGCGGTCCTGGGTTCACAAACGCTGTAACAGGTTTAGCAGATGCATACATGGATTCTATTCCTTTGGTGGTTATTTCAGGACAGGTTCCAATGAGTTTAATCGGAACAGATGCCTTTCAAGAGATTGATGCGGTTGGAATAAGCCGTTCCTGTACAAAACACAATTATCTTGTTACAGATGCAAAAGATCTGCCGCGTATACTAAAAGAGGCTTTTTATATAGCACGAACAGGCCGTCCAGGCCCGGTTCATGTTGATATACCCAAAGATGTGACTGCACAGGTTGCAGAATTTGATTATGATGTGGAGCTGGATTTAGAAACATATAAACCGCATGTCAAAGGCAATCCCCGTCAAATCAAAAAAGCTATGGAGGCGATAGCAAATGCAAAACGTCCTTTGTTTTACCTCGGCGGCGGTATCATTAATTCAAATGCAGCCTATGAGGTAAGAGATTTGGTACATACAACAGGCATTCCTGCTGTTGAGACATTTATGGCCAGAGGAACATTGTCTTATGATGATGACCTGCTTATAGGGATGCTAGGAATGCATGGTTCCTATGCGGCAAATATGGCGATGAGCGAAACAGATCTGGTCATTGCCCTCGGTGCCAGATTTGATGACCGTGTTACCGGAAAATTAAGTGAATTTGCAAAAAATGCTGCGGTTATACATGTAGATATAGATCCTGCAAGTATTTCAAAGCTTGTTAATGCAAACTATCCTATAGTAGGTGATGTGAAAAATGTTGTCAATGAGATGCTTAAACTCACCTCCATGGTAAACAGTGACAACTATGAACAGTGGAGAGAAACGATAGAAAATTTTGCAGAGTTGCATCCACTGACATTTCATGAAGATACAGAAAATATCAAGCCACAGTGGGTAGTAAAACGTGTAGGTGAGCTTCTAGGTGATGATGCAAATATTTCAACAGATGTCGGACAGCATCAAATGTGGGCGGCACAGTTTTATCCGTTTACGAGACCCCGTCAGTTTATAAGTTCCGGTGGACTCGGAACTATGGGCTTTGGTTTTCCGGCGGCTATGGGTGTCAAAGCGGCTGTTCCTGAAAAAACAAGTATCAACTTTACCGGAGACGGCTCTATTTTGATGAATTGTCAGGAGTTGATGACAGCCGTTGAGAAAAAACTACCGGTAATCAATATTATTCTGAATAATAATTTTTTGGGTATGGTTCGCCAATGGCAGACACTCTTTTATGACAAACGCCACAGTGAAACAGATCTTTCTGTACAGCCGGATTTTGTGAAACTTGCGGAAGCTTTTGGCGGAATAGGGTACAGAGTTACTACAAAAGAGGAATTTGATGCCGCTTTAAAAGAGGCTGTAGAAAAGAATATTGTTGCATTTATTGATGTTAAAGTTGAACGGTTTGAAAATGTTATGCCAATGGTTCCATCAGGCGGAAGCCTGTTTAATATGATGTTATTAGAGAAAAAGGAGAGTAAATAATGACTGACAATACAGAAAGAAGAGTAGTTTCCGTTATCGTTGTGAATGAAGCGAGTGTATTGTCCCGAATTACCGATCTTTTTTCCGGACGTGGCTACAACATTACATCCTTGACTGTTGCCCCAATTCCTGAGAGTAAATATTCCCGTTTGACAATTGTCACATCAGGTTCGGTGCGTGTGATTGAGCAGATAACAAAACAGTTGCACAAACTCATTCCTGTTTTACGGGTTTATGAACATGCAGATTTGGTTGAAAAAGAGATGGCACTGGTCAAATTTCCTATTACAGAAAACATAAGTGATATCAGCGCTATCTGTAATGCTTACAATGGAAAAATAGTCAATGTTGGTAATGATGTCATTATAACCATGGTTGCTGACGAGCCCAAAAGAGTCGATCACTATCTACAGGCGATTAAAAAATATAATCCAAAAGAGATAGTCAGAAGCGGCGCTGTTGCTTTAGAGAGATAAAAAGATGAAGCTGAGTAAAATAGCTTCAACATTAGAGTGTAGTATTGTCGACAATGATATTGATATTGTAGGAATAAATACTCTTAAAGATGCAAAAGAGAATGAAGTCTCTTTTGTGTCCAACTCAAAATATGTAAAAGATCTCGAAAATACAAAAGCTGCAGCAGTTATAATTTCTGAAAAATTAGCTTCAAAACTCCCTGCAAACTGTATTCCTTTGGTAACAAAAAACCCTTATTGGTCCATGGCCATACTCTCAAAATATTTTGCGCCGCCCGTAGAAGATGAGAGACTTCCTCTCCCGCAGATTGGGAAAAATTCAAAAATTTCTCCCAAGGCTGAAATAGCAAATGGTGCGGTAATCGGTGATAATTGTATAGTTTTGGCACATGTTTATATAGGTGCAAAAAGTGTTATAGGAAACAATACAGTTATTTATCCAAGTGTGACAATATACAGAGACTGTCAAATCGGCAATGACTGTATAATCCATGCAAACACAGTTATAGGTTCTGACGGATTCGGATTTGCGACAAATGAAAAAGGTGAGCATAAAAAGATTTATCAAAATGGGAATGTAGTTGTAGAAGATGATGTTGAAATTGGAAGCAATACCAGTATTGACAGAGCTGTTTTTGGCTCTACTTTGATAAAAAAAGGAACACGCATTGACAATCTTGTGCAGATTGGACATAACTGTGAAATCGGTGAGTATTGTGTTATGGTTTCTCAGTCTGGTCTTGCAGGTTCAACAAAACTTGGCAGAAATGTTGTTATGGGCGGGCAGGCTGCCGCAGCCGGTCACCTGGAGGTTGCCCCTTTTTCAACTTTTGCTGCACGAAGCGGAATAACAAACTCTGTAAAAGAACCCGGAAAGACATATGCAGGTTTTCCTTTGATGGGGCACAGACAATGGCTTAAACTTCAGGCAAAACTTGCTAGACTTATCAAGTAAAAACACAACAAGGAGTTAGTATGTCAAAAACAATCCCGTTAAGCGGAACAAAAAACGGTGTTATATCGGTAACAAAACTTGAGGAACCATATGGTGAGGGAAGCGGTACTGTAGCTAGTATAGGAATTTCACTCTCAGGTGATGCCCAAAATCCGGAATGGAAAGTTCATATTCCATTGGATAATTTAGAAGAAGTCATAAAGGCTTTATCTGAGCTAAAGTAGGTTTTTGCCTACTTTGCTTTGAGTTCCTGCACAAACTCATCAATTCTTTTAATACCTTCTCTGATAGTTGCAATTCCCGTAGCAAAACTGAATCTGAAATACCCTTCGCTTCCAAAACCAACACCAGGAACAACGGCTACACCTTTGGCTGCTAAAAGTTCTTTTGCAAAGCCTAGTGAATCATTACTGACTTCTTGAATATTGACAAAAAGATAAAAAGCACCATCCGGTTTTAAAACACTGAGTCCGTTGATTTTATTAAAAAGTTCTACAGCTTCATCACGACGCTTGATAAACTCTTTTCGCATCATTTCTATATCTTCATCTGCACTGCCGTCAAGTCCTGCAATAGCAGCATACTGTGTCATGGTATTGACATTGGATGTGCTTTGTGACTGCAGTTTTTTTGTTGCTTTGATAATTTCGGTATGGTGTGATGCCATATATCCGAAACGCCAGCCTGTCATGGCAACTGACTTGCTTAAACCATTGATGGTGATTGTTCTTTTAAACATGTTTTCACTGACTGCTGCTGCTGAAGTAAAATCCCCGTCATATATCAGTTTTTCATACATTTCATCGCTGGCTACGAGAACATCCGTCCCTTCAAGCACTTTTGCCAAAGCAGTGAGTTCTTCTTTGGAATAAACTGCACCGGTAGGATTTGACGGTGTTGTAAGAATCAGCATTTTTGTATTTGGTGTCAATGCTTTTTTGAGCTGTTGGGGAGTGATTTTAAAGGCAGTCGCATCACTTGTCTGAATTTCTACGACAGTCCCGTCAAAATATTTCACAAGTTCAGGGTAGGTTACCCAGTATGGCGCAGGAATAATAACCTCATCGCCTTTTTCAATTGTTACAGAAAAAAGATTAAACAAGGAATGTTTTGCGCCATTGTTAATGATAATCTGGTTAGGGTCATATGTTAAACCGTTATCTCTTTTGAGTTTGGCAGCGACTGCTTCTTTGATGGCCGGAATCCCATCTACTGCGGTATATTTTGTAAAACCGTTGTTGATTGCATCTATAGCCGCGTCTTTGATAACTCTGGGTGTATCAAAATCCGGTTCTCCGGCTGAAAAACTGAGAATGTCTTTACCCTCTGCTTTTAACTCTTGTGCAAGCGCTGTAATTGCTATTGTAATTGATTCAGATAGTTTATCTATGCGTTTTGCTAGCATTTGAACCCTTTTTTATAATATATTTGATAAATTATACTAAAAAAAAGATGTATATTTGTTGAGAAAAGAGCGAAAAATTAATTTTTCATTGATTTTATAAAAGATTCATATATATGTTCAAGTTCAAGGTCTTGATCTAGAAGATCTTTATTTTCTTTTACTAAAATATGTTCAAGTATAGCCACACGCTTGAGAAGGTATTCAAACATCTCTTTGTTTATATCAGGGAGCATATTGTGCATAAAAGGATCTTTACATCTCCCTTTTTCAATGATATGTGCAGGCAAACCGACTGCTGTGGAACAATCAGGAACTTCTTTGACGACAACCGAGTTGGCACCGATTTTTGCATATTCGCCTATTGTGATGTTTCCCAGTATCTTTGCGCCGGCTCCGATTACCGCTCCCTTTTTGATAGTCGGATGTCGTTTGCCGTGAGTTAAAGAAACACCACCGAGTGTTACACCCTGATATATGAGCACATCATCTTCAATGATGGCAGTCTCTCCGATTACAACTCCAAAACCGTGGTCAATAAAGACGCGCTTACCAATACTCGCGGCAGGGTGGATGTCAATATTTGTAAGTATTTGGGTTATTCCCATGATTGTCCTTGCTGTACGGGTAAAGTTGTTTGTATAAAGTTTGTGCGCTATTCTGTACCATGCAACTGCCCATACACCAGGGTAATTAAATAAAAAATCAATTTTTGAATTTAATGCAGGATCATTTCTGTACGCATTTGAAAAGTCTTCCTTGATATCGGCAAATATTCCCATGCTCATCCTTAATTTGTTGTTCTTAAATAGCCATTTTGATATAAAAATCTTTCTAGCTGTAGCAGTGTATCATTTTTTTCTTTTTCTGTAATAAAGCTGGCATTTGAGAGTTTGTTTTTAACTTGATTTAATATTTCATGTTTGTCATATCCTATTGATTCAAGTATCTCCAAAATACTTTTTGATTCTACTGCATTTGTTATATTGTATCCGGAGTCATTGATTGAAATTGTATATTCACTGGGGTGTGTAAAAAGATTATGGTTCATTCCCAGTGTCTCCTGATAGGCACCAATATTGAAAAAAGCTAAAAAATAATCTTCTTCATCAATATTAACATCATGGAGATATAAAGGTTTGTCCGGATCAAAGCCTATTTCTCCGTCACTGTCACAGGTAATATCCCAAAGAGAGGCTGCTCTGAGCGGGGTTGTGTTTAAATGATGAATGGGCATCACAGGAAAATGCTGTCCCAGTCCCCAGTAATCAGGCAGACTCTGAAAAACAGAAGCATTAATGAGATAGCGTTCCTGGAGCTTGATCTGGAGCTGTTCGAGTTCATTGGTCGGATTGGCTGATTTAAGATAGAGTGCTTTTTTTATAATATTATGCACCAGAATTTCTGCGTTTGAACGGTCTTGAAGATCAATATAGCCTAAATCAAAAAGCGTGAAAAGTGATTCCATATGATCAAGCGCATCATGAAGATATTCTATACAGTTGGCATTGTTAAGAAGTCTGTTCAATTCTATCAGTTCTTCAACCAAAGGCGGATTTGACTCTTTAAAATTTAAAAGTTTTTCCTGATAATCCTGAGTGAAAAGTTCTAAAACAGGTGTAATCAATACAGCATGTGAAGCAACTATAAAACGTCCTGATTCCGTAAATATATCCGGATGTGCAACATTTTTGCTGTCCATGATTTCACCAAGTAAAAAAACAACAGAACTTGAAAATTCATCTATTGAGTAGTTACGTGCATGTGATTTTTCATGTTGGTCATATTCTACAGCCAAACCGCCGCCGATGTTGATACTTGAAAGTGCATCAGCACCCATTTTTTTCAGTTCCGCATAGATATTTCCGGCTTCACGGAGTGCTTTTTTCAGCGGAGCAATGTCTGCTATCTGTGAGCCGATATGAAAATGAATCATTGTCAGTTTCTCAAGCAAATTCGCATCTTTGAGGAGTTTTATTGCCTCAATGATTTCTGTTGAAGTCAGTCCGAATTTTGCATCCATTCCGCCGCTTTTTGCCCATATGCCGCTGCCTGCACTGTGCAGCCTGACACGTATGCCGATATTTGGAACTTTTAAATTGGATTTGGAAGCTACATCAATAATGGTTTCAAGTTCATTGAGCCCTTCTATGGTGATGGTGATATTTTGACCACTGTGTGCTGCTATAAATCCCAGCGTAAGCATCTCTTCGTCTTTGAAGCCGTTGACAGTAATGTTGGCTCCGTCAAGCACTTTGCTCATTGCCAAAATAAGTTCAGCCTTGCTTCCGGCTTCAAGTCCGTAGTTGTACTTTGCACCCTGTGATGTAATTGCCTCAACAGCTGCCGGAAACTGGTTTACTTTGAGCGGAAAAACAGCTTTAAACTTTCCTTTATAGCTGTTTTCTTCAATAGCTTTTTCAAAATAGTTGTAGAGTGTTTTAATCTGTCTTTTGACCAAATGAGGAAATCGTAAAAGGAGAGGTCCTTTAACATCTTTTGCCCGTATATTGTTGACTATATCAAGCAGAGAAGGCATAGATTTGTAATTAAGTTTGATTTCACCGTCTTCTATAATAAAGTTTTTGTTTGCCCAGATATCAAGGCCGAAATTATTCATCATTTATCCTAAATTTTAAATTTTAAATTTTTGCTGAAAATATTTGTCAATATCAAAATATATTTCACCACTTCTGTTTTTATAGGTAAGGAGGCTTTTGTTTAAGTCTTTAATACTTTTTATACCCATTACTGCCATGACAGTCTTCATACTTTTAAGAAGATTTTTATGATAGTGTCCAATTTGTATGCCTTTTTTTATTACAAGATAGGAGGCTCTTTTTTTTGGATCCTGTGTTGCCATGCCGACCGGGCAGACATGTGTTCCAAAACCAGAACACATTTTTGCCCGGATACACCCGCCACTCATCATAAATGCGCGTGCAATGCCTACAGCATCAGCCCCCATACACAAGGTGATGACAGCATCATCGGGTGTTAGAATTTTTCCACTGGCAATGATTTTGACATCTTCTCTGATATTATATTTTTTTAAGAGCATATCCAGAATATAAAGTGAGTTGTTTGTTGTGAGGCCTACTGATTCCATTAGCTCAAGCGGAGCAGTTGCGCTGCCACCCTCACCGCTGTCCACTGTGATGAAATCTGGTATAAATTCACCATAATTTTTTCTTTTGGCAAGTTTTTGTACCAGTGTTTCTACAGAGGCTATGTCTGAAATGACTATTTTGAATCCAACCGGTTTTTCTGAGAGTCTTTGCAGTTTTTCAATAAAATTTAAAAGATCCTCTATTGTATCTGCATAAGGGAACCTGTTGGGAGAAATGATGTCTTTTCCCTCTTCAACACCACGGTAGTAGGCTATGTCCGCTGTTACTTTTGAACCTGCGAGTTTTCCGCCTGTCTGTTTTGCTCCCTGAGCTATTTTAATTTCAGTCATTTTGCAAAATTTCATTATTTTTTTATATTTTTCTTTATCAAAATTTCCGTTTTTGTCTCTGACACCATACAAACCAGAACTGATTTGAAAAATCATATCCGGCAGCTCCTTTGGAACTTCCCGCGGAAAATATTCTATGGCTGCTTCCCAGTTCACACGAAAAAGAAGGTGGCTGGAGGTATCATAAATATAGGTATTTTGGGTTTTTTCATTCAGTAAAATATCTCTGTACCATTTCAGCGCTACTTTTTTATTAAAGAAAAAATCTCCGATTTTAAAAGCAAGTTCTGCAAAAGGGGTACTTTTGACAACTTCAAGATATTTTGAATTGTTCGGATCTATTTTGAGGGTAAAAAGATGGTTGGAAGTAAGTGAACCTTCTCCTGTATTGATTGTCAGGTTGGAATCTCTTCCCGCTAAGCTAAAGGCTCTTACTGCTTCGGGAGACAGGGCACCGTCACTCATAGCAGAACGGATAATCGGTGTTTGCGATACAAAAGGGTATTTTCTGTTCTTTCCAAAAACTACCTGCATGTTTTGATCAACTTCCTCATCGTTTAAAACACTTGTAGCATGTTTTAAGATAAATCTTGATCCTGAAAAGGGCTGGCTTACGGAAAATGACTGGTAGTTTGGTTTGTTCTTGGCTGCTGTATACACCCAGTCAACCTTGTCTTTGGAGTCATAAAAAGATTCTTCTGCAAAATATTGACGCAGTGGTTCACGGAGGGCCTCAAAAAAATAACGAAATCTTCCTATAATCGGGTAGTTTACAAGAAGAGCATGCTGTCTTTGCACATATCTGTCGTATATGTAAAGAGCGATGACTGCTATTATGATGAGCACGGCAAAATATTCTACAAATTCGTCTAAAAAGTGCCATAAACCATGAACCCACTCCATCTAAAATTCTTTGAGCGGAATTGTCTTTTCAATTTTATTTTCTAAATCTTTAACCCAAATTGTTCCGTTGCTCATTTCATTTGTACCAATAACGCAGCAGTATTTTGCATTCATTTTATCCGCACTTTTGAGATGATTTTTGAGGTTTTTCGCCTTATAATCGCAAACTGCTTTGTCTGTAGCCCTTTTTTTATGCGTCAGCGTGATTATTGTATCGATGGCTTCTTCGTCCATAGCACCAAGATAATAGCCTTCTCTTAATTCCTGTGGCATTTGTATGAGTTCCAACAGTCTTTCAATACCCATCGCAAAACCTACAGCAGGGGTAGGGCGACCGTCTAAAAACTCTACAAGTCTGTCATATCTTCCACCACCGGCAATAGCACTTTGACTGCCTATATTGTCACTGACAAATTCAAAAGCGGTTTTGGAGTAGTAGTCAAGTCCTCGTACAAGATTCGTATCTACTTCATAGCTGATGTCATTTGCATCAAGTATTTTTTTCAGTTTTTCAAAGTCATTGTCACAGTTTTCGCACAGTGAATGTAAAAGTTTTGGAGCATTTTCGTACAAAGATTGACACTTTTCATTTTTACAGTCAAGAACACGGATGGGGTTCGTACTTTTTCTTCGTTTACAGTCTTCACAAATTTCATCTTCAATACTTTCTATAAAAGAGACAAGGGTGTCACGGTACTCAGGCATGCAGTTGTTGTCACCGAGTGAATTGATCTGTAGTCTATAGCCGATACCAAGTTCTTTGAGTATGTCACTGACCATCATGATCATATTTGCATCTTCATACACACTCTCAATACCGAAACTTTCAACTCCAAACTGATGAAACTCTCTCAAACGTCCTTTCTGTGGTCTTTCATAACGAAACATAGGACCATGATAAAAAAATCTGTGAATTCCGCCTGCTTTGTCTAATTTTTTTTGAATAAAAGCCCGTACAACACCGGCTGTTCCCTCAGGGCGCAGACATACATCATTGCCTCCCTTGTCCGTAAACTGGTACATCTCTTTACCGACAATGTCACTGCTCTCTCCGACACTGCGTTTAAAAAGTGCCGTCTCTTCTAAAAGTGGTGTTTCTATATAGTGAAAACCATATCTTCTGGCAATGTTTTGTGCCACATCCAAAAAATAAGTAAATCGTTTTGATTCGTTTTCATCAAGTATATCATTCATACCTCTTAGTGATTTAATCATAATTCTTTATCCTTTTAGCATTGTTTCATTTTTAATATTATCTAATATTTCTTTTGTAATTTCATCTCTGTTTTTTGTGGCATCAATTTCAATCAACGGCACACCCAGAAGAAGACTTGCTTCTTTGATACTCTCTTGAATCTTTAACAAATATTCACTGCCTCTGAGTTCAATGCCGTCAAGTTTTTTTTGCGAAAGTCTGTATTTGAGTTCCTGTTTTGTCAGACGCAGTAAAAAAATTGCCTGGGGATATATTTTTTTTGTTGCGAAATCATTCAAACTGATCAAATCTTTTTTACTGATACTTCCCTGGGTGAGTGCATAGGCGACACCACTTACAGCACTTCTGTCTGAAATAATCATTTTGTGCAGATTTGGTTCTATTACCTCTTTTATATGTTCTGCTCTGTCTGCAAGAAAAAGAAGAAACTCTGCTCTTTTGCTTTTTGTTTTTGCACTCAAAACAAGTCTGCGAATTTCTTGTCCTATAGCAGTTCCACCGGGTTCTTTTGTAATGACTGCATCAGGAAAGTACTTTTTCAGTGCTTCTATCTGTGTACTTTTCCCGGCTGTATCAATACCTTCTATTGCAATATACATCAGCGCAGACTCCCTATAACCTGCTGTACTTCTTTTGGTAAGAGGTGATCTGTTTTTCCGTTAAACTTTAAAAGATTCCTGACAATAGAAGAACTGATAAAAGCATGTTTGAGTTTTGGCATCAAATAGACCGTTTCTATGTTTTCATCAAGGGAGTTGTTGAGATAGCCGAGTTGCAACTCGTATTCAAAGTCACTTACAGCACGAAGCCCTCGTATAAGCACCCTTGCATCATGTTCGTGTGCCAGATCTATAGTAAGGTTGTTAAAACCTGTAACACGGACATCTTTGATGTCTTTGACGGCAATTTCGACCATTTTTATTCTTTGTTCGAGGCTAAACATGGGATTTTTGTCTTTTGACTGAGCAACAGCGACAATCACTTCATCAAATAAATTTTTTGCACGTTCGATAATATCAAAATGTCCATTTGTTATCGGATCAAATGTTCCCGGGTATAAAGCGATTTTACGACTCTTCAATTTGCCACCTTTTATATAAACTGTTTTCAATTTCCAGTAAATCAAACCATTTGCCAATGAGAAAATTTTCCATTTCATCAAGTGTCTGCTGCTTTGAATAATATGCCATAACAGGCGGCGCAATAATGATACCAAGGCTTGCAAGTTTATGCATATTCTCTAAATTAATGGCAGAAAAAGGCATCTCTCTCGGTGCTAAAATAAGCTTTTTCTGTTCTTTGATTACAACTGCAGCGCACCGTGTAATCAAGTTGTCCGAAATTCCACAGGCTATTTTTGCCAGTGTATTCATAGAACACGGTGCGATAATCATAGCATCAACCCCAAAAGAGCCTGATGCAACAGAGGCTGCAATGTTTTTATTATTATGGGCAGTGACATTACTCATTTCATGTACAAGTACTTTTTCTGAATTTTCTGTCATGATAAAATGTTTTTCAACAGATTTAGGAAGAAGCTGAATGATTTTCAGACCAAGGTTCACACCACTGGCCCCACTGCTTGCAACTACTATTTTTCTTTTTTTCATTGTACCTCTGCTTTGTTCTTTCCGGTTATAACAACTCTTATTTTTTTTCCATTTCTCTTTATAACACTGACAGTGTCTCCAAGTCTTCCGTTTTGAAGTGCTTTTGCAGAAAAATAGATATGTATTGCATTGTTGTTAAAATTAACACTGACACTCGAGCCGCGTTTGACTAAAAACAAACCGACAACATCTCTTTTTGTTATGATATTACCTGCTTTAATGTTGTGCTTACTTTGGTAGTGCTTTACATGTAAACCCTCTAAAGGCATCGCTTTGAATTTATCTAGTATTATACTCTTTTTTTGTGTATTTATATTGGTGAGTTCATTATCTTTTTTGATGTTTTTTCTGGCAAACAAAATGGAAACAGTGGCTAAAATTTTATATTTAAAAAATATTTTTTTATTATCATCTGTTTTTATATATAAAATGCCCTTGTTGGACAAGTGTGCTTTGGTGCTAAAATGAACAGTGTAGCGTTTTGGGAGTTCTTCCATATAATGTGTGGGAAAGAGCGTTATTGTAGATATTTTTATATTTTTATATTTTTCTCTATAGTGCTTTTTTATACTGTTTTTTATATACGTTGTATTGATAGGGCTTTTTTTTGTGAACTGTATGTAACTGTGTTTTGAAGTAAAGTTGTCAAAGCCGCTTTTGTGAAGTATTTTTAAAAGTTCTTTTTTTTGTATGCGTTTTGAATGTCTGTTTTTGTCTATATCAAAAAGTTTTCTGTCATTTTTTTTACTTACAGGTACAATATCTGAAAGCATAATAAAGTCATTTTTTATATAATAATTGCTTCGAAGAGTGTTGGCAGCGAAAATAGTTGAAAAAGAGATGAGTAGAAGAATTATTTTTAGAAATAACATAAGTATCTCTCATTTTGAGAACTAACAACTGTAAAAAGTGGTACCAGAGAGGGGATTTGAACCCCTAAGCCGTGAGGCGGCGGATTTTGAATCCGCTATGTATACCGTTCCATCACTCTGGCAAATCAGCTGTTGAAGTTGGAATGATAGTAGGAATTTACTTAAAAGTAAATAATATTTGGCCGATAATACCATTAAATGGAACTTTTATTGCTATACTTTGCCAATAATTGCCAGAAACCAAACAATATTTTGAAAACGGAGAGATATTATGCGTGTAACATCAAGTATGTATTACAACAGTCTGTATGCTACAAATAATTTAAAAATAAACAATGAACTTTTTGATGTAAATAAGCAGATTGCCTCAGGATTGAAAATTCAATATGCCAAAGATGATGTAAGAACATTTACAGAAACTATGCGGCTTGACAATGAGCTCGTTACAATAGGGCAGGTGAAAAAGAGTACAGAAAGCGGGTATAAAATTTCAAATCAGACAGATGTTGTTCTCAATGAGTTTGAAACTTCACTTGACAGAATGAAGACTCTGCTTATAAATGCCGCAAACGGCACACACAGCCCGGACTCTCTTGATGCCATAGCCGGAGAGCTTCGGGGTTTGGAAAAACATTTTAAAAACCTGGCAAACACTTCGATTAACGGGCAGTTTTTATTTTCTGGTTCTGCTGTCAATACAAAACCGATAGATGCAAACGGAATATATCAGGGGAATGATGCAGGAATGAACTCTGTGCTTGGTTCAAATTCCACACAAAAGTATAATCTCACCGGAACAGAACTTTTTTTAGGCGAAGAACAAAATACAAAAAGAGAAATCACAACAAATGTAATCAACAATGATTTGATTAACGGTGGAATAATTACTACAGACAGCAGTATTAGAGATTTGATGGGTGATATAGATGATGATACAACTACAGTCAACAAAAATTATTTTTATATCAGAGGGACCAGAAGTGACGGCACCGCCTTTAAAGTCAGAAAAGAGTTTGACGATACGGCAAAAGTAAGCGATTTACTGGATGAAATAGGCAAAGCATACGGAAACAACGGCAGTATAAATGTTGTTAATGTAAGTTTAAATGCAAATGGACAGATTGTTGTCCAAGACAAACAGAAAGGTTCAAGCAAACTGGATTTTCATATGGTGGGGGCGGTTGATTTTGATTTGACGACAGATGAAAACGGTGATACCCAAAACAATGATGCACTCGTAAATGATATAGATTTGCTGGATGTCGGTGAAAAAGATTATGCAAAAATAAAAGACGGAACTGCTACATCAAGCCTCTATGTCAAAGAGTTTATCCAGTCAGGTTTCATACCGGCTGCCGGTGCAGCCAGCAATATAGAAGGGATAGTGTATGACAGAACACAATTTTCCAAAAGCGGCGCAGAACTCACATCAAATGTCCCTCAGATTCTAAAAGAGACAAATGCCTTTGCCTCTCCATCTGCAAAAATTTCAGAAGTAGCTGATTTGTCTCAGGGAACACCCGGTACGCTTGATGCAACCGTATTGAATCTGGAAGGAAATGATATTAACGGTAATCCTTATACCGCAACAATAAATTTAGATTCCGCAGGTTCAACTTTTACAATTGGTGGAAATACTTATGATATTTTTAATATGCAGACTCCAAGAACAGCAACAGCTGCAGATAATGTAACCTATCAGCAACTGATGGATGTTGTCAATATGATTGTTACCAATAACCTACCTGCCGGAACTGCAGCAAATGACTATGATAATGCAATAATAGCTTCAAACACACAGGGAAACACTTCTTTAACCTATGACGGAAAGTTGAAATTCACTGACTTGACTGCTACTCAGACACAATCGACAATAGCACTTTATGATGCTAACAGTGATAATTTTACAGCAGATGCTTCTGTTATGACCTTTAATGCAAACAACGCTTTAACTATTGTTGATCCAAAAACAGATTTTTTTAAAAATCTTGATGAAGCCATTAGTGCTGTAGAAGATCATAAACTTTATCCGGACAGTTCCAGCGGAAATATGCGAAATCAAGGAATAGAAAATGCGCTTGCAGCAATAGACAAACTGCAGTCACATGTCTCCAGAAGCCATTCGGTTGTTGGTGCACAGTCAAATACCTTAAACACTTCACTCGAAAGAACAAGTCTGCTGGAAGTCAGTACAATGACCCTGCGCTCTGAAGTAATAGATACAGACATTGCAGAGGCCTCTTTGCGTTTGTCTCAACTTAACTTAAACTATCAGGCGATGCTCTCAACTGTGGGAAAAATTTCGCAATTAAGTCTGGTAAATTATTTATAGGATATACTTTTATATATTATTTATCCCTTCTTACTATAAAGGTTTTCTAGCTTGAAAGATACTCTGTTTATTATCATTTTTGGTGTATTAATTTATCTCGGTTTTTCAACTCTTTTTGGTCCAACTGGGCTTATGGGCAGTTATGGTGCTACTTTTTCTTCTTACAATCAGCTTTATTTTGGTTATATATCGTTTGTATATCTCTTTGTGCTGCTGTTTCCTTTGTATTTTCTGTATAAAGATACATCTTTTGGTTTTAGAAAGTTAGAACTGGGTGTTGCTTCTTTTTTGCTTTTATGCTCTTCTCTTATCGCACAGGCCCTGCTCATAACAAATGAATACAGAGGAAAATTCGGTGCAGATTTTGTAGACTTTTTATCTCCCTATATAGGTGTTTTCGGATTATGGGTATTTTGGTTTATTATTACGGCGGTTGCCATGGTGATTCTTTTTGATAAAAGCAGTTCGGAGATCTTACATGTAGTCATATCTTCACTCAAATCCAACAAACCGAAGAATGCAGCAACTTTTGTTGAAAAGGAACAGAGTGAGACCTTGCAACAAGATGAAATCATGCAAAAAGAAGAGAACAAAGAGACAGAGCATGTTGAACAAACCCAAGACGAAGAAATAGACAAACCGGCATATCTAAGAAAAGAAAAAAAGCATGTACCGGCAGAAGAAACAAGTGAGACAAAAAAAACTATTTTAGATATTGCCGCGGATGTAAAAGAGCATAAAAATACTGTTATCGTTGATGAGCTTGAAGAAAATGCAAAACTCCTGGCTAATATTGAAAAAGGGAAGGTAGAAAAACCCAAAAACTTTAAGCTGCCTTCTGTAGATTTTTTGCAAAAGCCGAATAAAACAACACATAATGTGGATGAAAAAGAGCTTGATGACAAGATACGCTATCTTATTGAAAAGCTGGCACATTTTAAAATTGACGGAGATGTTGTGCGTACCTATGCAGGTCCTGTAGTTTCTACCTTTGAGTTTAAACCGGCAGCCAATGTGAAAGTGAGTAAAATACTTAACCTCCAAGATGATTTGGCGATGGCGCTTTCAGCGGAGACTATTCGTATTCAGGCACCTATCCCGGGAAAAGATGTTGTAGGAATAGAGATTCCCAATGAAACAGTCGATACGATTTATCTGCGTGAGCTTTTAGATGACAAACTCTTTAAAGACTCGGCCTCACCACTTACTATAGCGCTTGGAAAAGACATTGTCGGCAAGCCTTTTATTACTGATTTAAAAAAGTTGCCGCATTTGCTTATAGCAGGTACAACAGGAAGCGGGAAAAGTGTCGGGATCAATGCTATGATACTCTCACTTTTATATAAAAATTCTCCTGATCAGCTGCGTCTTTTGATGATTGACCCGAAAATGCTTGAGTTTTCCATATATAATGATATCCCGCATCTGCTTACTCCTGTCATTACAAAGCCAAAACAGGCTATTGTCTCACTTAATAATATGGTCGGTGAAATGGAACGGCGTTACGAACTCATGGCTGAGAGTCGTACCAAAAATATTGAAAATTATAATGAAAAAGTAAAAAAGGAGGGTGGTGAACATTTCCCTTATATAGTGGTAATTATTGATGAATTGGCTGACTTGATGATGACAAGCGGCAAAGATGTTGAACTCTCCATTGCAAGACTTGCACAAAAATCACGTGCCTGTGGAATTCATCTTATCATCGCGACACAAAGACCGTCTGTAGATGTTGTTACGGGACTTATTAAAGCCAACCTGCCTTCACGCATATCCTACAGAGTAGGACAAAAGATTGATTCAAAAATCATTTTAGACCAAATGGGTGCAGAATCACTTCTGGGGCGTGGAGATATGCTCTTTACGCCTCCGGGTTCGCCGGCTTTGGTACGCCTGCATGCTCCGTGGGCTACAGAAGAAGAGATAGAGAAGATAGTAGATTTTATTAAAGCGCAGCGAGAACCAAATTATGACAAAAGCTTTTTGATAGAAGAGACGAATGCCGAAGGTGGTTCTGCTTCAGGCTCTAATGAAAGCTATGAAGAACTTGATCCTTTGTACGAAGAGGCGAAAAATGTAGTTTTAACTGACAGAAAAACATCTATTTCTTATCTGCAAAGAAAACTACAGATTGGATATAACCGTTCTGCAAGAGTGATAGAACAGCTTGAAAATGAAGGAGTTCTCTCTTCTCCAAATGCCAAGGGTGTCAGAGAGATATTGTAATGCCAAAACCGCATTTTATATTTATGAAACAAAAAGATTCTTTTTGTGTACATGTAAAGAATCTGGAAAAATTACGTGTTGAACAGATACAGGAAATAGAAGCATTTGTTGCGCAAAGAAAAGGGTACTTTGATTTTACTGCCTACACATTCAGTATTGGAAAAAAACTTGAATATCGGGAATTTGTAAAGCTTCTTGATATGTTACATGTAGAAGCTTTGGTTGAGGAAGCTGTTTGTGCTCCGCAAACCAGCGCCAGAATTTCTTTTGGGCAATACAAAGGAATGCTTTACAATGAACTGCCTGATTCTTATCTGTTATGGCTCAAAAACAACTATATGGGCAGTGACAGAGAAATCATCTGCACTGAAATTGCAAAACGCAGACTCTAGTGTTACTTTTCTATACAATAAAGTAATTTTACATAATATAGATGTATAGATTCGTAACACTGTCGATATGATTACTTTTCTTTTAGCTATAATGTCCCCAAATTAAATTTACAATAGGAAGTATTATGGGATTTAGAGAAGACTATAAAGCACATGTAGAAGAAAGAGCGGCACTTGGTGTCCCTCCATTACCTCTTACTGCTGAACAGACAGTAGAAGTTATCGAGTTTATTAAAACAGGTGAATATGTTGAAGAGATGCTGGATCTTTTAGAAAATCGTGTATCTCCGGGTGTAGATGATGCAGCCTATGTCAAAGCAGCATTTTTAAACGAATTGGCAAGTGAAGAACATCATGTGGCAGCTATTCCACCTGAAAAAGCTGTCCAAATGCTTGGTATGATGCTTGGCGGATACAATGTGAAACCATTAATTGATGCTTTAACGTCAAAAAATGTAAAAGTTGTTGCAGCAGCTATTGAAGCACTTTCCAGTACATTATTGGTATATGATGCGTTCAATGATGTTGAAGAGTTGCACAAAAAAGGTGTGACTGCAGCAACTCACGTTTTAAATGCATGGGCAGACGCTGACTGGTTTACAAAAAAACCTGAACTTCCTGAAAAATTAACTGTTACCGTATTTAAAGTTCCTGGTGAAACAAACACTGATGATTTGTCTCCTGCTTCTGAAGCATTTACACGTTCAGACATTCCTTTGCACGCAAACTCTATGCTTGCTGCAAAAATGGAAGATCCAATCGGAACTATTAACAGACTGAAAGAGCTTGGTCATCCTGTTGCTTATGTTGGTGATGTTGTAGGTACCGGTTCAAGCCGTAAATCAGGTATCAACTCTGTACAGTGGCACATGGGAGAGGATATTCCGGGTGTTCCAAACAAACGTACCGGCGGTGTAGTTCTTGGCGGAACAATCGCACCTATTTTCTTTGCAACAGCAGAAGACTCGGGAGCACTTCCAATCGAACTTGATGTTTCCCAAATGGAAACAGGTGATGTTATTGACATCTATCCGTATAAAGGTGAAGCACATAAAGACGGTAAATGCATCGCTACATTTACATTAAAACCAAATACTATTACTGATGAAGTACGTGCAGGCGGTCGTATTCCACTTATTATCGGTCGTGGGCTTACAAACAAAGCACGCAGTGTTTTAGGAAAAGCTCCGGCTGATATTTTCTTAACACCTGATCAGCCTGAAGATACTGGTAAAGGGTATACTTTAGCACAAAAAATGGTTGGTAAAGCATGTGGAATGGATGGTGTTCGTCCGGGTATGTATTGTGAGCCTGAAATGAGTACAGTCGGTTCTCAAGACACAACAGGTCCTATGACAAGAGATGAGATCAAAGAACTTGCTGCGCTTGGGTTCAATGCTGATTTGGTATTACAGACTTTCTGTCATACATCTGCGTATCCAAAACCGTCAGATATTAAGATGTTCCATACATTACCTGACTTTATTGCAAACCGTTCAGGTGTTGCTCTTCGTCCTGGTGACGGCATTATCCACTCATGGCTAAACAGAATGGTTCTTCCGGATACTGTAGGTACGGGTGCAGATTCACATACTCGTTTTCCTATCGGTATCTCTTTTCCAGGCGGTTCCGGAATCGTTGCATTTGCAGCAGTTACAGGTTCTATGCCTTTGACTATGCCAGAATCAGTTCTTGTAAAATTTAAAGGAAAAATGCAACCGGGAATCACATTACGTGACTTGGTTAATGCTATTCCTCATCAGGCTATAAAAGAAGGTCTTTTGACAGTTGAGAAAAAAGGAAAGAAAAATATTTTTGCCGGGCGTATTTTGGAAATTCAGGGCTTGCCTGATCTGAAAGCCGAACAGGCATTTGAGTTGTCAGATGCATCAGCAGAACGTTCTGCTGCAGCATGTACAGTTCAGTTAGACAAAGAACCAATTATTGAGTACTTAAAATCTAATATTACACTTTTAAATTCTATGATTGATGCAGGATATGAAGACCATCGTACATTGGCACGTCGTATTGTGAAAATGGAAGAGTGGTTGGAAAAACCTGAACTGATGAAAGCGGATGAAGATGCAGAATATGCGGCAGTACTTGAGATTGATTTGGATCAAATCACAGAGCCTATTTTGGCATGCCCGAATGATCCGGATGATGTTGCTACACTTTCAGAGATTTTAGCTGACCCTAAACGTCCGCATAAAATTGATGAAGTATTTGTCGGTTCATGTATGACAAATATCGGCCACTACCGTGCACTTGGTGAAGTATTAAAAGGCGAAGGTGCTGTTCCTACCCGTTTATGGGTTTGCCCTCCGACAAAAATGGATGAGAAACAACTTGTAGAAGATGGCTACTATGCAATCTTTGGTGCTGCAGGTGCAAGAACAGAAGTTCCGGGATGTTCATTATGTATGGGGAATCAGGCACGTGTATCAGATGGTGCAGTAGTGTTTTCAACATCAACACGTAACTTTGACAACCGTTTAGGAAAAGAAGCACAGGTTTATCTTGGTTCTGCTGAACTTGCAGCGGTATGTTCACTTCTTGGAAAAATTCCGACAAAAGAAGAGTACTTGGAGTTAACGAAAAAAATAGAAGGCAAAGAAGACGATATCTATAAATATCTAAACTTCAACCTAATCAAAGATTACAAGTTGAACTAAATTCACAGTGCAATAAATGGACTAAATCCATTTTTGCCAAGCTGAACTAAATTCACAGTGCAATAAATGGACTAAATCCATTTTTGCCAAGCTTAACTAGCTGTATGCAAAAACGGACTAAATCCGTTTTTGTTACATATTACTCACTGACTATATCATATTCATCCGGAATATCCGGTACATATTTATCTTGCGATATTTTTTTATTTACTTCTTGGTTTTTAAATACAATCTTTATATCATTTTCAAGTTCATCTTTGTATGAAATAGATTTAATGATGGAATTTTCTGTTTTTATGATGTATTCTTTATTCTGAAAATTCGCTAAATAACTCCCTTTTGCGATCTCTTTTGCATTGTGAATAATTTTAAAAAGATCAAAATCTCCATTAAGATGTTTAATGATGACCTGTTCTAACTCCGGTTCAATAACTACAATTTTATTTTGTAGAATATAAACACTTTTTTGCACAGGTTTTGTATACTGCCAAAGAGCATAACGAGGTTTAGAAGCTGTTACATGCCCCGTATATGTTATCTTCACACCTTTGTCATCTACTATTCTTTGTAAAAAATCTGCTTCAAAACTGTTTATATTTTTTATACTTGCATAGCCAGATGTTATCAACAATGCAGCTAAAATTATTCTTTTCATTTTTCTCCTTTAAAAAGAAATTATAGCAAATTATTCATTTATACTATTTATTAGATTTAATGTGATAAAATAAGAACAATTTCAGCGATTACTATATAGTAAATTATATAGTAACGATAATAAGGTTGCAAATGCTACAAGCATTCATGGGTAAGGTATTTGGTACTGCAAATGACCGAGAATTAAAAAAATATACTAAAAAAGTTAAAAAGATTAATGAACTTGAAAGCAAATATGAAGTTTTAAGTGATGATGCACTCAAAAATGCTTTTGAAGATTTGAAACAAAGTGTACAGAGCGGCGAGAAAACTCTGGATGATGTGTTGTATGATTCTTTTGCCATAACAAGAGAAGCTGCAAAACGTGTTTTGAATATGCGTCATTTTGATGTTCAGCTTATAGGCGGTATGGTTTTACATGAGGGTAGAATTGCCGAAATGAAAACCGGTGAAGGAAAAACTCTTGTGGCTACACTTGCCATTACTCTCAATGCAATGACAGGCAAGGGCGTTCATTTGGTAACAGTGAATGATTATCTGGCTTCCCGTGATGCAAAAGAGATGGGTGTGCTGTACAATTTTCTGGGCTACAGTGTAGGCACGATTCTCGAAGACATGCATGATCCTGCAGAGAAAAAAGCTGCTTATGATGCGGATATTACCTACGGTACAAACAATGAGTTCGGCTTTGACTATTTGCGTGACAATATGAGTTATTCAAAAGACCAGATGGTCCAGCGTGGACACAATTTCGTAATTGTCGATGAAGTGGATTCTATTTTAATTGATGAGGCGAGAACGCCTTTGATAATTTCAGGGCCCACAAACAGAAATATGCAGGATTATCTCAAAGCAAACAGAGTTGCTTTGGAATTGAATAAAGAGGAACATTTTACTGTTGATGAAAAAGACAAAGTGATATTGATTACAGAAGAGGGTATCACAAAAGCGGAAGAACTTTTTGGTGTTGAAAATCTTTACAGTGCAGAGAATGCTTCTTTGCCGCATATGCTTGACCAGGCTTTAAAGGCAAATTACCTTTTTGAAAAAGATGTTGATTATGTTGTCAATGACGGGGAAGTGGTTATTGTTGACGAATTTACGGGCCGATTAAGCGAAGGACGTCGTTTTTCAGAAGGACTGCATCAGGCACTTGAAGCCAAAGAGGGTGTGGAAATAAAAGAAGAAACACAAACACTTGCAGATATTACTTTTCAAAACTACTTCAGAATGTATGACAAACTTGCGGGAATGACAGGTACTGCCGAAACAGAGGCAACAGAATTTGCACAGATTTATAATTTGGATGTTGTTTCCATTCCTACAAATATTCCGATTGCAAGAAAAGATTTGAATGATTTAATATATAAAACAGAAGAAGAGAAATTTACAGCTGTTATTGAGACCATTAAAAAACTAAGCAAATCAGGACAACCTATTTTAATAGGGACGGCTTCTATTGAAAAATCTGAAGTTTTGCATGAAATACTGAAGAAGGAAAAAATTGCACATACTGTTTTAAATGCAAAAAACCATGCACAAGAGAGTGAAATTATTAAACATGCCGGAGCAAAGGGTGCTGTAACCATTGCGACAAATATGGCAGGACGCGGTGTTGACATTAAGGTAAGTGATGAAGTAAAAGAGCTCGGTGGTTTGTATATCATCGGAACCGAGAGACATGAAAACCGCCGTATTGACAACCAGCTGCGCGGACGTTCCGGGCGTCAGGGTGATCCCGGAACAACACAGTTTTATCTTTCACTTGAAGACAATCTTTTGCGAATATTCGGCAGTGATAAAATCAAGTCCATCATGGAAAGACTCGGTGTTGAAGACGGCGAATATATAGAATCTAGAATGGTCACCCGTGCAGTTGAAAAAGCACAGAAAAAAGTTGAAAATATGCACTATGAAGGGCGTAAGCAAATTGTTGAATATGATGATGTTGCAAATGAGCAAAGAAAAATCGTTTATAAATTCAGAAATCAACTTTTAAGTGATGATTATGATATTGCTGGTAAAATCGATGAAATCAGAGAAGAATATGTTGTAAATCTTTTAGCTCGCTCGGATATATTTGCCGGTGCAGACAAAGAAGATTTTAATCTTGAAAAACTCTCTCAGCTTCTTAAGGAAGAGATGAATTTTGATTTGGATATCGAGCAGTTAAAAGAGCTTGAATACGAAGAGTTGTATGCCAAAGTTACAGAACTGTTAAAAACGGCTTATGATGAAAAGATGGGCGTGTTGGATGAGCAGACAAGACAGGATATAGAAAAAGAGTTTTATCTCAAAGAGTTGGATAATGCCTGGAGAGAACATCTTTATGCAATGGACAATATGAAAACCGGTATTCGTTTGCGTGCATATAATCAAAAAGATCCTCTTGTTGAGTACAAAAAAGAGAGTTTTGGTCTTTTTGGCGAATTAATTAATGATATTAAATTCAATACAATCAAAACCTTGCAGATTATACAGTTCCAGATGGAATCTCCGGAAGAAGAAGCTGCCAGAATTTCCAAACAGCTTGAAGAAGAGAAAAAAGCACAAGAAGCATTGATGCGGCTGAACCATCATGACAATGTGGATATTGATGCCGAAGATGATTTTGTTGTGAGTAAAAAAATAGCAAGAAATGATCCCTGTCCGTGCGGAAGCGGAAAAAAGTACAAGCAGTGCTGTGGAAAAAGCGGTCCGAAAAAAGGTGTTTTTGCTTCTTGAAAAAATCAATAGTTTCTTACCTTGTGAAAAGATTTTTACGCTTTGACAAGGAGCAGCCTTTTATCTTTATATCTGCACTTTTAGCCTTTATAGGAATTACGCTCGGTGTCATGGTACTTCTTATTGCCATGGCACTTATGAATGGTTTTGACAAAGAGTTTAAAGACAAACTGACTGTTATGAACTACCCTTTAACCATCATTCCAAAGTTTTACGGTGCTGTAAACAGCAATCTGCTTATGGATTTGGAAGAGAAATTTCCTTATTTGCAGTTTAGCCCTTACATTCAGTCTTCTGTGATGGCCAGAAGCGGTTCAAGACTTGAAGGCGGGTATCTCTTTGGCGTAAACTTTGAGGATGAAGTGAAAGTCAATTCGGTACTTGCAAAAGCAATTACCGGGCATACTTTTAAAAAATTTGATGTTGTTGTAGGAAAAACTCTTAAAGAAGAATTTAATTTACATGTAAATGATAAACTGATGTATATTTTTACAAATGTGGAACCGGGCGGACTCTCTGTTACTCCAAAAATAAAGCGCTTTCAAATCAAGTCGTTTTTTGATTCAGGACTTTCTGCTTATGATAAAGCATACTCCTACACAACACTGGAGGCTATGCAGACCATAGAACATATGGCCGCAAATGAATATGACGGTATTCATATATATTCCAAAGATCCACGAAAAGATATAAAAAAAATAAAAAAAGTGCTGCCAATCAGTGTAACAGTAAAAGGCTGGTGGGAAGACAATATGAATTTTTTTGCTGCTTTGGAGATGGAAAAAACTTCTCTTTTTATTGTCCTGATGCTTATTATTCTTATTGCTTCTATCAATATCATATCTTCTCTTTTAATGACTGTAATGAACAGAAGAGGGGAAATAGCACTTTTGCTCTCTTTGGGTGCAACGACATCTGAAATTAAAAAAGTATTTTTGTATTTGGGAATTGTTATAGGAATTACCGGTATTTTAGCCGGTATTGTCTTTGGACTGAGTGGTATATGGCTACTCAGTACTTTTGATATTGTCTCTTTGCCAAAAGATGTTTATCCTACTTCGAGACTTCCCCTGGACTTGACACTTCATGATTTCATTTTTATTGTCGCAGGTGCTTTTGGTATCGTTGTAGCTTCCTCTTATTATCCTGCCAAAAAGGCAAGTGAAGTAGATATACTGACTGTTCTTCGAAATGAGTAGTAAAACTCCTAAAAGAGTTTTTGAAGCACTTTAAAAGGAAAGGTAAGTGTTCTCTTGATAATATTGAGCGGTGCTACAATAATATCTTTGGCAACCATGGTACTTATAGTAGGATCGCTGAGCTTCCCTGTAACTTTGAGTGTGGTTGATATACTTTTTCCATCAAAAATAATATAACCGACAAGTGGTACTTTTGAGAGATTACTTCCCAGATCTGTTTTTAAATTTAAAACCAAATTGATACTGTTCTTGTTGATATCCGCACTCCCTTTTCCGAGTATTGTCAATTCTTTGGATTCAAGATAAATATCTGAAATATCAAAGACACCTTTTTTTGCATGAAATTTTACATAGGCATTCTTTACATGTAAACCTTTTTTACTGTAACCAGGCAGTGAAAAAGTAACAAGAGAGGGTATTGTATTGACAAAAGCCAGGACATTATTGAGAAGTTTATAGTCAATCATTACAGTATCATGCATGTAAAAAACACCCTTGTAGTCTTCAAGTGTTCCATTCATAGAAAAGTCCAGACTCCCACCACTGAATTTAGACGGAGCAAAGAGTTTTTCCATGAATTTATCATTAAAGTTTTCTCCATAAAGATGAAAAGTATTGTTTTCAAGCTTAAATCCTGCGTTTCCTTTTTTGTGAATCAGTTGTGCTGTTAGGATATTATTGTAATATTGCAGATGCATTGTATCTGAAACAGCGTATCGGTTGTTGCCAAGATAAAGATAGGAATCTATCGCATCTGCGGAAAGCTTAAAGTTGCCTGTTTTTGCATTTGACTGTGTTGCTATTTGTTTTGCAAGTTTGACAATAGCATCTATATTCAGACCGGCATCATGTATTTTGATTGCAACATCTTTATCTATTTTAATGTGCATTTTCTTGTTTACGTTGAGATAAATTTTTTGTTTTTTTGTAATTTCTCCTCTTACAGTGTAGGTGCTGATTTCCTTGTTTTTGTTGACCAGTAAATGATAAGGATAGTGTAAAGTTGCGCTAAACTGAGTATAGGGGGCATCGCTTTTTTTATAAAAACTGATTTTTCCTTCATTGAGTTTATATTTTTGTAAAAAAAGTGATTTTTTTGCAAGAATCTCAAGAGCATTAAGTGTTAATTTCCATTGTTTTTCATTGGAAACAAAAGAAGCATCAAGTTCTCGTGAATCTATTGTAATATTTTCGCCGTCAATATATCCGCCTAGCATTATTTTATTGTTTTTATAGAGTATGGCATCTGTTTTTGGGTTTTTCAATACAAAGTCATTTAAACTTATATGTGCTTTTTTTGAATCAAAATCATAATAAGCATAGACTTTTGTACTGATATAATCACTGATTTGTAAAAATGTATGTTTTAAATATATACTTTGTTTATCAAAATTTATATAAAAATTGCTTGCTTTGTATTGCGATCCGTTAACATTGAAAAATATATCTTCCTGTGAAGAGACAGATAAAACCTTGTCGTATTGTATGTGTAACGGTGTTACTGTTTGTGTGAGTTCTATACCGCTGTACTGTAGCTTTAAGAGATCTACATCAAGATTTGTTTTAGATGCTTTGAGGTCTATTGTTCCATTGACATATCCATTTGTCATTTTCCAGATATTAAAATACGTTGCGGGTATATTTGCCTGCAGTTTTTTCAGATCAAAATCTACTGAGAGTTTCTCTAACGTAATAATTTTGTTTTTGTATTGCCATTTTGAAGAATCTATATCTATTGTGTCCTGCTTTGGATTAATACGGTAGGCTACATGCAAAGGTCCTTTTTGTGTATCAAGAGAGAGACCCTGTGTCTCTATTTTGTGAAAGTTTAAATTTATTGTTCCTTCTGATTTCTTTGCATTAAAGCTTACATATACATTCGCCGCAGCAATCTCTTTGTATTTTGCCTGCATTTTATCTATCAGCACATCATAATTATCAAGATGTATATGTGTATTGAAAATATCTATATTCAGTCCAAGGTAGTCAAAGTTTGCTTTTTTGGTATAAAAGTCTCCTTTGGCATCTACATCAATTGTATGCAGGTTGACCTCTATCGTTAAATCTGTATTGACTGTTCCTTTTCTTTGTAAAAAAGGCAGTTTTATTTTGTAGGTGTTCAATACATGTAACATGTCTTTGTTAAGCATACCCTCAAACAGCAAATGCAGTGTTAAAAGTTCTTCTTTTTTATTGAAGTCAATTTTAAGCCAGCTTTTTCCTAAATGCATGCCATACGTCAAAGCATTTTGAGGTTTTATATATAAAACACCCTTTTTAAATTCAAGGTTTGTCTGCTTGCTTTTTACAGCCTCAAGTTTTGGATTGTATGTATAGATGAGTTTTTGTGCAACTGCCTGTATATATATGTTTTTATAAGCATTTTGCAAATTATTATAATCAATAAAACCATGAAATTTTTGAATATCAAGATATTGCATTTTAATGGCAGTATATGCCCAGTATATTACTTCTTTTGGCAAATGTGCGATTTTTATAAGGTGGGAAATATCAGTTATGTGTTTGTTGCTGACAACATTGTAGATGAGTTGTTTCGCATCTGCAATTGCATAAACAGTAAGGTTTGCATCATTATGAATATCAAGGTCAATTTTTGTGTATACTTTTTGTGCCTCTGTATCAAAAATAACACTGCCTTTTATAATGACAGCCCTTTTTTTGTCTTGAAACTTTTTTATTGAGACTGTAAGCAGATCTGTTTTTGCATAAATCTTCGATTCAAAATCAAAATCGGGAGATTGAAAAACAAAAAAGCCCTGATCACTATTCGTGTATTTAAAAGAGCCTGTGGCATTTCCAAATACTATGTTACTGACAACAAGAGAGCGAAACCAGTGTGTTGTTTGCGTAACAATTTTAAGATATTTACTGAATTCTTTAAAACTGACATTGTTCGCAGTTTTGTTTTTTTGTCTGTCAATTTTTAAGGTTTTAACAGAAACAGTAAGTCTGTCATCCCATTTGATATAAACATTTTTTGCATGAATATTTGATATAGAAACATTATCAAGATATAATCCATTTTGTAAAACTATAAACAAACCAACAAGAAGAAGAAACATGAAAGTAAAAAAAACAGCTATACTCGCGTATGTTTTCGCAATAATCTTTGTGATTGCATTATCTTTCATGTATTACCTTAATAAACCTATTTATACGCCCAAAGTCCTCTATATTCCTGCAGGCTCTATTAACAAAATTATAACACAATTGCAGTCTAAAAATTATGATGTCTGTAAAATCGATTCTTTTCTTTTACGGATGATTGGCTCCCCTCAAAGCGGATGGATAAATTTACAGACAAGGGCTAATACCAAAGCGGATTTTTTATATAAACTGACAAGATCCAAGGCAGCTTTGCAAAATGTTACACTTATTCCGGGAGAGACTACCTATATATTTTTAAATCAACTGGCAAGTAATTTGCATCTCAACAGACAAAAATTACAAAATGAATTCGACAAGCATGCTCCAATAAAAGAGGGCGTTTTTATTCCTGATACCTACAGACTTCCTTTGGGTATTACGGAAAAAGAGCTTATAAAAGTGTTACTAAACAGCTCACACAGAAAAATGAAAGAACTCTCTCTAAAGTTTTTCGGCAATTATAATGAAAAGAAATGGTTTCGATATGTAGCAATAGCTTCAATAATTCAAAAAGAATCAGCCAGTGTAAAAGAGATGCCTTTGGTGAGTTCTGTTATATACAACAGAATAAACAAAGGAATGAAACTGCAAATGGACGGAACGCTTAACTACGGAAAGTATTCGCACCAAAAGGTCACACCCTACCGAATTAAAAATGATACTACAACATACAATACATACAGACATGCAGGGCTCCCAACTGCTCCTGTTTGCAATGTAAGTATTGATGCCATACGGGCTGCGGTATTTCCGAAAAAAACCAAGTATCTCTATTTTATGAAATCCAAAAACGGAACACATGACTTTACATGTAACTATTCTACACATTTACGCAACATAAAGCGTGCTACAAAATGAAACAAAAAAGAAAGATAATGTGAACTTTTTCCTGTCAATGCCCTGTTTGTTTCTCTTAAGTGTTATTATTTAATTCGTAAAGTTCATAAATATATAATTTATGAATAAATATTAACTCAGAAGGACAGAACATGTCAAAAATTATTTGGTCAAAAATTGATGAAGCTCCGGCTTTAGCAACATATTCTTTATTGCCAATCGTAAATGCTTTTACAAAAGAAGCAGGTGTAGAAGTTGTAACTAGTGATATTTCACTTGCAGGGAGAGTTTTAGCAGCAATGGGTCTTGGAGAAGACGAGTTGTCTAAGCTTGGTGAACTTGTGCAAAAACCGGAAGCGAACATTATTAAGCTTCCAAATATTTCTGCTTCAGTTGGTCAATTAAAAGATTGTATTGCGGAACTTCAGTCTCAAGGGTATGATATTCCGAACTACCCGGAAAATCCTGCAAATGCCCAAGAGGAAGCTATCCAGGCTAAATACAGTACTTGTCTCGGTTCTGCAGTCAATCCTGTCCTTCGTGAAGGAAACTCTGACAGACGTGCAGCACATGCAGTTAAAAAATATGCACAAAAACATCCACACAGACTGAAGCCTTTTGCTGAAAACTCAAAAGCTTATGTTGCTCACATGAACGGTGACGGTGATTTTTATGCAAATGAACAGTCAGTAACTATGGACAAAGCGCAAAAAGTGACAATTGCATTAAACGGCAAAGAGTTAAAAACTATTGATGCTCTTGAGAAAGAAATTCTTGACGGTACATTTATGTCAGTGAAAAAGTTAAGAGCATTTATCCAAAAAAGTATTGATGAGGCAAAAGAGAAAGGTGTTATATGGTCTATTCACCTCAAAGCCACAATGATGAAAATCTCTGATCCGATTATGTTTGGTCATGCATTCCAGGTTTTCTTCAAAGAAGTTTTTGACAAATACGCAGATTTATTCGCTGAATTAGGTGTTAATCCAAATCTTGGTATGAGTGATTTGGAGAAAAAAATTGCCGGTCACCCAAAAGAAGCAGAAATCAAAGCTGCTTTCCAGGCAGTAGTTGATGCTGATGCACCGAGAATTGCTATGGTTGACTCTGATAAAGGGACAACAAACTTCAATGCTTCAAATGATGTAATTATTGATGCGTCTATGCCTGTTGTTGTACGTGAAGGCGGTAAGCAGTGGGACAGAACAGGTGCGGCTGATGAGTGTGTTGCTGTTATTCCTGACAGTACCTATGCAATGTTTCACCAAGAGATGGTAGCTGACTGTGTGAAAAACGGCCAATATGATGTAACTACTATGGGTAATGTTGCAAATGTCGGACTTATGGCACAAAAAGCAGAAGAATATGGTTCTCACCCGACAACTTTTGAGCTTGAAGAGAGCGGTACGGTTACCGTAACTGCTGAAGACGGTACAGAACTTATGAAATTTGAGTGTGAAAAAGGCGATATCTGGAGAATGTCCCGTGTGAAAGATATTCCGATTCAAGACTGGGTGCGTTTGGCGGTTGAACGTGCAAGAATTACAGGAAATCCTGCCGTATTCTGGTTGGATGAAGATCGTGCACATGATGCGCAGATGATTAAAAAAGTAAACAAATACTTAAATGACCATGACACGACAGGTTTGGATATTAAAATCATGGATGTTGCTTCTGCTACAAGATTCACAAACGAAAGAGTAAGAGCAGGCAAAGACACAATCTCTGTAACCGGTAATGTTCTTCGTGACCACTTGACAGATATGTACCCGATTTTAGAGCTTGGAACATCTGCAAAAATGCTTTCAATTGTTCCATTGTTAGCCGGTGGCGGTCTGTTTGAAACAGGTGCCGGCGGATCTGCTCCTAAACATGTGGATCAGTTCTTAGAGTGCGGTCACCTCAGATGGGATTCATTAGGTGAGTTTTTAGCATTGGCTGAGTCACTTAGAATGATGTACCAAAAAAGTGAAGACAGCAAAATCGGTGCATTGACAGAAGGTCTTGACAAAGCAAACGAAGGTTACCTTGACAATGATAAAGCGCCGAGCAGAAAATGCGGTGAGCCTGATAACAAAGCGTCTCATTACTGGGTAGCACGCTACTGGGCTGAGGCACTCAGTACACAGACTGCTGACACTGCTTTGGCAGAGAAGTTTACGCCGATTGCCGAAACACTTATCAAAAATGAAGAAAAAATTCTTTCCGAGCTTGCTGCTGCGGAAGGTTCTCCGAAAGATATCGGTGGGTATTTCCACCCGGATGATGCCAAAGCTGAAAAAGCAATGCGTCCGTCTGCAACATTGAATGCAATAATTGATTCAATCTAAGTTGAATTATATCGTGCGTAAGGTATACTTACGCACGATATTCCTCTTTTTTATGTAACTCTTATTTTAACAGGTGCTATATACAAAAGATGAATGCCGTTTCATCTAAACTTTCGATGTCTGAATATACTTAAATGTTATGTGTTCGCACATATTGTTTAAGTGTACTGTACTGGTCATCATACTATTTAATATTAAGGAGCATATATGAGTCAAGGAAAAAGAGTAGGGATAGTAGGTGCTGGTAATGTTGGTGCAACAGTAGCATATTCTCTGGCAATGCTTGGATCGTGTCATGAAATTATTCTTCGTGACAATAAAATAGATGTAGCAAAAGGAAAGGCTCTCGATATGTCTCAGGCAGCTTCTGCTGTAAGAAGTCATACCGTGGTTAAAGTTGCTGAAGAGATGTCGGATCTGGTTGACTGTGATGTTGTTGTTGTAACTGCCGGCAGTCCAAGACTTCCAGGTATGAGTCGTGATGACTTATTGATGATAAATGCAAAAATTACAAAAGAAGTTATAAAAGGTATTGCAAAATACTCTCCAAATGCAGTTGTTATCATGGTTTCAAATCCGCTTGATGCGATGACATATGTAGCACTTAAAGAGAGTGGATTTGACAGAAGCCGTGTTATCGGAATGGCTGGAATCCTGGACAGTTCAAGAATGGCAGCATTTATACAGGAAAAGCTTGGTTACGGCGGAGGGCAGATTCGTGCTTCGGTTATGGGCGGACACGGAGATGATATGGTGCCGCTTCCTCGCTACTCGACTGTAGCGGGTGTACCGCTTTCTGATGTGCTGACGAATGATGAAATTGCCGAAATTGTTGACAGAACCCGCCACGGCGGTGCTGAAATTGTGGGATACCTAAAAACAGGTTCAGCTTATTATGCGCCTGCAAAATCAACAGCGATTATGGTGGATGCAATTTTAAAAGATACAAAACAGATTCACCCTTGTGCGGTATGCCTTGAAGGTGAATACGGTTACAGTGATGTAGTTTCGGGGGTTCCTGTAATGCTTGGTGCAAAGGGTGCTGAAAAAATCATTGAAGTGACACTCGATGAAAAAGAAAAAGCAATGTTTGCAAAATCCTGTAAATCAGTTCAGGATTTGATAGATACATTAAAAGAAAATAATTTTTTTGAAGGGAAATAAAGAATGAAGAGCCGTATAGAAAAAGACACCATGGGTGAAATCGAAGTACCTCAAGATGCTTATTGGGGTGCGCAGACACAAAGAAGTATTCAAAACTTTAAAATCGGTGAAGAAAAAATGCCGTATGAGATTACCCGTGCATTTTCATACCTGAAAAAAGCTGTGGCACTTGTCAATAAAGACCTGGGAAAACTCGATGCAAAAAAAGCAGATGCAATTGCGCAGGCTGCTGATGACATGCTGGCAGGAAAACTTGACGGAAACTATCCGCTTGTTGTATGGCAGACCGGTTCAGGTACGCAGTCAAATATGAACAACAATGAAGTGCTTGCAAATCGTGCTACAGAAATACTTGGCGGAGATTTTAGAAAAGAGAAACTGGTACATCCGAATGATGATGTTAACAAGTCACAGTCTTCAAATGATACATATCCGACTGCTTTACATGTAGCGGCTGTTATCGCTGTTGAAGAGAATCTTCTTCCTGCTATTGCCAAACTTAAAGCTACTTTACAGGCAAAAAGTGAAGCGTTTGCCCATATAGTGAAAATAGGCCGCACACACCTGCAGGATGCTACTCCTTTGACTCTTGGACAGGAAATAAGCGGTTGGGTTGAAATGCTGAGCAAATGTGAAAAGATGGCAAAAGACTCTCTTGAAGCAGTCAGAGAGTTGGCACTTGGCGGTACCGCAGTCGGAACAGGGCTTAACGCTCATCCCGAACTTGGTGAAAGAGTTGCTAAAAAGCTCAGTGAATTGACAGGGCATGAATTTGTGACAGCACCAAACAAATTTCACGCACTCACTTCCCATGATGCACTTGTTTTTGCTCACGGTGCGCTCAAAGCACTTGCTGCTGATATGATGAAAATAGCAAATGATGTGCGATGGTTGGCATCAGGTCCCCGTTGCGGCCTTGGTGAAATTGAAATTCCTGCAAATGAGCCTGGAAGTTCTATTATGCCGGGAAAAGTAAATCCTACACAAAGTGAAGCGGTAACAATGGTTACCTGTCAGGTTATGGGAAATGATGCAACAATAGGATTTGCAGCAAGTCAGGGAAATTTTGAATTAAATGTTTTTAAACCTGTTATAGCATATAATTTTTTACAGTCTGTGCGTCTTTTAAGTGACTCAATCATATCATTTAATGATAATGCCGCTGTGGGAATCAAACCTGTTGAGGCAAAAATAGATCATTATTTACATGATTCATTGATGCTTGTAACAGCTTTGAACCCATATATCGGATATGAAAATGCAGCTAAAATTGCAAAAACTGCGCATGCAAACAATTCAACATTGAAAGAGACAGCTGTTGAACTCGGGCTTTTGACACCTGAACAGTTTGACGAATATGTAAAACCGGAAGAGATGATTGCACCTAAGGCTTAAAAGCCAATGCAAGCGAGGAACTAAATTCCGAGTCGTATAAGGCTTAAAAGCCAATGCAAGCGAGGAACTAAATTCCGAGTCGTATAAGGCTTAAAAACAAGCGTCTTTCAATTTTAAACAAGGAGAATAAATGAATATACATGAATATCAGGCAAAAGAAATTTTTGCTGAGTATGGTGTTCCGACACCAAAAGGTAAAATTGCAAACTCGGTGGAAGAGGCTGTAGAAAATGCAAAAGAGTTAGGTGGGCCTGTCTGGGTTGTAAAAGCACAAATACATGCAGGTGGTCGTGGACTAGGCGGTGGTGTAAAACTGGCTAAAAGTCTTGATGAAGTAAAACAGTATGCCCAGGAAATTCTTGGTATGACTTTGGTGACACACCAAACAGGGCCTGAAGGAAAACTTGTACAAAAAGTATATATAGAAGACGGTGCTGACATTAAAGACGAGCTTTATCTCTCTGTAGTACTTGACCGCGCACAGGAAATGCCGATTATCATGGCTTCTACCGAAGGCGGGATGGACATAGAAACTGTAGCAGAAAAAACTCCGGAAAAAATCATTAAAGTTACTGTTGATCCTTCTATCGGATTTCAAGGGTTTCATGGTCGTGAATTGGTTTTCGGTCTTGGGATTACAGATAAAAACGAGCAGCGTAAAATGATTGATTTTGCTTCTAAACTCTATAAGCTTTATATGGACAAAGATGCAGAGATGATCGAAATCAATCCGCTTGTAAAAACCGGTTCTGGAGACTTTATTGCACTTGACGGCAAAATGGGATTTGATGATTCGGCACTTGGGCGTCATCCTGAACTTGAAGCAATGAGAGATATTTCAGAAGAAGATCCGGATGAGCGTGAAGCTGCCCAGTATGGTCTTTCTTATATTGCGCTTGACGGTGAAATCGGTTGTATGGTAAACGGTGCAGGGCTTGCTATGGGAACAATGGATACTATTAACTATATGGGCGGAACACCTGCGAATTTCCTTGATGTCGGGGGAAGTGCAAATGCAGAAACGGTTGCAAAAGGTTTTGAAATAATTTTGAAAAATCCAAATGTTAAAGCCATTTTTGTAAATATTTTTGGCGGTATAGTCAGATGTGACCGTATCGCAAACGGTATACTTGAAGCTACAAAACTTGTAGATGTTCATGTACCGGTTATTGTTCGTCTTGATGGTACAAATGCTCCAGAAGCAGCAGAGATTCTTAAAAATGCAAATATACCAAATGTAATTCCAGCGACAGACTTGGCAGACGGTGCTGCAAAAGCTGTTGCTGCAGCAAAAGGAGAGTTATAAGATATGTCAATTTTAGTAAACAAAGATACAAAAGTAATCGTTCAGGGTTTTACCGGGAAAGAGGGTACTTTTCATGCAGAACAGTGTATTGATTACGGTACAAATATTGTCGGTGGTGTAACACCAAACAAAGGTGGTGAAACACATTTGGGTAAACCGGTTTTCAATACGGTCAAAGATGCGGTTGATGCAACCGGTGCAACTGTTTCTATGGTTTTTGTTCCGCCTGCGTTTGTTGCAGATGCTGTAATGGAAGCTGCCGATGCAGGAATTGAACTTGCTGTAATCATTACAGAAGGGGCTCCGGTCAAAGATATGATGTTTGCCAAGCAATATGCTACTAAACACAATATGAAAACAATAGGGCCAAACTGTCCTGGTATTATCACTGCCGAGGAGTGTAAAATCGGAATTATGCCTGGAATGATTTTCAAAAAAGGCAATGTCGGACTCATTTCCAAATCCGGAACACTTACTTACGAAGGTGCCAACCAGGTTGTAAAAGAAGGATTTGGTATTTCTACTGCTGTTGGTATCGGCGGGGATCCGATTATCGGACTTTCATACAAGCAGATTCTGCCAATGTTTGAAGCTGATCCTGAAACAGAGGCAATTGTAATGATTGGTGAAATCGGCGGAGACCTTGAGATTCAGGCGGCAAAACTGATAAAAGAGCAGATAACAAAGCCTGTTGTCGCTTTTATAGCAGGGCAAACAGCTCCTAAAGGAAAACGTATGGGTCATGCCGGTGCGATTATTTCCGGTAGTGCAGGTACTGCAAAAGAAAAAATGGAAGCTCTTGAAGCTGCCGGTGTTAAAGTTGTTGTTTCTCCAGCAGAAATCGGAAAAGCTGTTGCTGAAGTTTTAGCAAAAAAATAATTTATTTTTATACTCTTTCACAAAAACTTTCTGAAAATATTAATTTTCCAGAAAGTTTTTTTCCTCTTTTTTTATAATTTATATCTCTTTTTAATCTTTTAAAATCTCACTGCTTGTGTGTAGATACTAAACGGTATATGGTTTTTATAATTTATACTTTAATTTTATTTTTTAAAATTTCAATATAAGTGTGTAAATACTAAACGTTATATGCTCTTTTTAGCAATAAACATCAACTTTTATAATCAAGTTGATAATGATTTGCTATACTCTTAATATGCAAACTAATATATGCAAACTAATATACATAGTTAATTTGTACTTAACAACAGGAGAATAAATGGGAACTTTTAAAACTGAAAACCCAGGAAATGAACCAGTATGGGTAAACACGAACAATTGTAAAGCGTGTGACATTTGTGTGTCTGTGTGTCCTTCCGGTGTATTAGGAATGGTATATGACCCAACATCAACACTGGGTGCAATGATATCAATTGATTATCCGGAAGATTGTATCGGGTGTAATGAATGTGAACTTACATGTCCGGATTTTGCTATTTATGTAGCAGACAGAAAAGAATTGAAAGCTGCAGGAAAAAGTTTTGCAAAACTAACTGATGAAGCGAAAAAAAGACAAGCGGAAATTGTTGCAAACAATTATATGTCTGTGAAACAAAAAGGAGCTAAATAATGAGAGAAGTTATCTCGACAGGTAATGAATTAGCTGCAAAAGCTGCAGTAGAAGCAGGAGCAAGATTTTTTGGAGGATACCCTATTACTCCATCATCTGAAGTAATGCATGAATCTTCTGATTTATTGCCAAAGGTCGGTGGTGTCTGTATTCAGATGGAAGATGAAATCGGGGGTATTTCAGCTGCTATCGGTGCATCAATGACAGGTGTTAAATCTTTTACAGCTACATCTGGTCCTGGTATCTCTTTAAAAGCGGAGCAGATTGGTCTCGCTTTTATTGCTGAAATTCCATTGGTTATCATCAATGTAATGCGTGGCGGTCCTTCTACAGGTCTTCCTACTCGTGTTTCTCAGGCAGATATCGGTCAGGCACAGTATCCTACACACGGTGACTATGCGTCTATCACTTTATGTGCAGGTTCATTAACTGAATGTTATACACAAACAGTACGTGCATTTAACCTGGCTGAAAAATATATGACTCCTGTTTTTATGCTTCTTGATGAAACAATCGGGCACATGCACGGAAAAGCTGATTTGCCGGATATTGAAGAAATTGACGCTGCTATTGTAGACCGCGAAAGATTTCATGGCAATCCGGAAGATTACAAGCCATATAAAGCTGAAATGAACAAACCTGCGGTACTTAACCCTATGTTTGAAGGGTATAAATACCACATCACAGGTTTGCATCACGGAGACGAAGGTTTTCCTACCGAAGATGCAGAGCAGTGTGAATTTAACATTGAGCGTTTAGTCGGTAAGATAAATACAGTACACTTGGAAAATGGCGGACTTGATGACCTTCCTGATTATGAAGAAGTTGATTTGGAAGATGCTGATGTTTGTATCATTGCCTATGGTTCAATTGCTCTTGGTGCTTATGAAGCTGTTAAAAAACTTCGCTCAGAAGGTATCAAAGCAGGACTGTTCAGACCAATTATGTTGTGGCCGTCTCCTATTAAAAGATTAGAAGAGATTGGAAAGAAATTTGAAAACAGAATTATGGTGACTGAACTCAATATGGGTCAGTACTCAAAAGAAATTGAACGCGTTATTAAACGTAATGATTTTACTACTTTACTCAAAGCAAACGGTCGTCCGATCGCACCGGCAGAAATGGTAGCAAAAGTTAAGGAGATGATTTAATGGCATTTAATTATGATAAATATTTACGTGTAAACAAGATGCCGACACTGTGGTGTTGGGGTTGTGGTGATGGTGTTATTTTAAAAGCGACTATCCGTGCAATTGAAAAAATGGGATGGGATATGAAAGATGTTTGTATCGTATCCGGAATAGGGTGTTCTGGTCGTTTTTCTTCATATATCGACTGTAATACTGTGCATACAACACACGGTAGAACTGTTGCGTATGCTACAGGAATCAAACTTGCCAAGCCGCATGCACATGTCATCGTTGTTGCAGGTGACGGTGACGGACTTGCAATCGGAGGAAACCACACTATTCACGGCTGTAGAAGAAATATTGATTTGAATTTTATTCTGATCAATAACTTTATTTATGGTCTTACAAATTCACAGACTTCCCCGACAACTCCTCGCGGTATGTGGACTGTTTCTCAAAAGAACGGTAACATTGATCCGACTTTTGATGCCTGTAAACTGGCAATCGGAGCAGGGGCGTCTTTTGTAGCGCGTGAGTCTATGACGGACCCTAAGAAACTTGAAAAAATTCTTGTAAAAGGTTTTTCTCATAAAGGTTTCTCATTTATGGATATCTTTTCCAACTGTCACATCAACCTTGGCCGTAAAAACAAAATGGTTTCTGCAATGGATAACCTGAAATGGATTGATGAAATTACACTTCCGCTGAAAAAATGGGAAGCACTCTCTGAAGAAGAACAGCTTAACATTTTTCCAACCGGTGTTTTAAGAGAAGTTGAACAAGAAGAGTATTGCGATATGTATGCTGAAATTCAAAAAGCAGCACAAGGGCAACGTCCTAAAATCACTCAAGATGATTTTGAGAAAAAAATATAAGGGGTTATAGATGAGACATACTTTAAGATTTACTGGTGTAGGCGGACAGGGTGTTCTCCTTGCCGGTGAAATTATGGCTGCCTGTAAAATTAAAAACGGTGGATATGGACTAAAAACAGCTACTTATACTTCTCAGGTTCGTGGTGGTGCAACTGTTGTTGATATTACACTTGATGATGAAGAGATTCGTTATCCGTATGCAAATGAAGGTGAAATTGATTTTATGCTTTCTGTTGCAGATGTTTCTTATCACCAGTTCAAAAATGGTGTAAGACCCGGAAACAAGATAGTTGTTGATCCAAATCTTGTACACCCGACAGAAGAAGACAGAAAACTGTGGGATATTATTGAAATTCCTATCATTACGATTGCAAAAGAAGAGGTCGGGAATGTAATTACCCAATCTGTTGTTGCTTTGGCAATTACAAACACAATGACCGGTGTACTTCCGGAAGAGTCTTTGATTGAAACAATGCTTTCAAAAGTTCCGCCAAAAGTTCATGAGGCAAACAAAAAAGCATATGCGCTTGGAAAAGCCTATGCTTTAGATGCGATGGGAACAAAATAACTTTTAACCTTTAGCATAAAAAAGCAGTTCTTTATCAGGAACTGCTTTTTTTAAAACAAGTATTTGATATTAATTAGTATCTAATATTCTATAATATCATATTTTGATGCTTTCCCAAAAAAAATCTACATGTTTTTCAAATTGTGTCGCAAGTGAATTTGTCGAACAGGCATCAAATCTCAGTAATGTAACCTGAAGCCTGATATAAAAGAGGGTGCTGATAAACTCATAAGCAATAAGCATTGGATCGCAAGAGCGAATTAAAGAGTTTTGCATCATAATGAAAAATCCTTCTGAGAGCAAGGCAATGTTTTTATCATGGTATTGGCTCATAAACTGTTCTCTGAGGCTTTTATTTTGCATAAGCTCAATCATGAGCAGCCTGAACATGTTTTCGTTTTTTTTGTCAAATGTCAGCATTTTATACTGCATGGTATATTTTTGTAAAAACGGTTTCCCCCTAAATGCCAATTCTTTCACTTCGTCTTCTGAAAACGAAAAGGGCGAAGAGAAGATATTTTTAGCAACTTCAAGAAATATCTCCTCCTTGCTCTTGTAGTGATTGTATAAAGCACTCTCTCTTATTCCAACTTCAGCAGCAATTTTACGCACACTGGCTCCTTTGTATCCGTAGTGTGAAAAGAGGGCGGTTGCGGCTGTAAGTATTTTCTCTTTTGTTGTGTTTTTTTTCTTTATATCCCTGTTTTCAGGCATTTAAAGCTCCTTTACTTCTAAAAGTGAACAATTGTTCTTGTATATGCAATTATATATGAACAGTTGTTAATATCTTCTTAAATACAAGTGAACAATTGTTCTTATTGCTCCATATTAGTATGAACAGATGTTCATGCTCTAGCCTTTGTTTAGAATTTTTATGTATAATTCCATCAGGCATAAGAGATAGTAACTTGAACCTGTATTCAAGAGGAAAGTCCGAGCTGCTGTAAGACAGTGTTCCATTTAACTAATGGCCGTAGTAATACGAGGGAAAGTGCAACAGAAAACAAACTTCTGCCTTTTGGTAGTAAAGGTGAAAAGGCGGTGTAAGAGACCACCAGTCTCTATAGCGATATAGAGAGCTTGTAAACCCAACATGGCAGCAAGAAACAAATGGTTAGCGTCTTACAATGCTATTGTTTCGCTAGAGGCACAACGCAAGATGTGCAGTAGATTAATGCTATCACTACAAAACTCGGCTTATCTTATGCCTGAAAACCACTCTCAAGAGAGCAGATGATTTTTCAAGAGAATTTACATTATGTTAACCAATACACATATTGTTTAATATGAACTATTTCAAAGACTCTATAGAGAATAAACACTCGAATAAACTCCAGGAACAGATACACAATGGAAAGAAAAGAACAACTTATCAAAGATATACAAAACCTTCTCAACAGCTATGATGGCATACGCCCTACTTCTATTAATCCTGATTTATTACAATTTATGGATGAAAAAACTCTTATAGATACAATTGATGCTTTGTTGACACAAAAAGAAAAAAATAGTGTTTCTGATACAGAGTGGCTTGAGCAATTTAAGACAAATTCTTGAATTTGTTGATAAATGTTAGCGTTATTAACTATTTGTAGTGTATAATATAACAAATTAAAATATAGGAAAAAACAATGGGTAATTTAGATTTAATTCAATTAACAGAACAGACAAAAAAACTTACAGCTATGGTTGTAGAAGATGAAAAAGTAACGAACGAACTTTTGAGTTCTACGTTTAAAAACTTTTTTGCAAAAGTGGAATCATGTTTCGACGGTGATACGGCATTAAAAGTATATGAGCAGATGAAACCGGACGTAGTTTTTGTTGACATTATTATGGAAGGAATGGACGGGATAGAACTTTCTCGTAAAATTCGCGAAATTAATCCAAGTCAAATCATTATAGTGATCTCTGCAAGTAACGATATGGAAAAAATTTCTGCATCAATTGAAGTGGGTGTAAACAGTTTTATTCAAAAGCCTATTGACACGAAAAAAATTATAGAGCTTTTAGGTAATGTTGTTTCTATGGTGGCTAAAAAGAAAAAAGTAGAGACAAAAACATTTTCAATCTCTCTTCCTTTGGATTTATACGAAACTGTAAACGAGAATGCAAAAGCAGAAAGTATTTCTAAAAATGCCGTCATTATCAGAGCACTTCGCAGCTTTTATGAATAATTAACGAAATATATAGATTTTATCTTTTTTTAAGGATATTGTATATATAATTTCGGCTCAACAAAAGTTGAGCATGTTGGCCCCGTCGTCTAGCGGTTAGGATCCATGGTTTTCATCCATGTTACAGGAGTTCGATTCTCCTCGGGGTCACCAACTTTTCTTCCTTTTTCCCAATCATAAAATATCATCTATACAACTGTCAAATACAATAATACACTCGCCTATTCAAAAATCATTCGGAACCCGTACTTTCAATGCTAAAGAAAGAGTGCGGGCTTTGTGCCTTTAATAACTAAGGCCAGGAGGTTGTGAAAAAATATCGCCAATTCTAATATCAAATCGCCAATTTTTGTTTTACAAGCTCATTGACAATTTTAGGATTTGCTTTACCCCCTGTCTTTTTCAATACCTGTCCTACAAAGAAACCAAACAGCTTGTTATTCCCTGCTTTGTATTTTGCCACATTATCAGGATTGTTTGCAATAACTTCATCAATAACAGGTAAAATTTGAGCCGGATCACTGATCTGCACCAGCCCTTTTGCTTGAACTATCTGCGTCGGGTTTTCTCCACTCTTTGACATATCCTCAAACACCTGTTTGGCAATTTTACTTGAGATAATATCTTCTTCAATCATTTTTGCCAGTTGTGCTATATGCACGGGGCCGAATTTCAGCGTCTCTGCATCTGTGTTTTTAAGCACTCTGGCTACTTCATTGACTACAATATTTGAGAGTGTGACAGGCGCGTTACATGTACAGAGTGCCTCTTCAAAAAAGTCACAGAGAAAGGCATCACGAGCCAGCGTATTTGCAACCTCATTGTTGAGTTTCAATGTATCTGTATATTTTTCAAATACTTTTTTTTGCTCCTCTGTCATAGGTGTTACTTCACCGTCTATTTGTACCTGTTTGGCTTTTTGTTGTGTTGCCTGCTGTTTTGGTTTTTCTTTTTTCGTCCAGGAGTCTTTCAGTCCGACAATTTTGTTAAATACAGGGTGCGCATCGCTGTAATCAACCGGATCAGCATAAAAATAGCCTTGTCTCTCAAACTGAAACCTCTCATCCGGTTTTTCAAGTATCACAGCAGGTTCAATCAGCGCATTTTTAATGATTTTCAAAGAGTTTGGATTTAAATCTTCAATCCCCTCCGGTGCTTCAGTTTTAAACAGTCTGTCGTACAGACGGATCTCTATTTTTTTTGCCTCTGCTGCGCTCACCCATTGAATGGCACTTTTTACTTTGATGCCGCTTGTATCTTTCGTACCGCTTTTGGAATCAGGATAATACTCTGCTTTTATTTCTGTAATATTTCCATCGGCATCTTTAATGATCTCTTTACATGTAATGATATAGCCGTGTCTTAGTCTCACAGGCTGCTCAGGAGTAAGACGGAAGTAGCCTTTTGGAGGATTCTCTTCAAAGTCTGCCCGTTCGATATAAAGTTCTTTTGAAAAAGGAATCTTTCTTGAACCCTCTTTTGGAACATCATGCGGATAGTACGGTGCCTCAATCTCCTCAGAACCTTCATAGTTTTCAATTGTGACCTTCAAAGGGTCCATTACGCACATGACACGGGGAACTTTTGTGTTTAAATCATCGCGTATAGAAAATTCAAGCTGTGCAACATCAACCACAGAGTTTGCTTTTGCTATACCGATTTGCTCACAAAAATTTAAAATGGACTTCGGTGTGTATCCTCTCCTTCTGTACCCTGCAATTGTAGGCAGACGAGGATCGTCCCATCCGCTTACATAGCCTCCCTCAACCAGTTCCAAAAGTTTTCTTTTGCTCATAACCGTATAGTTGATATTGAGTCTTGCAAATTCATACTGATAGGGACGGGGCGGTTTCAGTTCAAGCGTATCGAGTACCCAGTCGTAAATATCACGATTGTTTTCAAACTCCAAGGTACAAATTGAGTGTGTGACTCCCTCTATATAATCAGACAAACAGTGTGCAAAATCATACATCGGGTAGATTGACCATGTATCCCCTGCTCTAAAGTGATGTGCATGTCTTATACGGTATAAAAGCGGGTCTCTCATTTTCATATTGGCTGCACCCATATCTATCTTAGCCCGTAAAACATGCTCACCGTCTTTAAATTCGCCCTTTTTCATTCTTTGGAAAAGATCGAGATTTTCTTCAACACTTCTGCTTGCATATTTACTGCGCTTTCCGGGCTGTGTAACAGTGCCGCGGTATTGGCGTATTTCATCTTCGCTCAGACTGTCGACATAGGCTTTGCCCATTTTAATAAGCTGCACCGCATAATCATATATCTGAGAAAAATAATCAGAGGTAAAATAAAGATTCTCACCCCAGTCAAATCCAAGCCATCTGACGGCATCTTCAAGAGCTTCTACATACTTTGTATCTTCTTTTGTCGGATTGGTGTCATCCATTCGCAGGTTGCAGTGACCGTTATAGTCACGGGCAATACCAAAATTTATAGATATGGACTTGGCATGTCCGATATGCGGAAAACCGTTGGGCTCGGGCGGAAACCTTGTTACTATCTCTTTGTATTTTCCTGATTTTAAATCATTTTCAACTATTGTACGTAAAAAATCTTTTTTTTTATTATTCATTGTTTTTAAACCTTTTATTATCAGCCATTGAGTCTTTTTAGTCTTTTAAAAATACAAAGCCCGCACGCGAAAGTACGGGTCTTGAGAAACTGCTTCACTTAATGGCATTGAAGGAGTACATTTTAACAAATCATAGCTTATAATTAATCAAAAGTTTGTTAGAATTACAAAAAATTTATCTAGGAATGTTAATGCTAAGATTTGCGTCCAGCCCTATTGGAGACATGCATATAAATGATTTAAGAATTGCACTCTTAAACTACATTGTATCAAAACAAAAAAATGAAGATTTCATTGTAAGAATAGAAGATATAGACAAAGAAAAAGTTATGCACAATAAAGACCAGGAAACCCTGGATATTTTAGGGCTTTTTGGAATTGAATATTCTCACGTGGTGTATCAAAGCCAAAACCTTCGTTTTCATTCGGCTATGGCTCTGCAACTTTTGCATGAGAAAAAAGCTTTTTCCTGTTTTTGTTCCGATGAATGGTTGCAAAAAAAGCGCAGTGAGGCAGAAAAAGCGCAAAAGGAGTACCATTATGATGATGCATGCAGAAATCTTCCTGCCGAACTTGTCATTGACAATACAGCCCCTTTTACTGTAAGAATAGTACGTCCTGATACACCAGTCATTGTAAAAGACCGGCTTAAAGGTGCAATCAGTTTTGAACCTGATGCTGTTGACAGTTTTGTGATCATGAATCACGATAAAACGCCTGCCTATGATTTTGCCTGTGCGGTAGATGATATGCTGAGTGATGTTTCAATGATTATTTGCGATGAAAAATATCTCAACAATACACCAAAACAGGTACATGTAAGAAACCAGCTCCAATATAACAAAGAGATTGAATATGCCCACCTGCACGGTATACAGAACAGTGTCAGTGTAAAACAGCTTTTGGAAGAAGGATATTTGCCCGAAGCTATTTCAAATTATTTAATATCAATCGGCAGCAATCCTCCAAAAGAGATTTTTACACTCAAAGAAGCGACAGAATGGTTTGACCTGGACAAACTTGCAGATAATCCTGTTCGTTTTGATCAGGATAGGCTGAAACAGATCAACAAAGAGCATTTAAAAAACCTGGATGCAACAGAGTTGTCTCGTTATGTAGGATTTGCCGACCCGGAAATCGGAGAACTTACACGTATTTATCTTGAAGAAGCGGGGACTACAAAAGAGTTGAAAGAAAAAATTGCTTCTATTTTTGCAAAAAGAGTTACTGCCCACGGATTTGCAGAAGAAATGGAGTCAATGGCAAAAGCGATAAAAAATGCGCCCTACTTTGAAGAGTATAATGATTTTAAAAACTATATCATGGATAAAACAGGGCTCAAAGATGAAAACTTTTTACAACCGTTGCGTATACTTCTTACAAATGCCGAACATGGGCCTGCTATAGAAAAAGTATATAAATATCTGAAAAACTATCTGAAGGAGATTATCAAATGAGTGCATTAGTTGAAATTATACAGGGGATCGGCGGAATTTTCATAGGACTTGTAAATGTCTATATCTGGGTGATTATTATTACAGCGCTGCTGAGTTTTGTGAATCCCGATCCATATAACCCTGTTGTGCAGTTTCTTCACAGAGTAACAAACCCGGCATACGCGTTCGTAAGAAGATTTATGCGAACAGATTTAAATGGTCTGGATTTCGCACCGCTTATCATTATTATAGCACTGCAGGTTCTTATTGTAATTTTACAGTCCATACTTTATTAAAGGTGTCCTCTTCAACGTTTAAAAGTCAGAATTGTACTGTTTTGTCCTAATTGGATTTTTAAATGCAAAGTCTCTTTGTTCTGCTTTGCAAATCCGACAAGGTAGTACTTGTTCCATTTTGCATGAAATGATGTAAGTGCTGTAAATTCATTTTGGACAGGTAATGATTCTACAAGGATTGCAGGTTTTTCGTTGAGATAAAATTCTACTTTGCTCTTTTTGTTTTTTTTATAAAGATAGAGATAGAAATATTCATAATCTTTGTAAATTTTCGGATCTGTTTTGTTTAAATACACAGCAGTTACAATTGCGACTACGTCAGCTTTTGTATTGACAACTTTGCTGCTTTGCAGATTGTCTTCGGCCAACTCTTGAGAATTTTTTAAATGAAATCTTTCAAATGCATTTTTTTGCGCGCACCCCCAAAAAGTTATCAGTAATAAGAGTATTGGTAGTAAAAATTTCATTTTTTGGCCCTATTCTTTTTTGGAATTATATCTTATTAAACTCTTCTTTTGTATAATGGCCTAAAATTTTTAAAGAAAAGTCACAAGGACTTATATATTGAAAAAAAGATTAGCAGTTGCATTTACCGGACCCTCTAACAGCGGTAAAACAACATTGATACTCAAAGTTGCCAGAAAACTCATACATGAACATCATTTGGAAGTAGCTATCATAAAGCATGACCCAAAAGACAAGGCTAGATTTGATGTTGTTGGTAAAGACAGTTACAAATTCAGTGATACCGGGGCAGAAGTCATTGTGACTTCTCCAAACAGAACAACCTACTTTTCACACCGTCATGCCGATTTGGATGAAATGATACGCATGTTTCGTGATTTTGATATTTTACTCGTTGAAGGGCTGAAAAATCTGCCCCTGCCAAGAATAAGCATATTTAGAAACAGTATAGATGAAGATTACTTTCCTTATATGAATGCGCTTGCTGTTGATGAAAGTATAGATATTGAAAAATACACTTTGCCAAAAGATGTTGATGTTTTAGATTTAAATGACACAGATGAAGTGATAACATGGATACAAAAAAATGCAAAAAAAGTTTAAAAAGGAAAAAAAATGAGAGATATATTTGATGCAATTCAAAAAAGTGCCAAAAGAATTAAAGAAGCAATTGATACAAAAGACATAGGATACTCACAGCTCGAAAACAGTTCTGGCGAAACACAGCTTGAACTTGACATAAAATGTGACATGATTATTGAAGAAGAATTTTCCAAAGTTACTTCTATCCATACGGTTGCCAGTGAAGAAAAAGAGCATGAAGAGGTTTTACATGAAAACGGCAAATATTTTATTGCCTACGACCCGCTTGACGGTTCATCATTAATAGATGTAAATTTGAGCGTAGGATCGATTTTTGGCATTTATGAGGGTGCGTTTGGAACACAAAAAATGGTTGCTGCCTGCTATGTTGTTTATGGTCCGCGCGTTGAAATGGTCTTTTCACAAAACAAAACAAAGCTTTATCTGCTGCAGGCCGGTGAATTTGAGTTTGTCAAAGAGATACGACTCAACGAAAAAGGCAAACTGATGGCTCCGGGAGGAACGCAGCAAAACTGGAAAAAATACCACAAAGCCATGATAGACGGTTTTTTTGCAGAGGGATACCGTCTGCGATACTCCGGCGGTATGGTACCTGACCTGCATCAGATTCTGCTCAAAGGCGGCGGACTTTTCAGCTATCCTGCTACAAGTGATAAACCAGAAGGAAAACTTCGCCGTTTGTTTGAAGTGTTTCCTTTTGCTTTTGTGTTTAAAACTTCAGGAGGAGAGGCCGTTGACGGAAAAGATGAAATTTTAACTCTTGGTCATGCACATATTCATGACACTTCACCATGTTTTTTTGGTTCAAAATATGAAATAGACCGAGTGAAAGAAGTATATGCAAGAAACGCATAAAAAGCCTAAAGACAAATTTGAACTGCATCTTGATGAAATGATACAAAAAGTTCAGGAGTGTCAAGAGCAAAAAAATCATAAAAGCTGCAGTGTGTGTGAACACTATTTTGGCTGTGAGCTGCGAAATGAATATATAAAAGCCGTTTATAACAGCATGTCAAAAGGCGAAACAGGCGGTTTTGAATTTTAATACTATTGGCAATAGTAAACATTTTAGATAAAATACATTAAATATTTAACAGGAACATACATTGAGTAAATACATAACAACACCTATATACTATGTCAACGGAGAGGCTCACATCGGGCATGCTTACACGACTTTCATTGCAGATACTCTGGCACGCTATGAGAGACTCAAAGGTGAAGATACTTTCTTTTTGACAGGAACAGATGAGCACGGACAAAAGATAGAAGAGTCTGCAAAAAAAGCAGGAAAACCTACACAGGAGTTTGCAGACGAAATCAGTGCGACTTTTAAGAATCTTTGGGATGAGTTTGGTATAAGTTATGATAAGTTTATACGAACAACTGATGAAGAACACAAAAAAGGTGTACAAAAAGCTTTTGAAGTGATGTATGCAAAAGGTGATATTTACAAGGACTTCTATGAAGGCCATTATTGTGTAAGTTGTGAAACATTTTTTCCCGAAACACAGCTTATAGACAGTGAATTTTGCCCTGACTGCGGAAGAACAACAAGTGTGGTAAAGGAAGAGAGCTATTTTTTCAGACTTTCAAACTATGAAGATAAGCTGCTGGAACATTATGCAAGTCATCCTGATTTTATTATGCCCCGCTCGCGTGCAAATGAAGTTGTAAATTTTGTAAAAGGCGGTCTGCGTGACCTTTCTGTAACACGCACATCATTTAGCTGGGGGGTGAAAATGCCTAAAAGTATCGGAGATGACAAACATGTTATGTATGTTTGGCTTGACGCACTTTTAAACTATATCACAGCTCTTGGTTATGGTTCGGATGAAAAACTTATGAATTATTGGCCGGCTGATGTTCATTTTGTCGGAAAAGATATTCTTCGTTTTCATGCTATTTACTGGCCTGCATTTTTAATGAGTCTGGATCTCCCTCTTCCTAAGCATATCGGTGCGCATGGCTGGTGGACACGAGACGGTGAAAAAATGAGCAAATCAAAAGGAAATGTTGTTTCTCCAAAAGAAGTTGCGGATGCCTATGGTGTAGAAAATCTCCGTTACTTTATGCTTAGAGAAGTTCCTTTTGGCCAAGACGGTGATTTTTCACAACGTGCTTTTATAGACCGTATAAACTCTGAACTTTCAAATGATCTTGGAAACCTGCTCAATCGTATCATAGGTATGAGTGGAAAATATTCTGATTTTCAAATAGACAGCGTAGATGTAGAAAAATACCATTCTAAAGAGATTGAGCAAATGAATCTGATTTTGGATTCTCTTGATACATTTTTAGAAAATCTGCAACCACACAGGTATCTTGAAGAACTGTGGAAACTTTTTGCAATAGGAAACGGTGTTATACAAGAGTATGAACCATGGGTAAAAATGAAAAACGGACAAAAAGACGAAGCACTCGCTACTGTAGCTGTTGTTGCAAATATACTGGCAAAAGCGGCTGTAATGCTTCACCCTGTTATGCCAAATACAACAAATATCATAGCGGATGCACTCTCTTTTGAAATAAATACAGCAAGTTACAAAGAGCTTATACTAGAGAAAAAACTGTTGAAATTATTTAATATTAAAAAGGTGCCGCCTCTTTTTCCTAGAATTGAAGAACCTTTGATGCAAGAAGTGCCAAAGGCAGAACCTGTGACAGCAACAAAAAAAGAACAAAGCTCCAAAAAACAAACAAAAGAGACGAAAAAAGAAAATGACAACCTTATTGAAATTGGTCAATTTTTTGAAACATCTCTGAAAGTCGGAACTGTTGTAGAAGCTGAGGAAGTACCAAAAAGTAAAAAACTTTTAAAATTACAGATTGATTTAGGCGAAGAGAATTTGAGACAGGTTGTTGCCGGTATAAAAGAGTTTTATTCTCCTGATAATTTGATAAATACTCAAGTGTGTGTTGTAGCCAACCTCAAACCTGCCAAGTTAATGGGAATGATAAGTGAAGGAATGCTTCTTGCTGCAAAAGATGAAGACGGTCTTTGTCTAATCAGACCGGAAAAACCTAAAAAAGCAGGCACACCTGTTGGATGAGACTGGAAAATACTTTAGCACTTATACACGGAGAACTGGTAAATACTCCCTTTGTAAGTAATTTTAACAATATTGTTTTTGATGCAAAAGCGGTGAAGAGAGGTGATCTTTTTATAGCTTTTGATGAAGGTTCCATAGAAGATGCTGTTTTTAACGGTGCCTACGGTGTAGTGTTTGACAAGCCTACGCAGATAACAGACAGTGAGATAGCCTGGATAAAAGTGAAAGATTTGGAAGACGCAATCAAACGACTTTTGCGTTTTGAACTTATCGCTAAAGAAATATCAGTATATGCCTGTGATGAGATTGTTCTCAAAATTGCTTTACAGGTTGTTACAGAACCGAGTTTCATCGCTTTGCACGGGGATATAAAAAGCATCTTTAAAGAGTTGTCAAATATAGAAAACGGTTCCACTCTTCTTTTTAGCCCTACTCTTACTTCTTCGGATTTATTTACAAAAATCAAAGAGTTGCCAAAAAGTAAGGCACAAAGTATCAATATCATTGAACAGACACTTTTTGAAACATCTTTCATTTATGACAATGTTTTTTATGAAAGACAACTTATCTCACCATTCTTTATGCCCTATCTTGAGCAACTGCTTTATCTTTTTAAAGTGCTGAAAATTAATTTCAGACTAAGAAAATTTACGCCGATTGATCATTTTGAAGCAGTTTTTACAAATAAAAGTTTTGAGATAAAAGAGTTTGGAACCAGTGACAAAGTATTGATATTTGAAAAAAGCACCTCTTTGATAGAGAATGAAATACTTTTTTTGCAAAAACAGGCAAGCTGGGCCAAAATTATTTATATTATTCCCTCTACATGTAAACAAAGGCTCGATGCTGATCTTCTGAAACAGAAAAATTTATTTTTTTATAAAAATAAAAATGAAATCAAAAATATTTTACAGGCAAACAATTTTCATTTTGCCCTGATAGTCGGTGTAGATAAATCAATACTGGAAAAACCTTTAATAAGGCAAACTCAACTGACTTTGGATTTTTAAAAAATAATGGTATATTATAAGAGTTAACTACAAAGGATAAAAAATGAAAAAAATCATATTAGCGTTACTTTTAGCCGGGGCTTCACTTTATGCACTTGAAGTGCAAAACACGACAGTAAAGTTTACCGCATTCAAAACATATGCGAAAAAAGGTGTAAGCGGCGTTTTTGACAAAATCAGAGTCAAAACACAAAAAGCGGATACAGTTACTACTCTTTTAAGAAATGCAACAGCGGAGATAGAAACATCAAGTGTCAACAGCGGCAACAAAGGCAGAGACGCAAAACTGGTTGCACAGTTTTTTAATGTTCAAGATGTGAAGCGCATTAAAGCAAAAATTATTGATGTTACAAAAAATACTCTTATATTGCAATTGAACATGAATAATAAAACCTTAAATATTCCTATGAGCTACAGTATTGCAAACAACACAGTTAATGCAAAAGGGACAATAGATTTGGCAGATTTTATGATGTTGCAGTCTTTGAAATCAATCAACAAGGCATGTTATACTCTTCATCAGGGTAAAACATGGCAAGATGTAAACATATACTTTACAATGCAATATAAATAGATGAATCGCAGAGATTTTCTAAGTACCGCAACACTCACTTCTGCAGCCATAGCCCTCGGTGGCTGTAATGAAGGGAACCATGTCGCAATAGACTATTCAAAACATCCTAAAAAACACAATGATGCTGTAAAAAATATTCATTTTAATAAAAACAAAAAAACAGTTATCAAGCTGGCAACAAGCTGGCCTGCACATTTCCCTATAATGGGAACCGGTGTTGAAGAGTTTGCACAGCGTCTTCATGCCATCAGCGGTGGCAGTTTGGAGATAAAAATTTATCCTAAAAATGTTCTTGTTCCTGCTTTGGCTGTCTTTGATGCCTGTTCCAGCGGGCAGATAGATGCTTTTCACTCCGGTCCCTATTACTGGAAAGGAAAAAATTCTGCTTTTTCTCTTTACAGTGGTATTCCTTTTGGTTTTACCGCTGAAGAAGTAAACTCATGGATGCTCTATGGTGACGGTATGAATTTATGGAGAGAACATTATGCAAAACACAATCTCTATCCGTTTTTAGGCGGAAACACAAATATTCAAATGGGCGGATGGTTTCGAAAACCTATAAACTCTTTGGCTGATATGCAGGGACTTAAAATGCGAATTCCCGGTCTTGGCGGAGAGGTTTTTTCACGCATGGGGGTCAATCCTGTTTTGTTGCCTGCGGGAGAAATTTATACTTCTTTAGAGCGTGGTGTCATTGATGCAACAGAGTGGGTGGGCCCTGCCCTTGACATTAAAATGGGGTTTTATAAAGTTGCTCCTTATTATTATTCCGGTTGGCATGAACCGGGTTCTGTTCTTGAATTAACATTCAATAAACATACATGGAACAAGCTTGCCAGTGAACATCAGTCTATGATTGAAGTGGCTGCAAGTGAAATGAATGCAAATATGGCAACGAAATTTCATCATGAGAATATCTACGCTTTGCAAAAACTCAAAAGTTTACATGTAACGCTTGCACAGTTTCCGGATGATGTAACCGAAGCCGGGAAAAAAGCACTTCAGGAAGTCATCCATGATCTCAGCAGCAAAAACAATGATTTTGCCGAAGTGTATGCCTCTATAAAAGCATACCTGAACCTTTCTAAAGAGTGGAGTGATGTGAGTCTCGGATATTTTCTAAATGTTCGATAACTCCTCTCTTTGTATAAATATATAAGTTATATCATCCTCCTGATCAAAAACCTGTTTTTTTCTTTTTGCTTCAAGTTCATTGATGTCTTTAGCTTCTTTAAAATCTTTTCCAAGGTACTTCCCGTAAAATTCCGAAGAATTTCTGACGGAGTTTTCATTGAGTCCGTCACTGAAAACAAGTATCTTGGATATTTTTTTTATATCAAGGATTGTAGTATTTATACTTTTTGTATAGCTTGCCAAAGGAGGATTGTTCGATTTTATTTTTGCAACATCATTACTGTCATCTTTTATACATAAAATCGCAGGCATGGAAAACATAGCATATTCCAGTCTCTCTTTACTGCTAAAATAGAGAAAAGTTGCACAGATAACCTCTTCTTCAAGTAAATTCGGCGCGATAAACTCCAAAAGCTGTTTTATGAGTTGTGTTAAAGAAAAATTTTTGTTTTTTATCATTTGATTTATTATGTTGTTCGCAGATGCACTGCACAGCATGGCTGTAACAGCTGCCGATATTCCTTTTCCCATACCGTCAACCAAAAACATAAAATATCCATCATCTGAAATCTTTCTTATAATATAACTGTCCCCGCTTAAAATATCTTTTGGTTGATAAAAAACTTCACATGTAAAGTGTAAAAAATTTTTATTTTCCTGCAGGTCATTTTTTATAATTGTTGTCTCTTTTTGATAGGTTAAAGTTTCCTGATAATTAGAGTAACAGAGTTTTTGCTGTTGTGCCTGCATCAGCAGTCTGTCTGCCAATACCGATTTTGCGACAAACTCCAAAGTAGAAAAAATTGACTGTGAGGAAATCGGTTTTTTTATAAAACTTGTAATACGAAGATCAATTGCAGTGCGTAACATTTCCAAACTTTCTAAGGCAGTCAATAAAATAATGGGGATACCGGCATCACATTCTCTTATTTTTTCACTCATTTGCAAACCGTTCATTACGGGCATAGAGTAATCTGTCAATACGATGTCAACTTGTTTCTTTTGAAACACATTCAAGCCCTCAGCACCGTTATATGCTGTATATACATTTTTAAAAAGCATAGAAAAGAGCGTTGTGTAAATATCCATAACATTTGTATCATCTTCAACACAGAGTATATTTAAGCTAGTGTAAATTTTTAGATTATCATTCACTTTCGCATCCTAATATAATCGTAAATTCAGATCCGTCTTGTAAACTGTGTACATATATATCACCATTAAGATTTTCTTTGATTATTTTTTTACTCATATAAAGCCCCAGACCTGTTCCTTTACCCTGCTCTTTTGTTGTAAAATAAGGTTCAAAAATTCTCTCTATTATAGCAGGTTTTATGCCTCCTGCATTATCTATGACTTTTACAGTGCATGTATTATTCTCCCTAAATGCTTTGAATATAATCTTTTTATGTTTATTTTCATGTTCTTCAAAAGCATCTCGGGCATTTGAAATAAAATTAATTAAAACATGCTCTAAATCTTTTCTGTAGGTGAAAAGTGCTAATCCCTCCTCTACATCTGTTAAAAAATTAATATTGTGATTTTTAAGCTGTGCCCCCATTAAATGTAAAATATCACTTATAACCTGTTCTATTTTTATCAATTCTTTTTCATTGACAGGTTTTGTGAAATTCATAAAATCATTAATGGTATTTGACATTTCTTGCGCCATGTTTTCTATAAAAAGAGTTGTTTCACTTATTTTCTCGCTTGTTATAATATTCATATCATTTTGCATACTAAGCTGAATTGCAGATGCACTAATTGCATTCAAAGGCTGTCTCCATTGATGCGCTATCATATTTATCATTTCACCCATCTGTGCAAGTTTTGACTGTTGAGAAATAATATTATCTTTTACTTTTATATCAGTCAAGTCTAAAGATGTTCCTATGATTTTTATCGGTTTATTATTCTCAAATACCATTTTTGCACTTTCAAAAAGTGTAATTATTTTTCCGTCTTCTCTTTTGAGTCGTATTTCCATGCTGTGAACAGAGCCATCATTTAATGCTTTTTGTGCCTGCATTAGCTGAGCTCTGTCTTCTTCTAAAACCATATTTACAAACTCAAGGTAACTAGGTTCCCCAAGAGAAATATCTCTGTTGAAAATTTTAAAACTCTCTTTTGACCATGTGATTTTATTGGTTTTTAGATCTAATTCCCAACTGCCTATATGCGATATCTCTTGTATATGAGCAAGGGTGTTGTTTTTTGCTTCTAACTCTTTTTTTAATATTTGAAGTTTATTGTTTTCTTCTTGCAACTCTTTTGTTGTAACATCCAATATATGCATTAAAGCAGCATAGGTTTTCTTTTTTGATCTGAAATCTTCATCTTTTTTATCAAGAAAATTTATTTGATGATTAGTTTCAGATATAACATTGGACTCAGATAAAGCTATAGCGGTTAATGTTTCATTTAACAGCTCCGGTTTTTTTTCTGTATAAAACTCGCCATAAGTAAAGAATCCGCTTGTCGGTGCCAAATCTGCAAAGGGCATAATTTCATCTTCTGTTAAGCCAGACATAAAACGGCGACGAGCCATACAGGAGTATATAAAAAAAGTCTCAACATTGATATTGGAAACTTTGACTGGGTTCATTACTATTTTTTCAGCATCTCCGACACCAAAATATATTTTCATTCCTTCTAATAAATTTCCGGCAAAGCTTAAGCTGCCGTCTGTATGCTTGGTCGTGATAGCTCTTGCAACATCAACCCCGTTTTTTGTTGTAATCAGAGGAAATTCTATTCCGGTAACAGGCAAATTGTCAGTTACGTCTGAACCTAAATATTTTTTATAAAAATCAACTGCTGTCATATTATCTATCGTGTAAACTCTGTTTTTTTCTGACTTGGTAATAACATGTTGACGCCCTACTTTGTTCCAGCCAAAATGATATAAACTCGTTACATGTAACATGTCAGAATCCAATGCAACCGCTACTGCACCTTTATCATACAGTTTATTTTGCAAGCCAATGTAGCAGTTGTCAAATTTTGCATTATCACCGGAAAGCCCACCGGCAATTTTTACATGCGGTGCAACACAATAGATACCGTTTAAAAACTCTTCTCCATTACACAATAAACCGTCAGCAAAGACAATGAGTAGTTTTGTTCTTGGTGTTACAAGCTCTTTTGCAAGTTTTACACCGTTATCAAAATCAGAATCTATTTGTGTATATGCCAGATGCAAACAGGTTGTTTCAAATATTGACACAGAAACAACTGTTGTGAATTGAAAAATTTTATTTTCAAAAATTTCTCCATCGGTGGAGGAAGCTATAATTTTGGCATTTTTAAATTTTGATGATAAAAATCTCAAAATTTCTTCAAATCTTCGTTTGTTTTGTCCTGAAAAAACCTGTATAAGAATAGCGTTGCCCTGTATAATTTCTTCATAATCTTCACTAAAGATTTCAGGCAAATTATCTTCACTTATAAGATAATTATATGTTTTCATGATTTGTGTCCTTTGCAGTATCTTCAGTAGATAAGTGCGGTTTAGGTTCATAAAAATAATAGCCTTGCGAATATTCAATTCCCAGTGTTTCTACAGTATAGGCAACCTCTTGCGAATGAACATACTCTGCTATAACCTTTGCACCGATACTTTTGGCAAAATCAGTCATAGTTTTAACAATAGAGTAACTTTTTGCATTTGTATCAATATTTTTTACAAAACTGCCATCAATTTTTATAAAATCTATATTCATAGCGTGCACCCTTTCAAAATTAGAATTTTGGGCACCAAAATCATCTATGGCAATACTAAAACCGATATTTTTCAATTCCATTAACTGTTCCAAAGAATTTTGAGCTCCTGTAGCACTAATACCTTCGAGCACTTCTAAGATAACACGGGAAGGTTCAATATTGTATTGTAAAAGTTTTTTTAAAAAATACTCTTTTAAATAGTTGTTATGTAAATCTATTTCCGTAATATTAATTGAAAAATCAAATTTATTATGTTTAAAAATCTGAAATGATTTGTCTATCATAATTTTTGTAATTTCGGGAATAAGTCCTATAATTTCAGCTATATTAATAAATTCAAATGGAGAATAGGTTTTTTCGGCATTTACTATTCTTGCAAGACACTCATATTTGTAAACTTTATGCGTTTTATTGTCAACAATAGGCTGAAAGTAAGGAACAACACAGTCATTTTTAATTGCATCTCTTATAATCGGAGAATATTTTTGTATTTGAGCTTGAAGTTTTTCAATCAGCAGGTCCTGAGAATATATTTTAATGATATTTCTTCCTTGTTTTTTTGCTTCTTTTAGTGCAATGTATGCATGTTTCAGGAGCTTGTCATCTCCTTTGGCAATAGCCATGGTTACAGTAAATTTAATATCAATGTCATACAGTTTTATAACAGATTCGGCTATAATGTTTTGTAATTTTTTTGCATATGCCATAAGTGCATTCTCGTTCAGTTTACATGTAAGAGCAAATTCGTCATTTCCCAAGTAGAATAGACTCGAATGAGGAGGTCTGTTTTTTGTCAATAATTTTGCTAAAAAAACAATACTCTTATCACCGATTTCATAACCATATACTACATTAATGCTGTCAAAGTTATCGATATTTAGCAAAATAAGCACTGTATCGGTTTCTGTGTTTTTTAATGCTTTGTTTAAAGCAAAACGATTTTGCAAACCGGTTAATTTATCGGTTACTGCCTGCTGATGTATAACTTGTGTTTTTGTATTTATCTCTTCTTCAAGCTTTTTTCTGTAACCCTGCATCATTCTGCCGGCTAGAATACTTTCAGCTAATTTTCTAATAAGCAATACCGTTTTATCCATTTTTATAGGCTTTAAAAGAAAACCGTCTACGCCAAGTTCTATGGCTTTAAGCAGATAGTCTGTGATGTTATATGCGGAGATGATTACAACTTTTTGCATAGGATTGTTTTCTTTAATGAGTTTGGTTAACTTCAATCCATCCATTTTTGGCATGCTGATATCTGTAAACACAATATCATACTGAGAGTTTTGATATTTTTGCCAACCGTCTTCACCATCAACTGCAACATCTACACTTTGAAACAGTATATCAAATATCATTATAGTTTGTTCTCTAACAGTTCTTTCATCTTCTACATAAAGTACACGTATCTCTTTTGTCTGTTCTGATAAAACTTTTATTTCCGTTAACATTGCAGGAACCTTTATAAATTTTTTGACTTGCTCTAGATTGTGGCACTCAAACATTTATTAATATATTCTATAATGATGTTGTGTTTAGTACATTGTACTTTAACTAAATTTAATATCACATTAAAATCGCTGTCTGCAAACAAAGCGCAATTGTCCTCTGTTTGCTTAATCTATAGTAAGATTGCAAAAAAAATTACCTAAAGGGATTTTCTTGAAAAAACTGCTATTTTTATTATTTTTGTTTTCATCCCTGCTTTTTGCCTCTTTTGGTGGAACTATTGTAGATATACACACTTTGCGACCTATAGCATCTGCTTTCATCAGTGACTCAAAAAACAGTGTCAAAAGTGACGAAAACGGTTCGTTCTTTATAGCTTCAAAAGAAAACAGATACCATATCAAAGCCTATGGATACAGACCTTATACGTTTACATCTGATACAAACACAACAACATTGAAACTTGAACCCATTCAGGTAAAAGCACTCTACTTAACCTTCTGGGGTGCCAGCAACAACTCCGGTACGTTAAAAAAAATACTCCATCTCATAGAGACAACCGAGGCAAATGCCGTGGTGGTAGATGTTAAAAACGAATACGGTTCTACCCAGTTTTGGACCGGCTTCAAGCAGGCCAATGAGTATGGTGCCTACAAGCAGCGTACGAACAGAGATATTAAAAAATTTATAAAAACTATGAAAGAGCGGCATATCTATACCATTGCCAGAATTGTAACCTTTAAAGATGAACTGCAGGCTTCTCACAATATTGACTACGCCATCAAAAAAAATAAAAAAATATGGAGAAATCATGACAATATGGCCTGGGTGGACCCTTTTGACAAACGTGCGCACAATTATGCCATATCTATTGCCGAAGAAGCTGCAAAGGCCGGCTATGATGAAATCAATTTTGACTATATCCGTTTTCCTGCAAAAAAAGGATTGCAGTTTTGTAGACAATGCACGCAACCAAACCGGATAAAAGCAATAGAGAGTTTTTTGAAAGAGGCACAGAGAAGATTAAAAAAATACGGTGTTTTTATCTCTGTTGACACCTATGGAAATATTTGCTGGGCAAAAGATGACAACGGCATAGGACAGACTGTTACATCATTGGCAAATTACGCAGACTACTTATGCCCGATGCTCTACCCTTCAGGCTTTTCAAGCGGCTCTTTTTATTTTAAGTATCCGGCGAAACACCCCTATGAGGTTGTATATCGAAGTATAAAAAAGATTCAAGACAGAATTCCAAGCAATAGAGTCCGCCCATGGCTGCAGTATTTTAAAGATTATACATCTTCAAGAAAAGCGTATAAGAGAGAAGAGATACAGGCACAAATCAAAGCTGCAGAGGATATAGGAACAAACGGATGGATGCTCTGGTCGCCTTCAAGCAAGTATCATCAGGAATATTTACAAAGATAGAGAAATGTTTTTCAGTTTTTTTCTGAGTACTTTTGCGTGAGGCAGGTATTTTCCAACCAGGTCATGAAAATCTTTTGAGTGGTTCATATGGACAAGATGTGCAAGTTCGTGGACTATTACATAATCTATCAGCTCTTTATGTACTTTTATCAGTTGGGTGTTGAATGTAATGATTTTTGCAGAGCTACAGCTTCCCCACCGGCTTTTCATCTTTCTGAATTTTAAAGTTTTGTATTCCTGTTGCATTATCTGGGCAAAATAGTCTACTCTCTGAGGCAGATACTCTTTGGCTGTATATGTATAAAAATTATCATATGCAGACAGAACTTTTGTCTTGTCTGATGTTTGCAAGCGCTGCAGTTTTTTTCGCAGGTAATGCGCTTCATCACTGTCTATACTGTAGATTTCACCAAACAGCAGCACTTCATCCTCCAGGTTTACATGTAAAGGCTTGCGCAGAGAATTTTTATGTAACTGTTTTCGAATCCAGGACTCTTTATCCTGAAAAAACTCTATCGCATACTTTTTTTGCCTGTATGGCGTTTTTATAATAATACTTGAATCATGCTTTATCTGTATGTAACTGTGCTTAAGTTTTGGAGCATATACAAGCTGTGCCGTAAGCTCTTTACATGTAACCGTTTTATGCATAGGGAATCGGGTCGCTCACGCCTGCTTTTTCAAAGCCGTTTAAACGGAGTCTGCAGCTGTCGCACACACCGCAGGCCTTGTCTTCGTTTTTATAGCAACTCCATGTCAGTTCCAAAGGAACATTCAGTTTTAGGGCTTCTTCTACGATCTGCGATTTTTTGAGATGCACCAGTGGCATTTTTATTTCTATCTTTGTGTCATCTTTTGTGCCTAGATTGATTGCTTTTTGCATAGCCTGTATATATTCTTCCCTGCAATCCGGATACCCGCTGCTGTCCTCTTCAACAACTCCTATACTGATAACCTCCGCACCCTCTTTTTCAGCTATTGCTGCGGCCATAGAGAGAAATATGCCGTTTCTAAACGGTACATACGTTACAGGAACACCCTCTTCTACTCCGCCTGTAGGTACTTCTATGTTTATGTCTGTCAGTGCAGAAGCACCAAGTTGTTTGAAAAAATCCAAATCTAAAATATACTTTTGCTTTACATGTAAACTTTGACATATATTTTCAAAACATGCAAGCTCTTTTGCCTGTGTTCTTTGGTCATAATTAAAATGAACTGCTATAACTTCATAGCCTTGATTCTTCATCATATAGGCGCTTAATGTAGAATCCATTCCTCCGCTCATTATGCAAACAGCTTTTTTATTTGTGTTATTTTCTTTTTTCATGGTACAATTTTACCATAAGTGTTATATACTTTAGTATTTCAAACAAGGAGGAAGTTATGGAAGTATCATCTTCAACACAAACTTCATCAGGGCTGGGACAAACAGATATTATGAAAAAAGCGCAGGATGTACAGGCGCAGCAGATAGAAAAAATCATTCAGGCTGCTCAGGAGCAATCCAAACAAATGACTGCACAAAAAACCGGTGTAGGAAGCAATCTTAATATTACAGGCTGAATTTCTCCTCTTTCTTGGCAGATGTTTTCTCATCTGCTATAATTCCACTTATGATAGATATTGACAACAAAACTTCTTTTGAAGTAAACAACACGCTGCTGCAAAAAATTGCTTTAAGTATGACAGATAAAGACATAGAACTTGTCATTACTGCAAATGATGAGATACGGCAAATAAACAAAGAGTATAGAAACATAGACAAACCAACCGATGTGCTCAGTTTTCCCTATGAAGAGATGCCTATGAGTCCACTTGGAAGCATAGTTGTTTCTTATGATTTTGTACGTGAAAAAGCTGCAGAGTTCAAGCATACACAAGAAGATGAATTTACACTCCTTTTTATACACGGACTTTTACATCTCCTTGGATATGATCATGAAACAGATAATGGTCAAATGCGAGAAGAAGAAGAACGGCTCATTAATGAGTTTCATCTTCCGAAAAGTTTGATAGTAAGAACACAGGGATAGGTACTTAACAATGGATTATATTATATTTATTTCGGCAATGGCCGCTTTGATTTACGGGGCTGATTTTATCATTAAAGAGTCAGAACGGATTGCACTGCACTTTAACATTTCACACTTTGTCATCGGTGCGACTTTGGTGGCTTTTGGCACCTCTTTGCCGGAAATGGCAGCTTCTATGGTGGCATCGGCACACGGAAAAAGCGATATGGCCGTTGCCAATGTCGTAGGAAGTGTCATTTTTAATATCACTTTGGTACTGGGTATTGTTTTTATGATTGCGAAATCCATGAATCCGGACAGGGATCTCTTCTCAAAAGACAGTGCCTGGGTTATTGTACCTCTGGTAATCTTTTTTATTATGACGCTCGACGGAAAGATCAGCCGCATTGACGGTGCTTTGTTTTTACTTATGATGGTTTCATATATCATATTTTTGTTTTCAAGCAACAAAGAAGAGCTTGAAGGCGAGATAGATGAAGATTTGGTCAAAGAAAAATTTAATTGGCTAAAAAGTGCTCTACTGTTGGGTGTTGGTTTTGTTTTAACAATCGGAGGCGCTAACTTTGTTGTAGAGAGCGGTACAAATATAGCAAGAAGTTTACATGTAAGTGAGTGGATTATCGGTCTGTTTTTAATCTCTTTGGGTACTTCTCTGCCTGAACTTGTCGTCTCTCTTGTCGCCGTAAAAAAAGGCAATGCCGAGATGAGTATAGGAAATATCATAGGTTCAAATGTAGCCAATTTTTCTATGGTTTTAGGAGGTGCGGCTCTTTTGAATCCGCTGAGTGTAAATCTGGCAGCTACAAAATTTGACATGCTTATTCTTGCTGCAGCCTCCATAGCGCTTTTGTTTGTTTTGGCAAACAAGCTGTACAACAAAGCCGGAGGCATTTTTTTGCTTATAATTTTAGCACTGTTTATTCAAAATTCTTTTGCATAAAATTATTTTTTCTTGATATACCCAAGTTCTAAAAGCCTGTTGTATATGTCAGAAACAATAGAACCCGCTGCATGTCCGCCGTGTCCGCCGTGTTCTACCATAACAGTTACAACATACTGAGGATGTTTATACGGTCCATAAGTTGTAAACCAGGCATGTGATCTCTTATAGTAAGAGAGTTCATGTTCCTTCTTTCTTTTCAAAATATCCTGTTTTATGCCTATGACCTGTGCCGTCCCTGTTTTGCCTGCTATTTTTACTTTTACATGCAAATAATTCGTGGCCGTTCCGTGAGGAGAATTACATACCTGATACATCGCCTTTTGGATAACAGGAAGTTTTTTCAATTCCACTTTGTTCAACACATTTTTGTAGCTGCTTTTATACTTTTTATCTCCAATCAAAGAAACAAAATGTGGAGTAGGCAGCTTTCCGGTTGCCATAAGCGCTGTTTCTCTGGCAATCTGTATAGGCGTTACAAGAAAATCACCCTGCCCGATTGCCATATTTGCCGTTTCGCCTATATTCCATATTTTATGGTATTTTCGTAGCTTCCATTCACGGGAGGGAACAACACCTATAAATTCATTGGGCAAATCTATACCTGTTTTTTTACCAAAACCATAGCGTTTTAAGCCGGCACTCATTTTTTTATTGCCCAGTACCAGGCTTCCTTTATAGAAAAAATCATCACAACTCTCCCGTATTGCTTTTGTGATGTTGGTGTGTCTGTGCCCTTTTTTCTTCCAGCATCTAAACGTTCTTCCGCCTAACTTCAGGTTTGAGCGGCAGTCAACACTCCAGTGCTCATTCAAGTCCGTAGTGATATATAAAAGCCCCAAAAGAGGTTTAATGGTCGAACCTGGCGGATACAAACCGTGTGTCATTTTATTTGTAAAAGGGTGATCAAGACTTGATGAGAGTTCATCATACATTTTATAGGACATTCCGGAAACAAAAATATTTAAGTCATAATTTGGATAACTGCCCGCAGCTAAAATGGAACCGTCAACATTCATAACAATTACAGCACCTATCTTGCCTTCAAAAAGCTTTGAGATGTACTTTTGCAGCTCCATATCAAGCGTAAGTTTCAGTTTTCTCTCCTCATCAGGACTTTTATAACTTAACTCCTCCACTTCCCGATTGTTGGCATTGACTTTTATCTCTTTTACTCCAGGTGTACCCTGCAGGTAAGAATTATAGTATTTTTCAAGACCTGTTTTTCCGGTATAGCCTATGAGGTCAAGCAGAGGGTCTTTGTCAATATCTTTTTGGTTTGCACGAGAAACATAGCCTATCATATGTGCAGCAATATTTTTATACGGATAGTATCTTTTGGGTGCCGGAAGAATTTTAATGTTTTTTCGCAGGTTCAGCATAGAATATACCGGCATCATTTTTTCATATGGTATGAAATGGACAACATCTATGAAGTTGTGGTTATAGTATGAGTCTTTTTTTCTGTAGTTTTTAATAATTTTTTCTTTGTCTAAATCAGGCAGTGCTTTCTTTAAAAAAGAAACGGTGTCATTAAATTCGTTTTTATGTTTTTTCAAGAGCAAATGAGGTGCAATTTGGATTTTAAATCCAAGTTTGTTAATAGCTACAGGTCGATTGTATCTGTCTACTATCTCACCTCTGACAGGTGCTATCTGCTCATGTTTGATGGTGTTTTGCAATGAAAGCCTGCTGTAGTAACTGTTTGATTCAACGGCCAGATAGAAAACGCGCACTATAAGTGCCAGCCAGATTGATACAAACACAAAAATAATAAATTTTATTTTCATAAGAGACCTATTAAAAAGAATTCAATTACTATATAGTAAATTATATAGTAATTTATATTTGGCTGTGGCAATAAAAAAATATTTGACAACAGTGTCAGAAAAAGAAAATAACCAAGATAGACAAGGATGGCTGTCAGTGCTCGAATACAAACCAAACAGTTGGAATTTTTGGTGATTTGAGGCATAATAAATTTATACAATACATAAAAATAGACAACTGCACTCAAAAGCATATATCCGTAGTTGGCTTCAAAAACAACAAGACACAGCACAACAACAAAAACAGAGAGTGTGTCGTCATTGTCAAGTGCACGGGCAAAAAGTACATACAGAAGTGTCAGCATTGGCGGCAAAAACGGATAAATAGTGCCCAGACTGTCATACAGTACAAAAAGCACTATATAAAAGAGTGAGATTACAGGTTTTTGATGAGAGATACTTCGTTGCATATCGGAAAGTGTTTACATTTAATACAATCGGCCCAAATTTTATGTTCGGGAAGGGACTCTTTTGGAATTTCCACAAATCCCAGTCTTTCAAAAAAAGATTGCTTGTAGGTGAGACTCAGTACTTTTTGAAGACCGAGTGCTCTGCCCTCATCAACAGCGCACTCAACCAGGTTTTCTCCTATTTTCTGTCCCCGAAACCCCTCTTTTACAACCAAAGAGCGTATTTCGCCAAGATATCTTGTGTGGATGTGGAGTGCCGCAAAACCGACAAGTTCATCAGCTATAAAAGCCAAAGTATACGAACGGATATTTGTTGAGATTTCATCCTCGCTTCTTTCTAAAATGATACCGCTCTGCACTTCAGGCTGTACCAGATCTCTCATTTTTTCAATATCTGAGAGTTTCGCCTTGGTGTAGTCAATCTTCATCTGTCTTCTCTTGCAGTATTCCATAAATGACTTGAACAATTTTATTGATTCCTCTTTTTTTCGCACTTGAAACCATTAAAGCATTTGGAAACTCTTTTCGAAGTGCACTTTGCTCTTTTTGATTTAATTTGTCAATTTTTGTAAATATTTGCAGTATATATTGGTTTTCTCTTGCCGTGCTAAAAAGAAAATCACTCACTGCCGTATCTATTTCCAAATGGGGATGTCTGCAATCTATAAGGTGTATAAAAATCTTTATCTCTTCCCTGTTGGCTATATAGTCTGTCAGATTTTTTTCCCAATCATGCTTGAGAGATTTTGCTACTTTTGCGTAGCCAAAACCAGGCAGGTCTACAAACTTTGCCACAAGTTTTTCAGAAGATTCTCTGTTTAAAAAAGTAACATCAAAATAATTTATAAGCTTTGTTTTTCCGGGAGTTGAAGAGACTTTAGCCAACCCTTTGTGATTTGTCAAAGCGTTGAGCAGCGAACTTTTTCCAACATTTGAGCGTGCCATAAAAACTACTTCGTTCTGTTCTTCGGATTCCGGAGCTGCATTGACATTCGGAGCCGATGTTATAAACTTTGCCTCAACAATGTCTATCATTTTTTTTCCTTTTCGTCTTTTATATCAAATATCATAATGACAGGCTCTTTTGCAACACCTTTGGCATAGGCTTTCCCGCTTATCGCCTGCAAAATAACTTCATCACCGAAAATCTCTTTTTTCTCGTTGAGTTGCTGCAGATGTACATTTCCAAAAAAGTGATACTCTTTTTTTAAAGGCAGGTAGACGACTTTTTGTGCAACACCTCTGTAGTTTGCTCCCTCTACTGTTTTTATTACAAAAGAAGCATTTCCGACAGCTACAAATTTTGTGGGCTTGTTGTTTTTGTCCGTATATACTGTAACCTTGGAGGCGTTAAGTTCATCATTGACTTTTTTAATTCTGACATGTCCGGTAAAAACTGAAATACCTTTTTTCTGGTCGCCTCTAAACTCATCTGCTTTGATTTTAAGCTCTTGTGAAAAGAGTAGAGTCTGTAAAAAAAGTGTTAGTACAAGTAGATATTTCATCTATTTTTCCTCTTTTAATTGATATGTAGCAATAACATTTTTAGAATAAATCTTTTTTGTAATATTATTGTATTTTATATAGTCGCCGATGACTACATTGTCATTCAGGTAGGCAGTGTATTTTGTATTGCTGACTACATCTGCTGTTTTTTTATTGTAAAGTGCTTCTTGGCTTTTAAATGTCAGTCCGTCTTCTCGCACATAGACAACATGACCGCTCAGCTTGACGATTTCATTTTTATATACACCCAGGTCAGAGACCATATTTGCAATATATTTTTTCGAATTGTCGGTATAGTCCATATCTTTTATCTCATATCTCTCAGCGTATCTTGTTCCGGTGTTTCCAAGTAAAATTGTCGCCAATCCGTGAGTATCAAGTTCATACATCGTAAAATCACTCAATTCAAAGAGTGGCACATCTGTAAAATGGTGTATTTTTACATCCATAGGTTTGAACATGAAAAATATCATCAGCAAAAGCGTAATGACAAAGGTTAAAAATATATTGATATTGATTTTTTACTCCTTACACCCAGACAGATAAAAATGCTTCTTTTTGGTCATTTTCTTTCACTAAAATATCTATCATCTCTCTTACCGCACCATTGCCGCCGCTTTTTGAGAGTGTTGTATTGACAAGTTCTTTAATTGCATCATGCCCGTCACTCGGAGTAAAACTTCTCCCGGCAAGACGCAGCATATTATAGTCATTCAGATCATCGCCGATTACGCCAACCTCATAAAACTCCAGACCGAGTTCAGCAATGATTTTTCTTAGAATACTCTCTTTGTCCCGTATACCCTGGTACAAATGCTGCACTCCCAGTTCTTTGGCTCTTTTTTCAACGATAGAGGAGTTTCTTCCTGTTATAATGGCAACCTGATTTCCCGTTTTTATCCAGGTTGTTATGCCAAGTCCGTCTTTTACATTAAAATTTTTGCTTTCAAATCCCTCTGCCGAGTATATAAGTTTACCATCAGTTAAACAACCGTCAACATCCAATACTATCAGTTTAATCATAAAACATCTTTTGTACTTGGGATGCCGACTCTCTCATTCTTTGCCGTTGCCCGTCTGAGTGCAACAGCGACCGCCTTAAATGCCGCTTCTATAATGTGGTGTTTGTTTTTCCCGCGGCACTCTATAATGTGCATGCTTATTCTTGCATTTAAGGCAAAGGCACGAAAAAACTCTTCAACAAGCTCTGTATCAAACTGCCCTACTTTTCCACTGACACTGAGTTCATAGACCAAAAAAGGACGATTGCTCAGATCCAAATCGCAGGAGACACAGGCCTCATCCATCACAATGTTTGCACTCCCAAAACGCTCCATATTTTTTACAGGGTAAAGAGTCTGAGCAAGCACAGAGCCTAAAACAATGCCCACATCCTCAACACTGTGATGGTCATCTATATGCGTATCCCCTTTACATGTAACGTCCAAATCAATGAGAGAGTGTTTGGAAAAACTCTCAAGCATATGGTCTAAAAAGCCGACACCTGTATTAATATTACTTTTGCCTGTACCGTTGATATCGAGTGATACTGTTATATCTGTCTCTTTGGTTGTTCTTGTTTTTGTAATCATTTTTAATCCTCTCTCACTATAAATGCACCTTTGAATATGCCGTTTGCCTTGTAGTCTCTTGCTTCTTGTTCACTTTTAAAGCCTTTGAGCCAGACTTTGAACATTCTGCCGTTTGGTGTCTGCATATCTTTGATGACAGTTGTATATCCGTCTGTATTATTATACTTTTCCTGTGTCCTTATTGCGCCGTTTATATTTGAAAAAGAGGCAATCTGCAATGCAAAACTGCTTAATTCCACACTCTTAGGTGATTTTTTCAACTGTTTTTTATTTGGTATCTTGTTTTTGCCTTTTCCTGCAAAACCAAGCACTTCAAGTGTTACAGGAGCAGTTCCCGTGCCTATCATGTCGATTTTTGAGGCTGCCGCTTTTGAGAGGTCTATGATTCTTGTCGAGACAAAAGGCCCTCTGTCATTGATGCGAACCACTGTACTTTTTCCGTTTCTTCTGTTGGTCACTCTTACAATGGTATTCATCGGCAGTGTTTTATGTGCAGCTGTCATATCCCACATATTGTATCTTTCACCGTTAGATGTAAACTTTCCGTGAAAATTCGGTCCGTACCAGCTTGCATTGCCTCGGAATCTGTCTCCGACACTTACGACAGTCGGATAGTACCGTTTTCCGTGTACCACATAAGGACGCATCGTCGGATGTGAATATTTTTTCTGACTGTATGTAGGGCTTGAGTATTTATGATGTATGTAGCTGCTCGGTCCTCTTGTGCTGCATCCGCTTGTAAACAAAGTAATACCAAGCACCGATAAAAAAAATATTTTATTCATACAGCTTCAACCTTTCGCCGACCCGAATCAAAGATCCTTTGATGTTGTTTTGTGCCCGTATGTTTTTAATGCTGATTTTATGGGCTCTTGCGATGGAGCCTAAAGAATCACCTTTTTTTACCATATAATAATGCGTACTTTGAAATTTTTTGTGTTTAGTGTTTTTGGCTATGGGAATGACAAGCTTTTGTTTGATTCGTAAACGGTTTGTGCGCAGTTTGTTGAAATCTTTAATCACCTTGTACGAAACACCGTATTTTTTGCCAATACGGGAAAGGTTTTCTCCCCGTCTGACTACATGTATCTTGTAGATATTCTGTATGGGTTCCTGAAAATACTTTTGCTTGTATTCTGCGAGTTTGATATACGGTATATATACATCGTATCCATCTGCATATGGCGGAACAAAATCATATTTTAAATGCCTGTTGAGCTTTTTCAAATCTTTTAAGGGAATATGAATAAGTTTTGAGAGTCGTGCCAAAGACTCTCCGCGGGGCAGTTTCACGGTTGCAATCGAGTAGGCGTTTGCACGATTTAAAAGGTACTCATACTCACTGTGCAGCATATACTGCTCGTCACTGCCTATCAGGGCAAGGGCAACAATTTTGCGGATATAGTAGCGGCTCTCTCTCGGGATATAGTGTTTTTTAGGATTGAGCAAAACAGAAAGTTTGTCTGTTTTTGCCTTTCTGATTGCCTTGCTTAACGCACCGCCGCCACAGTTATAGGCAATGGCAGCCAAATACCATTTTCCAAACCGCTTATGCAGTGCCGAAAGGTATTTTGCCGCCGCTTCGGTTGATTTGATCAAATCGCGTCTCTCATCTACATACTCGTCAATTTTCAGATGAAAAAGTTTGCCTGTTGCGGGCATAAACTGCCACAGTCCGGCTGCTCGTTTATTAGAATAGGCCTTTGTGTGAAAATTTGATTCAGCCATGGCAAGATAGAGAAACTCCTGAGGAACATTGTATTTTGAGAGTGTACTCTTAATGGCAGGAATAAACAGATAGGCATCTTCCATCGCCTTGAAAAAATGTTTGTCTCTTGACAATGTTTTTGCTTTCATTCTGTTCATTACAGGGTCATACAAAAATGACGGTTCTATATCAAATGAGTCCAACAATGCCAGTTCTTTGTTGTAGTTTGATTCATACGTCAAATTCGCCAAAAGAAGAAACGGGAAACACAGGGTTAATATATATTTAATCATAGACAACTTTTTAATTTTAATTTATGCTATTTTAGCCAAAATTCTATTAAAAAAAGTTGTAACCACTATGATATTAAGAAATATGAAAGAGTTTCAGGGCATTTTCTGTGGTCAAATTTTCTATTTCCTCTTTTGGAATCTCTAAGATTTCTGACATTTTTTGTGCCACAAGAGTTGTATAAAGCGGTTCGTTTCTCTCTCCTCTGTGTGGTGTAGGCGTCAAATACGGACCGTCTGTTTCTATAAGAAGTTTCTCTTTTGGTATACGTGGTAAAATATTGACAAGCTTTTTGGCATTTTTAAAAGTCAAAACACCGCCTATGCCAAAGTAGAAGTTTTCATTTGCCAAACTTAAAAGCTCATCGTCGGCATTAAAACAGTGCAGCACACCACCCACTTCACCTGCATTATGCTCCAGCAGCAGCATTTTTGCATCATGCGAAGCGTTGCGGATATGGACTATTAAAGGCTTTTTGTGTTTTTTGGCAAACTCTATCTGTGCTGCAAAAACCTTTGCCTGCGCCTCTTTTTCCTGTGCTTTTTCTGCATCACTGCCTTCAAGACGAAAGTAATCCAGCCCGCATTCACCGATTGCCACACATTTTTCATGTTCCACGTACTTTTCAAAATAGGATATATCAAAACCCTCGATGTCATACGGATGCACTCCTATGGCAAAATAGACATCTTCATATCGTTCTGCAATGCTTATGGCTTTTTTCAAACTGCCAAGATCCGCTCCGGGAATGATAAAACGCTTCACCCCACCCTCTCTGGCACGCTCCAATACCGCATCCAAATCTTCATCATACCGGTCATCATCCAAATGTATATGTGTGTCAATTATCATTTTTCTTTTCTCTTCTCTTCTTTACATGTAATATATTTCGTATCATTAAAAATATAAAAAACACAGAAACCAAAACAGAACCGCCTGCGAGGAGTGTATTGCCTGCATTGTAAAAACTGTATGCCAAAAACAGTCCTACAATTGAGATCACGAAACACATCTGTTTGCCTCCAACAGCTCTTTTGCAAACTTTTTGGCTTCACTCGAAACAGTTTCTCCACTGATGATTCTGGCTATTTCATCGACTCGTTCGTTCATGTTCAGCTCTTTTGTTTTTGATATTTTACCATCTTTATAGACCAAAAAGTGCTGATTTCCCATAGAAGTCAGTTGCGGCTGATGAGAAATCACAAATATCTGAAAATGTTCAGAGAGCTGTTTGAGAACTTTTGCCACGCTCATAGACTCCTCACCGCTTAGATTCGCATCTATTTCATCCAGCATTAACACCCCGCCGTTGTTGCTCATAAACTCTGACTTTAAAGCCAAAACTGCCAGACGGAGCCTGTTAAACTCACCCGTACTTATTTTGGAAAGTTCCGTGTCATTGAGTTCAATCTCCAGCTTGTCCTGTCCGTAAAGGCTGTATGGTGTTGTGCGCATGTGGATCTTTGCATCTCTTAAATACAAATTATGCAAGTAGCGATTTAAGTCTTTGACAAAACCCGGCAAAGCTTTTTCACGGCAGGAACTCAATGCATCGGCAAGCTCTTTAACTTCTGCAGAGAGCTTTTCATACCTTGTATGCAAATCGTTTTTTGCACTTTCAATATTTTCATATTTTACAAGTTCAAGCTCTTTTTGCTTTTTATACTCCAGTGCTTCTTCTATGCTTCCGTACCTGCGTTTGAGTCCGCTTAAGGCCTCTATACGGTTCAGCACCTCCTCCACGTCAACATCATCCAATGCGCTAAAACGCTCCTGCGAACTCTCCAAGATACTTCGCAACTCATTCATGGCATCATCAAAAAAACTGCTCGATTCATCCAAAGCATCCAGGGCGGATGAAACCAAATGCTCGTAATTGAAAATCTCATTTGCCGACTCTATACTGCCTAAAACTTTCTCTTTTTTTGAAAGCGCTTTTTTAATTTGCAACAGTTCTTCATCTTCGCCTATAACAGGGTTTATGTCTTCTATTTTTTTTATCTCATACGCTGCAAACTCTTTTAACTCAACAATTTTTCTCTCTTCTTCTTCTATTACATGTAATGCTTTTTTTACTTCTTGATATTCTAAAAAGCTTTTTTTATAGGACTCTTTTATCTTCGCAATTTTTTGGGATTTGCTCTCTGCCCTTTTATCTAAAATGTCAAGCAGGTTTTCATTTTCAAAATCGCTGAAGTCTTTTAAACTCAAATGACGGAGATACTGAGATGCAACCCGACTGATAGCTTTGCGAGAAAGGCTTTGGTTGTTAATAAAGTAACGTGATTTTTCTTTTTTGATGTGTTTAAACACGTTGATATCATCATTTTCAATGCCGCACTCCTCTTCGTCAATCGTCCAGGTAACACTTGCTTCACAAACAGAAGCATCACAAGACGCACCCCCGAGCGATGAAAGTATAGACTCCATAAGTATAGACTTCCCGCTCCCACTGGGACCGGTAAACACAACCAGACCCGATTGCAAATTAAGCTCCGCTTCTTTAAAACTCAAATAATCTTTCAAGTAAAATCTTTCTATCATTCTTTTGCCTTTTTAAAAGTCCAAAGGACTTATGAGTTTTGCTTTGTTCATCTCAGAAACTACGTGTCTGGCACTAAATGCCGATACCACCGTCGCTAAAGCGAAAGTGTGGTGTAACCACTTAAGTGTTTCTACAGATTTATGCCCTAAAAGCTCTTGAATACTTCTTAAGTCTATGCCTGCTTGCAGTAAATGAGTCGCATAACTATGTCGAAATATATGTGAAGTCACACGTTTATTTATGTTTGCTTTTTGTGCTGCTGCTTTTATATTTCTGCCTAATGTTTTTGGATGAATATGGTGCCTTCTAATCGTATCACTCCGAGGGTCTTTTGAGACTTTAGTCATAGGGAAAATATATTGCCACTTTGTTTCAAACTTTGCTTTTGGAGATTTTCTTTCATAAGCATGAGGCATATATACAGAACCGTATCCATCCTTTATATCTTTAGCATGTATGCCTTTAACATAGTCAATTTGTGCAAAAAGTCTTTGCTTTATTACTTGAGGAAGAGGAACTGTTCTATCTTTTAAACTTTTAGAATCCCATATATAAAGTTTATCAAATCCAAAATCTATATCCTTAATCCTTATATTTAATGCTTCGCTCATTCGTAAGCCACAGCCATACATAAGATATACTATAAGTTGATATATCCCTGTCAGATTTTCTAAAATTTTCTGTACTTCATCTTTGGTTAAAACAACTGGTATATGTTTTCTTTCTTGTGCTCGTAAAGCCTGAATATTTTCATTTGACAAGTCTATATCTAAAACTTGAGTATATAAAAATAAAAGTGCAGAAAAAGCTTGATTCTGTGTAGTAGGACTTACTTTTCTCTTAACTGCCAAATAAGTTAAAAATTCTTCTATCTCATTCTTGCCCATTTCAACGGGATGCTTTTTTTTATGAAAAAATATATACTGTTTTATCCAGCCAGTATAAGACTGCTCTGTTTTAATACTGTAATGCTTAAATCTAATTTTTTCACGAACCAAATCAAGTAGTTTTTTCTTCATTTGCATAATAACTCCTTTAGAACTAGACAGACATTATGTCCTTTCTCTACAGTTTATCTTTATTAGAAAGACATTTTGTCCAACTATTAGACTATTTTTCAGTAAAAGGTACATTTAGAATTTTTACAATAGTAGCTCTTTTTTTGTTTTAAACTAATTTTTATTGCAAACTGTCATATTTTTAAAAATAGAAAGACAATTATCATGTCTCACTATTTTTGTTTTTTAAGGTTTATGTGTATATAATGTCTCCTATTAAATAGTTAGACTACAACACAAACTTTATTAAGGAATAAATTTGATGCATGCATTAGTAAAAGATTTTTTTGACAAAAGAGTTATCTCAACAGATATAGATATGAATAAACCACTGCATAATGCAATTTTATATCTTGAAGAATCAAACAGTGTGTTAAATAAAATGGTCGAAAAGAATATAGGTAAACTTGAAGAAAATGTACCTTGGTCAACCATGCATGATATGTACAAAAGAAGTTATGATCATCTTTGTGGAGTATTAAGTTTATTTATTATCGGACAACTCCAATCTAGTGAAGCATTATGCAGAACGGCTATTGAAAGTTCTGTAAACTTACATTATGTTAGCTTAGATAATTCTATGGATAAATTAATAGCATATTTCAAAGATTATATTCAAGCAGAAAGAAAGCAAAATGTTAATTGGGAAAAAAGCATAGATAATTCGAGTTACGATTCAGAGTCTAAAGAATTTCATAGAAAAAAAATTGAAGGAAAAAATAAAGCATTGGATAAATATGAAGAAATGCTTCAACAATCACTGTCCTTAGCTAATATAGATTATGATTCTAATACTACTAGATGGCCTAATATATTTGAAAGATTTCGTGATATAGACCATGAAGTTAGTTATAGAACAGTTTATATGGCCTTGTGCTCTCAGGCTCACAATGACCCAGAGGATATATTAAATAATATAATGACAAGAGTAATAGCAAATGTTGATGGTTTAGAAAAAGCAAACTTTATTGAGCAATATCAGTTCTCTTTATATATGGTTCTTACTTGTCTTAACTTTCATATTTTAGCATCAGCTATGTATATTGCAAAATTTGAGATAAAAACAAAGAAGCTTATGGATATATATAAGAAATCAACAAAAATTCTTATTGAATTTACAGATAATATGGAAAGAACAATTACACAACATATAACAGCTAAAGAAGTAGTCTAACAAAACGCAGGAGCCAATAGTTGACCCTAGCGGGTAAACTATTGCTCTCCTCAACCGTTATGTGTCTATCGTAAGCACTTTGCTTATGATGAGAAAATTGTAAAGAAGTTGAGATTTAAAAAAGAAAGTTTGCAAGCTTAAACGCAGAGAAGAAACTGAAAAGCCTTCTCAGTAAACGCCAACAAACTTACTAAACGTAGTGCATCAAAAACCCTTACAAACTCAACGGAATTCCGTTGAAACTTTAAGGACATAAAGAACACGACGACATAACAAAAACGAGGAGGCTAATAATTTTCCCTAGCGGAAAATTATTGCTCACGACAGTCGTTATAAACAAAAGGATATTATGTGATTTCAAAAACTGCTCTAATACAAATTATTGTAGGAATTGTAGGTTTTTTTTCTACAATAGGGATGTTTTACCTTGGGAAAATCTACAATTGGCAAAATTCAATGGATATTATTGCTTCTGTTTTATTGGCTATAGGAACAATCCTTATTGAATTATCTATATCATTTACAAATTTGAAGGACAGCATAGAAAAGTTATATCCTGTATTGGAATTATCTGCTGAAGAGCAAAAGAATATACACTCAGCAATTTTGATGACAAATCAATTAAAAATACAAGAAAATAATCCGTATGCACAAATTGCTTTAATTAGTTATGGAGAAGCTGTGAATACATTAAAACAAGCAGTAGAAGGAAATAATTTTTATATTAATAATATTTTTCAAGCCAACTATTTAGCATTAAAATCAATGCAACCAGGACAAACTTTCAAAGGGTTAAGTGCTCTAATTAGCGAAGACTATTGGAATCATGACCCAGAAATGGAACGATATAAAGAGCTAAATTTTTCACAAGCACAAAGAGGAATTAAAATAATAAGAATTTTTTTATTTAATAATGAACATGAATTGTCACAAATGAAAAAAATTATGACAGAGCAACAAAATAATAAAATTCAAGTATTTTATTGCTTCAAAAAAGATATAGAAAATATTAATCATTATTCAGATTTCACATCAATAAAAGATCTAAATATGGCAATAATAGTAGAGCAAGAAGAGAAACTGCAAACTGTAACTATTACCCAAAATGAAATTTCAATTGGAATTCTTGAGAAACAATTTGATAGAATACTAATCAAATCTAAAAAATTCGATGCAGGATAGAATATATGATTATACGAAAAGCAAAAATTAAAGATTTTTTAAAAATATCAAAATTAGATAGAGAAGCATGGGGAGAGAATGCACATGCGGATTTTGTACCAGATGGGGAGCATGTATGGAGATTATGGGTAGAATATGCAATTGTTTATTGTGCAGAAGAAAAAAAGAATATAATTGGTGTTATTCTTGCATTTCCAACAAAGAATATTAGTGAATATTTTTTACATAAAATTTTTATTGACTATCAATTTAGGCAACAAGAAATAGGAAAAAAATTATTTCATCAACTTTGTAATGAACTAGATAAGAAAAAATTTAATTGTTCTTTGACAACTGCACCAAATAATGAAGCAATGAAAAAACTATGTAAAACATTTAATTTTAATGAAATTAATTTTATAAAATCTTATTACAGAAAAGAAGAAGATCGGTTATTTTATACTAGAAAGTTTATAACAAAACAGAGTAACGAATAAATTACCTAGCGGCAATTTATTCGCTATCTTTAGCCGTTATACTAAAAAAGAAGATATGTTATAATACAAACAAAAAAGGAGAGTACATGGTAGCCGTAAAACAAGAAGCACAAGAGATGATTCAAAATCTTCCTGACAACTGTACTTATGAAGATATTCAGTATCACCTTTATGTTGTAGAAAAAATTAAAAATGGCATTAGTCGTGCTGAGAATGGTGAAGTTTCATCGCATCAAGATGCAAAACAAAGAATGGATAAATGGCTTTCACACTAGAGTGGTCAGAAGAAGCTCTTGAGGATATTGAGTCAATTGCAACTTACATAGAAAAAGATTCCCCAACCTATGCTAAATCTGTAGTTTCAAAGTTTTTTGAAAAAGCAGAGATATTACAAGGATTTTCAGAACTAGGGCGAAAAGTTCCTGAATTTAATGACACAAAAATTCGAGAAATTTTTGTTTATAGTTATAGACTTATCTATAAATTGAATGAAGATAGTATTTTGTTTGTGGCAGTAGTTCATGGAAAAAGACTTCTTGAAAATCATCAACAAAGTATAACAAAACAGAGTAGCCAATAAATTACCTAGCGGCAATTTATCGGCTATCTTCGACCGTTATGTGTCTATCGTAAGCACCTTGCTTAGAGTGAGTTTGTTTCAAAGAAAAACAAACTTCAAAGAGAGAGTTCACAAGCTTAAACGGAGAGAAGAAAGAGTAAAGTCTTCTCAGTAAACGCCAAGAAATTCACTAAACACAGTAAGTGAAAAACCCTTAAAAACTCAACTAACTCCCGTTGAAACTTTAAGGACATCAAAAACACGACGACATAACAAAACATAGTAAAAAAATATGTGATGTGGCTACACTTGAGTTTGTAAAACGAAAAGAGAATATTATTCTACTTGGGCAATCTGGTGTCGGAAAAACACATCTTGCTATTGCACTGGCATATGCAGCAGTACAAAAACGCATCAAAGCAAGGTTTATTACGGCAAGTGATCTGATTATTCAGATGAGTCATGCAAAAAAAGAGAAACGGTATGACTCTTTTATCAAGCAGGCTGTAATGGCTCCATCACTACTTGTAATTGATGAGATAGGTTATTTCCCTATGAGTAAAGAAGATGCACATCATTTCTTTCAGGTTATCTCAAAACGCTACGAAAGAGGCTCTACCATTGTTACTTCTAATCTTGTTTTTAGTCAGTGGAGTGGAATATTTGCTAATGATAAAGTTGTCACAACTGCCATACTTGACAGGCTATTACATCATTCTCATGTGATCAATATACTTGGCGATTCCTATAGACTTAAAGAAAAAAAGGAGGAGGGATTAGTAGATTCAGATTTATATAAGTTTCAGTCTAAAAAATCAATGAAACATTCATAGTAGATAGAGTTGCTTTAAGGTTACAATTCGTAATATTTCTTACGAAAAACTGCTGAATTTAACTCCGCCGTTGACATATGAATTACTAAGTTATGCTACAAATTTTATGGCAAAAAGTAAAATGATAGAAGTATATATCAAATAATGCTAAAATACTCAATTAGATTATTTTTCTATCTTGTCTAATTTATAAGGAAAGTGGTAAATGAAAAAGTTAAATGAATTATCATTAAAACAAAGAGAAGAACTTTTTAGACAACTTCGTATCTCTATCACTCATCACTCAAATGCGATGGAAGGAACAACCCTTTCATTTGGTGAAACAAAAGAGTTACTTGAACATGGGAACACGGCAGGAGATAAACCTCTACATGAACAGCTTGTAATATTAGGTTTTGCTAAAGCCTATGATGTAATAGTTCGTGAAGCTACTAACAAAGAAAATATTATTGACAGTAGTTTTATAAAAGATATACATGCAATTATGTTTGAAGATGCTCTACATGTAGCACCTCAATTTATTTCTAAACCTATTGGAGCATACAGATTAGATGAAAGATATATAAAAGGTGTAGATATAAAACTATCAGCACCTAATAAAATATCAAATGATATTGAAAATTTACTTTATAGATTTAATAGTAATAATATGAGTTTAGAAGATATTGCAGAGTTTCATATTTTATTTGAAAGAGTGCATCCATTTGCCGATGGTAATGGAAGAGTTGGAAGGTTAATTATGGCTTTTCAAGCTATACAAAATAATATAGTTCCTCCACTTATTGAAAATGAACATAGAAGTGAATACTTAAAAGCCATTAATGATAAAGATAAGCTTTTTAAGTTTATTGATGAAAGTATTCAAAACAGTATGGATTTACTAGACTAAAAAGTACAACAAAACCTAGGAGAGAAATATTTGACCCTAGCGGCTCAAATATTTCTCAAGTCAGTCGTTAGCATCCTCAAAAATTTCATCTTACATAATTTAAGTTCTAAAAATGGGAACTATGTTATAATTCGTCTATGAGAATAATTTCAAAGAAAAAACTAAAAGATTTTTACGAGCAGCCAAAATACACAGACTCTAAAAATCCTTTAGAAGCTTGGCATAAAGAAGTTCTAAAACTTGATTGGAATAATCCAAATGAAGTAAAAGAGATGTATCGAAGTGCTAGTATTATTGGAAATGAAAAAGTTGTTTTCAATATTGCTGGAAATAAGTATAGATTGATAGTTTCAATAAACTATTATGCAAAAATTGTTTTTGTAAAATTTATTGGAACACATAAACAATACGATAAAGTTAAAATGGAGGATTTATAAGATGAATATTAAACCAATCAAAAATGAGCAAAACTATAATGAAGCACTGCAAAGAATTGAAAATTTAATGAGTGCCAAACCAAATACACCAGAGATGGATGAACTAGAAGTCTTAACAACTTTAGTAGAGGCTTATGAAGAAAAACACTATAAAATCGAAGCACCTGACCCAATAGAAGCTATTAAGTTTAGAATGGAGCAAGAAGGCTTAAAACAAAAAGACTTAGTTTCTATTGTTGGAAGTAAATCTAGAGTATCTGAAATTTTAAATAAAAAAAGAAAACTCACTATTGAGATGATAAGAAATTTACATAAGCAATTGCACATACCAGTAGAAAGTCTTTTTTTAGACTACAAGACTAACTGTGCTTAAATGCTAACAAAACAAAGCTGAGCCCTAAACGTGCCACTCAGCTTCGCCGTTAACTCTCCACAAAAACTTTCAAGACTTGACAAACATGGTATAATTAAAGTATACTTTTTATACTTAAAATACAAAAAAAGGATTTATGTGAAATTTGAGTATGATGATACGAAAAGTCAAATCAATAAAGAGAAACATGGCATAGATTTTGTAGAAGCTCAAAAGCTTTGGCAAGATGAGGATGCACTTGTTGTTCCTGCTAACATTGTTGATAATGAAATTCGCTATGCACTCATCTCAAAAATACTCACAAAATGTTTTGTTGTAATATTTACTATAAGAGAAGACACAAATAGAATTATTAGTGTTCGAAGATGTAGGAAAAATGAGGAGAAGAATTATGAAAACAATAACTGCTAAAGAGTTTGATGAGAAGTTTGATAATGGTGAAGACATAAGTGAATATCTTGATTTTTCACAAGCTACCAGACCTAATGCTCTTAAAACAGATACAAAAAAAGTTAATGTAGATTTCCCACAATGGGTTATAGACTCTTTAGACAAAGAAGCAAAAAAGATAGGTGTAACTAGACAGTCTATCATTAAAGTTTGGATTGCTGAAAGGCTCAAAGAAGAAACTGCACATTTGCAAGTAAGTTAACAAAACAGAGTAGCCAATAAATTCCCTAACGGAAACTCATTGGCTATCTTCAACCATTAGTATAGCACTTGCATATTAAGTCTTAATTTGGTACAATAAAAAGACTGAAGGAGATTTTATGCAAATTGTTGAAGATATAAAACCTATTACATATTTAAAAAGTAGAGCGGCTGACGTTCTCAAACATATTAACGAAACACACCGACCAATGATTATTACTCAAAATGGCGAAGCGAAAGCTGTAATTTGCGATCCAAAAAGTTATGAAGATATGCGAAATGCCATCTCAATACTTAAACTTCTTTCATTTGCTGAGGAAGATATAAAAGAGGGAAATCTTCACTCAGAAGAAGATGTGTTTAAATCTGTTGAGGAACTTCTTAATAGATGAATAAAACATATAAAGTTCAATGGACTTCAAATGCGAAAGAAGACCTCTTAAATATTGTTGAATATATGAAAGAAAATTCTCCTAGTATTGCAAAAGAAATTTATCAAAAAATAAAAACTAAAGCTAACTCTAGTAACTTTTTTCCATTAAGAGGCAGAGTTGTACCTGAACTTCAAAAAGAAGGCATTACAATGTATCGAGAACTTATTGCTTCCCCTTGGCGGATTATGTATAAAGTTGATAGTGATACTATTTATATAATGGCTGTTTTTGATTCACGGCAAAATGTAGAAGAGTTACTACTACAAAAACTGATAAGAAGTTCAATACTAACAAAAAAGAGTAGCCAATAAATTACCTGGCAGAAATTTATCGGCTATCTTCGACCGTTACAAAAACCAACATTATACCTATTTATAGAGAGCTGATTGTGCAGCATTGGAGGATTATGTATAAAATTGAAAATGACACTGTTTATATTATGGCTATTGTTGATTCAAGACAACATGTTGAAGAGTTGTTGTTACAAAAATGATTAGCTGTCAACAATACGACTATATTGAAATAGCATGTATGTACCACTACCCTGTTAAATTAACCATGAAATCAGGTTCTGTTTTTGAAGGAAAAGCACTTGATACAGCCCGTAACGAAAATCATCAGGAATGTATCAAAATAAAAATCGAAAATCATGAAGTATTGGTTGTACTTGATGAAATCAGCACACTTGAAACTGCCATAAAAAATCCATATTTTAAGATTATTTCCTTCGTTTAAAACTTAAGTGTTTCTTATTTAAGTTTTAATATAATCAAAACAAAAAGATATGATAAAAGAAGGAAAATTGTGGAAATTATTAAAATAGTATGTTCAGAGTGCAACACTCTTAACAGTAGCAAAGGTGAATCCAAAGAAGAAACCGTTATCTGTAAACAATGCCACTCAGAACTCGACAATCCTTTTGTTGTTGAAGTAGATGATGAGAACTGCATGCTGCACATCAAAGAAAACAGTATTGCGGTATTGGTTGATTTTTATTCTACTGCCTGTGGTCCGTGTATGGCAATGTATGAAGACTATGAAGATGCGGCACTTGGTTTTGGATCGACAGTAAGGTTTTTAAAAATAAATGCCGACAAACATCAAAAAGCAGCAAAAGAGTATGGAGTGGGTGCGCTTCCAACCATTATTGCCTTCAAAGAAGGAGAAGAAGTCGGCCGTATCAGCCAACAGCTTTCTCAGGTTGAGCTTAGTCTTTGGGCACAAGACCTAGAAACATTATACCTGTGAGCTTTATGCTTATGTATTAATTTCTCAAGATAAAGAAGTGCCGGATGTCATTTTAGAGTGTGTCAGTAAACTTGTAAAGGAGCTTAAAAGTCTCGATACTGCCACTTTTTTTGAAAGAATAGTAAATAATCCTTTCTCTCAAGAAGCAAGAGACTTGGCCCGATGGTGGGAAATGTATCAGACCTATATTCCCGTTAGCTAAAAAATTATAAGTGTTTTTAATTTTAAGTGCAATCAAAAAGTACAAAGGTACACTGTCAATTTTAAAAAGGATACAAATTGACAGCAAATAAAAAATATGAAGTCATTACATATGAAGAAAATATAGTTTTTAATTTTACGCTTCCAGAAGATGGAAAAGAAAACCAACTAAGCAAAGAAGTTATTTTAGTCTGGGATGATGTTTTAGAAAAGTTTTTAGAGACATTTACACAGGAAAAATCTTATACCATTCACTCATTTAAGAATGTAAGAGAAAAAAACAGGTTTATCGAAAATATTGAAAAGGTAACCGAAGAAATTATAGACCAGATAGATGAAGATATAAGCCAAAAGATGAAATTTGGATTTGACTACACTTCTCCAACCTACGAAGATTAAAAACAGCCGGTTGATGCCGCTGTTTTAAAGTATTAAGAATTAGCTGATTGAAAATACTCTGCCATCAGCGCATCCATCGTTTTAACATGATCTAGCATCCAAGATTCTAAATTCCCCTTTATGTAAGCCATAATCGCATTCGTATCTCTTTTTTCTTCAAAATACTTAATGATATGCGCAAGCTCGCTTAAATGTCTGTCATGTTCTGCTTTATGTGAGTTATATGATGGAAATTTTGTTTCCTGCATCATACTTTCTTCTTCTGAAAAATGTATGGAAGTATGTGCAAGAAGCTCCTTGAGCGTTGCAAGCGTTGATTCTATATCGTTGCTGCCTGCAGCTGTCTCAAGTTTGTTTATAAGAAGACTTTCCTCCAGGTGTGTGTCATTCATGCTCGGTACTGCTACCATCGAAAGTTCTTCTTGTGCAATCAATTTTTTTCCTTTTGTATGCTAAACTGCATATACTCTGATATTGTCGGTTTCGAGTTGACCGTTTAAAATTCTCTGAATGGAAGTCAGTGTTCCTCCTGAACTTGCACAAGATCCGCAGGCCCCGACATATGAGATATAAATATCAGTCAGACCGTTTGTCTCTTTGAGATCTATAAAATCCAGATCCCCGCCATCTGCATGTAAGAATTCTCTGATTTTTTCATCTATAATTTTATCTACAGCATTAATCTTTTGGATGACACTCATGTTGTCAAAGTCCACTTTTTCCGTTGTTGTTTCGCTCATTATTGTCTCCTTTTTGTGATTATAATACCATTGGATACTTAATAAAAAATAAAAAAAATCAGTTGGTTTTTTTCCCGTTTATCATATGGGTTACGGAAACTTTATCGTTCACAGACTTGATTATAACTTCTGCAAAGTCACCCATTTCATACTTTCTCAGTGTAATTGTTCGCGTCATTTCACCTGCAGTGTCCTTGACAACTTTAAATCCCTCTTCTTTAAAGTGAAGAATACACTCATCAGCATTTGAATAGGCGGAAGATTCTTTTTTTTCTTCATTGTATGGCTTCACCCTGATTTTACCACCACTTTCATCATATGAGATTTTCAATCCTACAGAGGGTATGTTACTTTTCTCTACCCATTGGGTAGTGTCAAACTCTTTTGTCTCACCGTCAGACAACATAAGCAATCCCTTGCCGTCATTACTGTTAAACTGAAATATCATTCCTGTCATGCTCATTTTTCATCCTTGTGTATTTACTGAATTTTAACCTCTTTAGGCTTAAGACAAGAAAGGGTAAGATTCAACTTATAAAACATACCAAAGGAGAGTACTATGCTCATGAAAAATCTGCAGGATGACATCAGTGATGTCGAACTGAAACAAAGATGGCGGCTCTACTGGATAACTACAATCTTTGAATTTTCAAATCTCAAACTCCAGGAAATGGCATGGGTCTACCCCCAAACAGCCAAATGGCCCGATGATGAAGTATGGTCTTCTTCCTTTGATGAATGCATAAGTGCCTATTTTGACATATTAGCACTCGACGATGCTTACGAAAAAGCTGTCCTGCATGCAAATGTTTCCAAACAAGAGGCTGATCATGCAAAAAAGTTTCATCAACTTGCAGCCTTTTATATGGAACCGGATGAAAATCCTCAGGAGATACTGCAGGATGAAGAATGGCTCCGGGTTGTCAGTGCAGCAAAAGAATTCTGGGAGTATTTGAAAAAGAATGTCACATCACAAAGAGAGACAGACTTGATGAATAACTTAGAAAAAAAGTTTCCGTTTTCTTTTGACTAAGCATTTAAGAGACATATAGCTACAATTCACGAAATCAAAAACCATATTATTATGAAGGTAACAGCAAAAATGATAACACAAGAAGAATTAGAATCGATACAAAGCAGTGACGAGAGTGTTCGCAGAGCACTGGCAAACAACCCGGAGACATCCACAGAAGCACTGGATAAATTAAGTGAAGATGAAAACCAGTTTGTACGCGCAAGAGTTGCTGCACATATCAATACTTCACCTGAAACATTAGACAAACTAAGCAAAGACGAAAGTCCGTTTGTTCGTGAATTTGTTGCAGAACACCCAAATACAAAAGTCGAAACGCTCATAGCCCTAAGCAAAGACAGAGAAGTTGTGTCCTGGGTAGCCGGCAATGCAAACACCCCTGTTGATATTTTGGATACGCTCAGTAATGATGAGGATGTATTTGTCAAAATTTCTATTGCAGTGAACCCAAGCACAACACCTGAAATCTTAAATAAACTAAGCAAAGACGAAGATGAAAATGTTCGGGCAGCGGTTGCGAAAAATCCGATTGCACCGCTTGATATACTTGAAAGGTTAAGCAGTGACGAGCATGAGGATGTACGCAAAATTGTTTCCGAACACCCCTCTAGAGCAGATCAAACCGGTATATAAACAGAGAAATTTTAAAAACATATTAAAAAAATAACATAAACAGATATTAACAAGAGTATTTTCCTGAAATTTACTATACTACGGCCTGAATTTTACGACAAAAAGGGGAAATAAATGGCGCAAAATAATCCAAAGACAGTAGACCTGGCAATAATAGGTGCAGGTCCTGGAGGAATGGCAGCTGCTATAGAAGCAAAACTGGCCGGTATCGAAAATGTTATGGTTATAGACAAAGCACCGCATCATAATGATATGATTCATAAGTTTTACAAAAAAGGCAAAAGAGTAGATAAAGACTGGATGGGAATCAAGTTTGAATTTACTGGCAATGTTACTTTTGAAGAGTGTTCAAAAGAAGATTATATTCAACAAATGAATGATAAGTTAAGTGAAGCCGGCGTATTGGACAAATTTGAATACAACCATGAAATCATTAGAATTGAAAAAGAGGAAGATGGACTTTTTTCAATTGTTTATGCTACAGACGGCATAGCCGAAGCTCTTGAAAATATGAAAGCAAAAAATGTTATTCTTTCTGTTGGCCGCATGGGTAAACCCAACAAACCAAAATACAAATTTCCCAAAGAACTCAAAAGTGTACTTAACTTCAACCTTTCCAAAGTTCAAAACGGTGAACATGTAATGATAGTCGGCGGTGGAGATACCGCCGGTGAGTATGCCTATGGTTTGATTGAAATGGAAGGTATGGAAGACTGTGTTGTAACACTCAATTACAGACAGGCTGAAATAAAAAGAATGAATCCGACCAATACAGAAATGTGCATGAAGTACCTTAACAATGGCAAACTTATCAATAAACTCGGTGTAGATGTTGCAAGTGTTGAACCAGGTACAGAAAGAGCAATCAAAGTAAACTTTACAGATGGAACTACCGGTGAATATGACAGAGCAGTCTATGCACTTGGCGGTACTACTCCAAAAGACATCCTTGTAAATTCAGGTGTTAAAACAGGGGAATGGGATGTTCCGGTGTATGATGAAAAAACTTTTGAGACAAATGTAAAAGGTCTTTATACTATTGGTGATGTTGTTACGGATCAGGGAAGTATTGCACTTGCATTCAATCATGCAAGTGATGCTGTCAAAGACATTGCTTCAAAGTTAAAATAGAGTTTATCTATTTTAACTTCGTTGTTTAAGATTTAGATTTATAAGTTGTGTTTACATTATCAATAAATGATTTTGTAAACATTCCTACGCGAGGCTCATCCTCATAATGATAGGCAGCAAATCCGAAAAAATCTTCTGGCGTAATGTCATACTCTATCATTTTGTTTATTGCACCTGTCATATCATTGCTAAAAAACAGTTCTGCAATCTCTTCACCCTGATTTGCACTGTTTTGAGTGTCAGTCGGCCTGTAGCATTTTTGTTTGAGCATTTGTTCTTCAAGTTCGTCAAGTCTGTCGCCCTCTTCTACAGTGGCTGTACCTGTTTTAAGAATTTGCATAACCAGTTGCTGCATTTCTTCTAATATTTTTGCTTGTTCACTCATCTACTCTTCCTCTTCTTCATCTATATCCAAATTGTCAATAAACTGTTCGGCTAAAATATCTGCTTTTTTGTAAAACCTTTGAGCAATTTCAGAAGTAAACATAGTATCAACAACATTTTTAAAAAGCATCAGCCAGCGTTCAAATGTTTCTCTGTACATCTGCCCCAAAAATGCATGCGGAGGGAAGGGATCACCCTTGTAACCAATTTCCGCATTCATCATCAGTAGCCAAAACCCAATTAATGTATTTAAATGTTCATGCCATTTTCCACTCTTCAAATCACTTCCCAGCGCTTTTGTAAAATAAGGGCTTAAAATATCATCTTTGAGTACATCAGCATAAAACCGATGTACCATCTCTTCTACCTTAGCTCTGTCTACGGTATCATAAAGCATATACTCTCCTAATTTTTAATCATAAAAGTATAGCTAAATTTTATCCCAAATGATAATGATAATCTTTTTGCAGTCTTAAATAAAATAATTAATCTAATTCTTATATTTTCAGTTTGTTTTATTTTACTACCATGCTATCTGTTAAAATATAAAAATCGGCTACAGAGCTGATACAAATTACGAGGAGTGTTATTATGGTAGAAGAACAGGTAGAAAAATTAAAAAAAGTGGTGGAACTTGTTGATAAGGTTCAGGTTAATCCTGATGTGACTGTCGACTATTTTATTCCTGGTGTTTTGGTTACAGAAAACGTCAAAGGACATGATGAAGCAAAGGGCCCGTATATTCAATTTACGTATGCTGTAAACGGTACTGATTCACATATACAGATTGTACCTTTAACGCTCAATGACCTTGAAAAAACTCCTGAGGATCTTGCAAACTATATTACGTTTTCTCTAGAAACGTTTATGGCTGAAATGGACTCCCGCCAATTTGGTGCACAGTAAAAACCTCTCTGCGACCCAGTGATTTAAAGCTATTTGAGCCTCTTTTGGCCCATAGCTTTAATTTGCCTTTCTCTTTTACCCACTGCCTTTTATCTTATGTTTAGGCTCAACAACAATTCAGTAATATACACAAATTAAAAAATATTATATCAAAAAAAGATGAGAATATGCCAAATTTAAAAGAGTTAGCCCAAGCAGCTATGGACAAAGAAGAAAAGAACAAACCGAGTTTAGCAGAACTGGCACAGGCAGCAGTAGAAAAACATGAAAAAATCATTGAAGACAACTATGCAAAAAAATTGGCGCAGGCAGACAAAGAACCAGTTGCTCAAGCAGTCAACAATATAGAGCTTGCAAGAACTTTAAAGGAAAAACTTTCAAAAGAACTTTTTGGACAGGAACAGGCTATAAATACTGTTGTCAACAGTATGAAAAATGATATCAGTGAAAATAAAAAAGCCCCGAAAGCTACATACCTCTTTTTGGGTTCTCCTGCAACCGGAAAAACTTTTTTGGCTGAGCTTATGAGTGAACATCTGCCAAAATATAAAATCATGAAGTTTGATATGACACAGTACCATCAACAAAATGGTGGTGAACTCTATGGCTATCCTGCCGGATGGAAAGGCTACGGTGTCGGTCAACTGACAGGCTTTGTACACAGAAATCCCAAAGCGATTATAGTGCTTGATGCTTTTGAAAAATGTGACAACATAATTCAGAGTAATCTTCTGGGTATATTTGAAGGCGGCCAGTTACGTGACGGCTGTGGATGGGACAAGGTTACAGATGCTCCCTGCAGTGAAGATCCAGACATTATATACAATGAAGAAAACGCCAACTATATGGTTGATTTTACACAGGCAATTTTTATCATCACTACCAGTCTCGGAAAAGAGCTTTATCTTGACAACCGTTTTAAAGACCTTGTAAAACAGGATTATATTCAGGCTGAATCTATGATTCTTGAAGCCATTAGACGTGAAAGAAAAAGGGACAGCAGAAGCGGTGGCTGGCAGGAAGCAATTTTGCCGGAACTGGTTTCCAGGTTTTCGCAGGCGAATATCTGTCTTTTTAACAAACTGAACTACGATGCCTATGCGAATATTGCAAAAAAAGTATTTTTACAATATAAAGACGGATTCAAAGAAAAATACAACATTGAATTTTCAGTTGAAGAGAACTTCGATGATTTTTTAAAAATACAAATACTGAACTTTGCTCCGGAACTGGATGCAAGACGTATAAAAGACAAAGTCAGCACCACTTTTTTTGACAGAATTACCGCATACATAATGGACTCAGGCATACAAACCGGTGAGTTTGTTAAAATTAAAGTCTCCCTCTCAAAAAGTTCCCTCAATTATCTCAACGAAACAGTCAATCCTCTTATAGAAGATGAAACACTGGTAAAAGAACTTTTCAGAAAAAACATTACACTTGATGTAGAAGACAGCATTACCAGCAAGCGGGGCGTTATAAGCTATAAGATTTTTAATATTAGATTTAAACAGGTGACAAAGATCAAAGACTTCAGTGAAGACGGATTGGTTTTTGACATACCGAATGTCTCTTTTGATGATATAGCAGGACATTATAAAGCAAAACAGAGACTGCAGGAGGTCATTAACTTTTTTAAAGAGCCCAGGCTTTTAGAGAGTTTTGATGTTGCACCGCCAAAAGGTATGCTTCTTTACGGACCGCCGGGAACAGGGAAGACAATGCTGGCAAAAGCTTTTGCCAAAGAAGCCGAGTTGCCTTTTATTGCTATAACCGGGCTTGAACTTCTTGACCCTGTAAAAACAAAACAGGTTTTCAGCAAAGCAAAAGAGTATGCACCTGCTATTGTCTTTATAGATGAAATAGATACCATTGGCAAACGCGGCGGAGAAAACGGAAAAGAGGTTCCAATAAACAAGCTTCTCTCCGAAATAGATGGTTTTTCTGATACAAAAGGTGAAAATATTTTTGTTATAGCGGCAACCAACTATAAAGAAAACATTGACAGTGCAATCATCAGACCCGGTCGTATTGAAATTCATATCGAAGTAAACAATCTTGACAAAGATGCCAGAGAGTATTTTTTAAATAAAATCATACAAAACAAACCTTCAAGCGGTTCTTTTGATATGAGCAGACTGCTTATGCACACTGCAGGATTCACCGGTTCACAACTTGAATTGTTAAGCAAAGAAGCCTCATTTTACTGCTTAAGACATGGCTTGCCTGCTATAACACAGGAAATTTTGGTTGAACAAATCAATGCTATTAAGTATGGCGAAAAACAGACCTATCTCTCTGCGGAACAGATATTTGAAGAGACAGCTATTTATGAAGCAGGACGCGCTGTTGCATCCAGGATACTGATGCCTCATATCCATATAGAACATATAAGCTTGACGCCTCGGGACAACAATGAGCATTTTATTTCTCATGATTATAATGAAATTCAGGACAATATGACCGTAAAAGATTTTAAAAACAGAATATTGGTCTCCCTGGCAGGCAGGACTTCACAGATTAAGCGTTTTGGCAGCAGTGACGGAATGAATTCCGGTGCGTTAAATGATTTGCAACAGGCTACACATGATGCCTATAAAGCAATAGCACATTATGGAATGGACAAAGAAGTCGGCTACATTAATATCAACGGAATTATGGATGCACAAAAAGGAAGCGGTGTCAGTAAAGATACAGAGCACTACCATACAAAAATCGACAAAGCACTTGAAAGATGGATGAATGAGGGTGAGGAAAATATTAAAAACTTTATTGATGAACACTGGAATGTTATCGAAAAGCTCGCATCTCTTCTTCTTGAAAAAGAGATTATTTATGAGGATGAGCTCGATACAATTATAGGTCTATCTCTGAAAAAATAAGACTACATTGCATGTCCCAAATGCAAGGCCATCTCCGAATCCCATTTGGATACATGTAAAACCAGCCACTTTTTGAAATCAGTTTCTAAAAAATCCTGCAGTTCAAGGGGGCTTTTCAAAACAAGCCATCTTTCAAAAAACTTTGCAATCTTTTCTCTCATTGTATCATGGTCATTCTTGTGAACTTGGTAATTGGTATAATTATTTTGTTTCATCATCTCTTCTTCTGTCTGAAAATGGTCTTCAACATCAAACAAAACAACTTTAAAAAGCTCATCAATTTTTTCTATATCTTTTGCCACGACTGCATCATAAAAACTGTTAATAATCTCAATTTCCTCGTCATGAAGCATATTAATCACTTCATTGCTTACCTGTTGTACCTCATGCGGTTTAATCAGCATATTTTTATCTCCTTTTACTTGCCATAATACGCTCAAGCATCGAATCAAGCTTTCCGGTTGAGCGTATTTCGATAACTGATGTCACTACTCCGTGCAGGGCAACATAAATTAAATATTGCGCAAGCTCTTTTGCCCCGCTTTCTTGCGCTTTTTCCTCAAGTATCTCTTTTTGCAGTTTATTTACACTGAATCCAAGTTCAACTGCAGGCTCTTCTGTAGACAAGCCTGCATCCGAGATACTGAAAGTCTGTGCTCTGAGCGCTACAACTTTTAAATATGCCCGAACATCATCAAAACCATTCTCCTGTGCTCTTAAATCTATCGTCTCTTTTTGCGCAGGTGTCACTTTAAAGTATATAGCAGTTTTTTCATCTGTCAAAATTTATTTCCTTCTTCTTTTAAGGAAATATTATATAATTCTTTTCCTTAGCTGGTACAAAAAATAAGAAAGTAAATCCTGAGTACTGCCCTCTTTTTAGCCCTCTGCATGTAATATTATTCTATGAAACTTAATGATATGATTTTACAAACACCCTACCTTTTACTCGACAGTGATTTTTACAGCTTTATGATATAGCAATGCTCAAAGCCAACCCAAAATATGTTTTAAAAAACTATATGCTGCAAGAGGCGATACTCCTTGCCCAAAAAGGTGATTTTTCAATGGTACAGACACTTTTGCACATTGCAAGAAAACCTTATGATGAATTACCTGAATTTGAGCATTTTACACAGGAAACACCCGAAGAGTACAAGAACATCGGACTTTCATGTTCATCATAGATTCTAAATCTTGAGTTTATTATTTATAAACTGTTGCGAAAACAGAGTTCCTTTTTTCTTAAAAACTTCGGCAATCTCAGACACATAGACTTCATCAACACTTAAAGAGAAAAGTTCCAACCATCTGTCAAAACTTTCTCTGCTGATTTGGGGAAGTTTAATATGTGCACCTATGAAGTTTCCTTTATAGGTTTTTTGACCAAGCATCTTGGCCAACCAAAAATCAGCCAAAAGATCAATATGCTCAACCCACTCTTCACTTTGCATATCATCTCCGAGTTCATGGATAAAATAAGGTCCCAGTATTGTATCTTCTATGGCTTTTTCATAAAACAAAGTCATCATAACTGTAAGGTTTTTTCTGGTAATTTCGCTCTGAGGTTCTATTACTCATCCTTTTTCTGGAATTTTTAAGCGAAAGTATAGCAAAATTCATAATATAACTGAATTTTATACCTCTTTTAAAAGAGGCAGTGTCTCTAAAAGTTTTTCACAATATTCCCATTGATCAAGAGTTTCCCTCCATTGAGAATTAATTGCATCTACGCCAAAGTATGCACCAAGTACCATGCCTATGGCAATTGCCCGTGAAGCGTTGTCTCCGCCAACCATAGCATTCGCAGCCAGAGCCTCGTTAAGTCCGTTCTTGTTTTCAGCATATTTAAGTATAAAATAGACCGAACCCGGTAAAGTTCCCTGTGTGGGAGATGCTTTTCCTACTTTAATAGGCTCACTTCTTCCCACATCCCAGAGTTTTGCCATAGATGTCAGTGCCAGATCATCACAGAACTTCTCTTTTGAGAGTTCGCTGTTTTCATCTGTTGCTTCTTTGTGTTTTACTATGGCCTGCGCCACCTTGTTTTCTATAAAGCCGCCCATCTGTACTGCCACTGTTTCAATGGCATCACGCGGAGTTGAACCGTTAATGACACGATATGTAACTCTGGCAAAAAATTCACCTCCCTCAAGTGCTTCGGGATGACGATGTGTAAACATAGCCTGGCGTGCAACACGGGCAAGTGTTTCTTCATTGTCATAATAGGCATGGGCTGCTACATGACGGATGGCTGTGGCGTTGGAGCCTCCACCCAAACGCTCAACAGGCACACCTTGTTTCACCTGCGCATAGGTCTCTTTTGTCATCGTACAAATCCATGAGCCCCATCCGTTTTCCAAACGATTCATCCAGTGTGGCAGTAATGAAGCGACATCAAATTCTCTTGGCGGATTAGCCGTAGCTGCCAGATGTTCTAAAATGACTATATTGTAATCGCCATAGTCAGTAGTTCCGCCTGCTTTTTTTCCGGGGTGATAATTACGTTCTCCCCACCCTATTCCATGTGTCTGTCCGCCCATCATTTCACCCGGACTCATAAATTTTTCTATCGATTTATTTCCGTATGCTTTGTAGATTTTCTGTGCGTCATACTCATAATGCGAACCCAGACACAAAGCATCGCCCGCCAGTGCACCGAAAAAGGCACCTTTTATCGAAGATTTCTTGTTTTTTAACATATTTTTTCCTTTTACAACTATTATACCACTGCGACTTTGACCCAAAGAAGTTGAAATGCATACTCAAAAATAGTTCAAATATTCTTAAGAAAAAAATATTTGACTTTTTATAATAATTTTGCTAAGATATCCCTTAGTTGAGTCTTCCTGTATAAAGAAGATTAACTCAAGGAGACTAATATGAATTATTATGAAACAATACCGGAAAAAGAAAAAATTAAATGTATATTATGCCAACACTATTGCCAAATGAAAGAGGGGCAGGTGGGTGTGTGCGGTGTCAATAAAAATGAAAACGGAGCACTTAAAACACTTGTTTACGGGCATCCGAGTGCACTGAATGTTGATCCTGTCGAGAAAAAACCGCTCTACCATCTCTTACCGGGGACTACAGCCCTCTCTTTTGGGACAGTCGGCTGTAATTTCAAATGCCCGTTCTGCCAGAACTGGCAGATTTCACAAGAGCATACAGTCGATGAAAGCGTCTATATTTCTCCCGAAAAGATGGTTGATCTGGCTTTGGAGAACGGTGCTTCTTCCATTGCCTACACCTACAATGAACCGACTATATTTTACCCGTATGCCAAAGATATCGGCGTCATTGCAAGGCAAAAAGGACTGAAAAATATTTTTGTCACAAACGGATTTGAAACCCCGGAAGTTGTCAAAGATATGGCCTCGTGGCTTGATGCTGCCAATGTAGACCTTAAAAGCTGGGACGATGCCTATTACAAAAAAGTATTAAAAGGCGGACTTGAAGCGGTCAAAGAGACACTCAAAGGTATGGTCAAAGAAGGTATCTGGGTGGAAGTGACGACACTTTTAATAGAAGGCGATAATGACAGTGATGAAGATTTAGAAGCAATGGCATCATTTATAGCCAATGAGCTCGGCGTACATGTGCCCTGGCATTTGAGTGCCTTTCATCCTGATTACAAAATGCAGGATCACGAATATACAAAACTGCAAACCCTGCAGCGTGCCAGTGATATAGCAAAAAAAGCAGGTTTATTGTATGTTTATATGGGAAATGTTCCCGTCCACGGCGATACCTACTGTCCGGATTGCGGGACTTTGCTTATAGACAGAACAGGCTATGCAGTCACAAAAAATTCTCTCATTGAGGGACATTGTCCAAAATGCGGACGAGTTATAGAAGGAGTATGGAAATGAGTATAAGAAAAGATGCAGTTGCCGGGCAGTTCTATCCCGCAAGCAAAAAAGAGATACAAAAAATGTTCACTCATTACAATAAAATAATAGATGAGTCCATAAAAGACGAGTCAGTCCTTGAATTAAAGCCAAGAGCTGTTATTGTGCCGCATGCAGGCTATGTTTATTCTGCATTTACGGCAAATATCGCCTTTAGATTACTAAAAAATTCTCATGCAAAACGTGTGGTGGTGATTGGACCGAGTCACCGTGTCTATTTAAACGGTACAAGTGTTGCGGAATATGACAGTTATGAAACACCGCTTGGAAACCTGCCTATAGATAAAAAACTTGCAAATGAATTGATAGAGAAATTCGGCTTACATTTTCAGCCGGACGCCCATGCAGAACACTCAACAGAAGTACAGATGCCCTTTGTAAAAAACTATCTGCCGGAAGCTTCTGTTGTGGAACTTGTCTATGGAAATGAAAATCCGTCCAATTTGGCAAAAGTTATTGAATATTTGTTAGAGGATGAAGATACTGTTGTTGTCATCAGTACGGATCTGAGCCATTATTATGACATTGAAAAAGCAAAAACTCTTGATACCGTTTGCCTTGATGCCGTAGCCAATCTCAATCCTGCTGAGTTACATCAGGGCTGTGAAGCCTGCGGGATTATAGGCGTAGAAGCGATGCTGATAGCAGCAATACAAAACGGTCTGAAACCGACACTGCTTGATTACAGAACCAGTGCAGATGCAAGCGGAGACAAGTCACAGGTAGTCGGTTATATGAGTGCCGCATTTACAAAGTAGTTTTACTTCAAAACAACCCACAAATGACTGTACCAGTACCAGGCATCTCCTTTTGCATGGGCGGTACACGTATAATGGTTTCGCGGATAGAGCAAGGGTTCTTTTGATTGTACTTTCACAGTTTTTTCATCAAGCCACTGCATGTGTAGTTTTTCCCCCTCAGCGGTAAAACACTGTAAGTCTTTTAAAGGCTTTTGCAGTGTTAAGGTTAATACAGGGGGATTGTTCGCCTGTGTCACCAGCGTTTCCTCACTTGAAACAGCTTCTAAAGGCAAAGGAAGCGTATTTATTTTCACTGCAAACTGCTTCATCTCTCCAAAACCTCCCGACATTGGAAACCGTGTCAAAGCCATAAAGTTGCTTTTGTCTGAAATCGGACCAGAGTTTTGCGCTACGCCGATATAGCCTAAACTTTTGACAAATTCCATCAGTTGTTTGTCATATTCGCCAAAAGGATACGCCAGTATTTTAGGGTCAGTACAGACTTTCTTGCCCAGTTCTTTTTCTATTTTTGCTTCACACATCTGTATCTCTTTTGTAACATGTTTTTTATAGTTTTTTGGATCTTTTATGCCATCGCGCACTAAAAACTGATGGGAATAGGTGTGGTTTGCATACTCTGCACCGTATTTTCCCATCTCACGCATTTCATCCCAGGTCAAATAATGAACAGACTCATGCACAACAGGAACAGAATTGACAAATACAGTAAAAGGAAATTTGTATTTTTTAAGCAAAGGATAGGCTTTTGTATACACACTGCGATATCCGTCATCTATAGTAATTGAAACCGTTTTATCCGGAAGTTCTTTTTTTTCAATTAAATATTTTACTGTTTTAGAAAACGGCCAGACAGTATAGTTGTTGTCTGCCAGGTATTGCATCTGTTGTGTAAATAGTTCCATAGATATACTCGTAGAGGGGTATCTGTTTTCATCAAACCGATGGTACTGCAAAACAACAGCATGGTTTTGGTGTGCCAAAAGAGAGCTTTGCAAAAGAAATACAGCAAGTAAATAGTGTGTCAATGTTTTCATGCTCTTATTATATCTTTATTTGATTTAGATAAAATTAGCGTATTATTTTTAAAGGCAGATTCTTATATGAACAATTATACAAAAAAACTTCTCTATCTTCTTCTGACATTTATAACGCTGATTGCCGGCTATGCCTATCTGCGTTATGCATATAAAGTGACAGACAGCACTCCTTTTACTCAGGAGATTGTCCTCATCATTCTTGGTACTATTGCAACAGTTTTTATCACCGCGCTCCTGCTGAACAAGCAGACAGAAGTTGAAATAGAAAAAGAACAGAATATCAAATTTCTTGATTTAAAAGCGGCAACCTACGAAAGACTTTTGGACTTGATGGAGAGCATGTCAGAACAGTCTCTTCTGACGGACAAAGAGATAACAAAACTGCGATTTGTGACACACAGACTTGCTATTTTTGCCTCACCTGCCGTTTTGAACGAATACAATAACTTTCTCAAAGTCATTTCCATACTTTCCAAAGACGGAACACTCAGCAACGATGACCAACAGTTGGGAGAAGCACTCGGCAAACTTACCATACAAATAAGATTTGATCTGCTCAATGAAAATCCTCATCAAAAGAGCTATACAGCAGAACAGATAAAAAGAATGATTAAAAAGAATTCTGACAGTTCATCGAGTATCAATATAGACTAGTCACCCCAATGCAGCTTTTCTTTTAAAACATCAAAATAGTTGAATTCGTCTCTGTGAATGAGCTTGACTCTTTTTTTGGCCAGTTTTATATGTATGCTCTGCCCTATTTCGAGTTCATGCTTGTCCTGTCCGTCTATGATAAGCAATGCTTTGTCTTTTGGTGTTTTCATCTCTATGGAGAATTTCCCCGGTAAGACCACAGGTCTTTGTGTCAAAGAATGCGGACATATTGGAGTCAGGGCAAAAACATTTGTCAGAGGAAACAAAACGGGACCTCCTGCTGAAAGATTGTATGCGGTTGAGCCTGTCGGAGTAGCCACTATCACACCGTCACCATAATAGGTATTGAATGCTTTTGAATCAACCAGGGTCTCTACATGTATCATATTTGAAACGGAAGCCCGTGTGATAACAATGTCATTAAAAGCATAAAGGACAACTTCTTTGTTGTTTTGTATAAACTGGGCTTCCAAAATAGATCTTTCATCCACTCTGTAGTTGCCTGCAACCAGATTGGCAACAAACTCTTCTAATTCGTTGAGGTTGATATCCGCCAAAAATCCGAGAGAACCGGCATAAATGCCAAATATCGGCACATCATACCGAAAAGAGCGTCTGACAGTCGATATAAGTGTTCCGTCTCCTCCAAGCGTTACAAGAATATCGGAGTTTTCACACAGATATTCAAATTCCATCCCCATTACACCTATCATGCCCCCGCTGATACTGTCTATAATTACTTCTATGTTATGTTTGTTAAAAATTTTTTCAAGCTTAAAATAGCTCTCTTTGAGTTCAGGAGTGGACGGTCGTAAAACAACACCGACTTTTTTAATTGTATTTGTTTTCAAAATTGCTCATTTGTGTAATAATTTTGTTAATTATACTATATTTAGGTATAATCGCGAAAATTATTTATATAGGACTCTATATTTTGAGAACTCATTACTGTACAGATTTAAATGAAACAAATGTTGGAGAAGATGTCGTTCTTACCGGCTGGGCGAATAATTATCGTGACCATGGTGGAATTATTTTCATAGATTTGCGTGATAAAACAGGACTTATTCAGCTTACATGTGACCCTGAAGACTCTAAAGAAGCGCATAAAGTTGCAAACAATGTCCGTGATGAATATGTTTTAATAGTCAAAGGAACCGTTCGTCTTCGCGGAGAAGGTTTGACAAATCCCCGTTTGAAAACCGGCGCTATTGAAATTATTGTAAAAGAACTGATTATAGAAAACAAATCTGCTCCTACTCCTTTTGTCATTGGCGATAAAAATGTCGGTGAAGAGACAAGATTGAAATATCGTTACCTGGAACTTCGTGATCCTGATATGTATGAAGTTTTTCGCCTGCGTTCAAAAGCAGCGATTGCGGCAAGAAATATTTTGGATAAAAACGGATTTTTGGAAGTTGAAACACCGATTTTGACAAAATCGACTCCCGAAGGCGCCAGAGACTATTTGGTACCGTCTCGTGTGCACAATGGTGAGTTTTATGCCCTGCCACAGTCACCACAGCTTTTCAAACAGCTCTTGATGGTTGGCGGATTTGACAGATACTTTCAAATCGCAAAATGTTTCCGTGATGAAGACTTGCGGGCAGACCGTCAGCCTGAATTTACGCAGATAGATGTTGAGATGAGTTTTTGTAATCAAGAAGATGTTATGAAAATAGCCGAAGATCTGCTTGTAGCAATGTTTGATGCCTGTGGTGTTGAAATCAAGCCTCCTTTTAACCGTATTACATATAAAGACGCTATGGAATTATACGGCTCTGACAAACCGGATTTACGTTATGACCTTAAAATGGTAGATGTCATTGACATTTTTGAACGATGTGATAATGAAATATTTACAAATATTGCAAAAAAACCGCATGTTAACCGTATTAAAGCGCTCAAAGTTCCAGGTGCTGATCTGATATTTTCAAAACGTGAAATGAAATCTTTTGAAGAGTATGTACGTAAGTTTGGCGCGCATGGTCTTGGATATTTCCAGATGAAAGAAGACGGGCTTAAAGGTCCTCTGACCAAGTTTTTCTCTGAAGCAGACATAGCGCTTATCATTGAAAGAACCGAACTTGAAGTCGGTGATGTTGTTTTCTTTGGTGCAGGTGACAAAAAAACGGTATGGGATTACATGGGAAGATTCAGAAATTTCATTGCCGAGCATGAAAAAATGAATCTGATAGACGAAAATGCTTTTGAATTTGTATGGGTTGTCGATTTTCCAATGTTTGAAGTTGAAGACGGTCGCGTAAAAGCGCTGCACCATCCGTTTACCATGCCAAAAGACACAGACAAAGATGATGTAGAAGAGATAGAGTCTATCGCTTATGACATCGTTTTAAACGGTACAGAACTTGGTGGCGGATCTATTCGTATACACAAAGAAGAGATACAGGAAGAGGTCTTTAAACTGCTTGGAATCGAAGAAGAAGAGGCGCAGGAAAAATTCGGTTTCCTGCTTGATGCTCTTAAATTCGGTGCACCTCCACACGGTGGTTTTGCTTTAGGATTTGACAGACTCATTATGCTTTTAACGAAAAAAACAAGCATTCGTGATGTTATTGCATTCCCTAAAACACAAAAAGCGTCCTGTTTGTTAACTAAAGCACCAAGTCCTGTTGACAATGCACAACTGCGTGACTTACATATACGCCTGCGTGAACAAACAAAGGCATAATATTATGTCGCATACAAAAAAACTCTTTCTTATTATCGGAGCTCCAGGCTCCGGTAAAACTACAGATGCTGAACTCATAGCACAACACAACCCTGATATCACACACTACTCTACCGGTGATATGCTGCGAGCCGAAGTTGCCAGCGGGAGTGAACGGGGCAAAGAGATACACAGATATATCTCAAAAGGCGAAATTGTTCCTATAAATATCGTTATAGAGACAATCATCAATGCTATAAAATCTTCTCCGACTGACATTATTATCATCGACGGCTATCCAAGAAGTGTAGAGCAGATGCTTGCACTTGATACCTACCTGCAAAAGCATAAAGATATTGAACTTTCCAGTGTTATTGAGGTAGAGGTAAGCGAGGAGACAGCCAGGCAAAGAGTGCTTGGACGCGCCAGAGGTGAAGATGATAACAACGAAGTCTTTAACAACCGTATGAAAATCTATATGGAACCTTTAGGGCAGATTAAAGATTTTTATACGCAAAAAGGCATTTTAAAAGTCATTTCCGGTGAGCGAAGTATTGAAGAGATAGTTCACGAAATGGAAAGCTTTATTCAATCAAAAATCTAAAGGCCTCAACGGTGCAAAAATTCATTTTAAAACTTTTCCCCGAAATTATGATCAAAGGACCCTCTGCAAAACGCCAGATGGTCGGTCAGCTCTACAACAACCTGCTCACAATTTTACAGCGTATAGACACAAAAATCGAAGTCAAAAAATTCTCTGACAAAATGGAAGTTTTAACCCCCGAAGATGTTTTGCCCGAGGTAAGACAAAAACTTTTGGATACTCCCGGCATTGAGCAGATTCTTGAAGTGCTGCAGTTTGACGACATGGATACTATTGAGAAAATCAAAACAAAAGTATGCGAACTTGTTGCCGATTCTTTGGATGACAAGACATTTGTTGTCAGAGTAAAGCGAACCGGAAAACATACTTTCAGTTCCATAGATATAGAAAGAACAGTAGGCGGGCATCTTTTGGCAAACTCAAATGCAAAAAGTGTTTCTTTAAAACATCCCGATGTGATTATACAAATGGAACTCATCCAAAATCAGCTCAATCTCATTACCACAAAGTACAAAGGACTCAGCGGATTTCCTATTGGCACACAGGGCGATATTCTCTCTTTGATGTCCGGTGGTTTTGACTCTACCGTGGCTTCGTATCTGACAATGAAACGGGGCATAAAAACACATTTTATTTTCTTCAATCTTGGCGGTATGGCGCATGAAATAGGTGTGAAACAGGTTGCCCTCTATCTTTGGAACAAATTCGGATCTTCTCACAAGGTCAAATTTGTCTCCGTTGCCTTTGATGATGTGCTTACAGAAATTTTCAGAGCAACACCGCCGACGTACATGGGTGTTATGCTCAAACGTTTAATGCTTAGAGCATCCGAACAGGTAGCCGATGCTATGGAGATTGATGCCCTTGTGACCGGTGAGAGTGTTGCGCAGGTATCAAGTCAGACACTTCGTAACCTTGCGCTCATAGACCAGGTAACGAACAAGCTTATTTTGCGTCCTCTCGCAACAATGAACAAGCCCGAAATTATGAACATGGCCAATGAAATCGGCACACGCCATTTTGCTGAAAGTATGCCCGAATACTGTGGTGTTATTTCTCAAAATCCAATTACGCACGGTTCTTTCAAGCGTATGGAAAAAGTGGCAGAAAAATTTAACTATGATATACTTGATGCAGCAGTGCAAAATGCACAATATTTAAGTATTGATGAAATAATAGATGACATTACAAATCTGGCACCTGTTGAAGTTGTTCATACTTTGAAAAACGGTGATTTTACGGTGATAGATATTCGTCCGGAAGAAGAGTGTATTGCGCTTACATGTAACACGCTCAAGATACCTTTTCACAAACTAAAAACAGAGTTTGACAAGCTTCCACAGGACAAAGAGTATCTTCTGTACTGTGACAAAGGCATTATGAGCCAATTGCATGCACAGTACTTGCGGGATGCCAAAGGCTGTGAAAATATCCGGGTCTACCGACCCGAATCATAGCAGACGGTTATTCACCGAGTTGTGAAACAATCGCTTTTTCAACATCTGCAATATCAGCAGTGCCGTCAACTCTGATATATTTGATATTCGGATTTTTTTCAGCCTGTTCTTTGTAGTAGTCTATGAGCGGTTCTGTCTGCTCATGGTAGACTTTCAGTCTGTCCTGTACCACTTCTTCTTTGTCATCATCACGCTGTACCAAATCTTCACCCGTTTCATCATCCTTGCCTTCTACTTTTGGCGGATTGTAAACAACATGATAGGTTCTCCCACTTGCCAGATGCGCGCGTCTTCCTGACATACGTTTGACTATCTCTTCATCCGGTACATCTATCTCTATCACAGCATCAATCGCAATTCCTGCATTCGTTACTGCATCTGCTTGAGGCAGTGTACGAGGAAACCCGTCTAAAAGATAGCCGTTTTTACAGTCATCCTGTGCAATTCTGTCCTTGACAAGTCCTATAATAATCTCATCTGTCACGAGCTGTCCCGCATCCATAGCCGCTTTTGCCATTTTTCCCATCTCAGTTCCCGCTTTGATTGCGGCACGAAGCATATCGCCTGTAGAAATCTGCGGGATATTGTACTTCTTGGTTAAAAACTGCGCCTGTGTCCCTTTTCCTGCACCCGGAGCGCCTAAAAGAATTATTCTCATTTATTTTCCTCCTCTTCTTTAAATCCAAAATCTTCTTCATCTTCACACTCTTGAGCAGCCAATATGTCCGCTACAAGCTCTTTTGCCTCTTCTTCTTCCATATCACCGTTTTTAATGTCTTCTATAACATCTTCGAGGTCAGATTTGAATTCACGGAGTTCTTCTATTTCCTCTTTGGCATCCTGTGTTGCCTCTTTGTTTCCGGCTATCTCTTCAAAAATCTCATCGAGTCTTTCTGTAATATCGGGAATAACACTTTTCGTCAGCAGTTCTTCTAATTTTTCTATATGTGACATTTTCTGTCCTTATGAATTGTTTATGAAATAATACTATAATTATGTAAAAAAGTAATGCTATGAACTTTTATGCAGTTATTATTGGAACAGAAATTCTTAACGGAAGACGCGTTGACAGGCATTTTGATTTTTTAAAGAATGAACTTGCAAAATACGGACATGAACTTTGTGCCTCTTTTGTCATCAAAGACGATGTCGGACTGATGAAACGCACCTATAAAATGATACTCGACGACAAAGAAGCAGTGATGTTCTCTTTTGGCGGCATCGGTTCGACTCCCGATGATTTGACACGGGAGGTGGCCGCGGAAGTTTTCAGAAATTCCAAGCCCGTAACACATGAAAAATTCAAACAAGACATTATCAAAAAATTTGGTGACGAGGCATATCCCCATCGTATACACATGGCGGAGATACCGCCAAATGCAGAACTTCTGCCAAATCCGGTAAACAATATGTCCGGTTTTGCTTTAGACAGGAGGTTCTTTTTTATGCCGGGTTTCCCCTCGATGTCCCATCCAATGAGCAGTAAAATAATAAAAAAATATTTTTCACAGGCAAGGAAAAAATACAGATATACACTGCTGGCAGAAACAAGTGAAAATACACTCATTGATGTTATGCAAAAACTCCCAAAAAACATTGAGCTTTCTTCCCTGCCAATTTTTATACAGAACAAACCGAATGTGGAACTCTCTTTAAGCGGAGAAAACAATGAAGAAGTAAAAAAATATTTTGATATGTTTCAAGAGGAACTTTCACGCAAACATATACCATTTAAAAAATTATAAATCAAAGAATTTTATCATGTTAGTTTGATTATTGGTACTTTTATTGCTTTTATCTCTTATATATGTTGTTTATCTTAACACCTCATAAAAATGAGTTTAAAGAAAAAGAGGAACAGCATTGCACTTTTAACATATAAGAGAAAATAAAACTATGGCATTAATAATGAATAACCATGTCTTCAAAGGGCATAAGACTTTACTGGGCAATAAATTTGTAACATATAAAGAACTGAACCTCCCGAGTCGTACCGATATATACCAATACGCCAAGAACGGTTTTGACTGGGGAAACACCTCAAAAGGTGCCTTGCAGCTTGCTTTTGCAATACTCTACCAACTCAGCAATAAAGAAACAGCACAGATGTATGCAAAAGAGTTTTGTGAAGATGTTGTCAAACAGCTTAATTCCCGCGACTGGGTTTTAGAAGCTTCAAATGTTCTTGCCTGGATGGATACGAATTGTACTACAGTTACTGAGATACAGCAAAAAAAACCAAAACAAAAAAGATTAAAACCTGCAAACAAAAAAATCAAAAAAGACAAATCAAATGTTGTCAAAGATATTTGCAAAGAGCTTCAAATCACACAAAAACAACTCGCCGAAGTCCTTGAAGTACCCGAAGGCACCGTCAGCAGCTGGGCTGTTAAAAATGAAATTCCCAGACTCGGCAAAAAAGCCATAGAATTTTATATACAAAATACAAAAAACCAAAAAATCGTTGACAGCTACAGAAGTTTTATAGAACTTCTGCAAGCATCATAACAAGGATACCCTTGAAACCAAAAGACGAAGTGACAAGAAGTTTGTTAATTGACAAAAACACATGGGATGAAGCGATGAAATACTCACGCAGTCGCTACAAAATGAGCCTGAGCAAAGTTGTTGAATCTTTGCTTCAGGAATGGCTTGCCAAAGAGAAAAGGAAACCTCTCGACAACACAAAACAAAAGAAGTTTTTTGAATAAACTACCTTGCATATCCGGTATTTTTAGGCGCAGTTTCATCATAGTCAAAAAGTTCGAGTATGCTCTTTTTATTCATTTTTCTGGCAAAATCTACGGCACTGAAACCTTTTAAGTCCCGTACATTTTTGTCGGCACCATGTTTTAAAAGAAGTTTGGCAATTTCAACTCTTCCGTAACATGCTGCACCCATCAATGCGGTAAAACCGCTTTTTCTTGTCGTTTCATTTACTTTTTTACCCTGCTCTATCAGATGTTTGACTATTTCAATTTTATCATAGGTAATTGCCATATCAAAAATACTGACACCTTCATCATCGCAGTCAAAAATGTCTGCCCCGTTGTTTATGAGCAGCATTATTGTCTCATCTGAGCACTGTGCACGTAATGCACAGGCAAGTACAGACTCTCCCGCCTCATTCTTTTGGGAAAGTTTCCCGCCATTTTTTATATGTTTTTTTATACCAAGATAATCATCGTTTTTTAGTAGTTCAAGCCAAGTGTTCAAAATATTCTCTTTTTATTTTATTATTTAAATTATATACTAAACTTCGTTAGTAGTTTTTAAGTATAATTGCAAATCAAATTAATTAAGTGAGAATTCAATGGACGTTATTCAAACAGCAGATGCATTTAAAGCATTGGTAAACAATATTAAAACAAACACAACCGGATACAAAGATCCTTTGGCTTTTGGTATAGCACGAGTAGACTTGGGACAGTTAAATGTCAACAAGTCTCTTCAGGCGACCTACCCGGTAATCAACTGGGATGAAAATTTTGGCAGTGCCGCGATTTTCATCCAGGCACTTGCAGATCAGGGAATTACAGTAGATTTTACACAAAATGAAGTCGTATGTGACATAAATTTACAGTTTTTAAAAGATTGTCTCAATGCTTTTACCCCTTATTCTGACGAAGCACACGGTGATGCACACAAAAACATTCAAGTAGTTTCAGCACTCTATTCTCAAATAGTAAACAACGGAAGTCTTGAAGGCGAATTCAAAGTATGCTTTATATTTGAAGATGCGCCTTGCGAAAGTGTAGAAGCAACCTATCTAAAACTGTATGCAATTTCTCTTGCAAAAGTAGGACTTCGCGAAATCAATCTTAACGGTGCCTTCGGTGCATTGCCGAATGTTGCATGGTCTAACGGACAACCGATAGAACTTGATTATTTACGAGAGTTTGAAATTGAACTCAAACTTGCAAATGAGTATCCGCATATTGATTTTGTAGACAAATTTCCAAGATTTTTACAGCACATTATTCCTGCAGACAATACACGTATACTTGACACTTCCAAAGTACGTTTCGGTGCACAGCTTGCAGCCGGGACAACTGTAATGCCGGGGGCTTCATACATCAACTTTAATGCAGGAACAACCGGTGTAAGCATGGTTGAAGGTCGTATTTCTTCTTCTGCGATTGTTGGTGACGGTTCTGATGTCGGAGGCGGTGCTTCAATTCTTGGTGTACTAAGCGGTACTGACGGAAACCCAATCAGTATCGGCAAAAACTGTCTTTTGGGAGCCAACTCTGTTTGTGGTATTCCTTTGGGGGATGGCTGTATTATAGATGCCGGTTTGGCAATTCTTGAAGGAACAAAAGTAGGTATTTACCCAACTGAACTTGAAAAAATCAGAGAAGTAAACAAAGGCATAGCTATTGAAGGGGAAATTTTCAAAGCAAAACAACTCTCTTTTTTCAATGGACTTCACTTCAGACAAAACTCTCTAACCGGAGAAATCACTGCATCACGATCTACTCGAGAAATTAAACTCAACGCTGACCTGCACTAGGTTTAGATAAATATTGAAGAACTGTTCTTCAATATTTATTATATTTTGGCACTTAGCTGCTTACACTCTGCTAACAGATTTTTTTTACAATACTGCAGATATCAACAAAAGGGGAAATCATGAAAAAAACTATTATCAGCCTGTCACTTATCACTACTGCCCTGCTTTTTGGAAATGACAATATCAATACGACACAGTTTTTAAACAGCGCGATTGAAGATGCGTATGACATACATGACACATTTAAGAACAAAACAGATACTCTGCTAAAAAGTGATGAAGCTTTACAGGCTTATGCCAAAGAAGTTGTAAATTTTGAATCAAAACTTGAAACATTTCTAAACAACAGCACAAAAGAATTTCAATCAACAAAAGATGCACTCAATGCCTTGGATGATGTAGAACAGTTAAGTACACAAATAACAGTATTGGCAAAAACAACAGCTTATCTTGCAGCACATCAGGCTGACAATACAAATGAGAGCTACAATAATACTATACAGACAATGTCAAAAACAATACTCAGACTTTCCGATGATATTGGCACTATGGCAGATAGAATTGGTGAAATGGCAGACAAAATTGGTGTAATGGCAGACAGAATTGTACAAACACAAGAAATTCAATCCAAAAACTACACTGCAACCCTGCAGTTATCTCAATATGCTATGAATCTGGCTTCCAACCAAGGCGAAGCTTCCCGTAATATGTCAACAAACAACTTAACAACTTCTATGTCAAATAGTATGCAGAGTCAAAATATGAATCAAAACAATCCCCAGGGCAGTATTCCTATGCGCTAAAACTTTATGCTATAATTAGAACATATGAGGAGGCGTTTATGAGTATTTCAAATAATATTGCATCCATTCAGGCAAATACAAATGTCCTGAATGTCACTGCAAATAATATTGCAAATGTCAATACAGAAGGATTTGTCCCAAAAGATGCAAAAATATCCACTCAGTCTAATTCTTTACATGTAAACATAAGAGAAGCAGACAACAACGGTTCAAAAAAGAGTCAAACGGATTTGGCAAAAGAGATTCCTGATGAAATTATTGCCCAAGAGAGTGTAGCAGTGAATGTCAATGTCATTAAAACCCAAAATGAGATGATGGGAACACTTTTGGATATAAAAACATAATTAACGGGTCACAATATTCATACTTTTGAGATTTTTTAAAAAAGAGGCACTCTCATCAAAATCAGACAAGTTGCTTCCCAGTTGAAGAGTGCTAAAAACTGTTTTACCAATGATATATCTTCCCTCAACGCCATGCCTTAGTGTTTTTATGCCCCAGAGATTTTGAAAAACAACTATCTTGTTGTTTTTCGTTCCAACATACAAAGCTATATGCCCTTTTCTGTACAACAGAGTTTCAAAAGGGACTCCGTATCGTTGAATCATTTTTATTTTTTTCTCATCAGAGATATTTTCTAAAGATATGACTTTGCCTACTCTGCTTTGCTGATAAGAATTTCTTGGCAACCAGATACCAAACGGTGCAAAAAAATCTCTTAGCGTAGAAGAACAATCTCTCTGATTGTATATGCCACCCCATCCGTAGTTTACATGTAAGAGTTCGCCCATTACAAGATTGATGTTTTTTGCATTAAATTTCAGTATTCCCTTATGTCCGATTTTCCTATTGACTGAAGTGTTTACACAATAGGGTTCTTTCAACATGTATGCTGCTATAGTTAAAATGTGAAACTCTTTTTGATTTTGGCTGATGATTGGAAACATTGTTCCCAGAGTGGATTTAAATAAAAAATCTTTTTTGGGTGTATACAAAGGAACATTGTCCTGTAAAACAAATACCTGTTGTGCCTTTTGCCACATTTCTGCACATTTCCTGTCCATATAGACAATGTCTCGTGCGTGTACCCATCCGTAAGCAAAGCTGGACTTGACAAATACCCACTCTCTGTCTTTTGAATAGTGTGAAACAAAAAGCGGCTTATTCGCGGCAACGGTAGAGTTTTGCATGTAGTCAAAAGGAAAGCCCTCGCCTGCTTTATTCGGGTCTCTCAAAACCGGCCTGGTGGTAGGAAAAGCTCTGATACTCACCTTTCTCAGGGTAATTGCCTGTTTGTTTACACTGGAATAGGCTTCAAAATTAGAATTATTTTTTATTTGTTTAAAAAAACTATCATCAAGTGGCTGTAAATTTTCCCCATAACTGTTTGTTGCATCAAATAATTTATATGCCCACATCGCATTTTCTAACGGAATATCCATGCTGTCAATATTCCACGGCTGAAAATACATTGTGGCAAATTTTTCTAATGACGAAATATAGCCCTTGTTTATGGCATGTGCATACTCTGAAACATCTTGGGAAATTCCGCTCAAACCTTTGATATATTCTGCTTTTGGCAACTTCTTATGAGAAGCAGTCTGTGAGGTTGTCTGCGAACATCCACTTATCAGGACAAGCGCTAAAGATAAATACAGATACTTCAAAAAAATCCTTTAATCTACATCACCAAATCTGCTGACAACCCTGCCAACAACTTCAACCTGATTTGCATCAAGTGTTTGTGTACTATAGACAGAATTGTCAGAGATTATATCAAGTTTTCCGTCAATTCTCTTTTGTACACGTTTTATAAAAAGTCCTGCTTCGGTTCTTATGGTAAAAATACCGCCGCGATTGATATCTGTCTTGCTTCTGTTAATAAATACAATATCATTATAACTAAAAGTAGGCTCCATTGAGTCACCCGAAACATTAATAGCTTCTATATTTTGCAGCTCTTTTTCTCCACCGAGCATAAATACAAACTGCTCAGGAATTTCAAGCTCTTCTATCTCTTCAGACTCTATGTCACTTCCTCCTCCTGCACTGGCATTGATGTCGGAAAAGTATTTGACCATATAGAATTTATTTGTTGCTTCAACCAAACTTTCAGGAGACTGTCCATACAAAAGCCAGTTTATAGAGATACTTCTTTTGGCACAAAAATCCAGTAATTCGTTAAATGGAATTTTGTTACGTCTTTTCATTGTTGCAAAATTCATCTGCGAAATACCCAATACCGCAGCAACATCTTTGTCAAAAACTTTTTTCGGAGCAACTTCATCAGAGATAATGCTTTTAATCTCTTCCACTATATCCAAGAAACTATTCATTTTGAACCCTTTTTATATTGATTTGCAACAGTATAGTCTAAAAATCAAAGAATGTCAAAAAATATTTGGCAATTTGAAATATTTTTTATATTTTTTTTGAATTGTTGTACTATTAGTACATATTTATATAAAGGATGAAAAATGTCATTACTTATAAAAAATGCAGAGAGTTTGTTTGAAAAGTTTGAAAATCATTTAGAAAAATGGGCAGAAAAATTATTTTAGGATTTGAGATCTTTGTCTTTTTCACGTTCTTGCGATTTTGTTTTGTGATAGCCGGCAAATATAAAAACCATAAATAAGACAAACAAGAGTGTCATAACCGTATCAACCAAACTGTTCATTGCTTACTCCTCGGTAAAGGTAGAATAATTTTGACGGATTGCATCATAAAGAATTATTCCCGTGCTGATAGCAAGATTAAGACTGCGCCCGTCTTTTGTCATAGGAATAGTTATATTTTGTGCTTTATATTTGTTTAACAGATCTTCCGGTATTCCTTTTGTCTCACTGCCAAAAAAGATATAATCACCTTCTTTGAATTTGGCATCAAAATAGGGTTTGTCCGTTTTTGTTGTAGCAAAATAGGCATTATCAGTTATATCGTTACATGTAAAGAATTCATCAATACTTTCCCACACTTTCAAATCAAGCTTATTCCAATAATCAAGACCTGCCCGACGAACAGCTTTTTCATCTATATCAAAACCTATAGGTTTAATTAAGTGCAGCGAAGCCCCTGCATTGACACAGAGTCTGCCTATCGCTCCGGTATTGTTTGGTATTTGCGGATGTACCAATACTATGTTGAATGCCATTAAAAAATTACCGTTCTGTTTGCATAGGTAAAAATTCTGTCTTCGAGAGCCAGTTTCAATGCTTTGGAAAGAACTACTTTTTCAACATCTCTGCCGGCACGCTGCATATCTTTCCAGCTGTAGGCATGTGTTACATGGATTGTCTCCTGTGCGATAATAGGCCCTTCGTCAAGATTGTTGTTTACAAAGTGTGCTGTCGCTCCAATGATTTTCACCCCTCTGTCGTAGGCTTGTTTATAAGGATTTGCACCTATGAATGCCGGTAAAAACGAATGGTGTATATTTATGATTTTATTTTCAAATGTTTCAACAAATCTTGGTGTCAGGATTCGCATATATTTTGCCAGAACTATAAAATCAACTTCTTTGTAACTTTGAATAGCCTCAATAATTTTACTTTCATGTTCCTGACGCTCCAATCCCTGATGAGAAATCGTGATATAAGGAATATCAAACTTTTTTACAAATGATTCCAAATTATCATAATTGGAAATAACCGCTACAATATTTGCCTCAAGTTCACCCGCTTCATGACGGATCAGAATATCGCCAAGTGCATGAATCTCTTTTGTTGCCATTATTATGATGTTTTTTTTCTCAGGTTTTACAATTTTTATGCCGGAGTGTTCAGGCAATACTTCGTGTAAAGCTTTAAGCAGTTCTGTATTATCAACATTCCCGTCAACAACACTACGCATAAAAAACTTGTTGCTTTCCCTATCAACAAACTCACTGTTGGACAGAATATTCAGATCATAACTGTAAAATATACTTGAAACTTTATGTACAAGTCCTTTTTCATCATTTGCATCTATTAAAACTCTATATTGACTCATCTACAGATTTCCTTTTTCCAGCTTTTCAACACGGGCGTCTATTGTTGCCAAAGTATATTCTAAAAAGTTAAGTGTCATGTCTACTTTGGCTTCAATATTTGCATTATTTGGCGCTTGAAAACCTTCAAAAAGGACCAAAAGCCTCTCTCTTATGGAGTTCAAATAAATTAATTCACTTTCCATGGATGTATGCGCATCATCTTTTTGCTGCGGGCGTTCTTCGGTTTCCTCAGCAAAAGTTTCCTGTTGCACTTCTTTTACACTCTCTTGCGGCAGTTCATCTTCCATTTCAGCCAGTGTTGACAATATGACATCTTTTAGTTCCATGCTTTTAATAACCACCTTTCAAACTCTTTGAACTCAACTTCGGAATCCATCTTTAAAAAATACTCTTTCATTTGAACATTTACATGTAAAAACTTTTTTCTCATACCGGAGAGTCTTCGTATAGCAATTTTGGCATCACTGTTATTTGGGTCTTTTTTTAAGACTTCCTTATAAATTTCCAATGCCTCTTCTTTTAAACCTTGCAGTTCATAAATATTTGCCAAAGTCAGAGTCTGCATATGAAATCAGCCTACTTTTCTATGTAGTTTGCAATAATTGAGCCCATTTCACTTGTTGAGCAGACTTCTTTTGCATCAAACTGAGCCAAGTCGCCTGTTCTGTAGCCTTCGCTTAATGTTTTTTTGATGGCATTGTCAATTTTGTTGGCAGCCTCTTCTTCATTAAGTGCATATCGAAGCATCATTGATGCAGAAGAAATAGTTGCTATAGGATTTGCAATCCCCTGCCCTGCAATATCAGGGGCTGAACCGTGAATAGGTTCATATACACCGATTTTAGCACCGATGGAAGCGGATGGCAGCAGTCCTATGGAACCCGAGAGCATACTTGCCTCATCACTTAATATGTCACCAAATATATTTCCTGTAAGCATTACATCAAACTGTTTTGGATCGCGGATAAGCTGCATAGCGGCATTGTCCACATACATATGGGAAAGTTCTACTTCCGGATACTCTTTTGCCACTTCTTCGACCGTCTCTCTCCATAACTGCGAAACATCCAAAACATTTGCTTTGTCAATCGAGCATACACGTTTGCTGCGAGTCATTGCAATTTTAAATGCCTGATGGGCAATACGCACGATTTCATCGCGTGTATACACCATAGTGTTCCAGCCTTTGGTTGCATCGCGTCCTTTTGGCTCACCAAAATAAATACCGCCGATAAGTTCGCGAACCACCATTAAGTCAACACCCCGGACAACTTCCGGCTTTAATGAAGAAGCATTAACGAGTTCATCATATACAACTGCCGGACGCAAATTGGCATACACACCAAGCTCTTTTCTAAAACGCAAAAGACCGCTTTCAGGACGCTTTTCACGTGGAAGAGTGTCCCATTTTTCACCGCCGATAGCACCAAAAAGAACAGCATCGGAATTCAATGCTCCGGAAATTGTCTCTTGAGGAAGCGGATCACCTGTAATGTCATACGCACATCCGCCCATTAATAAATCTTCATATTTCAGAATAAACCCGCTGTATGATGCAACTGCATCCAAAACTTTTACAGCCTCGTCAATAATTTCAGGACCAATTCCATCACCTTTTATCAGTGCTATTTTGTATGATTTCATCTATTTTTTTCCTTCTACTTCATTTTTTGCAAAGTTCATTAAACCGCCTGCATCTATCAGCTCCTGCATAAAAGCAGGGATCGGAGTAAACTTATATGTTTTATCTGTACTTTGGTTTGTGATTGTGCCTGCATTCATATCAATACTGATTGCATCACCCTCCTGAATCTCATCTGCTTCTTTAAGTTCAAATATAGGCAGCCCCATATTAAATGCATTTCTGTAAAAAATCCTGGCAAATGTAGGTGCAATGATGGCAGCAACACCGGCAGCTTTTAATGCAATCGGTGCATGTTCACGAGAACTTCCGCATCCAAAATTTTCGCCTGCGACGATAACATCCCCGGGAGACATTTTATTTACAAATTCAGGATCAGCATCTTCCATTACATGTTTTGCCAGTTCTTCTGGTACTGAAGTATTTAAATATCTTGCAGCAATAATCAAATCGGTATCTATATCTTTTCCAAATTTCCAAACTTTTCCATTTATGTTTGCTTTTTGCATCTAAAATCCTATTGTTTTTACTAAATAATTTTGCGATTATATCTAAAATGTTATATGAAGTTAATTAAAAAATAATTTTACAAAAGAACTGCATTAATATTAATAAATATCAATGCAGTTGCACAGCTATGTTATCGCTTGAGATTGTTTGTAGTTTGAAGCATTTCGTCACTGGTGGTAATGATTTTTGAATTTGCATCATAGGCACGTTGACCGGTAATCAAATCTGTCAGTTCAACTACCAGTTCAACATTACTGAGTTCCACAAACCCCTGTCTCAGTGTCCCGAGCCCATCAATACCGGGAATCCCTTCAACCGGTTGTCCCGAACTGTCTGTTTCAAGATAGAGATTGTCACCCATGGCATGCAAACCGGCCGGATTTATAAAATTTGTTGTTTGAATCTGTCCTATCTGTGTTGCCTGCGTCTGTCCGGGCTGAATCACTGTCACTGTTCCGTCGGTACCGATATTGATATTTGTCGCATCAGGCGGAATTACAATCTGTGGTACCAGTGTGTATCCGTCACTGTTGACAATCGTTCCGTTTTGATCTATTTTGAAAGAACCGTTTTTAGAGTAAACCTGTGTCCCGTCAGGCAGTTCCATTTTAAAAAAACCTCTGCCCGTAATAGCCAGATCCAGATTGTTATCTGTCTGCTTTAAAGATCCTTCGGAGAATATTTTATTTATTGCCGTCGGACGGACACCTAAACCAACCTCAATTCCGGTAGGACTTTTAGTTGTATCACTGGTTGATGTTCCTGCATATTCCATCACATGATACATCAAGTCAGCAAATTCTGCACGGGATTTCTTAAACCCAATAGTGTTTACATTGGCAATATTATTGGCCGTCGTATCAATTTGTGTCTGCATCCCCAACATTCCTGTTGAAGCTGTATAGAGTGATTGCATCATTTTGTTCTATCCTTAATTTTATTTTATAAAATGAAGGGAACCGTTTGTCCCTTTCAGTACGCCAAAAGAAGTAATCCTTTTAGCTGCGTTAACACTGGGCTTCCTTCAGCAGGAAACCCACGCAACTGGTTGCTCTTAAAAAAGTCATGCTATGCTTTTTTCGCAAGTTTTTCTATTGCGTCTCTGTTCATGTCATTCATTTGCGCGTCCATTACCTTTTGGTACATTCCTACGAGTCTGTTTGTTTCTATGAGCTGTGTCATCATTTTTACTGCATTTACATTGCTTTTTTCCACAAAACCCTGTCTGACTGCACCACTTTGTTCAATACTTGTTAAAGAGTCTGTATTTGGAAGTTTATAAAGATTGTCTCCCTCTTTGATAAGATCTTTGATATTTTCAGGCTGGGCAATAAATAATTTTTTATTTTCCACCAGAGAGAGGCTGTTTGGAACATTGGTAAAAATCTGCCCATTTTTATCTACTTCTATAACACTGTCCATTGTCCCAAAACTGATTCCCTCTTTTGACTTCTGATAATCACTTGGAAGTACCTCATACCCCTGTTTGGTAATGAGCTTTCCTTCATCATTGAGGGTAAAAGCACCGTCACGGGTAAGGCGTATGCCCTCGGGGGTTTTTACTGCAAAAAACAATCCCTCTCGAGAAAGTGCAAAATCCAAAGAATTTGAACTTTTTTGCATATTTCCAACAGAATAGTCAGTATAAGAGTCTACTATCTGCGGTGCCCGTGTCATTGTTCTGTTGAGAAATGCCGCACCCTCTTTGGAATTGTCACTATTTGGAAGCTCATCTCTGGCCTCTTTATACAGCCGCATAAAATCACCGACAATAAGCTGATCTTCTTTAAAACCGTTTGTATTCACATTTGCCAAATTATTTGCAATGGTATCAAGTCTGTTAAACTGCGTTACCATCCCGGCAGCAGAACTGTAATAGCCTGTTTGCATTTATTGCCCCTGTATTGATTTACATGTAATAAGCAATGTCCGTTCCAACAAAATTTTATTCAGAAAAAAGCATCTGTTAAGAATATTTCGGTATAATCCACCTTTTAAAAACCTTAACTCAATTGGAGCACCCTCCCATATGACAGCAAAAGAACTCAACAAAGCTTTAGAGACCTTTTTTGAAGAGCACAAGTCCAAAGATTGTGTCACTTATGAATCTTTAATCGAATTTTTTGACAAACAGCCTACAGCTGCTCAGGCAAAAAATATTTATAAACTTCTCCAAAAACACAAAAAATGTATTTATACATCCAGCGAACATGCTAAAAAACTAAATGACCAGGAAGCAGAAGCACGCAGAAGCGCCCAGCGAAAAATGCTCGAAGACAATGAGACAGACAAATTTGATATTTTAAAAGAGCATGAACTTCTTGAATGGTCCCGCTCAGATTCTCCTGTTCGTATGTATCTTCGGGAAATGGGACAAATTCCACTTCTGACAAAAGAAGAGGAGATTGAAATTTCTAAAAAAATAGAAGCCGGAGAAAGCATCATTATAGATGCCATATGTTCTGTTCCCTATTTGATAGATTTCATTCTAGACTACAAAGAACCTCTTATTAACCGTGAAAGACGCGTCAAAGAACTCTTTAAAAGTTTTGAAGACGAAAAAGATGACGGAGATGATGATACAGATGATGACTCTGCAGAAAAAACATTGTCTGTAAAAGACAAAAGCAGAGTTGAAAAAGTATCTACAAGTTTCAAAGCTTTGGAAAAAGCGAAAAAAGACTGGGTAAAAGCCACAGAAAAAGCACCTGAAAATCTTGACGGAGAACTTACAGAAGAAATTGTGCATTACTACTTGACTGTAACATATAAAAAATCTGTACTCAAAGAAAAACTTCTTGACCTCGGACCTACTTCAAAGCTGATAAATGAATTGGTAAAAGCAATGGAAACAACACTCAAAAGTGATGAAGGGTACGATAAAGAGTTGAAACGTTTAGAGTACAAACTGCCTCTTTTTAATGCCACATTAAAAGCAAATCATAAAATTTTAGTGGAAAAGATTCAGGATCTGACAAAAGAAGATATTGCCAATATGGTGCCTGAGGCGACAATGGTTTCAACCTATATGGAAATTAAAAAACTGGTACAGACAAAAGAGGCTTCAAAAAACAGCTTTGATATGGAACCGGAAAAACTTGCTGATATTTTAGAGCAGATCAAACGCGGTAAAAATATCTCGGAAATTTCCAAAACAAAAATGGCAAAATCAAACCTGCGTCTTGTAGTTTCCATTGCCAAGCGCTATACCAATCGCGGTTTGCCTTTCCTCGACCTTATCCAGGAAGGAAATATCGGTCTTATGAAAGCAGTTGACAAATTTGAATATCAAAAAGGATACAAATTTTCAACCTACGCAACATGGTGGATTCGTCAGGCTATTTCCCGTGCTATTGCCGATCAAGCCAGAACAATCCGTATCCCTATTCATATGATTGAAACGATTAACCGTATCAATAAAATTATGCGTAAACACCTGCAGGAAAACGGAAAAGAGCCGGATGTTGATACAATTGCACAGGAAGTCGGCTTATCAGTTGAAAAAGTCAAAAATGTCATCAAAATCACCAAAGAGCCTATCTCTCTTGAAGCTCCTATCGGCAGCGAGGATGACGGCCGTTTTGGAGACTTTATAGAAGATAAAACATCTCTTTCTCCTTCTGATGCAATTTTAAAAGATGACTTGAGAATTCAGATTGAACAGGTTCTTGAGCAGTTAAACGAAAGAGAAAAAGCCGTTATCAAACTCCGTTTCGGAATTATGGATGATGAGAGTGACAGAACACTCGAAGAGATTGGGAAAGAACTCAGTGTAACCCGTGAGCGTGTTCGTCAAATTGAATCAAGTGCCATCAAAAAACTCAAACATCCTAAAGTTGGACGAAAACTCAAAAACTATATCGAAGAATAATGATGAATATGACATTGGAACAAAAATGGATAGAAAACGATTATAATCCATTTATTTTATTCCGTTCTAATGGAAAAATAATTTCTCTCAATACAGAAGCTCAGTTTCTACTGGGATCTGTCCAGCCCAGTGAACTTTTTAATCTTGCCCAAACCTATGCCAACATAACCTTTGGCTTCAAAACAACCTTTTTGGAACTGGAATACGGCAGATATAAATTTTTTGCCATTACGGTCGGCTATGAAGACGAAGAGTGTATAGGTATCAAACTCTACCAGGCACCAACCTACAAAATAAATACAAAAAAACCTGACGGTGAACTCACAAATATATTTACGATTACGGATTTGTGCATTGCTTCAAATTCCATCAGTTCCGAAATAAATTTTATTAAAAACTATGACCCGACTATTCCTGATGTTGTTGTCAATGCCAACAATTTAATCAAATTATTAAATTTTATATACAAAGCATCTCAAAAAAGCAGAGTTATTGAAACAAAAATTTCCTATATTGTTGGAGAATATATCAAGTTTCATGATAAAAAATATGGTCTTTTTTCTATCTCCGTTATAGCGGACAACATTGACAGTGAAATGTTGCCAGACATCAAAATGCTCGCTGATAAATATGATTTTTATGTAGAAATTACTAAAAAATCAATATCCATACATCTTCCAATCATAACACACTGATCTTTGCCCTTAAGCTAAAACTTCTTTAGAGACCAAAGCACCGGTTACAATTCCGATCAAAAGAGACGGAAGGTAATATGCCAACTCCAGTACTTCATTGTTCTTCAAAGCTATAAATCCTAATATAAGCAGTATATAGGGTATGATTCGTATAATGGAAACACTTCCTCTGAAGCCATGTTTTGCATTTTTCAGACTTAAAGTCTTTATTTTTGCTTTTTCTTCTTTGACAATCTGCTTTAAATCAAGCTCTTCTGCCGGAGTATTATTTATACTGTCGTCTTCGTAAAGTCCATGCGGATCATCTATTGTGTCAAGCAGATCTTTTTCGTCTTCATATTCTTTAGTATCAACCTTGTTCTGCACCATTTTTCTATAAGAAAAAGAGGAACCGAGTATAATCAAAAAAGCACTTAAGAATGCAATTTCGATATTGAGAAATATTTTTTGAGAATAAAAATATGTGATAAAAATCAGAATCTGTACCACAAAAAAAATACTAATAGTTTTTTTCACCGTAATCCTCATCCTCATCATCTTCAAGCTGTTTTTTTATCGCATATCTGTCTTCTTTTGCCAGTTTTTCAAATTCTTTGTATTGTTTTGAATATGCTTTGTAGATATTTAATATTGCTGCTGCAACTCCAATGAAAACACCTACCCAAAAAAGCCACTCGATACCTGTCCATCTTTTTAACAGCCAGCCAATACCGACACCCAACAGTACCGCCACAACCATGGAGATACCCAAAGAGAGACTGTCTGCTGCCTCTACAATAGGCTTTATTCTTGGTTTGCGTTGCCCCGGGGCATTCTCTCTGGCTTCGCTATTCACCTTGTCCTGCGTGTCATCAGACATTTGTTATTTCCTTAAATACTTCGGCACTCGCCTGTATTGTATTTTCTATCATTTCATCGGTAATTGCCGTGGAAATAAATCCTGTTTCATACAAAGAACAGGCAAAGTAGTGTCCGCGCTCAAGCATGCCGGTATGAAACTTTGCAAAAAGTTCTGCATCACTCTTTGCTGCATCACTAAAGTTTTTTACAGGTTTGTCATTAAAGAAAAAACCGAACATTGAACCTCTTGTATCTATCTGCATAGGTATATTGTACTTTGCAGCGGCCCTTTGCATCCCTTCAACCAGTCTTTTGGCTCTTTCGTTTAAAACATCAATCACTCTTGCATTGTTTTTGAGTTTCATCAGAGCAGTATATCCTGCTGCCATTGCCACAGGATTGCCGCTTAAAGTTCCGGCCTGGTACACAGGACCTTCAGGTGAGAGCATTGCCATTATCTCTGCGCGCGCACCAAAGGCACCGACCGGCATACCGCCGCCTATCACCTTTCCGAGTGTTACTATGTCAGGTTTTACCCCTGTTATGGACTCGGCACCGTGAACACTTGCGCGAAATCCGCTCATCACTTCATCAAACAAAAGCAGAGTACCGTGTTCGTCACAAAGCTTTCTGAGTGCATGCAAAAACTCTTTGTCAGCCGGGACAAGTCCCATATTGCCTGCAATTGGTTCTATAATCACACAGGCAATATTGTCGGAGTCCGCAAAACATTTTTTGACACTCTCTATATTGTTGTATTCCGCCAAAAGGGTATGCTTTGTAAAATCAGCCGGAACACCGGGACTTGAAGGATTCCCAAAAGTCGCCGCACCGCTTCCCGCTTCGACCAAAAGAGCATCACTGTGTCCGTGATAGCATCCTGTAAACTTCACAATATCATCACGCCCTGTAAAGCCGCGTGCCAAACGAATAGCACTCATAACAGCTTCTGTTCCACTGCTTACAAAACGTACTTTGTCAATTGAGTCAAAAAAGCCGACAACAAGCTTTGCAAGTTCTGTCTCTGCCAATGTCGGTGCGCCAAAGCTCAAACCATGCTTTACAGCATCAATAACAGCAGCTTCTATAGCTTCATCACGATGTCCAAAAAGTAAAGGTCCCCAACTTTGGACATAATCAATATACTCATTCCCGTCTACATCTTTCAAGTAGGCGCCTTTGCCCTCAGTGATAAACAGAGGTGTTGTACCCACACTCTTAAATGCTCTTACCGGTGAATCAACCCCACCCGGGATTAAACGCTGTGCCTCTTCAAATGCTTTTTGTGATGCCTCTGTATTCATTTGCAACCTTGTATCTCTATTTTTTTATAATTATATCTAAGTATTGCTAAACGACAGCAACACTATTAATATTGATTTGATATAATCTCACAAATTAAATAATGGATTATTTTTGAACAGATCTTCTTTTGCCTTTTTCGTTGCTTTACTGATACATCTGCTTCTGTTTTTGCTTTTGTGGATAGTGTGGACTTTTACACCGGATACAGAAAAAAAAGCAGTTCCCAAAGAAAAAAGAATTAAAATATCTCTCAAAGAGATGCCAAAGAAGCATAAAAAATCAGGAATAACAAAACAAAAGCCCAAACCTTCGCCCATTGTTCCGCCAATGCCAAAAGGTTCCCAGCTTAAAAAAATAGTAAAACAAAAAACTGTAAAATATGAACCAAAGAAAACACCCAGAAAACCAAAATTAAACAAGCCGAAAAAAACAAAAAAAATCATCAAAAAAACAGTGAAACAGCCAAAGGTCAAACCTCTTCCGACAAAAAAATCCTATATTCCTTTAGAAAAAAAAGCCCAACCAAAAAAAATAAAAAAGCCAGAGGAAAAGCCAAAAAAACTCTCCTGGCTTTATGAAGACAAATCTGCCCAGGAAACAAAAAGTGTCAGGAAAAAAGCCACACACAACAACAGTAATATTTCTCAAAATATCAAAAAACTCTACGGCGATGAATTTGGCAAACTTACACCAGGACAACAGCAGTATATTTTAGATAATCAGGAGATTATGCGTAGAATTACCCAACAGGTCCTTAATCGTGTTGCAAGAGTCAATATCCCACGGGGTTTACATGTAAACAGAAGTAATGTAATAGAATTCTACCTGCATCCAAACGGAGATATGACAGGTTTTCGCTTTATTTCCAAGAGTGGCTACTATATTCTTGATGATACAACCAAAGAGACTATAGAGTATGCCTACAGCAGATACCCAAGACCAAAAGAGACAACGCTGATACGATACAATGTATTTTATAATCTAGCAGGATATTAAGCCAGGCACTTAAGCTGTTTGTGCGGCCAACAGTTTCAAGGCACCTTTATATATCGGCTCATCAATAAACCCATACTCTTCATCTACAAAACCGGTAATACCCTCATCACGATGCATCTCAAAGAGTTTCACAATGATTTTTGCCCTTTTTAGCTCTTCTTCTGTATCTACAAATATTTTATGTACAAGTTTCACCTGTCCCGGTGAGATACAGGCTTTTGCATCATATCCCATCTCTTTTTCAAGCAGTAACCATTGTTCAAAAGTTTTTAAATCTTCAAATTCCTGAAACACAAAGGAAACAGGTTTTACTTTCATAGCTCTGGCTGTAACTAAAAAATGTGCAAGCATATATTTCACAGTCGGATTTTGCAGATTAATCAAACTCTGTGAAAGCCCCATATCGGCAAACAAATCTAAAATTCCAAGATAAAACACCCCTACCCTTTTGTTTATTTTCAAAGAAGAAAGATTATGCCAGGCCTGGGCTGTTTCTATAGAAAGATGCAAGTCTATGTCATCATGCAAAAGAGCCAGTACATTTTTTACTTCTTCTTTGTTTTTAATTTTTGGTACACGGACAGCATCAGGCATAAACTGATTAAGATAGGCAATTTCATCATAGCCACCCTTATCCAAAGCATTCACCCGAACAACCAGTTTCTTGTCACTCTTTTTAAGTTGAGAGAGAAAAACAGCTGCCAAAGCGAGAGCAAAAGGTTTGTCTTCTTTGCTTACACCATCTTCCAGATTTAACATAATGCACTCTGCTTCAAGACTTTCTATTTTAGAAAGATGTTTAATATTATGACAAGAAAGCATCAATACTGATTTAAAACTGTTTTTTTTGTTGATGTGGCGAAATGTTGGCACAGCCAAAGCATCAAGTGCAGCCAAGTCCCTGTTTTCGTACGCTTGTGTAATTTTACTTAACATCTTTTTTCTTTTTATCGTTTTTGTGCAGATACAGATACAATGCCTGAATTTCTTCTGTCGTTAAAAAATATCTCGGCATGCCTCTTTTCCTTTGGTTTAAAACTCTATAAAAACTATCGAACTCAATGTTGTTAATTCTTGGGCCGACAAAACTTTTTTTCTTTTTTTTATGCATATAGTCAGCTATGACTTTCCCTTCCCCGTTCTCTCCGTGACAATTTTGACAGCCTATGCCTCTTGGGTTTTTATAAAGTTGTGAAGCATATTCCATCGGTGTTATAAAAGTGCTTGAAGCGTATACAAACAGGGGAATCATTAAAAAAAAGATATGTTTCATCATTAGCCTAATATTATTTTAAAAGGGTATAATATCAAAAAATTTATTTAAGAGGTTTAAATGCAGATTCTTGATGGGAAAGCACTTGCAAAAAAAATTGAAAACAATGTGGCAGATGAAGTTGCCAAATTAAAAGCACAAACAGACAGAACTCCAGGACTTGCCGTAATACTTGTAGGGCAGGATCCTGCAAGCCAGGCATATGTCAGCATGAAGAAAAAAGCCTGTGACAGAGTCGGTTTTTACTCAGTCAGCCATGAAATGCCAGAAGACATTTCTCAAGATGCGATAGAAAATACCATCAAAATGATGAATCAAAACCCAAATATTGACGGAATACTTGTGCAGCTTCCTCTGCCTCCGCAAATAGATACAACAAAAATTCTTGAACTTGTTGATCCTGCAAAAGATGTTGACGGTTTTCATCCCTACAATGTAGGACGCCTTGTCACAAATCTGGACGGTTTTGTACCCTGCACACCACTTGGTGTAATGGAACTTTTACAAGAGTATGACATTGATGTAAAAGGAAAGAACTGTTGTGTTGTCGGTGCTTCGAATATTGTCGGAAAACCTATGGCTGCTCTTTTGCTCAACGCAGATGCTACTGTTGAAGTATGTCATATATTTACAGATGACTTAAAAAAACATACATTAAATGCAGATATTATTCTTGTCGGTGTCGGCGTTATTAATCTTATCAAAGAAGATATGGTAAAAGACGGTGCCATCATCATAGATATAGGGATCAACAGAGCAGACAACGGCAAACTTGTCGGTGATGTGGATTTTGAAAATGTAAGTAAAAAATGCTCATACATCACACCTGTTCCCGGCGGTGTCGGACCGATGACTATTGCAATGCTTTTGAGCAATACTCTCAAAGCCGCAAAACTCAATGCACAAGACAAAGATTAATTCAATGAAAAAAATCTTACATAAAGCATATAAATGGTCAAACTCCTGGACAGGGACTGTTGTCATTGTTCTTTTTACTATCTTTTTTGTTGCCCAGGCTTTTCGTATTCCAAGCGGCAGCATGAAAGACTCCCTTCTGATCGGAGACCACCTTTTTGCCAAAAAATTTGCGTACGGTATTCCTATGCCCTATATTCCGTTTTTGGAAATTCCCATTATTCCATGGAGCAAAGAGTTGAAAATTGTTGATGGAGATACCCCAAAGCACGGTGATATCGTCATTTTCAGATACCCCGGAAATATTAAACAGCATTTTGTAAAACGCTGTGTTGCTCTTCCCGGAGACGAATTGTTTGTTGCTGATAAAAACCTGTTTCTACACTTTAAAGAAGGTGACGAATGGATTAAAAAGAATTATAAAGATTATGAAATAGCAATTTTTGACGGTAAACTGTGGGTAAAAAATCCTTATATGAAAAAACATCCCGGTATTCATCATGACCCGAAAATCGTAAATAACGGGCGTTTTCCGATACAGATTTTTTATGTAAACCCGCTCAAAGTCGAAAAAAATCATTATTTTATGATGGGTGACAATCGTGACCACTCCAATGACAGCCGTTTCTGGGGAAGTGTTCCTTATGAAAATATTGAAGGAACCCCCTGGTTTATCTATTTCTCAATTGACAAAGATTATAAAATTCGATGGGACAGAATAGGAAAAACACCTGCCGACCTGGAAAAACCGGAGCACTTAAAAAAAGCAATACAAGAAAGAGAAAAAGAAGACAAAGAATATTATGGACTCACTTGATTTATTAAAAATAGCAGCTGCCGTTTTAGCACTTGCTGTTGCAATTATCGGACACGAAATTATGCATGGCTGGGTTGCTTACATGTACGGTGACATGACAGCCAAAAATGCAGGGCGTTTAACAGTAAACCCAATTTCACACATAGATCTTGTCGGAACTGTCATAGTGCCTGCTACTATGTACTTTTTACCAATGCTGTTAGGCTCGGACGGCGGTATTTTGTTCGGTTGGGCAAAGCCTGTTCCGATCAATACCTTTACTGTCATAAACAGAGGTGGATATAATGCCGCTATGCAGGTGGACTTGGCAGGTATTGTCTATAATTTCACTATGGGTGCAGTCGCAGCAATTACTCTGACTGCTATGAGTACACCGACAACTGCCGACTCTCTGTTTTATATATTTTTCTATATATTTATATACCAACTGCTTATTATCAATATAGTTTTAGGCGTATTTAACCTGCTGCCTATTCCCCAGTTTGACGGTGGGCATTTTTTAATGCATCTTGCGTTAAAATATAAAATAAATTCTATTGCAGAGTTTTATTACAAATATGACAGATACGGGATTGTTATTGTACTTATTATTTTAATGACCCCGTTAAATCAATATGTACTTTTTATGCCGGTGCAGGCAATTATACATTTGTTACTATCTTAGAGGAGAGAAAATGAAATTTTATATAGGTACCGACCATGCAGGTTTAGAACTGAAGAACTGGACAGTAGAGCTTTTACAATCCAAAGGACATGAAGTAATTGATTTTGGACCATATAGTGCAGACAGAGTGGACTACCCTGATTATGCGCACAAGGTTGCAACGGCGGTTTTGGAAGATGAAAACTCCCAAGGTATTTTAATCTGCGGGAGCGGAATCGGTATGAGTATGGCAGCCAACAGGCATCACGGTATTCGTGCTGCACTGTGCCATGATGCTTATACTGCAACCGTAGCACGCGGACACAATGATGCAAATATCTTATGTTTTGGTGAGAGAATTGTCGGAAAAGGTGTTGCTGAATCTATCATTGATGCATGGATAGCTGGAAGCTTTGAAGGTGGCCGTCACATTGCCAGAGTAGCAAAAATAGAAACACTCTAACAAATAACATTCAAGGAAAAGCTATGTTTGGAGAATGGTCACTTTTAACAATACTCTCTATTGTCTCTATCTATTTATTTGTAAAAATGTTTTATTTCAAAAGCATTACAAATAAGGAACAAAGAAGCAATGACTTAATGAAATTAACGCTTCAGGAGGCAGAAATTTTAATTCGAAAGTACCAGATTCAACTCCAGCGTGCTCTTGGAAATGTCGATATATTAAGCGAAGAACTGACAAAACTCAGAAATGAGTTAAAGGTTTTAAAACAAAGAAATGCAAAACACAGACAGGAAGTAGACAGACTCAATGCAAAGATTAAAGCACTGGAAAGTCGTATTGACGCACTTTTATAAGGATGAAAATGATAACACTAAGTAAAACTGAAAAAAAAATCCTGGAAAACTCAATCAGAGATATACAAGATTTTCCAAAACCGGGGATTGTGTTCAAAGATATCACTACTTTACTCAACAACAAAGAGGCATATGCTGTTTTGATGAATCATCTTTACCAAAGATATAAAGAGTATAATCTTGAATATATTGCCGGTATTGATGCCAGAGGTTTTATATTCGGTGCGGCTTTAGCGCAAATGCTCGGAATTGGATTTGTGCCTATTCGCAAAAAAGGAAAACTTCCCTACACAACCATTAGCGAAAAGTATGCGCTCGAATACGGAGTGGATGAAATCGAAGTTCATATAGATGCTTTTGGAAATGAAAAGGGTGCAAGAGTCCTCGTAATAGATGATTTAATAGCTACAGGCGGTACAGCAAATGCGGCTGCCACACTTGTCAACCAGACAGGTGCCATATGTATCGAATGTTGTTTTATTATAGGACTTGCCTTCCTTGACGGCATAAAAAAACTACAAGAAAAAACTGATGTATATTCAGTGATAGAGGTTAACTAATGATGTATATTCCCAGCCCTTCAAAATATGATCCTGACGAAAACGGACATTTTGGAATTTTCGGTGGTCGCTATGTTCCTGAAACACTTATGCCGGCACTTCTTCAACTCAAAGTTGAATATGAAGCTATTCGTTTTGATGAAGAGTTCTGGAAAGAGGTCGACTACTATCTAAAAGATTATGTAGGGCGCCCGAGTCCTCTTTTTTATGCCGAAAATATTTCTAAAGAAATCGGTGCAAAGGTTTATCTCAAACGTGAAGACTTAAATCATACAGGTGCTCATAAGGTCAACAATGTTATTGCACAGGGTTTGATGGCAAAACGCTTAGGTTATAAAAAAGTCATTGCTGAGACCGGTGCGGGACAGCATGGTGTGGCAACAGCAACCATTGCAGCACTGCTTGATTTGGAGTGTGAAATATTTATGGGTGCAAAGGATGTAGAGCGCCAAGAACTGAATGTTTTTCGTATGAAACTTCTTGGTGCAAAGGTCAATGCTGTTGAGAGTGGCAGCAGAACACTTAAAGATGCAATGAATGATGCCATCCGTCACTGGGTCACCAATGCAAGAGATACCTTTTACATCATAGGAACAGTCGCCGGTCCACACCCCTACCCTATGATGGTACGCGACTTTCAGGCAATTATCGGCTGGGAGGCAAGAGCACAGATTTTACAAAAAGAGAACAGACTGCCCGATTATGTGCTTGCCTGCATAGGAGGAGGCAGCAATGCCATCGGTATGTTTCAACACTTTTTAGATGACAAAGAGGTGCAATGTATCGGTATTGAAGCCGGTGGACTTGGCTTAGATACAAACAAACACGGCTGTTCTTTGGAAAAAGGGCGTCCAGGTATTTTGCATGGTCAGATGAGCTATCTGCTCCAAGACGAAGACGGACAGGTTCTTGAAGCGCATTCAATCAGTGCGGGACTTGACTACCCGGGCATTGGACCTGAACATGCTTTTCACAAAGACAACAAATCAGTTTCATATGACAATGTCACAGACCAGGAAGCCCTGGATGCTTTTGTATGGCTTTCTCAAAAAGAGGGAATCATTCCGGCATTTGAAAGTTCCCATGCAGTCGCCTATTTGAAAAAGATGCCTGATATAAAAGACAAACTCATCATCGTCAACCTCTCAGGCCGCGGAGACAAAGATATGATTCAGGCAAAAGATATTTTACATTTTGACTAATTGAAACTAGGCAATAAAGATTTTTCCATATCTTTGTTGTTTTGCTTCATAAAGAGCATATTTGGCTCTTTCTATCACATTTTTCATCTCATCATTTTCCATAAAACTGGTAATTCCAAATGCAATTTCAAGATTTGATTTTTCAATTGATTCTGCTCGAGAAAGTGCTGCACTCATTTTTTTAATAAACACTTCAGATAATTTTTCACTGGTATTTGTCAATATAAGAATAAAATCTGAGCCTTCCCATCTTGCCAACACATCTGATTTACGAATTAACTTTTTCAATTCTTTTGCAAAAAGTGATATAAGTTTTTCTCCATGATACAAACCAAACATACCAATAATTTTATTAATATTAATAAGAGAAAAATAGACTATAGTTGTATCTGTTTGATAACGGTTATAATAGTCTATTTGATATTTTAGAATAACTTGCATTTGCATTTTTGATGTTAATTTTGAAAGTTGATCAACGGTTGCAAGATTAGCAAGTTTATCCATTCTTAATCTATATTCCTGAAGTTTTGTAAATACTTCACAATGATAGGATACTCTGTCAATTATTTCCAAAGAGGCAAAAGGTTTTTTTATATAATCACATCCACCGGCTTTGAAACATTTATCAAGCTTCTCTTTACTGTATAGTTCTGCACTGTCTATAAAAACAGTCGGAATTTTCACAGAACTGTCAAAATTACTTTCAAATATTGTTTGAGTTAAGTCCAGATAATTAATACTTGTATTTACCAAAACAAGATTATATTCATCTATATTTTTTTTCAAAATATTAAATTCATTTAAATTCAGCACTGCCTTACATGTAAACTCATGTTTCTCTAATAATGAATTTAAAACATCAAAATTGTGCTGATTCACTTCTAGTATTAAAATTTGTTTTTTTATCATATGTGTATACTATCATAAAATTAATATTTTATTCTTTATTGGCTAATATTTTGCTATGATATAGAAAAATAAATTTACAAAATGGAACACTATGAATATAAAATTAATTACCGAAAAAGCATATAATGCAAAAAACAATGTGAGTGTAGAATTCGTCATGCCTCAAAATCTGGGCACACACAGATACTATAAACTGCTTAACAAGTCAGGTTTCAAAGCCAAACAAGATACTCTGTGCTCTTTGTACGAAAAGAACATACTTGTGTGCGGCATTGAAGAGAGCAGCGCTGACAATATTCGCAGTGCGGCAGCTACAGCAATAAAATCTTTAAAAACATCAAACTATAAATCTGCGAGCATTGCAGTAGAAAAAAGCAATATAAAAGCTGTTGTAGAAGGTTTGGTCCTTGGCGGATATGAGTTTAACAAATACAAAACAAAAAATGAGAAACAAAAACTTAAAAATATTTACCTTACATGTAAAGATATAGCAGAGCTAAAAGATGCTTTTGAAGAAGCTGTAATAATTGCTGATGCAACCTGTTATACGCGTGATATAGTAAATATTGCTCCTGATGATTTGAATCCGCCTACTTTTGCAAAACTGGCAAAGAAACTGGCACGTGAAAATTCTCTTGAATGCACTGTTTTAGGACATAAAGAACTCAAAAAAGAAAGATGTGAGGCAATGCTTGCAGTCGGTCGCGCTTCGTGTCATGATACAAAACTGATTCACCTGGCATACAAACCAAAAAATCCGAAGAAAATTATATCTCTTGTCGGAAAGGGTCTGACCTATGACAGTGGCGGACTCAGTCTGAAACCTGCAACCTCAATGGTAACAATGAAAATGGACAAAGCCGGAGCCTGTGCAGTGCTGGGTATCATTAAGGCAGTCAGTGAATTAAAACTCAATATTGAAGTACACGCTTTTGTCGGTGCCGTTGAAAATATGATAGGCGGAAATGCCTACAAACCTGATGATGTTTTAACTTCTCGCAAAGGCGATACGATAGAAGTGAGAAACACAGATGCAGAGGGTCGCCTGGTGCTTGCGGATGTGCTTGATTACGCACAGGAAAAAGTTCAAGCAGATTATCTGTTTGATTTTGCAACGCTTACGGGTGCCTGTATGGTAGCTCTTGGACAGTATACAACAGGTGTTATGGGGCATTCCAACAGACTCAGACATGACATTTCCAAAGCTTCAGGCAGAGCCGGAGAGTTGACAGCTTCCCTGCCGTTTAACAAGTATTTGAAAAAACAGCTCAAAAGTGAAATAGCCGATATCTGTAATATTTCAAACAAGCCTTATGGCGGAGCTATTACAGCCGGACTTTTTTTAGACAACTTCATCAAAGAAGAAAACAAAGACAAATGGCTGCACTTTGACATAGCCGGAAGCGCCTATACTGAGAGTCCCTGGGATGTCAATGTATATGGCGGAACCGGTGCAGGTGTCCGTTTTATGAGTGAGTTTTTAAAAAGTATAAAATAAATATGCTATAATTCCGGTATATTTTAAAAAAGGAGAGAGAATGTCACTAAAAGAACTGTTTCTTGCAACTGCATTAGCATTGTTTCACAGCTCAAAACCGTGTCATTGCCATCTCTTCTTTACCATTAAATCAAAATTGATGGTTTTACTCAACCACTATATTCCGAGATGCCCGTTTTATACGGTATGTTTCGCATTTCGCCGCAGCGGTATTCACCCTCCCCTTTCAATATCCTAATCATTTAATCAAAAAACTTTATAAAAACAAATACAAATATTGTCAGAAATGACTTAAATCAAAGGATATTGTTATGTCAAAAAATACGTATGTAGTAGGATTTCCAAGAATCGGAGAACAAAGAGAACTGAAATTTGCCCTTGAGAGCTATTGGGCAAAAAAAAGCAGCTTTAGTGAAGTTGAAAAAGTAGCAAAAACATTGAAGCAAAGACACTGGAACTATCAAAATAATGCAGGTATAGAATATATCAGCACAAATGATTTTTCCTTTTATGACAACATGCTTGATATGGCAGTCACATTAAATGCTGTGCCAAAGCGCTTTACACATCTGCAGGGGGAAGAACGCTATTTTGCAATGGCAAGAGGCAACAAAGATGCCCTAGCGATGGAGATGACAAAATGGTTTAATACAAACTACCACTACATCGTTCCTGAATTATCACTTGAAGATGAGTACGAATTAAATGCCGATAAAATCATATCAGAATATAAAGAAGCAAAAAAACAGGGGTTTACATGTAAAATTAACATCATAGGACCATTGACATTTTTAGGGCTTTCAAAAAGAGCAGACGGTGGTGATACTTATGAATTGTATTCTAAAATTTTGGCTGTATATGAAGATCTTCTTCAAGAAATAGCCAAACTTGATGAGAGTGTTACTTTGCAAATTGATGAACCTATATTTGTAAAAGATCTTGAGACAACAGTGCTGAGCCTTATAAAACCGACCTATGACAAACTTGCCAATGTTTCTAAAAATATAAAAATTGCAGTTGTAACATATTTTGAACACTCATGCGAAGCAACAAAAATTCTTTTGCATACTCCTGTTTGGGCTCTTGGACTTGATTTTTTATATGGCAAAGAAAACTTTGATTCACTTGAACTCATTGCCAAATCTGACAAAATGCTTATTGCAGGCGTAGTTGACGGAAGAAACATTTGGAAAAACGATATTGAGAAGAGTGTCAATCTGCTTAATAGCATCGCTTTACATGTAAACAAAAATAATATCCTGGTTTCTTCTTCCTGTTCTTTGCTGCATGTACCCTTTAGCCTGAAATATGAAGAGAAAATGAATCCTGAAATAAAAAATTGGCTAAGTTACGGTATCGAAAAACTTGATGAAATTGCGCTTATCAGTAAAATATTTTTTCACTCTCAAGAAGCATTAGGTGCAAATGAGCTTCAGTTTTTAAAAGAAAACCAAGAAGCAAACATTTCCAGAAGAACTTCAAAACTGATTCATGATGAAAAAGTACAAGAGAGAATCAACAATATTGACAAATATGAACGTGATGGAAAATACGAACAGAGAATAAAACTTCAAAAAGAAAAACTGCAATATTTGCCACTTGCTACAACAACTATCGGTTCATTTCCGCAAACACCTGAAATAAGACATGCCAGACGGGAATATAAAAATGGCAATTTGGATGAAAAAAGCTATGAAAATGAGATGAAAAAATATATAGATGACTGTGTAGCTTTCCAAGAAGAGTGCGGACTTGAAATTTTGGTCCATGGTGAACCAGAGCGCAATGATATGGTTGAATACTTTGGAGAACAGCTTCAGGGTTATGGCTTTTCCCAAAACGGCTGGGTGCAGAGCTATGGAAGCCGCTGTGTGAAACCGCCTTTTATTTATGGTGATATATCCCGTCCAAAACCAATGACAGTAGAGTGGATCACCTATGCACAGAGCAAAACAAAAAAAATAATGAAAGGTATGCTCACAGGCCCTGTCACGATTTTAAACTGGTCATTTGTGCGGGATGATATGGAGCGTAGTGAAGTCAGCAAACAAATTGCACTTGGAATCAGTGACGAAGTAGATGATTTGCAAAAAGCCGGTATACAAATAATTCAGGTTGACGAAGCTGCATTTAAAGAGGGATATCCTTTGAGAAAAGCAAAAGTGCAAGAGTATGAAGATTGGGCTGTAAGAGACTTCAAGCTTTCGGTAAGCTGTGCAAAACAAGAGACACAGATTCATACACATATGTGCTACAGTGAATTTAATGACATTATTGCAACCATAGAAGCTATGGATGCGGACGTTATCTCAATAGAAACGGCGAGAAGCGGAAATGAACTGCTGAAAATTTTTGCAAAAGTCGGCTATAAACAGGAAGTAGGTCCAGGTGTTTATGATATTCATTCGCCAAGAATTCCATCTGTAGAAGAGATTGTCACACAGATTCATTCTCTCTTAGAGGTACTTCCAAAAGAGCAGTTATGGATAAATCCTGACTGTGGACTTAAAACACGTAAATGGGAAGAAGTGAAGCCCTCTTTGAAAAATATGGTAGAAGCTGTAAAAATTGTCAGAAAAACATTAGGCTAAAGCTGGAAGTCCATTATTTTTGGACTTCTCTCTTTAGTTGTGTTTCTATGGACTTAATCTTTGAAGTCAGTCTGTTTTTCGTGTTTTTACGTATATCAAATTTTAGTGAAGAATAGACTCTGTCACAACCGCTTACCTGCTCATACGCAAGTTCAATGATGTCTAAAGCCTCACGCATTGTCTTTGTTTCTACAACTGTTCCCATCGGGGTGAGTTGGTATGCTACGCCGCTTTTATCTATAGCGTCTACTATCTTAGCCACCTGTTTTGATACGGAACTGCCATCTCGACAGTTATCAGATGTCGGAAACATTGAAAATTCTAAAAGTACACTCATTTATTCATCCTTTAACTTTTAACCTATTGTACCACTCTTAATTTTAAATTTACTTAGATATAATTTCAAAAAATATTTCTAAAGGGTTATCATGGGATTAGCAATAGGCTTAGTCGGACTTCCAAACGTCGGTAAATCAACAACTTTTAATGCACTAACAAAGGCACAAAACGCGGAGGCAGCCAACTACCCATTTTGTACAATAGAGCCAAACAAGGCTGTTGTGCCTGTTCCTGACAAAAGACTGCATGAACTTGCAAAAATAGTCAATCCTGAAAGAATTCAATATTCTACTATTGATTTTGTTGACATCGCAGGGCTTGTAAAAGGTGCCAGCAAAGGCGAAGGTCTTGGAAACAAATTTCTTTCAAACATACGCGAGACAGAAGTGATTTTACAGATTGTCAGATGTTTTGAAGATGAAAATATTGTACATAATGAAGGAAGCATTGATCCTCTGCGTGACGTTGAAATCATCGAAGGTGAATTGATTTTGGCTGATATTGAAGTGCTTGCAAATCGAATCGAGAGACTTAAAAAGCAGGCAAAAGCTGATAAAAGTGCAAAAACTGTTTTAGAAATGGCGGAAGAGCTTTTAGAGTTTCTGGGTGAAGGGAATTTAGCACGCAACTTTGAAAAAGCCGACTCTGATGAGTATCGCCAGCTTAACCGTGAAGTGCGTTTTTTAACCGACAAAGAGATTATGTACGGTGCAAATACAGACGAAGACGGATTGCTAGAAGACAACGAATACGTAAAAGCGCTTCGTGAACATGCGCAAAAGAACAATTGTGAACTCATTAAACTGTGTGCAAAAGTTGAAGAAGAGCTTATAGGTCTTGAAGATGAAGAAGCACAGGAATTTTTAACAGATTTGGGTGTAGAAGAATCTGGACTTGAACAAATCATACATAAAGGCTTTGACAAACTCGGTCTTATGAGCTACTTTACAGCAGGAGTCAAAGAGGTACGTTCCTGGACAATCAGAAAAAATTCAACTGCTCCAAAAGCAGCTGCAGCCATCCATAACGACTTTGAAAAAGGTTTCATACGTGCCGAAGTGATTGCCTATGAAGATTTTATAGCCTGCGGCGGTGAAGCAAAAGCCAAAGAAGCCGGAAAAATGAGATTGGAAGGAAAAGAGTATATTGTTCAAGACGGTGATATTATGCACTTCAGATTTAATGTGTGATGTAAGGAATATATAAACTTTTAAACAAATCAGCCTAGAATAAAGTCTAGGTTCCGAAAAACCTAATCAGTTTTTTCGGAACCCGTACTTTAGTGCGGGCTTTGTGCCTATAAAGACTAGACTGAAACCTTGTTTCTAAAAAACTTAACGCTTAGAGTTAATATGAAATTTGCTTTTTATTTTGTAGCAAATTTATAGTCTAAACCAACCCAGATTTTTTGAATGTCGTTTGTATATCCTGCAACTGTACCTTTTGAATAATCAGCATACTTTAAAAGACCTGTTAAGTTATTTACTCCAGGAATTTTATTTGTATATACTGCATCAAACTCAGAACCTAAGTCATCGAGCCCACCCATCGTTTTATCCGCTGTAAATGTGTGATAGACTGCAAGCAACTTGCCAAGACCTTTTGCAGTATAGCCTAAACGGACATTAAAATCTTTTAAACCGCCGAGTGGTCCGCTGTTTCCTACATAAAAGACATCCGCCCAACCGTTAAATTTATGATTTGTTCCCAGCATAGGGTTAAAGTTTGTTTTTCCGTCTGTTCCGGTAGTACCACTTAAAAACTCATAATTAACACCGGCTAGAATACCGTTTACATTTGCACCCAAATCCAAATTATAGTAAGAAGCATCTGCTTTTCCGTTACTGTTATGGATTTCCATAGTAGAATCTTTTTGTAAAGCATATTCAGCACGGTAGCTGAGTTTTGCCATACCTGTCTTTACTTTTCCTGTCAATGCAATACCGTAAGTATCATGTGCACCGGCTATCATATAGTCATATGCAGTTACTTTCAGTTCCGGCATTACTTTATATGCAGCATGTACGAGCACACTGTTCGTATCAGCAGTCGGTCCGGCGATTACACCCTGAAAACCATAAACCCACGCAACTAATACTGAAAGATTCTTAATAGAATTATTTGCAACAAACACTGTATCATAAGAACGTTCGAACTGTCTCCAGCCGACTGTGCCGATAAATCTTTGGTTGTCAAGATTTATTTGACTGCGCCCTACATGTACTGTTGTTTTATCAACACTGTAATTAATTTCAGCATTTGAAATCATTGCCTGTTGAGGGTCCATCACCACTGAATATGGTTTTGTTCCGTCTGTATAAGATGTTCCATTCCAGTTGTACTCATGCGAGCCTAAATTATTTACAGAAATCATACCAATACTTGCAGAAAGACCATCTACACCAAGGAGATTCGCTGTTGCTGTTAATTTTGTACGTACAGTATATGCACTCGCATTTGTCGTTGTTGCTTTTCCGTCATCAACACTCTCATAACGAGGACGAATTTGGCCTTTTAGTTTAATATTGTCTAAAATATTAATCCCGTCTGCACTTGCACTTACACTTAATCCACCGATTACTAATGGCAATGCTGCCATTGAAAGTAGTAATTTTTTCATTTCTCTTCCTTTTTTAAATTCACATAAATTATAACTTATATAACTTATGTAATTCTTGATATAAATCAAGTTTTTAGATTTACTCCTTGTTTTCCTGCGCAACAGGTGTAATCGGTTCCCCTCTCTCTTCTTCTATCTTTGCACGGTGTTCTGCCATAAGAACTCTGATTTCATCCATAACAAAAGGAGGCACATTGTCATCTTTTTGCCATTTCACTTCATCAATGTATCCACCATAGTCATCACCGAGTTTTTCAATGTTTTTTTCAAACTCATCCATATCAAAGCAAATTTCACTTCTACCGTCTGCTTCATCTTTAAGTTCTATAAACCATTTTCCGGTATCATCCAGTTTGATAGTAGCTGTAAAAATAACTGCCATTACTCAACTCCGTCAGGATTACTCAGGCTTTTTGCAAACTCTTGCAACTGAGAATCTTTTTTCTTTAAATCCCCATGGTACACGACTCTGTCAATCTCAACATTTTCATCTTTGAGTAGATTTGGCACGGCATCTGATTCATTAATCACTTTTATATTTGCATCGAGTTCATCTTCTGAATATGCCATCTGCATATCAGCCGCAATCACATGAGGAATAGCCTCTATCACTTTCAGTTTTCCAAGCTCTTCACTGACATCTTTACCTTCTATAGTGATGATAATACGGCCTTTTTCATCATGTAAATGATAATCACAAACCTCACACTCTTTTAAACTCTGCACCACTTCATCTAAAAACTTCGGTACTGTCTGTACCACTATACTTGAAACATTCATATTATCTTTTCCTTAATTTTATTTTATAAAATGAAGGAAACCTCCTTCATTCTTTTATTACGATGCCAGAAGTAATTCTGTCATCTACGCTAACGCTATGTTTCCTTCAGCAGGAAGCTCATTGCACTAGTGCAACTACAATTTAACTGTAAATTATTTTTCTTATTCTTTCGTTCTTTTCACTTCTCATTTTATCATATAATCTTTGATATTTTAACTTTGTTGCATAAGAAACGGGACTTCTGAGTGATTTGTATTCAACCAGCTCGCCTTTTTTATAGACACCCGAAACAAGAGCCTCAACCCAGTAAAAACCTCTATCTTTTCTGAGATTTTTTACTACGCCTTTCCACTGTTTTCCGGCTTTTATAGTATTCCACAAATCTTCAAATGTTGCATCCGGCATATCAGGATGCCTCACGATACTGTGGGGTTTACCGATGATTTCATTTTGAGAATATCCGCTTATTTCACAAAATGTTTCATTTGCATAGGTGATTCTCCCTGATAAATCTGTTCTTGAAATTATTAATTCATCTTGGGGAACTTCAGTTTCAACTAAAAATTCACTTTGTGTAAACTCCATCATCTATTACTCCTTATTTGATTTTATAATACCCTACTCTAGGCGAACTGCTGTTTATAAAAAACTCTTTTTCGTTGATAAAATAGATACTGTTGACAATCATTTTATCAGCTTTGTATTTTCCCAAAACCTCTCTTGTCGTTGTATCAAAAAGTTCTACATCGTTGTTTATATCACTGCTGTATGCAGCTGTTTTCCCGCTTGGGCTGAGTCCTACTCCATATACAAAAAAGTGTGACATTTTATAGTAGGCATCGCCGTTTTTCAGATTATACACTCCTACACGTCTGTCCTGTCCTCCTGTTAAAACCACTTCACCTTTAAAATCAATGCTGAAAATATTGTCGACATTGTCTCCATGAAGTGTTTTTACATGCTTGCCCTCCTTGGTGGAAATAAGATGCACATCTCCACTTTCATCCGCAATAGCCACTAATGTTTTGTCATTATTAAGTGCAAAATTGGAAAACTTGGACATAGAAGCCTGTGTTGTCCAGTTTTTCTTTTTTGATTTAATATTATAAGAGATAATGTCATTACTAATTAATGCAATCAATATATTCTCTTTGTCTATAAATTTTGCTTTGATAATGTTGAGTCTGTCATCTCCTGAAATGATTACATGTAAAGCTGAAGAATTGTAAATATGAACTCTGCTGTATCCTCCGTTATCTTGAGAAAGTATCAACAAAGAGCCATTAATCAGATCAATAGAAAATATTTTAGAATCTATTGCATCTCCCATAAAATCTTTAATTTTGTCTAACTTGATTGCCTGTATATTTTTTTTGCTTTTTGTATTAAAAATTTCTATTTTTCCGTCATCAGTAGCACAATAGAGTTTTTGTTTCTTATATAAAACATCTGTTACAAGTCCTGATGAAACCTTATAAATATACTCCGGCTGTATTAAACCTTTTGCATGTATGCCTGAAATGACCATTAGTAGAAAAACAAGATATTTCATTCACTTACCTTCTCAATATCAATAGCATCCGCCGGGCATCTGCTGATACAAAAACCGCAACTTGTGCATTTGCCATTGATTTCAGGCATAAACATTACCTTAAAATCTATGGCATCTTCCAGACAGGGGTCTTTACATGAAAAACACATAACACCCTGCCAACTCAAACATTTATCCTGATTTATCACAATATCAGCAAAAATTTTCCTTTTGTTTTCAACCAGAAGAACATCACTGGGACAGGCTGTTGCACACTCATCACAATATGTACAGCCTCTTTTGCTAAAATCCAAGTAAGGTGTTCTGTCCTCTCCGATAATAATAATCTGCTCTTGACACAAAGTAGCGCACTGCGCTTCACAGTTTTGACACTCTGTAACAAAAGCATCAGCATCATTAAAATACGGTGGACGTATAATGACTGTTTCATTTTTATTTTTCTCTGCTGCCTCTTTTACAGAGGAAGAGAGAAAGCTAAAAAGCTCTCTTCTTTCCATTTGTTTATTTACTTTGCAGTATCAATATTTTTCATCCACTTGGATTGATCCCAAGATGATTTGGAAGCACCGTTTGGATCTGTATAAACAGGTCTAAAACTGTTTTGGTCAACCAGCATATTTGTTGCTTGAGGAGCATGACACTGTGTACAGTTAAATCTTCCTGCATACAGATGCTTTTCATCTTTGTCAACTTGTATAGATACATTTGCCTGTGTTTCAGAAGAAGTATTTTTAACCACTTTTCCGTTTTTCAAAATTTTATCACCTTTGACAGAGGTATGCGGTCTAAAATTTGTAAAGTGTGAAACAGGAATTGGTGTAGCACCCATAGATGGCGCCATATCCGGCATATGACACATCAAACACTGATTGTTGTCTTTTGTAATCGGCAACATTCCAGTTGTATCATGTGGAATCATCGGCGGAGCATCCTGATAAGCTCGCTTAAACTTCTTTGAAGTTCCCGGTGCAGCCGAATGATATTCTACTTTAGGCGGAACAACATCTTCTTTTAAAAGATCAGTTGTCCCTCTGTATCCTAACTGACTTTCATCTATTATAGGTTTTACCTGTGTTTTTTCCTGAGGTTTTACCTGTGCATTGTTATTACATCCAACGAGTAATAAAGCTGCAGTTGTAAAACCGATCGTAATCTTTGTTAAAATTTTCATTTTACTCTCCCATTTTTTTATTTTGAATAAAATCTCTTATTGAGAACCTTAAAGCATCATCATCACATACTTCTATACATCTGGCACAATTTGTACACTCTCCTGAGAGTACAGGAAGTGATTCTTTGCCTATCATATGAAGTACTTGTTTTTCAGGACAAACTACTTTACATTTCATACAAAGTGTACAGTTTTCTTCCAGATGATGCACTCTAATAAAACTAAACTTTCCTAAAAGTGAATAAAATCCACCGAGTGGACATATATGACCACACCAACCATTTTTAAGGACAAACAAATCAAAAAGAAATATCATACCGATAGCTGCCCAGCCAAAGCCCATACCAAAGACAAGACCTCTGTGCATCATTGATATTGGCGATACAAATTCAAAAGCTGCTATACCCATAAAGGCCGAAACTATTAAACTAATACCCAAAATCCAATATCTTACATTTCTTGTAATTGGTTGTTTTGTTATTTGCGCTCTATCAATATCAAATACTCTTCTTAAATAATTAGCACTGTCTGTCACCATATTAATAGGACAAACCCAAGAACAGAACGCTCTTCCGCCTATTAAAAAATAAAACAGTGCAACAACTGCCACTCCTATAAGTAAATCACTTGCGACAACGGCACCTGCTGCCACCATCTGCAACACTGCATAAGGATCACTCATCGGAACAATTCCAAATAGTTCGGATGAACTGAGGTTTCCTTCAAGTATCTTCCATCCCCAGGCATTTGCACCGAAAAATAGAATTAATATTCCAATTTGTGTAAATCTTCTTAAAATAAGATATCTATAGTTATTCCATAGTTTACTCATCTAACAAACCTTCCAAACCACTGTTAAGCTTGTCAACCGCTTTTCTTTTACTTACATTTGTTGTAGTATGAATCGCATGAGCATCTTTTAGTCTTGACTCATCTTTTTTATCCCAGCCTTTGATGTAGTGACTGCCGGCTTTCCCCATTGCCACTTCACGAGGCAGTATAAAGATAGCCGGTTTTTCTGTCACACAGGCATGTTCACACATTCCGCAGCCTGTACAGGCATCTGCATGCACCACAGGTTTTAAAAATGCGTGTTTGCCGGTTCTTTCATTTTTAGAATACTCTACAGTTATCGCTTGACCCAAAATAGGGCAGGCTCTGTAGCAAGCATCACACTGAATACCCCAAAAAGCAATACAACTGTTTTCATCAATAACCGCTAATCCCATATCTGCTGTATTAATATCAAGATGACCGTTTACAGTTACACTCGACTCATCCAGCGCACCGCTCGGACAGACAGGAACACAAGGAATATCTTCACACATATAGCAGGGAATATCCCTTGGAATAAAGTATGGTGTCCCTATAGGTCTGTGATCACCGGGTTTAGCCAGCATCAATGTATCATACGGGCATGCTTCAACACATAATCCGCATTTGATACAGGTTTTGAGAAAATCTTCTTCCTTTATAGCCGCAGGCGGACGCAGTATCAGCGGCGAAGCTTTCGCATCATCAAGATACGCGCTCCATAAAAATCCGCCAATCGCAGCATAGCCAACACCTCTGGCCATATTTAAGATAAATTTTCTTCTGTCGCTGAGTGCTTCTTTTTTCATTGTAAATTCTTTATTGTCTATGCTTTATAAATTTTTACAGCACATTTTTTAAAGTCTGTCTGTTTTGACATAGGACAGGTTTGATCCAATGTTACTTTATTGATAAACACACGCTCATCAAACCACGGAACAAATACCAAAGGTTTTGGCGGTCTGTTACGTCCACGCGTCTCAACACGAGCTCTTACTCTACCACGACGAGATTCAACCCAGCATAAATCATTGTCTTTGAGTCCTCTTTCCTCAGCGGCTTTAGGATTCATATAGACAAGCGCTTCAGGAACAGCACGGTACAACTCAGGCACACGCATCGTCATTGTTCCAGAGTGCCAGTGCTCAAGTACACGTCCTGTACACAACCATAAATCATATGTTTCATCCGGCATTTCCGGCGGATCCATATACGGACGGGCAAAGATTTTTGCTTTGTCTGTTAACGGTTTTTTCTTTTTGTCTTGTACACCTGTTAAATTACCGTGTGGTAATGCTTTGGCAAGTGGACCGTAGAATGCAAATTCACTGCCTCTTCCGTTTTCTTTTGCATGTTTTGCCGCATACGGATCAAATTTTACATTAAATCTCCATGCAGTCTCTTTGCCATTAACAACTGGCCATTTAAGACCACGAACTTTATGGTAGGTAACAAAGTCTGCCAAGTCATGCCCGTGACCTCTACCAAATGATGCATACTCTTCCCAAAGGTACTGGTGAATCATAAAGCCGTAGCCTTTGAAAACTTTACCGTCACTTCCGACAACATTTCTTGCATCACCAAGACATTCTGAGTTGTCATACCCTTTTTGAGGAAACTGATCCAATGCCAACGGATAGTTTTTCTTCGCTCTTTCATTTGCATATAGAATTTCATACATAGTCGTATCTGGTTTATACCCCATTGCATAGGCTTTTTCTCTTACATCAGGAAGTTTTTTACCGTTTCTCAGTGTATAAGGCCCCCACAAATCATCTACCGTAAATCTTTTTGAAAGCTCTACCCACTGCCAGGTGTCACTCATCGCATCACCTACAGGAAGAACCTGTTGTCTCCAGTGCTGTGAACGGCGTTCTGCATTTCCGTATGCACCCCATTTTTCATAAATCATAGCAGACGGCAAAATCAAATCAGATACCATTGCAGATATACCCGGATACCCGTCTGATGTTACGATGAAGTTATCCATCTCACGAGCCGCTTTAATCCAGTGTTTTGCATTGGCACTGTCTTGATATGCATTACACACATTCACCCATGCGAATTTTACAACACCGTCTTCAATATCTCTGTGAATTTTCATAATATGCTGATTTCCGACAGGATTCAGTGTTCCTGCAGGAATATGCCAGCCTTTCTCTGTAATAGCTCTGTGCTTTGGATTTTTTACCATCATATCTGCAGGCAGTCTGTGTGCAAACGTACCGACTTCACGAGCAGTACCACAAGCCGAAGGCTGTCCAGTTAATGAGAATGCTCCAGAGCCAGGACGTGCCTGTTTGTTTAACATAAAGTGAACATTGTATGAAAGTGTATTGTCCCATGTTCCACGTGTATGTTGATTCATACCCATTGTCCAGAAACTGACAACTTTTCTGTCTTTTTCAATGTAAAGCGCTGCCAAATCCTGCAACTTTTTCTTAAAGCTGTCAAGTGATTCTTCAGGATCACCTTTACAAAGTTTTGCCGTATACTCCAATGTATATGGTTCTAAAGATTTTTTATACTCTTCAAAAGAAATTTCCCAGTGTTTTAAAGTACCGGCAGTGTTTTTCATAGTATCACCGGCTTTATAACCATATGGCTCTAACGCAGGACCTTCTAATTCTGAGACAACCTTACTCATCTCTTTATTATAAATTTCCATCTCTTTTGCATCATATTTTCCGGCACTGCCGTCAGGTCTTACCGGAGTAACAGATTTTTCACCTGCACGTCTGAAACCGTATCCGATATTTACAGGACCTGCTGCAAAGATAATGTTTTTCTTGATGAAATCCCAGTCAATGGCTTCTGGATGGTTGTACACAATCTCACGAGCAAGATAGTTCCATAATGCAAGGTCAGTGTTTGGTCTAAAAATAATGTTAAAGTCACCCAAATCGCAGGTGCGATGTGTATAGGTCTGAATATTGACCACTTTTACACGTTCAGGGTCTGAAAGTTTTCTGTCTGTTACACGAGACCATAAAATCGGGTGCATTTCCGCCATGTTTGAACCCCAGGTTACGATTGTATCTGTCAATTCAATATCATCATAACAACCTGATGGCTCATCTATACCGAATGTCTGGTAAAAACCGACAACAGCAGATGCCATACAGTGACGGGCATTCGGGTCAATCGCATTGGATCTGAATCCGCCTTTCATCATTTTTTGGGCAGCATATCCTTCCATAATTGTATACTGTCCAGAAGCAAATACAGCTACCCCTTCAGGACCTTTTTCTTTGAGTGCTTTTCTGATGTTTTTTTCCATCTCATCATACGCTCGTTTCCATGAAACCGGTGCGAATTTCCCTTTTTTGTCAAATTCGCCTTTGTCATTTACACGAAGAAGCGGCTGTGTCAGTCTGTCCGCACCATACATGATTTTCGCATTAAAGTAACCTTTAATACAGTTAAGACCACGATTAACCGGCGCAGCAGGATCCCCTTTGACCGCAACAATTTTTCTATCTTTACCATCTCCCGTAGTTGCAAGCATAATCCCGCACCCGGTACCACAGAAACGACAAGCTGCCTTGTCCCATCTCCAATTATTTTCAGCTTTCGCTGCTGCTGCATTCAGTTCTGCTGGTACAGTCATACCAATAGCTGCTGCTGCAGAAGCTGCCGCTGAACTTTTAAGAAATTCTCTTCTTGAAAGTGACATATTTTCTCCTCACTATTTTTAAAAGTAGTTAAACACTTTACAATGTTCTCAACATATTTACTAACGTTTTTATAATAGCATTGAAAAAATTATAAATGATTGATTTAAATCAAGAATTTAAGAAAAGCAAAAGACATTGATATACATGAGTATATTTGTAACATAAATAAAAAATATTATTTGGAGTTATATTTTGCTATTGTATCTCCAAACTTTACTTTGTCATTTTCTTTGACTAAAAGTTTTAGCATATCTTCTTCGGCCAATATGACAATGGTAGAGCCCATTTCAAAACAGCCAAAATCTTCACCTTTGTCAAGATAAAGGTTTTCAAACTCATACACCTGTTCCTCTTGTACATCTGCATTTGTCTGTATACGCGTCTCAAAACTTATTTTCATAACGCCGACATTCAATGCACTCACAAGGATAATGTAAAAATATTTTCCTTCTTGTGTCTTACACAGCAGCACAACTCTCTCATTTTCTATAAAAAGATTCAAACGTTTTTTCAACGAAGGGATATTAACAGGATAAAATTTTCCCGGAATGTGTACAGCTTTAAGTACCTGCAGATTCATCGGAATATGATACCGATGATAGTCTTTTGGAGAAAGATAAAAATTTACAAATTCTCCGTTATGCACATAATCTTTTTCTGCCTGTGTAAAATTTTTTCCAAGCAAATTATCAGTTTTATAGCGCATGCCTTTGATTTGTAAAGCATAATCGTCAATAAGTCTGCCGCACTCCGTAATCAAAGAATCACAGGGTGCAATAAAATCTTCTGCATTCAAAGAAAATTTTCTTGGCTCTTTGAGTCTTCTTGTAAAGAGCGCGTTCAGACTCTTATAGGTACCCGGGTCATGGAATTCACTCATATCGAGTCCCATCAGTTTTACATAGGAATAGTTTACAATTTTTTGAAACCAGTGCGGAAATTCTTTATTTGCAAATTTACCGAACAGCTGGGATACGGCTGATGTGATATGTCTCTTATTCATTTATTTTCCTTTTGGCAATTTCTTCTATTAAAACTGTGGCATACGAACCTTTAGGGAGTGTGAAGTTCATTTCATACTGTGCTTCGTGTTTGTTGAAACGCCCTTCTATCTCCGTTGGAAAGACCCAGGCATAGCGCCTGGCTCCGTCAGCATTGATTTCATCATCATAGTCTTTTTCAATGTCTCCTGCAATTTCTGTGGCATGGCGTACTTTTTTCCCGCACAAAAGTCCTGTAACAGAGATGTCGCGTGCATTAAATCTTTCTAAATCTTCTTTTGCGCCTTCAAAGTCAAAAAGTCTTCCGTGCGGATAGTGTTCCATAACATCACCGCTGATAAGTTTAAAAGGATGCTTCTGCTCTTTCATCTTTTTGACTTCTTCGTTTGGCATGTTTAACAAACTCTCGATCTCTTCAGCCTTAAAACTGTTCACAAGCGTATTGATCTCAAGTCTTCTTGAGAGCCAAAGATTAAACAGATGACTCTGATAGGCATTTATAAGGAGACGTTTGACTCTGGGATTACGCTCTCTTGCCTCTCCTTTTGCCAACTTTTCTCCCAGAATATGGTTATCTCCGTCATTTCCGAATCTTTGATACCCGAAAAAATTCGGCAACCCGAATTTTTCTATATTTTTTAATGCTTCATCAATTTTTTCAGCACTTGTAGGATTGACCTTTTTCAGCTTAATATAAAAACGATTGCCTTTTAGATGCCCTATTCTCAACTTGTTGTTATGGTATGTTTTTGAAAGAATTTTTATTCCGTCAAAATTGAAATTTTCCAAAGCCTCTTCATGTTTTTTATGCAAAGAGATATACTGCACTGTCATCGCATTTTTATCCTTAAGCCCGGCATAGCCTATTTCTTTGTTTTTTATACCCAGATAACGGGCAATTTGTCCTATCATTTCATTTGTAGAGAGGTTCTTCTTTCTTACCTGCAGTATTAAATGCTCCCCTTCTCCCGAAAATTCATATAAAGGTATCTCCTCAACTACAAAATCACGGGGAGTCTGTTTAAAGTGAAAATCAATACTTGCATGTGCAAGTGAATAAAATCTGTCCATATTTCTCTGTTCCTTAAAAATGATGTGCTTTACATCTGTTTGTATATTTGTTTCTTACAGCTTTTGCAAAAACTGTCAGTTTTGTTCTGGTTTGTCTGGCATACATTTTGATTTTTTTGAGATCCCTTGCATCAAAAGCAATCAGCATTTCATACTCTTCCCCGCTACATGCAATATGCTTAGGTATTTTTTTTATAAACTGCACGCCTGTTTTGTTCAGTGATGCAATTTTACCCAAATCACTGCATAAACCATCCGATATATCCATACCCGCTTTTAAAACATTTATACTTTTGGTGACAAAATCATTTCTTAATCTGATATGAACAAATTTTGATTTTCTGTGGATTTTCCCCAGGTTTTGCAGTTTTTTCAAATCTTTTGCCGAGCGCCCAAGCTCCCCGGTAAAAGCAAAAAGATAATTTTCTCTGACTCTGGTGCGCAAGAGTGGCTTTTTTGTTTTGGAAATAACGGTTACAGTGATATCAAGCTTTGTATTACTGATTGTATCACCGCCGATAATTTCTATATTGTACTGCTTTGCGACTGATTTAAATCCGTCAGCCAAATCTTTCATTTCTGCTTTTGTCATATTCTTTGGCATTGCAACACTTAACAGTGCATATTTCGGCACAGCATTCATTGCAACCGCATCAGAAATATTTACAAGCATTGCTTTTTGGGCAATTTGGAAACAACTCATCCAGCTGCGTTTAAAATGCACGTTTTCAAAAAATGCATCTTTGGAATAGACAATATTGTCAATCAATGCACCGTCGTCACCAATGTGTTTACTGTTAAATTGTGATATAAAATAATTTTCTAAATTCAATAAGACTTCTTTTTATTAAGCATATATTAATTACTGCCGATATAGAATATAACGCCATTATAACATTATTAGGAAAAACATACTATGAAATATTCTATTAAAAGAATTTTTGAACACTTAAAATTTTATCTGCTTTTTATCTTCTTTTTGGCGTCTTTGGCTGTTTTGCTTACATTTGAAGAACAACTCTCTTTTGATAAAGTCAATAATTTGAACAATCAAAAAAAGATTATTCAAACACTCACACACTTGGATACGGACGATATAGAACTGGCACTTATACAGTTTAACGGAAAAAGCACACAGCTGCATCAAGAAATCGACAAACTGAAAATGCTTTATAAATACAACATTACAGACAGATATATACTGAGAAATGAGAAAGAGTATTTTGATGACTTACAAAGACTTTCTGTATTAACTGACAAATTTAACAATGCGGCACATAAATATTATGTCGGATCAAAAAATAAAAAACTTGCAAAAGAAGCAAAAGCAGAATTAGACAGATCACTGAATGAAATAATACAGCAGATAGATACTATGCTGTTTAAAAGTCTAACCTATAATCAGCAAAAATTTGATATTATAAAAATCCTGGTACTTATCACTTTCTTTCTTATTTTATTTGCAACATTTTGGTACAGAAAAATGCTGACGGCCATTTTACAGGATATTGAGTACCTGTTTCAGGTTGATAAAACTAAAAGCGATTATGAAATTTTTTCACTCGAGGCTGACGCTATTGCACTGAGGATGAACAGAAAAACTGTTGTTCAGAACAACCCCAGCATGCTTGATCCTGTAACAGAAATAAACAACTACAAAGGTCTTGTAAACTCTTATGGAGCAAAAAAAGGACTCAAAGACAGCAACTTTACAGCTGTTACTGTTCTTGAGGTGGATAATTTTTCAAAATCCAACAGGGCCTTTACCCAGGAAGTCACACAGGCAATACTGCGTAAAGTTGCTTACACTGTTTCTTTGCATGAGCAACCCATAGATGTCATCGCGAGAACAGACTACAATCAATTTACAGTCGTTCTTTCACGCTCATCAAAAGAACAGCTTTTCAAAGATATGGAAATAATACGAGAGAGTATTTCTGAACTCAAATTTAATGCACCTGGCCACGGTCCTATACATATAACTGTAACAGGCGGATTTGTCATAAAACCGAACAACACTTCACTTGAAGAGGCAATAAAACAGGCAAAGGAAATTTTAGAATATGCAAAAACAACAGGAAACAATAGAATTTTCCAACTAAGAGACTTAGCCCAAAGAGAGATGTAAAGAGTCACATGTCTCAAATAGTAACAAACACAAACTTCACAAAAACAAATACTGCATTTAACCTAGCCTAAGACTATTCACGCTATAATCAGCATTATTTTAGTTCTTTATTGAAGGATGGGTTAATGAGTATTCCTATTTATACTTACGATGCGATTATAGTTGGTGCAGGCCTTGCAGGATGTGCAGCAGCAAGAGAATTGCAAAATGCAGGAAAAAAAGTTGCTGTTATAACAAAGGTACATCCTTTGAGAAGTCACTCCGGTGCAGCTCAAGGTGGAATCAACGCAGCATTTAGTGATGAAGACAGTGTTGAACTTCATGAATTTGACACTGTAAAAGGATCTGACTATCTGGCAGACCAGGACGCCGTAGAATTTATGTGTAAAAATGCACCTGAAACAATCAGATGGGCAGAGAGAATGGGTGCTGCTTTTAGCAGAAAACCTGACGGCAGAATTGCACAGCGCCCTTTTGGAGGACAATCATCACCTCGTGCATGTTTTGCAAAAGACAGAACAGGGTTAACACTTTTACAAACAGTATATGAACAGGCGTATCGTGTCGGTGTAAAATTTTGGGATGAATGGTATGCAGCTGATATCATCTATAAAGACGGCAAAGTATCAGGTGTCGTTGCCTATAATATTCGTGATATGCAAATGGCTGTTTTTAATGCAAAAACTGTCATGTTTGCAACAGGCGGGTATGCCCGTGCCTATAAAATCAACTCAAATGCCCATGCAAATACAGGTGACGGACTCTCAATTGTAGCCCGTCACGGTCTTCCTCTTGAAGATATGGAATTTGTTCAGTTTCACCCATCAGGACTTTCCGGAAACGGTGTTTTAATTTCTGAAGCAGCTCGTGGTGAGGGTGGCCGTCTTTATAACTCCAAAGGCGAACGATTTATGGAGAAATATGCTCCAAACGCTCTTGAACTTGCATCACGTGATGTTGTTGCGCGTGCAATTTTAAATGAGATCAGAGAAGGTCGTGGTGTCGGACCGAGAAAAGATGCTGTATATCTTGACGTAACACATCTTGGGAAAGAACTTATTATGAATAAACTTCCTGAACTTCGTGAACTTGCGATGACATTTTTAGGCCTTGATATGATAAAAGAGCCTATCTTGATTTCTGCTACAGCACACTACTCTATGGGTGGTATTCCGGTAGACATTGACGGACATGCCCGTAAAAACAATGAAGAATTTATAGAAGGTTTTTATGCCGCAGGTGAATGCTCTTGTGTATCAGTACACGGTGCAAACCGCCTGGGTGCAAATTCTGTGCTTGAAGCCCTTCTCTTTGGTCGTTTTGTCGGTAAAACAATGGTACGGGATGTAGATACTATTGAACTTCGCAAAGCAAGTGAAGAGGATGCGGCGACAGCACTCAAAGAAATTGAATTTTTACTCAATAATAACGGAAATGAAAGCGTGCCTGCCCTAAGAGAAGAGCTGCAACAGTGTATGACTGCAAATGCAGGTGCATTTAGAAGCAAAGAGACTTTGCAAATCGCAATTGACACAGTAAAAGAACTTCGTAAAAGATTTAAAAATGTACGTATAAAAGACAAATCAAAAGTATTTAACACCGAACTGCAGGAAGCTTTGGAGTTTGGGCATATGCTTGACTACTCTTTGTTTATTGTAGAGAGTGCTATTGCCAGAGAAGAGAGTCGCGGTGCACACTACAGAGAAGATTTTGAAAAACGTGATGATGAAAACTTTCTAAAACACACTATGGCATATATGGATGAGAATGGGAACATTACATTGGATTATATGGATGTTGTTCTTGGCAAACATGAACTCAAAGAAAGAAATTACTAAGGATAACTTATGAGTACAGAACATAAAATAACTACGCAAAAAGTAAACTTCAAAGTATTTCGCTTTAATGCTGATGAAGACTACCTTCCATATTATGAAAATTACGATATGGAAGTGACTTCTGAAGAAGTTGTATTGGATATACTAAACAGAATAAAATGGGATCATGACGGAAGTTTTTCATACAGAAGAAGCTGCCGTCACGGTATCTGCGGAACCTGTGCCATAAAAGTAAACGGAAGATCGACCCTTGCCTGTAAAGAGAGCATGAATGATATGGTAGAACTTTTCGGCAATGAGCTTGTTATTGAACCGTTGAGTAAAAAAAGAGCTGTCAAAGACATGATTATAGACAAAGGTGACTTCTGGGAAAAACACGCTGCTGTCACACCATACCTTGTTGCAGATATTGATGAAGATCCGGAGTCTGAAAACCTTGTATCACCTGAAGATGCCGAAAAACTTGACGAAGCAGATCTTTGTATCCAATGCGGTGCCTGTCATTATGCCTGTCCTGCCGTTGAAATCAATGAAGATTTCTTCGGTCCTGCCGCTTTTGCAGCAGCATATCGCTTCAGTGCCGATGTACGGGACAACTCAACATCAAGACTCGCAGATGTCAATGAAGAAAAACAGGGTGTCTGGGACTGTGTAAAATGTTTTGAATGTGCCGAAGCCTGTCCAAAAGAGATTAATCCTATTGGTAAAATTACAAAACTGCACCAAATGGCTTTCCAGGAAGGTATTGCCAAAAACAATGTTGCAGTTCGTCATGCCGTCGGCTTTAAAAAGTCAATTATGAAAAACGGTGTACTTGATGAGGGTGGACTTGTCCTCTACTCTGAAGGTCCGGCAATTGTTAAACATATACCTGTTGCATTTAAAATGTTTACAAAAGGTAAAATTGTTCCGCCGTGGGGTATCACAAAATCCCAAAATCTTGATGAGATTCAAAAACTTGTAAAATCTTCATCAACTGTAAAGTTTTAGGAGTGTAGCTAAAAGCTACTTTTTTACTAATAGTAAAAAACTTTAGTGATTGAATATTTATTGGACTTTGTTCAATAAATGTGAGAATGTAAGGAAATATAAATGGAAAAACTAAAATACGCACTTTTTACAGGATGTACTGCAAAACAAAGTACTCCTGAACAAATGATGTCAACTATGGCAGTTGCTGAAAAACTGGGAATAGAACTTGTGGAACTGACTGAGGCTTCATGTTGTGGCGCATCCCATCTTCAAGACTATGATGACTTTTTATCTTTGGTTTTAAATGCCAGAAACATTGCCTATGCTGAAAAACACGGGCTTACAATGGTTACTATCTGTAATACCTGTCAGCTCAATACTGCAATGACAAAGCACAGACTTGACAACAACGAAGAGCTCAAAGCAAAAGTCAATGAAAAACTTGCAGAAGTAGGTCTCGAGTATAAAGGTACTTCTGATGTTACACACTTTTTATATGCAATTATTGATGATTTTGGACTTGATAAACTCAAAGAGATGGTTGTTACACCGCTAAGTCAGTTTAATATTGCACCATTTTACGGTTGCCATAATATCCGCCCTTCAGAATTGCAAAACGAAACACATAAAACTGCTGAAAACCCTTATAATCCTACTTCACTTGATGACTTAATCATTGCCTGTGGCGGGGAGACTGTCGATTATGATGAAAAAAACAAATGCTGTGGTTTTCATGTTGAATTGCAGGCACCCCATACTGCAGCAGTTTTAACAGGAAATGCTATTGCCGGTGCGATGGATGGCAATGCCGACTGGATGGTAACACCATGTCCGCTTTGTCACCTTAAACTTGATACGCAGACTGCACATGCAAGTGAAGCAATCGGTCGTGAAGTAGAACTTCCTGTACTGCATATGCAGCAAATGGTTGGACTTGCACTTGGTTGTACTCCGGCTGAACTTGGTCTCAACCATCACTTGGCAAAAGTAGACTTTGTTTAAAAAAATTTCCTAAACTGCCTGGTTTAGGAAATTTACATTACATTGTATCACCGATATGCATTGCAGTCTCAGAATCCCATCGTGCTACATGTAAAACAATCCAGTGTTTGAATTCCTCTTCCAAAAAAGTCTGTATTGCCTGAGGGTCTTTGTTTTCATTCCACTCTTCTAACAAATCTTTTATTTTTCCTCTCATTGTGTCATGTTCGCTCTTATGCATTTGCATTGCATAAAAGTTACTCTCTTCCATCATATCTTCTTCTGTTGTGAAGTGGTCCTCAACATCAAACAAAACAACCTGAAAAAGTTCATCTATTTTTTTAATATCTTTGGCAAGTACCGCATCGTGAAAATTATTAATTATTTCTATCTCTTCTTCATGCAAAATATTCATCATTGCATTTGATACCTGTTGTACATCTTTTGATTCTATTAACATTTTAATCCCTTTTACTTTTATAAAAAAATATTATAACATTAGAGTATTCTTGTCAGATTGATTTACATCAACTTTTTTCTATTGTACTCTCAGACTTGTGCTATAATTTTGAAAAAAAAGTACAGGTCTTATATGTCAGATTCAATAGAAATAATATCATGGAATGTTAACGGAATACGTGCTGTAGCTAACAAAGAAGCGCTTAAATGGATAGATGAAAGAAACACAGATATTTTATGCCTGCAAGAGATAAAAGCACAAAAAGAGCAAATTCCAGACAATCTGTTTGAAAAAGAGTTCACAGAAGTTGTCATTAATTCCGGAGAACGAAAAGGGTACAGCGGAACAGCCACTTTTAGTATGCTAAAGAGTGATTATACCTCACCATGTAATGACATTGATACAAAGCATGAAGGACGTATCATTGAGACACATTATGGAGATATCGTTCTTTTTAATGTTTATTTTCCAAACGGTCAGAAGGATGAAGAGCGTCTTGCCTATAAGATGAAATTTTATGATGATTTTTTAGCCTATTGTGAAAAGCTCAAAGATGAGGGAAAAAGTATTATTGTATGTGGAGATGTAAACACCGCACACCGTGAAATAGATTTAAAAAATCCGAAAGCAAATGCCAAGACATCCGGTTTTCTCCCAATAGAAAGAGAATGGATAGACAAATTTTTAGATCATGGATATATAGATACATTCAGATATGTGCATGGGGACAAAGAAGACGCATACAGCTGGTGGTCCTACCGTTCCAATGCAAGAGTAAAAAATGTCGGCTGGCGCATTGATTATTTTTTCATATCTGAAGACTTGGCGGAAAATCTTGAAGATGCTTTTATTTTGGATTATATAGAAGGTTCAGACCACTGTCCTGTAGGCATTAAAATTGTTTTTTAATCATTGATCAGACTTCTGAAACTTTTAACTGATATACATTGAGTGTGTGTTTTTTATTTATCTCTTCAAAAGTCTGACTGGGAGACAGGCCGACTATATTATGAAAGACTTTGTTTAAATGTGCATTGTCATTATATATGTACTGGGTGTCATTGAATTTCTTTCCATCAGAAATATATTCCATAAAAATCTGATAAAACTTACAGACAAAAATAAATTTTTTGGGAGAAAGACCAATGAATTTTTTAAACTGACGCTCTATAGTACGCCGGCTGCAGGCAAACTCCTGTGCCAACTCTTCTACAGTCACTTCATAATTATACTCTTCAATTCTCTCCAAAATATCCTCTATAAATTCTCTAGAATTATTTTGGTCATTATACATTTGTAAAAAAGCATCATCCAGATAACAAATATCCTGCTCCATACTTTTATGCATATAAAGTTTGGAAAAGTATTTATTGATCACTGTGGTTTCAAGAGGAAGATAGTGGTTATAAAGAGAAGCAGCATCTTTTTTAAATAACTTATAGAAACCTATTGGCAAAAGTTCAGCGAGTATCATAACAGCAGGTTCAACCTGCGGAATGTTTTCTAAGTCCAAAATGCTTTTTTGGGATTTAGCCGTTTTTATACTTGCAAAATAACCTTCCGGAATCTGATATTTTTTATTATTAAGAAGTGAGTAGCCGGTAATACCTCTGTTAAAAACTATAAAGTTCCCGCCATTTGGCAGAAAAAGCATATCAGAGAGTAAAGTAAAATCATATATAACAACATAGCACTTAATTATGCTGCTGAGTTTGATATCTGGTAAAAATACTTCATACTTCATATATCACCAATTGGATTTTATTTAACCCATTGTATCAGAAGTAGGAAGGTTTTTACTTGTACTTATACGACATAATAATTATTATTAAACAATAATTTATATATTCTTTACTTTGATTTAGGTCTAAATGCCTTTATAACATCCTCGTTTGTTTCTATAAACGGACCTTCAATAAGATCTATACAATAGGGAACGGCAGGAAAAACCGCATCAAGACACTCTCTGATTGATTTTGGTTTTCCCGGTAAATTAATAATTAAACTTTTACCTCTAATTCCTGCTGTTTGACGAGAAAGTATAGCTGTTGGAACATACTGCAAACTTACCTGACGCATCAGTTCACCAAAACCCGGCATCATCTTCTCACATACATTTTCAGTCGCTTCGGGTGTCACATCACGAAGTGCCGGACCGGTTCCGCCGGTTGTCACAACCAGGCAGCATCCTGCATCATCACACAACTCTTTCATTGTTGCTTCAAGCGCATCCTGCTCATCGGGAATACATCTGTAAACTATTTCAAATTCACTTTTTAAATACTCTTTCATCGTGTCTTGAATAGCCACTCCGCTTATATCCTCATAAATTCCTTTACTTGCTCTGTCACTTGCAGTTATTACACCTATTTTTATTTCACTCATATTTTTTTCCTTTTTATTTTAATAATCAATATTCACTCTTTTATTTCACGGAGCTAGTATATAAATGCCTAAAGCGTAGAGGCTCAGACCAACGGGAGGATTTGCCCTCGGAGTTTTAGGCATTTATATACGGTAAAATTTCATGAAAGCTGCAAAAAGTGATTTGCCTCTTTTATGTATGTAACCGTTGCCACATCCAGAAAAAATTCTTTGGCACTCTTCGTATCAACTATCTGGTCTTTTCCACCTAAATAGACTTCAATTGTTACCCCTTTACCTGCCAGTGTATATAATTTCTGTATATCCCATTCATAGTTTAAAAGTTCATCCAGCTCTTCGGATACTGTCACACTGCGTTCTACTTCTTTTCTCTCATATGGCAAAAAACAGGCATTTATAAACTGTTGCAAATAGACGTTTTCATTTTTCCTGTATGCCATCAGCTGCAGTTTCTTAAACTTTTCATTTTTACTTTGAAAAAAAGCCGGTGAAAAAAGCTGTAAAGTATCTACTCTTTTCCCCTCTTCCAAAGCTTTACATGTAAACTCAAAAGCTTTTATCGCTCCGTAACTGAAACCGCTTACGGTAAAATCACTTTTATACATGTAAGGGTCAAAAAAGTATTTTTCATTTTTTAAAGAAAATCCGCTAAAAAACTTCATTTAAATACTCTTTTACTTCGGTTTTACTAATACTTTCACGTTCCAAAAGAACATATTCGATTTTTTCAAGCACTTTCAAAAGAGATTCAAGTAATACACGGCTCTCTTCGTAAAGCCTTTTAAGCAGGAGTTCCTGCTCTTTTTCATCCGGCAGTAATGACGAGCACATACCATACTCTTCACACATTTTTTTCACAAGTTTTTTTGCTTCATCCAGATCATCTTTGGCACTGCTTGCATGCTCATTGTACTTTATGTCACAGGCAGCTATTCCGGCTAAAAGCATTTTCACCCGAGATTCAAGTTCCTGTTTTATAAACGGCTCATCCGTAGCAGGTGTCAGCTTTTCGTTTGAAAGCATCAGTTTTTCAAAAGCTATATCATAATAGGTTGCCAGCACTACCTTTCCGGCCTGATAGGTTGCCCGGAATGCTTTTTGTCTTTCATTGAGCATTTGAAGTTTTTTCTTTCCAAACATCACTTTGTCTTTTACCTGCTCAAAATGTTCCAAAGTAACATGAAAATCATTCTGTCTCAAAGCCAACAAAGCCGCCTCATTCACAAGTGCTGCCAGTGCGGCACCGTTAAATCCCACAGTCATATTTGCTATTGTCTTGACATCCAGCTCATGCGGTACTTTTTCCAGATACTTCATCAAAATCGCTTCACGTTCTCGTTTGGTCGGAAGTTCTACAAAAATCCGTCTGTCAAAACGTCCTGCACGCAGCAGTGCCGAGTCTAAAACATCTATTTTGTTAGTCGCTGCAATAACAATCACTCCGCTTGAGCCTTCAAATCCGTCCATTTCAGTCAAAAGCTGATTCAGAGTTGCTTCTCTTTCATCATTTCTGTTGCCGTCTCTCTTTTTTCCTACGGCGTCGATTTCATCTATAAATATAATAGAAGGTGCATTTTTTTTCGCTGCTGCAAAAAGTTCATGCACACGTTTAGCCCCCATACCGACATAAATCTGCACAAATGATGCCCCGCTCTGATAATAAAAAGGCACACCCGCTTCATGCGCAACCGCTTTTGCTATCATCGTTTTTCCAACACCGGGAGGTCCTATTAAAAGCACTCCTTTTGGCATACGCGCACCAAAACTTTTGTATCGCTTTGGATTTTTCATGAAATCTATAATCTCTTCAAGTTCCACTTTAACATCGCTGATACCGCCTATATCATCAAAACTCACATCACTTTTTATCGCTTCAATGTGAGTATTTCCCTCAGAAGAAGAAAGATTTGTATCATTTTTGAGTTCATTTGCAGTAAAAATTTCTCTGAATGATTTTTTTTGCCATTTTCTAAAAGCTAAAGAACCAAGTCCCAAAACCAGTATAAACAGTAACAGATAAAGCAATATATTTGATTCATTGTCAACTTCAACTTTATAATCAGCAAACATATTAGGTGTTACCTGTGAAAAAGGGATTTTATAATATCCTTTTTTTGTTTTTAGGTAAACATATTGTTTCGTAGCAACAACCTTTTCAACATTATGGTTTTGCAACAGTTCTTTGGCCTGTTTCAGGGTTATGGCATCAGCATTGTCCCGAAGCAGAGCAAATAAAATCAGTATTATAATAATAAAGGCCGATACATAAATCGCAATTCTGTTTGTTTTAGATTCTGGCATAATTGAAGTCCTTTTTTACTTCATAGTTGGTAACAGTAATCCAGTTTCCAACCAGATCTTCTTGAGACTCTACAACAATTTTATTAAAATGCTGATCAAGCCCGTGATAGAATCCTTCTTTACAAGACTCTATCAGCACCTCAAGCTCTCCCCTGTAAGCCTTTCTGAAATCAAAATTTTTCTGTTGAATCAACTCTTGCAATTCGTGCAGTCTCTCTTTTGCTGTTTTGCCGTTTACCTCCGGCTTCATAGTGGCAGAAGGTGTGCCATCACGCTTTGAATAGGTAAAAGCATGAATGTGTGTCAAAGGCAAATCTCTTGCATTTTGCATAGCTTCACGCCATAAATCTTCACTCTCCCCCGGATGCCCTGTTATAAAATCGGTGCCTATTGCGTATCCCTTTTCTGCCAGGAGTTCAAACAATGCTTTATCCTGCTTGTAAACATTTCTTCTGTTCATCAGTTTTAACATTTTTGGCGAGGTGTGTTGCAAAGCAATGTGCATATGTTTTTCCATCCACGGCTCATCCAAAATCTCTTTAAATTCATCTGTAATCTGAACAGGTTCAACACTCCCAAGACGTATGCGTCTGACACCACGAATTTGAGACATTTTTTTCATAAGTTTTGCCAAAGATGTTTTTGTATCCTGCCCGTAACTGCCGACATTCGTACCGGTTAGGATAAATTCACCGAAACCGTTCAGGGCAAGTCTTGCGACCTGCTCTAAAATTCTATTTTCATCCATGCTTCTGGCATCACCGCGTACATAAGGAATGATACAGTAAGAACAGCGAAAATTACATCCCTCCTGTATTTTTATAAAAGCTCTGCTTTTGCCGACAAACTCATCCACAACCATATCGTCTATATGGTTCAGATCACCCGGTTCGTAAAAGGGTTTTTCTTTTGCCAAGAGTGCATCTATCTTCTGCTTTTCACTCTGACCGAAAACTCCGTGGATACGGTTCTCTTTTAAAAGAGATTCTCCCTTGGTATGGGCACCGCAGCCGGTTAGAAAAAGCTTTGCTCCCCCATTGTTTTTTTCTACCTGTGAAATATAGGAACGCACATGGGTATCGGCACCATTGGTAACCGTGCAGGAGTTTATAACGATGACATCGGCTTCTGCCTCATTTTGGGTTATTTCATACTCTTTTAATGAACTCATCATAACCTGAGAATCATAAAGATTTGTCCGGCAGCCAAATGTTTTAAAATATACTTTTTTTGCCCCGTGGACATTTTTTTTACTCTGCATTAGACTATTTCTCCGTTATGTGCACTCGGTGATTCACTCTGCATAGATACATGTAACTTCTGGGTAGGATACGCTATCGTAATATCATCCGCTTCCCTGAATGCATCCAAAATTTCCGTTGAAATGACACTTCTGAGTGTTAAAGTAGCATAGGCATTGGTAAGATACCAGGCTTCTATGTCTATACCGTTTGACTCTATAAAAGAGTAGATTCTTGGTTCTACGTTGGTGTTTTTCAAATTATAATGCTGTCTGAGTTTGTTAAGCTGTTTTCTTGTAATATCCGTATAACCCTTAGAAAATTTCTTAGTAATTTCTTTGACTATATGCATAGCTTTCTTATGGTTGGAGTCAAAGGTAATCGTAATCTTTACACCATCCCAAACCGTCTTGAGAGAATTATGTGTATAGTTTGCAATCATCTGGGTAAAAATATAGTTGTTCGGTATAAATATAATACGGCCTGCTCTTCTGTTGTGCATGATGGATGTCAAAGTTATATCTTCCAAAATCGTCATACGAAGGAGCGAAATATCTAAAACATCGCCGACATATTTCATCCCTCCCATATCTACACGGATTCTGTCCCCTACATGTATACTTCCGCCAAAGACGATAACAAGCCAGCCCAGCATCGACATGAACCAGTCTTTCATCGCAATGGCTATACCTGCTGAAGCAAATCCTAAAATGGTCACAAGGTAGGAAGCGTTTTCAATATAGTTAAAAAACAGAATCAAAATTATAATGATGAAATTTGTAAATGTGATGATTTTGTTTGCCATATAAAAACGTTCGTTGTCTGTAATATATTTCTTGACAACCAGCTTTAAAAGAAAAAATATAAAAAATACGAACAGTATTGCCATGCCTATTTTTATCAGTCTGTAAACCTGTTTTTCAATGCCTTTGTTGATGTTTATCTCTGCAATATCCAGGCGTTTTTGATAGACATTCATTGTTACATTCATAGTATCAAGTGCCTGTTCAAACATCTCGAGCTGTGCAAGTTTGTTTCTGTATATCTGAGCATATTTTTTGTTTTTTGGCTGCAGCTGCAGAATTTTTTTATAAATCTTTTTCTCTTGTTTTAATTTGCTGATCAAATCTATCAGACTTTCTCTTTTTTTCTTGTACTCTTCAAGATTAGCATTGAGTGTTTTTATCATAGACAGACCGGTAAGAATATCAAAAGGATTGTTTATTTCCGGTACTTTGTCGATATTTGGCGGCGTTATCAGTTCTGAAAACGGTGCAGAACTGTTGGTGCCTTTTAATTTTTCAATCTGTGAAGCCAAAATATTTTCTTTGGATATCAAGGCGATGAGTTCATCTTTGTCGGCATCTGTTTTAGCATGTTTTGCAAGATACCTGATTCTTTTTTTAATGGCATCAAGATTATGCTTCACATCCATAGATGTCAGGTAGGAAGAGTAACTTTTCATCCACATGTTTTCATCAGATATATCCGACTCTATGGTGTTTATCTGCTGTTCATATGCTTTTGTCTGTTCAAATGCAAGGGCTTCTTCTTTTGTTGTATCTGTGGCATTTTGTTCAACAGAAATATCTGCCTGCAACAAAGAAGAAAAAAGTATACTAACAGTAAAAATGAAAGACTTTAACAGCATCAGTTGTTTCCAAATGTACGAAGAACACTGAGAATCAACTCTTTATCAACTTCATCTGTAATTTTTACGCCACCAATACCTACGGGGATGATAAACGTTACAGAAGCATCCAGACTTTTTTTATCCAGGAAGAATGTTTCATAAAAACTGTTGACATCTTCGATGGTATAAGAAGTCGGCAAATCATACTTTTGTAAAAGCTCTTTTACCCTCTGTGCCTCCTGTGGCGTCATCAGGTTCATAGCCACAGCAACTTCGTTCGCCATCACCATACCAATGGCTACTGCTTCACCATGCAAATAGGTTTTGTATTTTGTTTCGTTTTCAATGACATGCCCAAATGTATGCCCGTAATTCAGGGCAGCTCTCAGTCCATGCTCTTTTTCGTCTTTGGCGACAACATCTGCTTTTGTCTGTACAGCCTGTTTGATGGCTTCTTGCAAAACTTCTTTATCGTGCAGATCTGCTGTTTCTAAAAATTCAAAGAAATTTCTGTTAAAGGTTACTGCCATTTTGATAATCTCGGCAACACCGGCTCCAAATTCCCGTTTGGGAAGTGTCGATAAAAAATGAGGGTCAATATAGACAGCTTTGGGCTGATGAAAAGCACCTATTAGATTTTTTCCGTACTTGTTATTTATACCTGTTTTTCCGCCTACACTGGCATCTACCTGAGAAAGCAGTGTTGTAGGTACCTGCACAAAATCAATACCGCGCTGGTATATACTTGCCGTATATCCTGTCATATCTCCTATAACGCCGCCTCCAAAAGCAATAAGCATTGATTTTCTGTTAAAACGGTGGTTAAACAAAGACTCCAATATCAAGTCAACAGAATCCTGGTTTTTATACTCTTCTCCGTCAGGTACTGTAATAATATAAAGTTCTTTTGCTGATATTTTTGAAAGGAAGTATGCCAGATGAAGTCCGGCCACTTTCGGGTTGGTAATAATAGCTACTTTTTTATCAAAATGAACTTTTTTAATCGTATCTATAGTAATGTCATATGAGTTGTCAACTGTTTGTTTTAAAGGGATGTTTACCTGCATTGTCTATCCAAAATTATAATATGCTAGATAATACTTAACTTTTGCTAAAAAAGGAATAAATTAACGCTGTTTATAGCTGTACAGGTATAAAAATTTGATGAAAATCATCCAGTTTAAAATAGAGTTTTTCACTGTCAGTTGAAAAAAGAGCATAAATATGGCGTGTTGTGAGTTTGTTTGTAAAAGGAATAATCTGTATAAAATTTTCTTTGTGCTTCAGGAGCCGAATCGGGTTTTCATTTTCTTTGAAGACTTTGATTGACTTGGAAAAAATCGTTGAAAGATTATAAAAATGCTCAATGACCTGTTCTTTTTCATCCTGGTGCTCGTTGATATAATTATAAAGTTCTATATTGAAATTCAGCTGCTCGGCTATATCAAAAATCGTAGCAGATATTTTTTCCAGGTCTCTGTTGTCTGAGAGTATCAAAGCGACATCTTTCACCTTGGAAAAAGATTTTTCTGAGAGTTTCAGTACCGGTACATGTACATCATACAAACATTTTCTCACATGATAATCGGCAAACATTTCTCTTGATACAATCACCAGTCCGACATGATACGACTTTACGTCATGCAAAAATGCAGATCGCAGATTAATACTGTCATAATCTATCTCGACAACAATATCCAGATCTCTTAAATCCTTGATTTTTTCAATAATATCAATATCTGAAGGGTTTACAATTTTTATAACAAGGTCATGCTTGAATTTTTCATGTATATACATTGCATGGTGCACAAGCCCAAGAATATTTGCGTGATTTACAATATTCATATCTATATATAAAAGAATATTTGTTCCAAAAGGCTCGGGGAACTGTCCGAGTTCACGCTTGATCGCTTTGTATACAGAACGCAGAACTGCCGGCTCACCAACAAGCAAAAGAGTGTCATTCGGCTGTATCATGCGTCTGCGCGAAGGCATAATGAGCTTTCTGTTTCTGTATATGGCAACTATACGCCAGTTCTTCTGCTCAATCACTCCGATATGCCGATAAACAAAAGAACTGCCAAAAGGCACAAGCACTTCCATTATTTCGCCCTCGCCTATACCGACATTCTGTGCTATAACCGGAACATTTGGCAGGTAATCCAACAAACGGGAGGCCAAAATCTCGTTTGCATTGATGAGTACAACATTCGGATCTTCATTGGTCATATTCCACTGATTTAAGACAACAACCCGCAACTGCTTTTTGACAACACGAATATTTTTAATCGTATTTTCCACTTCGATCTGGTTGTCCATCGCTATAACAACCTGGATAAATTCCATTTTTAGCAAATTTGCCAGTTTGTAAAAACTCGTAGGATCAAACTCGTAAAATTTAAACCGTGCAGGGCTTGCATCTTTGAATTTTTTCTCTTTTGTCTGTACTATATAGTATATATTTTCACTCGTATATGTCTCTGCGACCCGTTGAATAAAGTGTTGTCCTATCGGTCCGCTGCTTATTATCAGTATTTTTTTCATTTGAGATCTTTTTTAATAAGTTTCACACCCATTTCAACATGATGTGTGTAGGGAAACTGGTCAAAAAGCGCCATGTCTGTCACCTGATGTGTTTGGCACAATATTTCCAAATCATCCAGGAGAGTCAGCGGATTACATGAAATATAGACTATATGATCATACCTTGAGACAAATTTGCATGAGTATTCGCCCATTCCGCTTCGTGGAGGATCTACAAAAACAGAGTTGATATTGTAGCTGTTGATATCAATATCTTTCATTCTTCTGTACTCTCTTACGCCGTCAAGTGCTCCGACAAAATCCTCAACACTCATACGGACAAATTCTATGTTCTCTACCTGGTTTAAAACCATATTTTCTTTTGCCGCATTGATGGAGGATTTGGATATTTCTGTTGCCAGTACTTTATTGAATTTTTTTGCAAAAGGTATAGTAAAGTTTCCTGCCCCGCAGTAAAGCTCAAGCAGATCATTTTTCGTATCTGAAAACCTGTCGCTTGCCCAGGCAATCATCTGTTCGTTTACTCTCGGATTTGGCTGGGTAAAACTGTTTTCAATATGTTTAAACTTATAGACATCCTTGTTTACATGTAAAGTCTCTGTGACATAATCCTGTCCTATCACAACTTTTTGTTTGCGTGACCTGCCTATGATATATATATTCAAATCTTCTGCTATTTCTGTTGCTTTTTTCTGCCATGCTTCATCCAAAGCCCTGTGATACAATAGTGAAACTACTATTTCTCCCGAGCTTGCACTTAAAAAATCTGCACCGAAAAGCTTAAAGCCTATCTCATGTTTTTGTATGGCTGAGAGCAGTTTTGGCATCAATTCAGCGATATATTCATTGACCTGGGGGCATTCCTCTATCAGAACAACCCCTTTTTTGTCAATATGGTTCATCGCATAGGATATCTCATCGCCGGAGTGCCATATTTTGAACTCGCTTCGTGCACGATAATGTTCATCCAGGGATTTATACACAGAAATATCTCCGTCAAAGTAAGGAGAAAATCTTTCTTTGTTTATCTGTACTTTTTCATTGAGTTGCACTTCATACCCATCTTCATAGACTCTGCAGGCACCACATTCGCCAAAATATTTACAATCCAATTTTACATCCTTAGAAAATATTTATTTTACGGAGGCAATCAAATTGCCTATCAGTAAATTCCAGCCGTCAATCAATACAAAAACAAGTATTTTGAAAGGCAGAGAGATCATAACAGGAGGCAGCATCATCATACCCATAGACATCAAAATAGAGGCCACGACCATATCTATGACCAAAAAAGGCAAAAAGAGCAAAAAGCCTATCTCAAAAGCGGTTTTTAATTCACTGATGATAAAGGCAGGAATAACAATTGAGAGAGGAACATCTGCCACAGTTTTCGGATTTTCCATTTTTCGTATACGCAAAAAGAGCGCCAGATCTTTTTCTCTGGTATTTCTAATCATAAAATTTTTAAAAGGCAGAGTAGTTTTGGTAAAAGCCTCTTCATACCCTATATCCTTGGCTATGTAAGGCTTGATACCCTGCTCATAGGCTTTTGTTCCTATGGGTTCCATCACAAAAAAAGTCAAAATCATTGCAAGCATGACAAGAAGCTGCGTCGGAGGAACCTGTTGGGTACCGAGTGCCTGACGTAAAAACCCGAACACAATGACAAATCGTGTAAATGTTGTCATTACAAGGACCATCGAAGGAGCTAAAAAAAGCAAGGTAAGAACAACGAGTACATTAAGAGAAGAAACAAGCTGTTGCGGTGTATCAGGAGCAGAAAGGCTGAGATTCATTGTAGGCACAACAGGCGATTCTGCCCCAAAACCCAAAGCACTCAATGCCAAAAGTAAAAAAAGAACTCTTATCATTTTTTCTCGACTGTTTTATCTAAAATAGAATTGTTGATATTTTGCGCTTCTTCACTTTTTTTCCCATAAAAATGCAATTCAACTCTTCTGTTTTTTTCTCTTCCTGTGGCTGTTGCATTGGTCGCTATGGGCTGATACTGTGCAAAACCTGTTGCACTCAAACGTGCAGGATCAACACCGTCTAAAATCAACTCATGCAAAACCGCCAACGCTCTTGCAGTTGAGAGTTCCCAATTGTCCTTATAAGGACTGTTCGGTCCGGGATCTCTGTCATCAGTATGTCCCTGTACATCCACAAGCATATCATTTGGCAACTCTTGAATAATAAGCGTAATCCGCTTCAAAAACAACAAAGCGTCCTGGTTTTCTATCGTTGCACTGCCTGGTTTGAACAACAGTGTTGCCGGCAGTTTTATAACAAAACCGTCCTGAGCCTCTTTTACGGTAATCGCAGGAGACTGTGTTTTTTCCATCATCTCATTCGCATCAGTTGCAGCCTGCTGTACTCTGTTGACCACTTCACTCGTTTCGTCCTGAGAGTCTATAGGCGTGGCTTCAAGCATTCTTTTTTTTGAAATTTCTGTTTGCGTACCGCCCTCAAGGACACTCATCGCCCCTGAGAGTGAACCTATCGCTTCTGAAATCTTTTTTGCATCCATACTTGACATGGAAAGCAGCAAAACGAAAAAACACAGAAGCAGAGACATTAAGTCTCCAAACGCCGCGAGCCATGCAGGGAGGCACTCCTCGCATTCAGGACACTTTTTTTTACCCATCAGTGCTGTCCGTTATTCAAACTGACTGACACGGTCAGCAGGAGCCAGATAGGCAAGCAGTTTTGCTTCAAGCACTCTAGGCGCATCACCGGACTGAATAGACATAATACCCTCAAGAATCATCTCTTTAAGCATAGTCTCTTCATCATTTCTGATAGTCAGGATATTGTAAATCGGTGTTCCAAATATGTTACCTATCATTGCACCGTACATGGTTGTAAGCAAAGCAACTGCCATTGATGGACCGATAGCAGAAGGATCCGCCATATTTAAAAGCATGGCAACAAGTCCGATGAGCGTTCCGATCATACCCATCGCACCGGCAAGCCCTGCCCACTGGTTAAATATAGAAGCATGAATCTTATGACGGGTACTTGTCTGTTCCATATCAATTTCGAGCAAATCACGAATCGTATCAGGCTCACTGCCGTCAATTGCCATGGAGAGCCCTTTTTTCAAGAACTCATTCTCTTCATTGTTGACATCACTTTCCAATGCCAAAATACCGTCTTTTCTTGCCTTGGTTGCAAACTCTACCAGTTTTTTGATAAGCTCACCCACATCCTCTTCGGCAGGTTTGATAGCTTTCATAAAAACTTTGGTAAATTTTTTCATTTGCGCCGGTTTAAAGGAGATCATCAAAGCCCCGATACTACCGCCGACAACAATTAAAACAGAAGGAATATCGATATATGCACCGACACCAACACCCATTGTCATGGCCCCGAGCAAAAGAGCCATAATCAAAACAATACCAATGACCGTACCTAAATCCATCCAAAAACCTTATGAAAAATTTATAATTACATTATAATAGCACAATTATTATAAAGAGTAAATTTTATTGACTATCTTTGCGATGAGTAATATAATCAGCCATGCAAGTATCATTGTAATGACCGTATGGCTGAAAAAATGATCGCCGATAACCATTTTATACAGCCCCATACTCCACCCGATTGTCAAAGCAACTGCAGAGGCAATGATTTTGTTTCTCCGTTTGTGAAATAAAAATATCAGGCTCAAAAGCGCAAATCCGCCGCTTGCATGTCCGGCAGGCCAGCATTTGCTTTTGTGATGATGCAGTTTAAATTCGTGAGTATAATTTTGCCAGACTGCCGTTCTGGGATACACTCCGCCATATCTTACTTCATCTTTGGGACAGGGCATATTTGTCTCTCCTTTTATAGAACTTGCAATAAGCGGCACAAATATAGCAGAAAGTATGACAATAATCATGCCTCTTTTGTAGTCATTGACCAGTTTTGTTTTTCTAAAAAAGATAAGTGCAAGCAACAGACTCACAGCAAAGGCAATGAGAAGTTTTTTAATACCGTCGTAAAATATAAACTTGTAAGGCTGCTCACCCCAAAAAAGAACCCATTTATGCGTCGTAAAATCAAAAAACTGATCTTGCAGGCGCAAATCTACATCGCTTATCCCGAAAAAAATGATGCTAAAAAGCAGAAGTATAAAAGTAACAACGAGTTGCTGGTTAATGTTCATCTTTTATAATATCCAGCTTTTTGTTATACTCTTTTGTATGTACATCAAATATGCCCAGCAATGTATGAAAAAGATCATCTTGTGTATATTTTTCATCTTTACGTTTTCGCAAGGCATCTTCATCCACTCTTTTTGCCATATTTTTTCCAAACCACATCAAGGCACCGATATGCACCTGCGCATCAGGAGCCATAAAGTAAGGAAGCCCGTGCAGATAGACACCGCCCTCGCCCAGACTCTCTCCGTGGTCGCTCATATATATCATAGCTGTATCGTATTTATTCTCATATTTTTTTAAAAAATTTATCGTCTTGTCTAAAAAATAATCGGTATACAAAATAGCATTGTCATAGGCATTTGTTATCTCTTGCTGTGTGCAGTTTTCCAACTGGTTTGTTTTACATGTAGGCGTAAATTTCTCGAACGCTTTTGGGTAACGTTTATAATAGGCAGGACCGTGATTTCCCATCTGATGCAGCACAATTAAAATATTTTTGCCTTTGTTCTTTTGTATAAATTTGTCAAGTCCGACCAGCATGCCGACATCTCTGCACTCTCCGTCTGCGCACACAGTGTTGTTTTTGGGAATTTTATAATCTTCATACGGCACACGCAGTGCTACGCCTTTGGAGTCTGAGTTGTTATCCCTCCAGAGAACTGCCACATCTTTTGTATGTTTCAAAACATCCAGCACATTTTCGGTACTGATGCCTTTTTTGTAGCTGTAGTCTGATTTGCCGTATTTCGCAAACATACACGGCACAGATGCAGCAGTAGAAGTGCCACAAGAGTAAAAATTCGGAAAATCCACGATGTCATCTTGCGCAAGCAGAGGATTCGTCTCTCTTTTATAGCCGTTGAGACTAAAATGATCCGCTCGCGCTGCTTCACCCACAACCATAATAACAAGTTTTTTGCGATTGTCGTCATTGACTATTTTGGCATCAAGTCCTATCGGTTTGACAACAAGCGGACCGCTGTTAAATGTCAGATTGATATACTTTCCGATGGAGTACATCCAGTATGCCGGATTTATTGTATAACGCAGGGGCTTATGCTCTCTGACAAAAGATGTATAAAATTTGCTAAACAAAAAGAATGACGCGACAATAACCGCCAAAGAGAGCCCTATAAGTTTTAAACGTGCGAAAAATTCCTGCTTAAAAGGTCTATACGCAATTTTTGCCTTATATACGAAATAAGAAGGCAAAAGACCTAAAAAGACAAAGTATAAAACCTGTTTAAGCGTTACCAGATCCAGTGATTCGTGCATATTTGTCTGCAGAGTATTTCGAATCATACTTGCATCAATCACCACATGATAACTGTTCATAAAATAGTTTGTCAGCGATGAAACCAGCAAAAGTGTAATCAAAATCGGTTTGAGTGTGTATTTATAACAAACCAGACTCAGTAGAAATATCATAAAAAAGACTAGAATAACCGCAAGGGAAATCAAAAAGCCTATATTGTGCCAGTTCAGCGGATAGACCTGCAATACATTGTGAAAAAAGCTGTAATTGTCAAAAAGAATAAAAAATATGCTGACATAGATGATGAGTTGTGTTTGTGTAATTTTTTTCAAGGGGAAAATCTTCTTTAGTATAAAATATCTTATTACATGTAAGCAAACATAAATAAGTTTGAAATTATACACTTTATAATTAAATAATGGTAACATTACACATTAAAACTGCGGTAATTAAAATTAATTTATATTTACACTTTAAAGTAACTTTTTGGGACCCGTACTTTAGTGCGGGCTGAGAGCGGCAAGAATATTGCAATGGCCGGCACTGAAGTACCGGTTCCAAGAAAACATAACTGAGTTTTGATACATAAAAAACAGATAAAGAGCAGACATGAAAAATGAGAAAATAAGCATAATAATTTTGGCAGCCGGCAAAGGCAGCCGTATGAAATCATCGCAAGCAAAGGTTTTACATTCAATCAGCGGAAAACCTATGCTCTACCATATTATAAAAGAGTCCCGTAAAATTTCTGATGATATTACCGTAGTGGTTGCCCATCAAAAAGAAGCGGTCATTGAAACAATGCAAAATTATTTTGAAAACATTCGTTTTGTCGAGCAAGACACTCAAAATTTTCCAGGAACCGGCGGAGCCATGATGCAGGTAGAACCAAAATATGACAAGGTGTTGGTTCTTAACGGAGATATGCCACTCATTACAGCCGATGCACTCAAAGGATTTTTGGAACTTGAAGCAGACATCATCATGAGTATTTTTGATCTTGAAAACCCTGACGGATACGGTCGCGTCATTATACGAAACAATCATGTTGAATACATCGTAGAACAAAAAGACGCTGATGATGCAGAGCTAAATGTCACCACCGTCAATGCCGGAGTCTATGCCTTTTCAAAAGTAATTTTAGAGCGGTATATTCCTGATTTAAGCAATGACAATGCGCAACAAGAATACTATCTTACCGATATCATAGCCATGGCAAATGAGGATGAGTCCAGCATTGTTCCCCTGCTTGTTGATGAAGAACAGTTTAAGGGGGTCAATTCCAAAAAAGACCTCGCAGATGCCGAAGAGATCATGCAAAACAGAATTCGCACCAAATGGATGAATGCAGGTATGACGATGCAGCTTCCTGCAACGATTTATATAGAAGAAGATGTTGTTTTTGAAGGCGAGTGCATCGTAGAAAACGGCTGTCGCATTACCGGAAAAAGCAAAATCATCAACTCGCATATAAAGGCCGGCAGCGTTGTAGAAGAGAGTATAATGAAAAACTCCGACTGTGGACCGATGGCGCATTTAAGACCGCTTTCAAACATAGAAAACACCCACATCGGGAATTTTGTAGAAGTAAAAAAATCAACCCTCAAAGGGGTAAAAGCCGGACATTTGAGTTATTTGGGCGATGCTGAGATAGACGAAGGCACAAACGTAGGTGCGGGAACCATTACATGTAACTATGACGGTGTTAAAAAATACAAAACAGTCATCGGCAAAAACGTCTTCATCGGCAGCGATTCTCAGCTAGTAGCCCCAATAACCATAGAAGATGACGTGATGATAGCAGCAGGAACGACAGTAACAAGCGGCAAAATTAAAAGCGGTAATCTGGTTCTCAGCCGGACAAAAATGCGCCTTGTAAAAGATTTTTATTATAAGTTTTTTGGGAAGAAATAGACATTTGCATAAAAAACTTCACTTATTTCAATTTCTTTATTTTGTAAGTAAAAAATTTTGTTAGAATGCCACATGAATAAAAAACAAATTGCTATTTTAAGTATCGGAAATACATTACACAAAGATGAAGGTATCGCTTTATATGCGAGTAAATATCTGGAGTCCAACTACACTTTTCAACCCAGGGTGGATATTATTCACGGCGGAGTTGAAGGAAAAAAACTGCTCAATATATTTATGGAATATCAAGAAATAATTGTCCTTGATGTCATCGGAATTGAGGATGCTCCAGGTTCAATGTATCAGTTCCCTATGGAGACCTTTCGCAGTTTCAGCACAAATGAAGATGATGACGAAACCGGAGTACTCGGGTGTCTTAATTTGCTTGAGAGGCAAGGAGAAACTTTACCAAAAGTCACGCTTCTTGCGATTATTCCCCAGAGTATTGAGCCAGGAACAGGTTTAAGCAGTTCACTTCTCAAACCCTTTGATGCTTATGTCTTAATGATAATAAAATCTCTTGAAGACAAAGGTATCAACTGTGAAGAAAAAGCCGAAAAACATACACTGGAAAATATAACAGCTGATCTCACCAGTTAGACGAAACATTGCAGTCACTTCATTTTCACACCATTGAACCTGTTATATTTGCTGATTCAAAAGTGCTTATACTCGGTTCATTTCCCAGTATAAAATCTTTTGAAGAGGGGTTTTACTATGCCCATCCACGGAATCAGTTCTGGCCTATATTGGCTGCGATTTACAAAGAACCTGTTCAGACAAAAGAAGATAAAACTGCCCTGTGCAAAAAACACAAGATAGCCCTTTTTGACAGTGCTGCAAGTCTGCAAAGAGATGCAAACAATTCCAGTGATACCAACCTGAAAAATATCACAGTCAATGATTTTGAAAAACTTTTAGCAGAATATCCAAACATCAAAACCATATTGTTTACAGGCAAAAAAGCACAACAGATTTTTGACAAAGAGTACAAACATCTGAAAATCAAAAAAGTCCTGCTCCCCTCAACCTCCCCAGCCTATGCCAGTATGAAATTTGAAGAAAAACTTGCGAAATACAAAGAGGCTTTGCCTCATCCCTTTCAGTAACATTTTGCATGTTATGCGATATATATGACAAATAACATACAAAATGAGCTGTTATTTATAAATACAGCATAAAACATATACTTTATTTTTAATAATGGTATTGTATTTTTTCAAATCAACTAAAAAAATAATGTTTTGGCATATTTTTCAATAAATATCAAAAATTAACAATCATATAAAGTGTATGTTATTTGTTAATTTAAGTGTTTTTGGAATATACTGTTTGTTGATAAATAGTTATCCGCTCACTGCGTGACCGGATAACGGGGGCGCGGGTTGAACACCCGCTAGTCATCTGTCGCACAGCGCCAGATAATAAGCGGGAGGAATGAGCAACAACATCAGAAAATAAATTTTCAGATGTCGCCGTCATTCACCCGCGCCCCCGTTATAACCACAGAACAACTTAATCTAAAATTGATATATAGAGAAGATAATGGCAAAGATATTACCTACAATTGAAAATATTAAAAGACTTAAAGTAGCACCTACAGATGGTGAATGGTACTTATTAAACTATCTTCTCGAGCACTTGCCTGAGAGTGTAGAAATATATTTTCAACCTTTTTTAAATGGTGATATGCCTGACATTATTTTAGTTCAAAAAGATGCTGGGGTTGCAATTATTGAAGTAAAAGATTGGAATCTAAACTTATATAATATTGATAAAAATAACCACTGGCATCTTACAGAAAATGGAGCTTTATTAAAATCTCCATTTCAACAAGTTTTTAGATACAAAACAAATCTATTTAATTTACATATTGATGGAATGCTAGAAGCAAAACTAAAAAATAAACAATTTTTTGGACGCATTAATTCATATGTATATTTTCATCATGCGACTAAACGAAGTCTTTCAGATTTTTTTAGTAATGTCATGAATGAATATAAAAAAATTGAATATGATTTACATGAATCATTTAAGAATAAAACTATTTCTTATGATAAATATGAGAAACAATTAGATTATCAAAAAAGAAAGAAATTGAAAATTGAAAGAGATTTGAATTATCATTCAATAGGGAATGATAATATTAATAAAATACATTTACCATCAATTGATTCAAAGATTTTCACAGAACATATATACAAAGAGTTTCAACGCTATTTACAACCTCCCTTTCATACAATTAATCAAGGTATAAAAATTGACTATACAAAAAAGCAAGAAAAATTATCTATTAGCAAACCAATACACCAAAAAATAAAAGGTGTTGCAGGATCTGGGAAAACAGTTGTATTAGCAAAAAGAGCAGTCAATGCGTATAAAAGACATGAGAATAGAGTGTTAATCCTTACATATAATATTACATTAAGAAGTTATATTCATGACAAAATAAGTGATGTTAGAGAAGACTTTAGCTGGAAATATTTTTATATTACAAACTATCATCAACTTATAACTCAATTATTCAATAATATAGGTATTGAAATAGAAATACCTGAAGACTTAGCACATAATCAATTATCAATATTTTTAGATGACAATTACTATTCAAATGCAAAACTTTTTGAACAGTATAAAAATGACATTCCTAAATACAAATCTATTTTTATAGATGAAATTCAAGACTATAAACCAGAATGGATAAAAATAATTAGAAAATATTTTTTAGAAGAAAATTCAGAAATGGTACTCTTTGGTGATGAGAAACAAAATATATATGAAAGAGAATTGGATAGCGAAAAGAAACCTAAAATAGTTCAAGGATTTGGTAGATGGGAAGCATTAAATAAGTCTATAAGACATCAAGGAAATGGTGGTAGAATATTAGACTTAGCAAAAAGATTTCAAACAACATTTTTTAAAGATAAATATGAAATAGACACATATGAAGATACTAAAAATGAACCTTCATTGTCATTAGATATATACAAAATAAAAAGTTATCAAAACGATAAAATCAATGAAATAGCATCAACTATAATCCAAGAAATTAGAGATTATGACATTCATCCAAATGATGTAGCGATTTTATGCTCAAATATAGATTTACTAAAAAATATTGACTATAATATACGAAAGAATCATACAGATAAAACATTGACGACTTTTGAGACATTAGAAATGAGTAAAAAGTTTCCACAAGAAATAGATAATATTAGAAAAAGAAAAAAAATTGGATTTAATTTAAATAATGGCATGATGAAACTATCTACTATACATAGTTTTAAGGGATATGAAGTTCCTACATTATTTCTAATTATTGATGAAGAAGATAATGAAGAGATTGTTTATGCTGGAATAACTAGAAGTAAGTTTAATATAATGGTCTTTACAAAAGAAAACAGCAAATATAACGACTTTTTCAACATAGATTTAGAAAGAGTTATAACAAAACAGAGTAGCCAATAAATTACCTAGCGGCAATTTATGGTTATCTTCAACCGTTATCATAAAATCACTCTCTAAGACTTGACAATTTCAGTGTTATTACAATATAATTACATATCAAATATATTTGGAGTTATTAAATGACAATGCTTACAAAAATAGGAAACTCACAAGGTATAAGAATCCCTAAACCAATAATTGCTCAAGCACATCTTGAAAACAAACAGCTTGATTTTGAAGTTGTTAAAGATGGTTTGTTGATTAAACCTATAGAAATAAAAAATAGAGAAAAATGGCAAGAAAATATTCAAGAAGTTTTATTAAAAAATAAAAATATTCAAGATGAAGCAATTTTAAATGATATGCTCAATGACAGTGATTTAGAAGATTACGAATGGTAAAAAATATTAAAAGATTTGATATAGTTTTAGTTAAACTAAATCCAACAGTAGGCTCAGAAATACAAAAAACAAGACCGTGTATTATTATATCTCCAGATGAAATGAGTATGCTAAAAACGGTTATTGTAGCACCTATGACGAGTATAGGTTTTGATTTTATATTTAGACCAAAGATAAAATTTGAAGCTAAAAATGGTTTAGTATTGTTAGATCAAATAAGAACTATTGATAAGTCAAGAATAGTTAAAATATTAGGAAGAGTAGATACTAAAACACAAAAGATTATAGCTCAACTTTTAGTAGAAATGTTTGACTATTAAAAGAATGATAACAAATCAGAGAAGTTCAATTTTGTGTGAAGTATGAATGAGCCTATCCATCATAGCACAGGTTGGTTTATGAAGTAAAAGAACTTGATAAAATAGTAAGAGTTTTAAGAATGTGGTCACACTATGGAGAATGAGATACAAAAAAAGCTCATCAAATAAGCAAAGATACACCAAAAAATTACGAATTACACCCCCTATAATTAAATATCTAGGGTGTAAAATATAACAAAACGAAGCTGAACTCCGAACAAACCACTAAAAATTTTATCTTGTATATAATTTAAGTTCTATAAACGGGAACTGTGTTACAATCCATCTATGAGAATAATTTCAAAGAAAAAACTAAAAGATTTTTACGAGCAGCCAAAATACACAGATTCTAAAAATCCTTTAGAAGCTTGGCATAAAGAAGTTCTAAAACTTGATTGGAATAATCCAAATGAAGTAAAAGAGATGTATCGAAGTGCTAGTATTATTGGAAATGAAAAAGTTGTTTTCAATATTGCTGGAAATAAGTATAGATTGATAGTTTCAATAAACTATTATGCAAAAATTGTTTTTGTAAAATTTATTGGAACACATAAACAATACGATAAAGTTAAAATGGAGGATTTATAAGATGAATATTAAACCAATCAAAAATGAGCAAAACTATAATGAAGCACTGCAAAGAATTGAAAATTTAATGAGTGCCAAACCAAATACACCAGAGATGGATGAACTAGAAGTCTTAACAACTTTAGTAGAGGCTTATGAAGAAAAACACTATAAAATTGAAGCACCTGACCCAATAGAAGCTATTAAGTTTAGAATGGAGCAAGAAGGCTTAAAGCAAAAAGACTTAGTTTCTATTGTTGGAAGTAAATCTAGAGTATCTGAAATTTTAAATAAAAAAAGAAAACTCACTATTGAGATGATAAGAAATTTACATAAGCAGTTGCACATACCAGTAGAAAGTCTTTTTTTAGACTACAAGACTAACTGTGCTTAAATGCTAACAAATAAAGATTAGGAATGATGATTGCCAACTTTACTCAATAAAAACAATGCAGGAAAAAATATTTAATGAATTTTTTATCAAAAGAAGCTCCGCTTCAAAGCTCTATATCTTCGATGAAGGCTGTTTTGTCTGATGTCGGATGCGAAACGGTTTTTCAAGAACACAAAAATCCCCTCACTCACTGTTATTCGGTGAATCTCAGCTCAAAAGAAGCACCCGGACATATTTATTCCAACGGTAAAGGTGTACTCAGCGATGCTTCTGTGGCAAGTGCTTTGGGTGAATATATTGAGCGTCTGCAGACAAACAACTTTTTTATAGATTTTCATTTGCCAAAGAGAAAATATTATCCTGATGAAGTTGTTTTTTCTTTTGATGAAGCGTATCTCAGCGATGAACTTATGGCAGTGTACAACCCTGAGAACAATCTCTCAGCTGAAGATTTGGTGGATTTCAACAGCGACTATGAAGACAAAATTGTCGCACTTCCTTTTGTCAAACAATCCACACAGGAGCGTGTTGCCATTCCGCTTAATATTTTAAGCAATCTCTACGTGAGCAACGGTTTGGCGACGGGAAACACCCCTTTGGAAGCAAAGGTGCAGGCTCTGAGTGAGATTTTTGAGCGCTATGCAAAAATCGCTATCATTAAAAACGGCTATGCTTTGCCGAAATTTCCTGATGACGTTGTTGCAAGTTTTCCAAAAGTCTATGAAGATGTACAGGCATTGCAAAAACTCGGCTATAAGGTCGAAGTGTTGGATGCTTCTTTGGGCGGACAGTTTCCCGTCACTGCCATTTCATTGATAGATCCGAAGAATGCTACACTTTTTGTCTCTTTTGGAGCACATCCTATTCTTGAAGTCTCACTTGAACGCACAATGACCGAGCTTATGCAGGGACGTTCTCTTGAAAATCTTGACAGTTTTGAAGTGCCTACTTTTGACATGAGTCTTGTCTCAGACAGTTTTAACCTTGAATCACACTTTATAGACTCCAACGGCAAACTCGGATTTCCTTTTTTGAGTGCCAAAAAGAGTTTTGGGTATTCTCCTTTTTCGTATAAAGGAAACTCCACGCAAGATGAATATAACTATCTTACAAAGATTCTTCAAGATATGGAGAAAGAATTTTACATCAGAGAATATGATTACCTCGATTTTTACTCCTGTCAAATCATTGTTCCCGGTATTTCAGAAGTTTATCCCATAGAGGATTTGATATATAACAACAAAAACAACGGCAAACTTATCCGTGATATGGTACTCAATTTTACAAAATATGACCCGCAGGAAATTATGCTTGAGATTGAATCATTGGAAGACTCACTCAATATGGAAAAATACATCGGTGTCATCTTTGTGAAAAATTTTACAATGGCTGAATTTAAAGCACAGATTTTATTGCGCCTGGGTGAGTATGACGAGGCACTGGAGTTATTGGAATACGGGACAAACAAACTCGGTCATCTCGTAGTAGAACTTGCTCGAATGCAGGAGATGCAACTTGATTATGAAGAGTACAAAGAAGCTTTATATGAGGTGTTTTCCAAAGAAAAAGTAGTAAAATCTTTGGGTATTCTCAATAATACAGACTTTTTAATAGAAACAACGCTGCATAAAGACTATACCAATATGCTGAACCTATATGACAAACTTGAGAGAAAAAAATGCACAATGAAATAGACCTGATACTCAAACCTGAATTTACACAGCAGATACAAAACGGTTATCCTCTGCTTATGAAAGAGTATTTTGAAGATTGGCATAAACTCGAAGAAGAAGGCAGTCTGCTTCACTTGTATGACAAAAAAAAGAGATTCATTGCAAAAGGCTACTACGGATTACAGAACAAAGGGCATGGCTGGGTTCTTTCACAAAAAGAAGATGAAACCATAGACAGCGAATTTTTCAAAAGAAAAATCAAAGAGGCACTCTCCTACAGAAAAGATTTCTTTGCCGACACGCAAACAACTGCCTTTCGGGTTTTTAACGGTGAGGGCGATGGCATCGGCGGCTTGAGTATTGATTATTTTGAAGGCTATTATCTCTTTACATGGTACAGCATCGGTATTTATACATTCAAAGAGAGTATACTCGAAGCTTTTAAACAGAGTATCGACTTTAAAGGAATCTATCAGAAAAAACGCTTTAATACAAAAGGCATGTATCTCGATGACAAAAGTGACTTTGTATCTGGACAAAAAGCACCGCAGCCTTTACATGTAAAGGAAAACGGGGCAAATTTTGCCGTTTATTTGGATGATGGGGCAATGGTGGGAGTTTTTTTGGACCAAAGAGAGGTCAGAAAAGCCATTCGTGACAAATATGCAAAAGGAAAAACCGTTTTAAATACTTTTTCCTACACGGGCGCTTTTTCAGTATTTGCAGCCCTTGGCGGTGCAAAAAGCACGACAAGCGTTGACCTGGCAAAACGAAGTTTACCAAAAACGCAAGAACAGTTTTCCATCAACAACATTGATTTGAAAAATCAAAATATCATTGTTGAAGATGTCTTTTTATACTTTAAATATGCCGTGAGAAAAAAACTGCTTTTTGATATGGTTGTCGTTGATCCACCGAGTTTTGCACGTTCAAAAAAACATACATTCAGCGCTAACAGAGACTATGTAAAGCTGCTCAAAGAGGTCATACAAATAACAAATAAAGGCGGTATTATCGTAGCTTCCACCAATGCTGCCAATTTCAGTATGATGACTTTTGGCAGATTCATAGATAAAGCTTTCAAAGATGTAAAAATAAAATACAAAGTGCTAAAACGCTACTCTCTTCCAAAAGATTTTCGCGTGGCAGAAAAATTTCAAGAGGGTAATTACCTCAAAGTCGTTTTTATAAAAAAACTTTAGTTTGTCTCAAGAATAAAATATCCGAGATAATTTTTTATCGGTTTATGCGCATTTACCCAACTTGAAATACCGCCTTCGAGATTGACAACATTGCTAAAACCCAAATCTTTGAGGGTTTTTGCAGCCATCAGACCTCTAGCCCCTTTGAGACAATAACAGACTATTTGATGATCACTTAAATCAACAAGTTTGTCATCAACGGCGAATTCCAATTTCCCCCGAGGAATGGTAAAAACAGTTTTAGCAGGGATGACACCGCTTGCAAACTCGTCAGATTCCCGCACATCAATCAAAACCATATTTTCCAAGTCAATCTCTTCAACCTGAATTTGCTTTATCTCTTTCTTTGCCGCAGTCAGCAGTTCTTTTAAATGCCCCTTGATAAGGTCAATATCACACCTTTCGTAATACTTTTTCATCTGTTCGTTATGGTTCATGAAAGCTCCTTTACATGTATTGCATACTAAAGTATACAACCAAACAGCTTAATCATTAAGTTCCTTTAGTATTTCTAAGTATTTTTAGATAAAATACTAGAAAATATAATGAAGAGATTTTGAATGAATATTCCAACAAATTTAATCAAAGATAAAAAAATTCTCCTTGGTGTAACCGGTTCTATTGCTGTGTACAAAACACTCGAACTCGTCAGAGAATTCATTAAAGCCGGAGCAGAGGTAAAGATTGTTATGAGTGAGAGTGCAAAAAAATTTATAACTCCGCTCACTTTTGAAACACTCACTTCAAATCAGGTCCTTGATGACACAAACGAGTCCTGGGCAAATGAGCATAACCACATTAAAATCACCCAATGGGCAGACATCATGGTCATTGCTCCTGCAACGGCAAACACCATCGCCAAACTTGCCAATGCCATTGCAGACAATATGCTGCTGCAATGCGCGCTTGCTTTTAGCGGTATGAAAATTTTGGCACCCTCGGCAAATACAAATATGCTCCAAAATCCAATCACTCAGGCAAATTTGAAGATGCTCGGCATTGCAAACTATACTATTTTAGAGACGCAGACAAAAGAGTTGGCCTGCAAGACTGTCGGAGACGGCGCTATGGCCGACCCTTTGGATATTTTTTATCAAACCTGCCGTGAACTTTTAAAAGAGGAGTTTTGGGAACACAGACGGGTGATAGTAACCGGCGGAGGCACGATAGAAAAAATAGATGAAGTGCGCTACATCTCAAACTTTTCAAGCGGAAAAATGGCATCGGCTTTGGCAACGGCACTCTATTTAAAAGGGGCAGATGTTAATCTCATCGCCACAAAATTTGACCGTGACCTGCCTGTCAATATGCATAAAATAGACGTAGAAGACACACAGGAGATGCTTGAGTATCTTGTCGATTCCATACGCATTGCAAAAAAAGGCAAGCTTTCAAAAGCGACACTCATACGTGACGAGCATATTCATCTTATCCAAAAAAAGCCCTATCTCTTTATGGCAGCGGCGGTGAGTGACTATGTTCCTGAATTTCCTCAAAATGCAAAACTTAAAAAAGAGGATTTGGGTGAAAAGTGGGAACTGAGTCTGAAAAAAAATATTGACATTTTAAGTACAATTGAAAAAGAAGGCATTACAGTCATAGGTTTTAAAGCAGAAATGGAGAAAGAAAAAGCCGAAACAAATGCAAAAAAAATGTTACAGGAGAAAAAACTTGACGCAGTCTGTCTCAATGTTTTACAAAATGCCTCAAGCTTTGGCAGTGACGAAAATGAAATAGACTTTATTACACCACAAAAAAATGTGCACATACCAAAAGCGGACAAACTGCATGTATCTTTTGAAATAATCAAAAATGCAAAAGAGCTGCAAGAATAGATGATGAACAAGGCCAGACATATAGCCATCATAATGGACGGAAATGGACGATGGGCAGAGCAACAGGGCAAAAAAAGAGTCAAAGGGCATGAAGCAGGTGCAAAAGTCGTCAAAGCAATCACAACCTATTGTTCAAATGATGAAGATATAGAACGCCTGACACTTTATGCCTTTTCAACGGAAAACTGGAAAAGACCACGTCTCGAAGTTGAGTTTTTAATGAAACTTTTGGAAAAATATCTCAAAGACGAATTGCCCTCTTACTTACAAAACAATGTCAGATTTGAAGCTATCGGTGACATTCGTGCTTTTTCAAAATCACTGCAAAAAACCATACAAACGGTAGAAGAAAAAACGGCGCATTGTGACGGGTTGGTGCAGAGTCTTGCCCTGAACTACGGTTCGCAGGACGAGATTCTTCGTGCAATAAATTCTTTAAAAAAACAGGATGAAAATATCACACTGGAGATGCTTAACAATGCACTTGACTGCAAAGTAGCCGTAGATATACTCATTCGTACCGGAGGAGACAAGCGGCTTTCAAACTTTCTGCTTTGGCAGTCGGCATATGCAGAGCTTTTTTTTACAGATACGCTCTGGCCGGACTTTACATGTAAAGAATTAGAAAAAATTCTACAAAAATTTACAAAAATTGAAAGACGATTTGGTGGTTTAAAATGATGGAACTTGGCATAGCTTTTATACTCGGTATACTTTTTGGTTCTTTTTTAAATGTTGTCATTCTTCGCATACCAAAGGGAGAAAGCGTTGTTTTTGATGCGTCACACTGCCCTGCATGCAATGAAAAGCTCAAACCCTGGCATAACATTCCGCTTTTTTCATGGATTTTTCTAGCAGGAAAATGTGCCTACTGCAAATCACATATTTCTGTGCAGTACCCGCTTATAGAACTTCTCTCAGGTTTTATTTTTGTCATTCTTGCCAATAAATTCGGACTGAATCTGCCGGCATTTTTCATAGCTTTGAGTTTTTTGATGCTTTTAGCGCTTTCGGTTATAGATTTCAGATACAAAATGGTACCCGATTCACTCAACCTCTTGGCTATTTTCTTTGCCATACTCGGCGCATGGAGTATTCAAGGTTTTGTTCTTAACCTGGAAAACGCCCTCCTTTTTGCCGGTGGTTTTACACTCCTGCGTTTTACTCTTTCTTATTACTTAACATCATCTGTATTTAGAGCCGGACTAAAAACGAAAACATCCTGGAACAGGCACTATGACAGGACACCTTTTATAGAAGCTATGGGAGAAGGCGACATTATGGTAGCGGCTGCAATGGGCGCACTTTTAGGAGTCAAACTTGGTCTTGTTGCCATTTTTCTCTCAGCCCTCTTGGCTTTGCCGGTTATGCTCTTGCTTCTTAACAAATCAAAAGAGGAACAACGCGTCCCCTTTGTGCCTTTTTTGGCACTTGCAACTTTCATAGTCTATGTGTATGATTCTCAAATACTCAGATACATCGAGGCAAACTACTAATGCTGAGATTAAAAAAATATATACTGAGTAACTTTTCTGCTCTTTTTATGTCCATATTTTTGCCGTTGTTTGTCATAGCATCAGTAATATTTTTAATTAAACTCTCTACCTATACGGCAGTTATTCAACTGACTATTTTGGAAATGGGCAAACTGTATCTTTTCATACTGCCTGAAATTCTTTTTTATACGCTGCCTATTACATTTTTTGTCGCAGCAACACTTTCTTTGTTTAAACTTTCAAATGACAATGAAATAATCGTTATTTTTTCACTTGGAATTGCACCGGGTTTTATCATCAGAACCTTTTTCAAACCTGCTTTCATATTAAGTCTGCTGCTGGCATTTAACTTCCTGGTTGTTGCACCCCATACGACTACTTTGTCAAAAAACTTCCTCTCCTATAAAAAGAGTGAAGCAAAATTCAATCTTGCAGCTAGTGAATTTGGAAACAGTTTTGGGGACTGGCTTTTATACATTGGAGCAAAAAACGAAGACGGTACCTTTTCCAAGGTATTTTTGTTTAACAAAAAACAGGAAGAAGAGATACTCATTGCTGCAAAAAAAGCCAAAGTTATTAACGATTCGGGAATTTTACGTCTTCAGTTAATGGATGGAGAGGGTTACAGTTATTCAAAAGAAAAATTTTCTCAGATAAATTTCCAAGAGATGCTTATCAACGATACGCTCAAAGCAGACTTGACCACCTATGAACAACCCTTGCAGTACTGGCTCTCAAAAGAGAATGCCGGGAGAAAAAAACATATCTTCATTAAAGATACCTTGCTGAGTCTCTTTCCGATGATAACACTTTTTTTAATCGCAAGCATCGGTATAGTTCAGGTAAGACATCAGAAGTCTAAAGTCTATTTATATCTCTTTGTAAGCATAGTTTTATTTTATGGGATGACAATAGGTTTGGAAAAAATGTTTCAATACTATACGATTCCTGTTGTTGCACTTTCATGGCTGATAATAACATATGCCATCTATAGAAAAACTATCGTCAATAAGTTTTAATTCACATGAGAGCAGCATTGCATTTAGCCTATAACGGCACTCATTTTTTTGGTTCTCAAACACAAAAAGAGACATCTGATACAGTCCTTGGTGAGCTTGAAAATGTTTTGAAAAAACTGGGAATTGAGCAGAAAGTCGTGGCAAGCGGGCGAACTGACAAAGGCGTCCATGCTACTATGCAGGTCTGTCATATAGATTTACCGCCCTACTGGGATGATATGGAAAAACTCAAAAAAGTTCTCAATAAAATGCTCTGTGATGCTTTACATGTAAAAAGAATCATACATGTAAAGGATGATTTTCATGCACGATACAGTGCAAAAAAAAGAAGCTACCGTTACATCATTAAAACAAAACAGAAAAATCCTTTTGAAAGTGATTTTGTTACTTTTTTAGAGGATGTAAACCTGCAACAGATACAGCAAAACATCGCTCTTTTTGTCGGAGAGCATGATTTCAGACAGTTTATGAAAACAGGCAGTGACGTAAAATCTACTACAAGAATTATATACAGAGCTTTTGCCTATCAGCACAAAGACTACATTGTTTTATACTTTGAGGCCAACGGATTTTTGCGCAGCCAGATCAGACTGATGGTCGGTGCACTTTTGACACTCACTAAAGATGCAATACAAGCACAGCTCAACTGCACCCAAAAGTACAAAATCAAACCGGCACCTCCAAACGGGCTTTATCTTGCAAAAATCAAATACTAGACTTCCTTCGGTTTCACGCTCCAGATAAATACAAGCGGTATAAACAGCAGAGTCAAAAAGGTACCTACAATCAAACCGCCAATTGCTACCGTTCCAAGCGGTGCCAAACGCTCCAACCCAATGGCAGATCCAAGCGCGACAGGCAGCATACCCGCAGAAGTTGCAAACGCTGTCATAAGAACAGGCCGCGTTCGTATCTTGATGCTCTCAACCATTGCTTCAAAAGTGCTGTATCCTTCTTTCATCTTTTCAAGTGCAAAATGGATTAGAAGGATTGCATTGTTGACGATAATACCACTCAAGAGGATAAATCCCATCATTGCCGGCATAGAGGTATGGTAGTGCATAAGAAGCATCATCCACGAAGCCCCTATAATGGTAAGCGGTATCGAAAAGACTATCATCATTGAAATTTTTACAGAATTGAACATGGCGATGAGGGTAAAAAGTATCAATATAACTGCAAAACCAATGGCCCCTACCATTCTTCCTGCAGAGTTTTTAAACTGTTTTATATCTCCCGTCTGCTCCATTGTTACACCATCGGGCAATACTTTACCTGCAAAGGCTTTGTCAAAATTTGCCATTATATGAGAAATCGCCGCCTTTTCCCGAAAACCGTACACATTCAGAGTATATTGCAATCCTTCTCTTGTAATCAGAGACGGCTCCTGCACCATTGTGATCTTTACCATATCACGCAAAGGTATTTTTCCTCTTTTTGTCGTAACAAGATAGTCTTTAATTTCTTCAATACTTTCTCTCTTTTTCTTGTCTACCCATACTCTTATGCCAAAATCCGCACTATTTTGCAGATAAAATGAGGCTGCTTTTGCCCCGCGTACAAAGAGTTGGAGTTGTTTGGCTATCTCTTCGTTGCTTAAACCGTAATAGGCGGCTTTTTTCTCGTCTATACTGAATTCATAGACTCTTTTGCTCGCAAGCCAGGTTCTTGAAACACTGACGACCCCGCCTGTATGTTGCATTGCATCTGCAACAATGTCACCGGCCTTTTGCAGTTTTGTCACATCATCGCTGTAGAGTGTTACATCAATATTTGCACGAAGACTCGCAATCGCTGTTGCACCATAATCTACAACATCCACACTGTTTACATTTTTTATTTTATTCAGTGCTTCACGCAGTTTGCGTTCTATCTGCCAGATACTCTCTTTTCTTTTGTATCTGTCTACATAGGTTGCCGATATGCTGATGTGGTCTATAGAACTGCCGCTTCCTATACTCATAACACCCGCTTCGCTTCCAATGGCACTTGAGAGATACAAAAGTTCTCCCTGTTTTGTTATGATTTTGTTTGCCTCTTCTACTACTTTTTTACTCGCTTCTATAGGCAGATTCGGATCCACTGTGATGCTGATTCTTACTCCTCCTGTATCCATAGGCGGCATCAGTTCCTGTCCGACAGTTGGCATAACACCTTTGACACTTGTAAAAAAGAGCAGAAAAAGTACCGCCACATACAACAATGCAATGCTTTTTTTCTTTGCACCCAAAGAGACGGCACGCACAAAAAAATCGGCGATTGCACTGCTGAATCCTCCTGTGATTTTTTCAAAAAAAGCTTCGCTCTTTAAAACAAAAGGAGATTTGATGGTAAGAATTTTCAGTGACAACAGAGGCACAGCCGTTATAGATATAACATACGAAGCTGCCAGTGCCAAAAGCAGTGTTGCTACAAGCGGTTGGAAAATTGTCTGCGGATATCCTCCTACAAAAAGCATAGGAGAGAGGGCTATCATCGTTGTGATCGTTCCACTCAAATCTGCAAACATAATCTCTTTGGTTCCGTTATAGACAGCTTTGTGTATCTCATCATGGAGTTCTCTGTAATGCCTTTCAATGTTTTCCATCACGACTACAGCATCATCCAAAAGAAGTCCCAGTGCCAATATAATGGCGGTAAGCGTCACGACATTAAACTCTATACCCATAATCCACATAAGGGCTATAGTGGTAGCATAAACAAGTGGAATGGTAACCAAAACAACCAAAACTTGACGAAAAGATGCCAAAAAGAAAAAAACAACAAGCGTCGACATAATGATGGCATCGCGCAAAGATTCAAACATATTGTTTGTACTTTGCACTATAGTGTCTTTTTGCGTATCGGTAATTACAAAAGAGAGATTCTTATATTTGTTTTGCAGTTTTTGTATCTCTTTTTCTACTCGTGCGATTGTTCTTATTACATCAGCATTACCGGTTCTCTGTACAGCAATGGCGATAGCATTTTTTGAATTTCCATAGTATTCGGCACTGTTGTCATAATGTCCAAAATAGACTTTTGCGATATCTTGCAGTTGTATCTCTTTGGTAATACTGACTTTTTTCAGATTGGCTACAGTATCACGTTTTCCCTGGGCCCGCAAAAGATATCTTTTGTCTTTTCCTGTAATAAATCCAATAGCAAAGTCATTATCATTTGCCCGTAATTTGGCAACAACCAGGGCTATATCAAGATTGTAGCGCTCAAGTTTTTCTTTATCGACGATAACCTCTATCTCTTTTTCATAGCCGCCAAATACATCCACATTGGCAACACCCTGTACTTTAATAAGCTTATGCTTTATCTGTGTTTGCACAATTTGCCTGATATCTTCCAAAGAGACATTTCCCTCTTTTGCACTGACTGCATATGTCACTATCGGGGCAGTTGCTTCTGTTATTTTTATAATCTGGGGATTTAAAATGGATGCAGGCAGTTTGGCCCTGATTTTATCAAGCGCATTGGAGACATCACTTGTAGCACTGTCAATATTTTTTGTATACTCAAACTCGGCAGAAATCACACTCACTTCATCAATGGTTGTTGAGTAGACTCTTCTTATTTTGTCCAGTGTATACAGCTCCTCTTCCACAGGAATGGAAACATTTGCCGCCAAACCTTTCGCTGATTCTCCCGGTTCTACAATTACCACTGCTACAGTTGGATAATTGGAATCCGGAAAAAGTTTTCTGTCTATTTTGTTGTACCCGACAAGGCCCAAAAATAAAAACAGTGCCAAAAATGAAATAATAAAATAGGGTCTTGAAAGTAAAAAATCCACTATGGAAAAACTATTTTTCATGCGTCTGCGCCTTGTCGATTATTATCTTTCCATAGGCTGGAAGCATAGAAAGTTTTGCTTCAGAACCCAGAGCCACGCTATACTTTGGACATGGAGATACGACAGCCGCTCTGTTGTCTTCCAAAAGCAGGTCAACGGCAAGCTTTGAAAATTTGCCTTCTTTGTATTGCATTACATATACACCCTCTTGTGTATGCAAAAGTGCATTTAAAGGAACACTGCATCCCTTTGCATTTGCAATTTCAACGTTGATATGAACAAAAGATTTGTTTGCAAAATCTATGCGTTTTTGCAGTGTGACTTCGGCAACGAGCAGAGCATTTTTTGCATCATCATAAACCTTGCTGACTCTTCCTATCAAGCTTTTTTGCAGGTAAACCTTTTGTCCTTTGGCTATTGGTATCTGATTTTGGGAAAAAGAAAAAGTCAGCTTTTGCTTCTCTGTATTGAGCGTGACAACAGGTTTTCCTGCCGGAGCGATGGACCCTTCATCCAGGAGTTTAGAGCCGATAACACCGTCAAAAGGGGCTACAAGATTCAGGTAATTCAACTGTACCTTTGTTTGTGTTATTTTTGCCTCCGTCGATTTGACAGCTGAACGTTTTGTCTGATACTTTGCATTCGAAGCATCAAGTATCTCTTTGGAAACAGCTTCGATTGCATAAAGCTTTTTATTTCTTTGCAAAATATCCTGAGCATTTTTTAAATCAAGCATAAATGCTTTTTTCTGTGCTTTGAGTGATGCAAGATTTGCTAAAATATCCTTATCATCAAGCGTCACCAAAAGTTCCCCTTTTTTTACTTTGTCATTTTCATGCACATATATTTTTTTGATATTTGCTGTAAATTTTGAAGCAATATCTGCCTGCTTCAAAGAAAACACCTCTGCCAAAAACTCTCTCGTACGAGAAATATTTTTCTCCTTTGCTACAGTAGTCTCTACACTTTTACTATACTCTTTTGCTGCAGGCAAAGCAGCCACATGTTCTTTTTGTTTTTTCAAAAAAATTCCTGCGCCTGCTATTACAATAACACTAAAAACAATTAATACAGTTTTTTTCATCTACTTCACTTCCTTTTCTAAAAGATATTCTTTATAGTATTTCGCCTTTTGATACCCGTATTTTGCTTCTGTCATTTGGGCATAGACCAGCTCTTTTTTTGCCTGTGTATCCAACAAATCCACAAGAGAAAGGGCATTGTTTTCATACTTGATCTGCTGGGCTTTTTCTATCTCCTGTAAAAGTTCATACTGACTTTGCAAAGCTGTATAGTCTGCCTGTGCGATTTCTATTTTGGAATTTGCAATTTTTAAATTTTTTTCCAACTCCAACCGTGTTATGCTTTTGTCTATTTTTGACTGCATCAGAGCAATCTTTTCTTTGGCCACATCTGCACTTTTTGCTCCGAAATCATAAAGATTCCACTGCAGGTGCAAACCTATCTGCCATACATTTTCACTGTTAAAGTCATTTTTGTTTAAATATGTCACACCTGTCTGAGCAAAAGTATTTGTCGTTGCATTGGGCCCCATACTGTAGCCGTAATATGCACTGAAATCCACCTTTGGATAGTACAGTGCCTCTGCGGTACGGACTCTTTTTTGTGCTATATTGCTTTTTAGTGCAGCAATTTTTAATCGGCTTAAGCTTTTAAGGTCCGGTTCGCCTTCTTGCAAGCCCTCAAAAGTGACACTGACCTCTTCTGCTTTGTCAAATTTGTCCGAGGCAATCATTTGCGAAAGAGAAGCTTTTAAAATTGCTATATTGGAGGTTATCTTATTTTTATTTGCCACTGCTTCCACATAGGCATTTTTTGCCTCCAGCATGTCAAGTTTTGATTTTCCTCCAAGCTTATATGCTTTTTGTATATACATGTAAAGACTCTTTTTTGCCTCTATATACTTTTTTTGTGCTTTGAGCTGCTCCTGCAGTGATAAAAGAGAGAGATAAATATTTTCTACATTGTAAATGAGCTCTGCTTTTGCAAGTTTTATTTTAAAAAGACTGTTTTTATATGCTAAATCCGATATTTTATAGCTGTTTTGTTTGGCAAATCCGTCAAAAAGCGTCACATTGTAAGAGATACCCGTAGAGACCAAATCATTTGTTGTCGGCATCTCATAGGCACCTGTTGGAGAAGAAACGATTTGCATTGGTGTTAACGGCACCAGTGTTCGTGCATTGTTGTAATGGTCATAATTGAGGGTAGCATCAAATCGACCAAGGTTCTGTGCCTGCTTTATACGCCTGCTTTTTTGTGAAACCTCTTTATCCAAAAAGATTTTTTTCAAAGAGTTATTGTGCTGTAATGCCTCATCTATTGTCTCCTGCAGACTCATCGCTTGCAGCGAAAGAGGCAAAAGAAAACCTAAAACCAGTTTTTGTATCATGTTCATCCAGACCTTGTAAAAAATATAGCTAATTCTAACACTTTCGTATTAACTCATTGTTAAGAGGACATAATTCTGTATTGACTCTTTTTATGATATGATATAACTGATTTTTATATATGAAGGATATTTCATGCAAAAATACAGATGTACCGTATGTGATTATATTTATGATCCTGAAGCGGGTGATGAAGAGAATGGCATACCTGCAGGCACACCCTTCGAAAATTTGCCTGAGGATTGGGTATGTCCGGACTGCGGCGAACCCAAAGATGTTTTTGAACCTTTGGAAGATGAATAATCTACTCCTGCTCCTTCTGCTCATAACTGCAAATATTTTTGCGGCGTATACTAAAAATGATGCATCGCAGGATTTTATTTTTCCTAAATGGAGAGAACTGCATAAAATCAACAAAGCACTCCTGCACTCACATGACCACCATGCGGCAGTCGATATTTATACCAATGAGATTGCGACAAAACCGTATATCGAACAACAGTCGTTCTTTCCCGAGGGCTCTGTAATTTTAAAACCTTTGTATAAAAAAAACAGTAGACGAAGCTATTTGGCACGTCTTGTTGTGATGGTTAAAATGCATAAAGGGTATGATACAAAAAACAGTGACTGGTGGTACGGAGTCTATGACAAGACAGGAACAGATGTCTGGTTTGAAGGCAAGATCAAATCCTGCATCCAATGTCATGAAATTGCCAAAAAGAGCGATTACCTTTTTACCGAAAAAGTTATGGAAGAAATTGAATTTCAAGAGTAAATTTATGCTTTTCTTGCTACACTTATAAAAATTATAAATATTTCAAAAGAGAAAACAAATGTTTGAAAATGTAAAAATGCCAGAAGGCTTGAATCCTGAAGTCCTGGAACACCTGATGAATCCGAAAAATTACGGAAAACTGGATGATGCCGACGGAGTGGGTGTGGCTCTGGATGAAAAAACAAAAGAGTATGTCATCTTTTATACAAAACTTGATGACAACATCATAAAAGATGTAAAATTTGCAACGAACGGATGTCAGGATACCGTAGTTATCGGATCGATGTTTACGCAGATGATAAAAGAGAATGATTTGGACTACGCAAATACTGCTGTCGAAAAAATACATGAAAAACTGGGAAAACTCTCAGCACAGCAACTTATCTGTGCAGAGATTGTTTTTAGTGCCTTTTTGGCATCACTTCAAAATTTTAAAAACAGAAAGAACGGCGCAGATGAAGAACTGCATCTGTTTAAAATGAAAGAGAGCTGCGAGACGGCACCTGTGCAGAAGGATAAAGAAAATGAATAAAAGATACCAAAAAAAACATGAACTCTGGCTTGCTGTACTTTTTGCCTCATTTGCCATAAACGATGAAACAATCAAGTCCCGTTTGTATGATTTTTCACAAATTGCCTTTCGGCATATGAAATGGCTTGGCGAAGAGGCTTTGGAAAAAGGAGAGGATTATAATTACGACAGAGATATGCTCTTGTATAAGCGTAATACAGTTTTTGAAGTCATTACAGCTCTCAAAGAACAAATAGAAGAGATTCAGCCATTTTATCCACAAAACATTTTAGGTGAACGCATCAAAACGGATGACGCCTATCTCTTAGAGTATCTTTCTCAAATTTTAAAAGATGAGAAAAACAATCAAGAGGTTACCGCATTTAATATGCAGCGTAAATGGGGAGACAAAAACCTTTCTCAGGAGCAAATTGACGCATTGACACTCTTTTTGTTTGAAGAGTCGTACAAAGAGTATGAACTTATCTTAGTCTATGCCTACATGCAGGCAAGAACCAGAAACGTACTGCATTTTAATGTTTTTCAAGATTTGGTTGACGAGTCACACTTTCATCTCAAATCATTTGGCAACATGATGGCGAAATTAGGCATTTTAGCACTTCCGAGAGAATTGCACACTATGACCTATGTCGTCAAAGATTTGGAAGAGTTTGTCAAAGACGGCATTGCCGAAGAAGAGGCTGCAAAAATTATGTGCAAAGAGTTAAGTGATGCTATCAAAGATGAAGAGCTTGCCAGGTTTTTTGATTTTATCAATTATCAGGAGAGTTATCATATTGAGTTGATGAAAAAACTTTTATAAGTTCTTTTATCTTGAAAGACGCAAAGCCCGCACTGAAGTACGGGTTCCGAATTTGAGTGCCGACTGTTTTTTTTTGCTTTCATGCCACTCTTGCCCGTACTGAAGCACGGATTCCGAAGAACTGCACACTCTCTTGGAATCGGTACTTCAGTGCCGACTGTTGCTATTTCCTTGTCACTCTTGAGGCACTAAAATACCAATTCAGAAAAAACTCCTTTTTGCCCAGAGTATCCCCAAGTACTCATGAATTGCTATACTTGAAATATAAAAATAAACAGGTTTGGGAACCTGCAGATACCCTCTGAACTCACTTTTGTAATAATTTGTCGGTGCAGCTATGGGATGCATACCGAGTGAGCGAAAAAGCAGCATAGCCCGTGGCATATGTGTGGCAGAGGTTACCAGTACAAAAGGCTTATCTGTGACAAGTGTTTTGGTGAAAATTGCTTCTTCTTTTGTATCTGCCGGCTTCCCGTTTATAATCATATCTTTATATGCCACACCCAAAGCATGTGCCAGTTTTGCATTCATCGCTGCATTTGTTGTATTTGTATCTCCCTCGTATCCTGTAAAAATCAATTTTGATTCCGGCATCTTTTTATGTATGAGTATTCCTTCTAAAACTCTTTTTGTGCCGGTACTGCTGATTTGGGAAGAGAGTGGCTGAGACGGATCCGTATTATGTCCGTTGCCGAGTACATGTATATATTTAACCTGCTGTTTATAATCAAATTTCGGATACTGGTTTTCCAGATTCTGTACCAAAAAGTTTGCAAAAGGCGGATAGGAAAAAAGTAACAGTAAAAACAGACCCGAAAAAAACAGTATCTTTGCAACACGAATCTTCTTTACATGTAACATGTAAAGCCCGACTGCCAACAGTGTAACAATCAAGCCAAGCGGTTCTACAAAAAATGTTAGAAATTTTTTCAGATACAAACCTGCACTCATGTGATAACTTCATTGATTTTATTTGTAACACGCGGATCCCAAAACAGTTCCGTATGCGAAAGTCCTTTGAACTCTTCATAATGCACTAAATTTTTTATATGCTTTTTTAGATTTCTGGAATTTTGCAAAGGAATAAGTTCATCATCCCGACTCACAAACAAATAAGTATCAGCTTTTACATTTTCAATATAATGCATCGTTTTGAACTTATACCGTAAAAGCTTTGCCATATAAGAAATTTTAGAATATTTTTGGCGCAAAAGCTGTCCTATGGAGTCAAAGGCCCCTATCAAAAAGAGTGCTGATACATTATGTTTTGAAGCAACATACGCAGCAACACTCGAACCCAAAGAGTAGCCCAAAAGATAAAAATCACCATAGTTTTTCTGCACCAACTCTGCAATTTTCAGACTGTCTTGCAAAATATTTTTCTCATTTGCCACACCTTCACTTTTACCGTAACCACGATAATTAAAGACTACTATTCGTGATTTTGGATAAACCTGGGATAGCCTGTTTAAAAGGGCCACACCGTCATGACTCCGACCAACAAACATAAGCAGGGTGCTTTTCGGATTTTTCGGCTCATACACAGCACCCTCAAGTTCTATACCATCATCCATTTTCGCACTTAAAAGGGAGCAGTCTTGGCACAAACGCCTCTCTTTTATATATGTAGGACGAAAAATCATAAAATATTGCCATTGATAAAAAGCAAACAGTAATATTAAAAAAGTGAAAATTAAAAAAGCTATATAAATCATGAAAAGAATTATAGTATAATTCGCCTAATAAGTGCCAGAGGATAATAAATGCAAGTATTTGGAAAATTTTCAACAAACTTTGATATGGACTATTTAGTCGAACAGTATATGTATATCAATGAGAACGAAGAGGAAAAAATCACCGTTGATGATTTAGAAAACATGCTTAAGAAAAAACGCAAAACTGTCGCAGGAACTGTTTTTTTGTATAACCCTGAAGTCAGTCCAGTCGGTTATAAAATGAGCCGTTTTTTGCAAGAAGAAGGATTTGACAAGTATGATGAATTTGTCCCTCTGAATGAAAGTCCAAAAGACTATGTTTTAAACGCAGGCTTTAAAGAACACTACAAAGGCAAACTTGTCCAGATCAGATATCTGTTTAATTATAACAGGGAAAACATCGAACCTACTCCTATTTTAGAAGAGTTTGATGCTGACCTGGACAAAATCACCTCTTCTCAGCTTACACGATATGACAAGCAGCTGAACTATATTGATATACCGAACATCAGACTCAGCGGAAAATTTGTCTTTTTCGGCATAGGAAACAAATACGACAGACACCACAAAGCCATCATCGCCTATGCAAGAGCACTCTCTTTACATGTAAACAAACTCGATAAAAACGTGGTCTTTATGTATGACAACAATTATGACCCGGACGAGTGTATAGAGAGAGCCTACTATCTTTCTCCTTTTGCCAGCGGAAAAGCAAGAGAGGTCCGTGCCAATGCAGTCAAAGCAATTTTCAAAACGCTCCCGCCGCAACGCGTAAAAATCTAATCTCTCTGATTATCTCTTTTTAGCCCAACGCGCAAAAAACCTTGCCGGGCTGATTCTCTCACTGATATTTTTTCCGTGCAGTATATGCTCTGTCAATATTTTTGCCAGATACGGTGCCAAGACAAAACCGTATCCGCCGCTTCCGTTTATCATAAAAAGATTTGGATAATAGACATACTCTGAATAATCAGGCTTTTTCGTATGCAAAGAGCCTTTACATGTAAGCAGTGTTTCGCTTGAAAGTACCAAAGAACCGACCATCGGCAGATAATCAAAAGAACCCGAACGCAGTCCCGTATAATCTTTTATGACTTCCACATTTTCCAACTGCATAGTTTGTGAAGCTTTTTGCAACAGCTCTGCTCTGCCCTGCTCAGTGTCATACGCTTCTTTATTTTTTTCGGGATGATAATGCACATTATGTGTGGCACCTATGGCTATTTTTCCATTCTTTGAAGGCGAGATAGAGACATGCTGATGCACAGAACAGCAGTTTTGCGTTGTTGTTGTGACATCTATGCGATGTCCCCAAACACCACGGAGTTTGATGTATGGCTCTTTAATGAGCATATCATATGCTCCTGTTGCCAACACAACATTTTTGGCGCTGTAACTTTCATTGATGACCCAATACTCATCATCAAACACCAGTGTCTCTGCTTTTTCTTGAACAAATGTCGCTCCGCAGGACATATCACTGCATACTTTTTGGGCATCGACGACACCGGCATCTATAGAAACACTCTCTCTTTTTTTTGCCTCTGCACTCAATTGCGAGTATAAATCAAGCGGAATGTTTTGCAGTGGCAGCGGTGCACTTTGTTTATATACATCCAAGCCTGCATCATCCGCTTCCTCTTTTGCAATGTGAACAAGCTGTGCTTTTGTGAAGGTTAAAGGGAAATTTTTATCGTAAAAATCATAAGAGTAGACAAAGGCTTCTTGAAGCAGCTCTTTAAGCTCGCCGGCTTTGGAAAATTTTGGAGATATAAAAGCACCTGCAGCACCGCTTCCTCCACTTGCTATGCCTTCTTTGTCCAAAAGAAGCACACGCTTACCCTCTTTTATAAATTCATACGCCACAGAGCAGCCGTTTATACCGGCTCCGATAATGGCTACATCATACATTTATATACTTACTTCTTTAATGTCGGCAATCTTCAGAATACTTTTATAGATGGATGCGACCAATGCTTTACGGTTGTTTTTCAGTTTTTCATCTTCTGCATTGACCATAACATTGTCAAAAAATGCATCCAATTCAGGTTTAAGCCCAAGGAGTGCATCCAACTCTTCTTCATAGCTTTCATAAGTTTTTGATATCACTTCTTTGTATCTTTTGTATAGTATTTTTTCAGCTTCTTCTTCAAACAGGCTTTCATCTACATGTAAATCAGCATTTAGGTCAATATCTTTCGTGATATTTGCCACACGTTTAAAAGTAGATGAGACTTCATCAAAACCTTCCGAATTGACCAAAGTATTGAGTGCTTCTATTTTTCTACCGAGTGCCAGGAGTTCTCTCTCACCGGAAGCCAAAACCGCTTCAATAATAGACGGATTGACTTTATAGTATCTTTTGATGCGTTCTATAATGAAGTTTTCAAGTTTTTCCAAATCAATTGCATCATAATTTGCGGACAACTCTTTTAAAGTCTTCACAATGTCAAATTCAAAACCGTACTCATTGACAATACGGATAATGCCGTTTACAGCACGACGCAGGGCAAAAGGGTCTCGAGAACCTGTCGGGATTTCATTGACAGAAAAAAGTCCAAGCAGTGTATCAAGCTTGATGCTCATCGCCACTATGGCACTTAAAGGTGCAGAAGGGAGTTCGCTCTCTTCACCCTCAGGCAGATACTGCTCTTTTACAGCCAAGGCAACAGCCTCGTTTTCACCTGCTTCTTTTGCATAGTAGTAGCCCATCAGTCCCTGAAGTTCTGTAAACTCATACACCATTTCGCTCATCAGATCGGCCTTTGCAAGCTCTACAGCTCTTTGCAAATCCTCTTTTTTTACATCAGGCTGATACATATCATATAAAGCACTGGCAATTTTTTCTTCACGCTTTATTTTGTCCGAAACACTGCCCAACCCTTTAAAAAAGGCAACTTTTTCCAGCCCTTTTGTACTCAAACCGTTTTTCAAGTCATTTTCATAAAAGAAAAGCGCATCTGCCAAACGAGGACGAAGCACACGCTCATTTCCGGCTATTACTTCAGAAAAATCATCTGTCAGGGCATTGGAGACAACTACAAACTTATTGATAAGTCTGCCCTCTTTGAATACAGGAAAATAACGCTGATGCTCTTTCATAGAAGTGATAATAACCTCAGGAGGCAATCGTAAAAATGCTTCATCAAACGAGCCTAACAACGCCGTCGGATTTTCCGTAATAGCAACCACTTCCGCAAAAAGATCTTCATCTATCTCAACATTGACACTGTTCTCATCTTCAATTGTTTTAATGTCAGCAAGTATTTTTTCTTCTCTTGTCTGTTGAAAAAGTGTCACACCACCATTTTTGAGTGTTTCAAAATACTCTTTTGTCCCTGTTATTTCTACAGGATTAAAATTTGCTATACGGTGAACACGTGTAGTTTTGGCAGCATCGATGCCATACATGTGCATAGGAACAAGCGTATCATCCAGTTGCACATTTATCCATCGTACAGGACGAATAAAACTCTCATGCAAACTGCCCCATCGCATAGATTTGCCAAAATCAAGCGACTTGAGCCATGCATGTATAATCTCTGGCAAGAGTTCCGCCGAAGGTTTTCCTGCAACATCTTTTTTATAGTAAAGTACCTCTTTACCGCCTTTTTCTGCCGTACTGAGTTCGTCTAGTGAAACTCCGCATTTACGGGCAAATCCCTCAGCTGCTTTGGTAGGGACGCCATCTTTGTAGGCAACTGCCAAAGGCGCACCAAAAAATTCTTCTACACTGTCAGCCTGCTGCATTGGAAATTCTCTGTGCCACATTACCAAACGGCGAGGCGTATAATAAAATTCAAATTCACTCAAGAGAGCATATTTTTCTAAAATATCGGCATATTTTTTTTCAATATTCTTCATCTCTTTTAAAAGAGGAACCGCAGGAAGCTCTTCAACACCGATTTCAATTAGTAATGGTTTTAACATATTTAGACTCTTTATGTATTAATTAACGCGATTTTATCTCTTTATTGGTTAAAAACTCTTAAAATGGTTCACATATGTCTTAAATAAATTTCAGTTAGGAAATATAAGTATGCAAGAAAAAAAATCTTCTATCGACCCGAAAGACTTAATGGCAGTAGAAAGAGCGACTACCGCACTTATCGGAACCTCTATCTCCCTTATTATTCTCGGTTTTATTATTGAAAAATTTGAACTGTTTCTGCATATTATATCTGTCGAGCTAACAGGAAAAAAACATGATACCATACCGCAGTTGACACATATTGCCTTTTACAATTATCTGGGTATATTTATCACGATATGCGGTATGCTTCTGGCTGGATACACCTATAAATACTACCTCACATGGATCACACATCTGGAAAAAGGAGAAATAGATACCGACAAAAACATTTATTTTTATCTTTCATTGACAGTTTCACTTGTCGGTTTTGTACTTTTACTCAGTATGATCTTTATTTAAAATAGAATCCGAGTTAAAAAGAGTGTTAAAAAAAACAAATAATCTTAGTATAAACTTAGACAAGATAAATATGCTCTGATTTATGATAATGCTAAAGATTTTATAGATACAATAACGTTAAATAAATTAACACAAGGAATTTAATATGCCAAAGATTAACAAATACGTTGACATTGACACAGTAGAAAGAGAAGCAAAGAAAGATTTAATTGACCGTCACTCACCATTCATTACCGTACCTGGTGTTGCTAAAAAAGGCGAAATGCTTGCAGTAAACGTAAAAATGGGTAACGAATATACTCACCCGGATGATTTCGATCACTACATCGAGTCTATCACTCTTTATGACGGTGACACTAAATTGGCAACGGCTACTTTTGTTCCTGGAACTTTAGGAAATGAAAAATCTCATGCTGAAGTAACTTTCAACATCAGACCGATGAAGAAAAAACTTACTCTTGTAGCACATGGTTACTGTACTAAGCACGGCATCTGGGAAAGTACGCCTGAAATCGTAGAAGTTACAGAATAACTTAAATTCTTCAGATAGAATTTTTAATTCTATCTGAGCATTTCTATCATTTTATTTAAAATCTTCACATCCAGCTGTTTACTCATTTTCGTTTTCATCAACAACAATGCTTCAAAGACTCCCATTGCTTCTTTATAGGATCTTCTGCTCGTTAACGCATCAAAAACATCACATACAGCTATAATTCTTGCTATATAAGGAATATTTTCTCCATTGAGTCCTGCAGGATACCCTGAACCGTCCATTCTTTCCTGATGATACTTGATACCCATGAGAATATCTTTGTTTTTTATTCCCAGTTTTAATCCGATGGCATAGCCAAACATCGGGTACTTTTTCATTTCAGTAAATTCTATTTCTGTCAAGCGTCCTTTTTTTTCAACAATTTCAGGATTGATTTTACTTTTTCCGATATCGTGCAAGAGTGCCGCTTCTCCCAATGCCTCAAGCATTTCTTTGGAAAATTTCAAGTAAGTGCCAAGATTTAATGCGTAAATGCAGACATTAATAGAGTGTGTCATTATTGTATACTGATGTTCAGCTATATTTATAATAGAGTCAATAGAAAAATTCTTATCTGCAACAGTTTCCACAAGCTCATATATCACATGTTTGGATGTTTTATAAGTCTCGAGATCTTCCGGATTTGAAAACAGAGTATGAAGGATAACAGTCGCTTTATGATATATTTTAGCTGCTTTTTCTTCAAAGTTTATGTATTTTTTTTGAGCATGTGCAACTCTTTGGTTGTAATATCTGAGATAATATGCCCGCTCTTTTTCATTGATATAAACAGCGTTGATATCTTTAAGCTTTTCTACATCCTCTGTAGTCACCAAAGTGCCTGCATGTTTAAAATAGTGCATCTTTTTTTCTTTCTCTGAAGGAATAAAAAGATTAAACTCAAATACTGCATTTTCTTTTATGATATCTTTGTCTATTGAAATATATTTAGTTGACTTCAAACATACTGCCTGTTATTATAAATTTAATTTCACAGATGGTTCATCTATATAAAATCCTTGTGAATAGTCTATACCCAATTCACACACTCTGTCCATAACAACACTTGAATGCACATATTCTGCTATTGTTTTTATTCCCAGTTTTTTAGCAAACTGAACAATTGTATCGACAACAATTTTTGAAGCCTCATCCACATCAATATTTTCTATAAGTGAACCGTCGATTTTTATATAATCTGCATCAATTTTTGTTATATATGAAAAATTGGAGTAGCCGCTTCCAAAATCATCTATCGCTATTTTCGCGCCATACCTGACAACTTCACTGACAAACCTGTCTACCCTTTTAAAATCCTGCACGGCTTCTGATTCCAAAAGCTCAAATGTTACTCTTGAAGCTGCGTGAGAGTTTTTCAGTTTATTCAGGATAAAATTAAATATTTCGCTGCTCATGATGTCTTCTATGGAAAGGTTAATACTGAATTCAAACTCATTCTTTTCAAAAACAGCAAAGGATTTGTTGATTATTTTTTTTGTCACTTCATTATAAATTTTAATATTTTTAGCAATAGGAATAAACAACAAAGGAGAAAGAATCTTTCCGTTCATATCTACGAGTCTTGCCAGGCACTCGTATTTTGTAATTTCTTTCGTTTTGTTGTCACGAATCGCCTGAAAATATGGAATGATTTTGTCATTTTGCACCGCTTCGCGAACAATTGAAGAGAGTTGTAAATTACGCCGATATTCATCTTCAAAATGCATTTTGTCTTCATAAATCCAAAAGGGAACACCCTTTTTCTTTGCATACATCAAGGCCATGGAAACTTTGGAAAAAATATTATTGTTTATTCTGTCTGATGACGATGCTAAAGTAAAATCAACAAAAATTTGTGTTTCCTGATAAGTGACTTTTATGTTTTTTATCTTTTCGTAAAGTTCACTCAGATAACTCTTTAAATGATAAAAACCAAGATTTTCATCCAGTGAAATGGCAAATTCTGCGCCTGAAAGACGATAAACCTGATTTGGCGAAAGGACTTTTTTTAAGTATTTTCCGACATATTCCAAAACATAATCGCCAACTACAAATCCGTAAAAATTATTGATTGTCTGAAAATTATCAATTTTCAAGAGAATCAAACCGCACTGCTCACAGTTTTCCAGGTCTTTGCGAAGTTGATACAAGTTTGGAAGATTAGTCAGGTGGTCTGTAAAATAACGTTTAAAAAGTTCTCTCCTGTACTCTTGAATACTCAAATTTTTGCTTGAATGGTCTTCATAAAGCTCTTTGAGCACTTCATCACTTATATGCTCTGTATCATCCGTATCTATCGTAAAAACTACAACAGAAGTTTTTTGCTTGTCATCATGCTTTAAAAGTACTATTTTTGCATCCGGTACTGTCTTGTTGATTTCTCGTACTAGAGTTTGAACCAATACAGTATTGTGTATATATGAGAGGATATGAATCAATACTTTATGTTTCGCCAAAAGCCCAATTTCATATATTACATCTGGAACTTCAGCGGATGAACTTAATGTAAAATTTTCAACTTCAAAAGTATCACTATTCATACTGTCTTTGCCTTTATACCTGTGTTTCATGTGTATAATAACATATTTTTAATCCATAAAGTAGAATTTAACCGCAGTTTGACTATACTCTTGTCATATTTTCAGAAATGGTGGCAGTATTGAAATCCTATCAAAATCTTGTTTTACTTCAAAACCTGTACCGCTTAAAAGCTATCGGTTTTGAATATATAGAACACTTTAATATAAATGATAAAACAAACTATGAAACGCCAACAACATTAGCGGCTCTGTCTCAAAATATATCCTCATGTCATCTGTGTGATTTGAGCAAATCAAGAACGCAAAGCATGAGCGGATACGGAAACCGGAATGCAAGCTTGTTTATAATAGATTTCAGTGTTTCACAGGCACAGGACCGTGCAAATGCATACTATACAGGACGATCCGGAGAAACATTAAAAAATATGATAGAAAAAGTTGTACATCTCAGTATAGAAGATGTTTTTATAACACATGCTGTCAAATGCAAACCCCTGCAATCAAACAAGCCTTCTGCCTCCGAATTCAATTCCTGTAAAAACTATCTGTTTTCTCAGCTGGATTTTATAAAGCCAAAGGTCATTGTAACACTTGGAGAAGATGCCTATACTCACCTGACAGGTGATGTGAATTTTGAAAATGTAAGAGGGCATGTTATAGACTACAAAGAGTATAAACTCATCCCTGTTTATCATCCCCAGTATCTTTTGAGAAACCCCGAGTTGAAAAAAATCACATTAAATGATCTAAAAACCATAAAGAGTTGCCTATGAAAAAACTACTATTTCTGCTTGCGCCCTGTATCATTTTTGCACAAAGTTTTATGATATCCAATATTCCTATTCCAAAGATATACATTCAGGACCTTGATCCTTATACATGTAACGACAAATGTATGAAAGAGCTTTTACAAAACGGGCAGATATTCTCTTTTCTCTCCCATGCAAACAAGAAACTGACAGACAAAGAGTTGGATGAGGCACGCATTATTAACATTGCCGTACTCAATCTTGGCGCATCAAACGCCGGCATGAAATTAAGAATAGCCCTGCTCCTGCCTTACAAGAAAATAGGAAAATACGCATCCACCACCACAAATGCGACTTTTGCCTATCTGATGACAAAAAGTAACTCTTTTATGCTCAAAAGCTACAAAATTCCGACAGAAAACATATCAGATTTGCAAGAAGCTCTGACGCAAATAGAATCGGATGGATTTGAGTATGTCATAGCACCGCTTACAGCACAGGGAGTAAACAACATTATTGAGATTGATCCAAATGTAAATATATATTTTCCTACTATGAATAAAAAAGATGTTCATACTGTCTCTTCTTCTCTTCTTTTTGGAGGTATTGACTACAAACAGCAAAGCAAAATGCTACTTCATGAAGCAGTTTCACCTCTGGTTATTTTTTCTGACAAGTCACAGACAGGCAGAAAGTTGGCATTTTATCAAGAAGACGAGTTTTTGCACCCTTGCGCTGATATAAACGATACTATGTATTATAATGATGAAATCAGTGTTTATAACGAAGATGTCAATCTTTCAGAAGAAAAAAAAGTATTTACCTATTTTATTTCACGAAGAACAACCAATCTTGAAAGATATTTAAAAGAAAATAAAGACATTGTCAATGCTTCATTTTTTGTCAATACCCCAATCATTAAAACAGGAATGATATTATCACAACTGACACTTTACGATGTAAATGCTACAAACATCCTCTCAACACAGATCAATTATGACCCATTGCTGCTCTCTATGACGCAGTACAATGACAGAAAAAACATGATTGTAGCAAATTCTATAACCAAAGATAATAATATCTTGATTGAGACAAATTCGCTGTTGGGAAATGACATTGTGTATGACTGGATTAACTACACTACAACTGTCGGAATAGACTACTTTTATGCACAAATCACCGGTGAAGAAAGAGAATACAATATCAACCTTCTGGACAATCAAATGATGTATGATATAGAACTTTTACGCCCTGGAATATCGAGATTTTTCAAATATATTCCAGACGAGTAGTGTCAAGAACATTACTCCCATGCCTCCTTCACTTACTATCACTGCATTTTCAAAACCGTAATTTTTCCAAATATACCCTATAACAATTGCTCCCAAAGCACTAAAAACAGCAATGCCGCCATAAAAAATACCGTAAACAAATCCTTTGGAATTTGCATATTCAGAAATGTATGCACGGGTAGCATTTAAACTAAAAACAGTAAATAGACCCAAAAAAGCAAATGCCAGCCATAGATTTATATTTAACATAGATATAGAGACAATACCAAAAACAAAAGAAAGCAACAACACTCTGATAACACCTATCTTGTCACTTAAAACTCCGCCATAATAACTCATAAGAGTCTGTACAGCCGTCAGCATCATTACAAGAAGCGGAATAGTTGCCAAAGAAAAACCCTCATTTCTCGCCTTTAAAATAAAAAACTGGTCACTCATAATAAAAAACAAAAATCCGAAATAGATAAACAGGACCGGAAGTAACTTATAATCCTCCTTGTTAATAACCTGCTTATCTTTTTTTATCTTTTTTGGTGCATCTTTTACAAGAAAGACTACTATGGCAACCGCAATCAACCCTGGTATGATCGTCAGTTCAAAAATGAATCTTATTGATTTTTCATCTTGCGCAATAAACATAAAAATGACAAAAATTAAAAATGCTCCACTCAATTCTCCGGCAATATCGAGCATTTTATGAAAACCAAAAGTTCTGCCATGCGCATTGTTTTTAACATAACTGCTGATAAGCGAGTCTTTTGAAGCACTTCGTATGGCTTTACCCATTCTCTCTACCCCCTGCAATAATGCGACACTTATAAAACTGTGTGAAAAACCCAACAATGGTTTAGAAACAGTCGATAAAAGATACCCTGCAACAAGAAACGGTTTCACTATTTGATATTTATCACTTAAATATCCAAAAAGAATTCGAAAAGCATAGGATATAAATGTTGCAATAGCGATAATAATTCCAAGCTTATCAACCCCTTCATTCAAAACATAGACGACAAAAACAGGTAAAAGAGTAGTAACCATGTTTGAGGACATATCTGTAAAAAAACTGACCCAGCCTATATATACTACATTTTTATCTATACTTTTCATATAATTTCCTAAAATAAAGAGAGAATGAGTTCTTTGCTTTCATTATCTAATTTCTGTACTTTCCCATCAAAATCAATATATACCAAAAGAATTTCCAATTCAAATATTTTTTCATTTTCTTTATAAATTTCCTGACTCAGTGTAAAGGAAGCTGCTTTCATTGTAACAAGTTTTGTATATATCTCAAGCATATCACCAAGTTTAGCACTTTTATAAAAATCTGCGGTAACTTTACGGGCCACAAAATGCCCGTTTTCCAAAACAGGTGTCATATTTTTTTTAAAAAAAGCTTCACTGCGTGCTCTTTCGCAAAAATTTAAATAGTTTGAATGGTACACGACACCACCGGTGTCTGTATCTTCGTAATAGACTCGTATTTTCACTCAATATTCCTTCATATATGGCTAAAAAAATCTCTAAAATCAGTGTTCATATTGTACTCAAAACATACACTGTTTATTATTAGAAAAGAATAGTTTTAATAATTTATCTCTTACAAAGCTATTTGGGATATAAAATATTATATTTTAAATGAAGGACAATATATGCAAGATATAAAAACACTCAATGATCTGGCACAGTTAGCTGAGTATTCTCTAATGGACAGACTTAATCCTGATCCAAATGCTACAGCAGACGGTGCAGATCATGCACCAAGACAGGTATTCAGCGGGCACTATGTTCCTGTAAAACCCACTCCTATAGAAAATCCTGTTTACATTGCGCACAGCAAAACCTTCTTTAAGGAACTTGGACTGCATGATGACTTGGCTGCATCTGAGGATTTTATACGCATGTTTTCGGGTGACACTTCACATCTAAAAGAGCCTTTGCGTCGTACCGGTTGGGCAACGGGGTATGCCCTTTCCATCTACGGTACGGAGTATTATGAGCAGTGTCCTTTTAAAACAGGAAACGGGTATGGTGACGGACGCGCAATATCTGTTTTTGAAGGGGTTATAAATGGCAAACGTTGGGAAATGCAGCTCAAAGGCGGAGGGAGAACCCCTTACTGCCGTGGAGCTGACGGTCGTGCGGTACTGCGTTCAAGTGTTAGAGAATTTTTGGCACAAGAACACATGTATGCCCTCGGTGTTCCCACATCACGCTCTTTAAGTTTATATATGTCAAAAACCCAAACAGTAAGACGGCCCTGGTTTATGAACGGTTCCTATTCAAGGGATCCGGAAGTCATGATAGAAGAAAATGTTGCCATCACAACACGTGTTGCCCCCTCTTTTCTTCGTGTGGGTCAACTTGAACTTTTCGCCAGAAGGGCACGTAAAAATGAACATCCAAAGGCGATGGAGGAACTTGAGATGCTTGTCTTGCACCTGATTGAAAGAGAATACAGTGATGTAATAGACAAAAATTTACCTCTGGAAGAAAAAACAGTGCTGCTTGCCCGTGAATTTCGCTCCCGCCTTACTTCACTTGTAGTAAACTGGATTCGTGTCGGATACTGCCAGGGAAATTTCAATGGTGACAACTGTGCTGCAGGCGGTTTTACCCTTGATTACGGTCCGTTTGGATTTATAGACATGTTTGATCCAAGCTATCAACCCTGGACGGGTGGCGGAGCACACTTTTCATTTTTGAATCAACCTCAGGCCGGGGAACAAAATTTCAAAATGTTTTGTAAGGCACTTCAGCCTTTGCTCAAGGCAGATGAAAAGCAGAGTAAACAATTGGATGAAATTATGAACGGTTTTTCCAAAGTCATGCAGGCTAAAATGATACAGATGTGGACTGCCAAACTGGGTCTAAAAACCTTTGACGCAGCCTTGTTTAACGAACTGATAACACTGATGATGGAGACTTCGGTCGATTATACCCTCTTTTTTCGTGAACTCTCTGACATACCTGATAATATTTCCGCAATTGCGAAAAGCTTTTACGGTGACTCTCTATATGATCAAAAGATTATAAAAAGCTGGACCGAGTGGTTGGAAAAATGGAAAGCAAACATTAACATTGATACTCCGGAGTCCCGCAAAAAACTCTCAAAAGAGATGAAACAAACCAATCCGAAATATATTCTCCGTGAATGGTTCCTTGTTCCGGCATACAAAAAGGCCCAGGAGGGAGATTATTCACTTATAAAAGAGCTGCAGGAAGTGATGAATGATCCCTACAGCGAACAGTCATCGGAGACAGAAGACAAATACTACAGAGAGAAGCCTGCTGAACTGTTTGATGTCGCAGGAATATCTCATGTAAGCTGTTCTTCCTAAAACTGCATCTCCACTTCTTTTTCTTTGAGTTTTTGAATGTAGAGCAGAGCATTTGTAAAGGCATACTGGTCTACTTCCTCTATGCCTGCTTCTTCACACTCTACCAAGTAATCAAAACCGTCGAGTTCAGTGTTTTGCACTTTTTTCAAATGTATTACATAGAGTAACAAGTCGGCTAAATCACTTATAGGGATTATCTCTCTGTAATTTTTGCTGCACGCACTTATATAATCGTCGCATATGCTTTCATTTGACATTAAAAGTATCCAGAGAATAATTTTATCTACCTTTTTTGGTGCATTCGCCCGAGCTGAAAAATCTTCATAAAGTGCTTTATTTTTGGCTATCTCATCAAGCTGTTCATGAACCTGTGCTGTTAAAAAACCAACTCTTTCATCTGTCAGTTTTTCATTTTTATAGCCATCCAATACTGATTCTGCAATTTGGTATGTGTGCATTGTTTTCTCTTTTCTCTTTTTTATTTTAAAGTCAAATTATACCATTCAAACAAAATATTTTTCTTGAATTTTTTGGCTATAATCGACCAAAAGAAACATTTTAAGAATAGGAGTAACAATGTATCCAAATAAAAAATTAAGAACAGGCTTTTGTATGAAAATTGAGGGTGTTTTGCTGAATCGTCCGGACTTGCATAATATTGCGGCAGAATTAGGGGTAAACCCAGGTGACGTACTTACAAAAAATCAAATCCTTACGATTTACAATACTTCTGAAACATGCCAGGAAATTATAAAGGATAACGCATTGGCAACATTTGTCGCAATGGCTCTTGATATTTCGCCCCAAAACATCACTGATATCAAAGAGGTTGTAGAAGAACCTGTAAAAATTGAATTTGATCTGAGTGATTTTGAAGACGACGAAGATGATGAATAGGTTTTACAAACCTTTCATCTTTTTTGCAAGATAATTTGCAGTCGGGTAGTCCACTGTGTTTACATGTAAGACTATCCATTCGGGTGCTCTGCGGATAAAATCAGTAATTTTTGAAACCTTTTTATAGTTTTTCCAATTTTTAAGAGCCATATTCAGTTCTTCCAAAAACATGTCATGTGCAGTCTTGTGCATGTCATAGGAAGGAAAACTATACTCTTGCATCAGACGTTCTTCGTTTGCAAAGTGTTCATGAACATGCTTTACATACTCCTCGATTTTTGCTTCAAGTTCTTCGAGTGTCGCTTCCCCCCGATCGTAAGAGATCGCAAGATTATCTATTGCATTTAAAATTTTAATCTCATTTTCATGAGTTTTTTGCATCTCCTCCACATCCATATCTTCAACCTGCTCAATATATACCAATGCCATAAAAAATCCCTCTTTTTCTTTTATTATAGTAAAAAAATAAAAACAGAGCCTTAATTTAAAACAATTTTCCGATTTTTTTAAAACCGTACCAATACAGCAGCGTTCCAAGAAGAAGAACTCCGCTAAAATATGGCCACAAATCTATAAACTCCGTTCCTCTGAAAAAGATGCTCTCTGTTGCTTCTATGTAGTAGCGAAGCGGTGAAAACAAAGAGAGTGTCTGAAATACCGGGTGCATAGCGTAAACAGGGGTCCATGCACCACTGAGAAAAATCAACGGCATCATAATAATGATAGAAAGCTGTGCCACCTGCATCACATTTTTGGACACAGCCGCTACAAAAAGTCCTATGCCGGCACTCGAAACAGAATACAAAAATGTCAGGAGCATAAATGCCCAAAATGAACCGTTAAGCGGTACATCAAACTGGCCAAAAAGCACAAATCCCAAAGAGAGAACAACGCCTGCCATGACAATGAGTACCTGCGAAAAACTTTTCGCCAAAATAATGATTTTGGGATTTATCGGAGTAAGCAGCATAATATCCCAGGTACCGTCCTCTTTTTCTTTGACAAAAACAATGGCCGTCAAAATGACTATCAACAGGGTTATAATTGAAAGCAGTTCTGTCAGTGCCATAAAACTGTGATTGTCAGCATTTTGATTAAAAAGTTTATGTGACTTTAATTCAAGCGGAAAGTTTACAGATTGAAAGTCAAATACAATATTTTGCAGATACATAAATGTCGTGAGACTTTGCGATGCTGCAGTAGCATCGAGCAAAAGATTGATCTGTGCTTTTTTCCCGCTCTTGTAGTTCTTTTCAAAATCAGAGTCAAAGAGTATTCCGACCATAACTTCTTTATTAAAAATAGCATTGGAGAGTGCTTTTTGCGAAAGAAAGGCAACCGGTGGTTTAAACTCCGGTTGATGTAACCGTGCAAGTATTTTTTGGCTTACTCCCCCTCCTGTTTTGTCAACATATCCGACAACAACATTGCGCGGTTTTATCTGTATGCCGGAACCGGCTATGTAAACATCCAGTGTAAACGAATAAAGTACAACAGCCACTAATCCTATAGAGCGTAAAAAACTCAGCAGTTCTTTGGAGACAATCATCGCAAATATTCGCATTATCTCATCTCCTTTTTCAACAATAAGGTGCCGACAGTAAAAAGTCCCACAACAAACCCGACAAGTATCAGCAGATACATGATAATTTTTTCAGACGCCAAACCCTGTCCTATCAAAAATGTATCATAAAGAATATGCGTATAATACATAACCGGAAACATATGCGCTTCAATATATGACTCGCCACTCATGGAAGATATCGGCATCAGCATACCAGAGTATAAAAATCCGGGAATTATGGTGATAATAATTGTCAAAACAACGGCAACAATTTGTCTGCTTGTAATGATAGAAATAAGCATACCGATAGAGAGACTGATAAGAATATAAAGTTCACTGCTGAGCCAGTAGAGCATAAAACTTCCCCGAAAAGGAACATCAAACAGATAAACTGCAAGCAAAAAAAGTATAAAAATATTCACAGAATGCAGTAAAAAAGCAGGAAAAAGTTTTGCAAGAAGGAACTCTCCTTTACTCAAAGGCGAAGCATAAAAATTAAAAATGGTCCCTCGCTCTTTCTCTTTTACTATAAGAAGTGCTGCCAAAATTGCAGGAGCCACCAAAAGCACAAGCCCTATGAGTCCTGGAACTATGGCATCTTCATCCCGCATTGCCTGATTGAAAAGCGTACGCTGATTTAACACTATAAGCCCTTTTGCAGACAAACCGCTTCTTTGTGCCACTTCGCTTGCCCCATCAAGCACACTCCCCTTGATATACCCCTCAATAGTAGTAGCCCTTGTCGGAAAAGAGGCATCCACAAAAACACCGATCTCACTCTTTTGTCCGTGTAAAAGTTGTTTTTCAAAAGAAGAGGGAATGATTAAAACTGCATCGGTTTTAGCCTGTTTTATAGAGCGCAGTGCCTCTTTTTCACTTACATGTAACACCTTTGCATTAAAGTATTTGCTATGTTCAAATTTTGAAATCAGCATTTGTGAAAATTTGCTCTGGTCATTATCAATAATCAAAATTCTTGCATGCGTTACATCCATACGGATTCCATAGCCAAAAAGCAGTACAATCATACTCGGCATCAAATATACCATCACAATCAGACGCGTTCTGTAAAGCTCCATAAATTCTTTCAATATATAGGCTTTAATGGTTATTAGTTTCATTGTCTATCCTTATAATATGTCAAGAAAATATCTTCAAAATTCTTTGCATCGGGATGTGTTTTATAAAAATTTTCTATGGTATCGTCTGCAATCTTTTTTCCCTGTTTGAGGAGTACCACTCGATCACAGTACTCCGCCTCGCTCATATAGTGTGTGGTTATCAAAATAGATATATGCCACTGCTCTTTAAGCTTTTTAAGTATCTCCCAAAATTGTGCTCTTGCAATGGTATCCACGCCGCTTGTAGGCTCATCCAAAAACAGCACAAGCGGTTCGTGCAAAAGTGCCGCAGCTATGGAAAAACGCTGGTTGACACCCAGAGGAAGCGCAGTTGGCAATTCATCCATATACTCTTTAAAGCCGAGTTCATTGGCATACTGCTCTATTCTTTTCAAGGCAGTCTTGAGAGGAATCTGATGCATATTGGCAAAATAAATCAGATTTTCTCTTACAGTCATGTCATTGTAGAGTGCAAAATGCTGACTTACATAGCCGATTTTGGACTTGAGCGTTTGACGATCATCTCCGCTGCGGATGACTTTTTCAAGCAGGGTAAGTGTGCCCTCGTCTATCGGATACAGACCCAAAAGCATTTTGATAAATGTGGTTTTTCCTGCGCCGTTTGCACCCAGAAGACCCAGAATTTCACCCCGTTTGAGTTCTATGTCTACATGGTCATTTGCCGTAAAACTGCCAAATCTTTTTGTAATGCCATATGCCTGCATCACAACAGGCGGTATTGCAATTTCTTTGTCTCGTTTTGCTATGACAACCTTAGGCAGGAGCTTTTTCTTTTGCAGCGCGTTCACAAAAAAGAGTCCCTCCAGAGTAGGTTCTGCCTGCTTTACATGTAAAGGCTGCAGCGAATATGTTCGCTTGTTAAAACCAAGGCACTCTTCTTTACATGTAACCTCTTCATACACATACGGACGAATAGAGTCTATAAGCTCTTCATTTGTTCCGCTGGCAATGATTTCTCCTTCGTCAAAAAGAAAAATTTTGTCCATTTTGGAGGCTTCTTGCATATAAGCGGTGCTCACTAAAATTACTGTTCCTTCTTCTTTGCGTATGCTGTCCAAAATCTCCCACAGTTCCAAACGGCTCAAAGGATCCACTCCGGTTGTCGGTTCATCCAGAATAAGAAGTTTCGGACGGTGCAGCAGTGTGCAGATGAGTGAGAGTTTTTGCATCATCCCGCCACTGAGTTTACCGGCTTCTCTCTCAACAAAAGCACTCAGTCCTGCCATATGCAGCAGTTTTTCTCTATATGCAAGAAATTGTTCATCTTTTGCAACATTGCGAATATCGGCAAAAAACTCCAAATGCTCCCCTACTGTCAGAGTATCATAAAGAACAAGCCCTATTCCCTGTGGCATCAATCCCATAAAAGGTTTTACTTTTTCTGCCTCTTTGGGTGAATGGTACGCGATACCATCATAAACAATCTCACCCTCAAAACGGATAACACCGGCTACAGCATGCATAAGGGAGCTTTTACCTGCACCGTCCGCTCCTATAAAACCGATAATCTCTCCACTCTCTGCTGTGAGCGAGGCATTGTCTATGCCTGTTCTTTTTTTGTAAGAGACCCGGATATTTTTTACTTCAAGAAGAGACATCTTGTTTTAGAGTACCGGAATGTCATTGAGTGAATTTGGCAGACCTTTGCCATCAAGTGACACAACTCCCACAGCCGGTATACCGAGTTTTAACAAAGGGTCAATTGCCAGTGGTTTGAGGTGTACGGCAAACACTCTTTGAATTCTGTCTGAACGCACACTGACCTCTTTGGGCGTAAATTCCGCTTTTTGGGCAATACGCACTACTTTTGCCTGTATCGGATGATTTGGATAGGCATCAAGAAATATTACCGCTTTGTCACCCAGTTTTATTTTTCCGTTTTGCAGTGTGTCGACAAATATTTTCAGATACAACGAGTGAGGATCCAAAAGTGTGGCTACCGGCATACCAGGAGCTATTACCTCTCCCTCGTTGGCGATTTTTTCTACCGTAATTCCATCAACAGGTGAAACAAGTGTCATCTCCTGAATCATCGCTTCTATCTGTGCTTTGGATGCTTTGAGGGCTTCAATACCATCTTGCAGGGCCTGAATATTTGCGGCAATGGCAAAAAGTTTTTTCTGTGATGCCTGCGCATCCAAAAGTGCAATACGAGCCAGAGTTACTGCTGATTTTATTTTTTTCAGCTGTTGCTGCAGTGCGGAAAGCTTTTTGTTTTCTGTATCCCTTTTGAGTTGCGCAAGTTCCAATTTGTGCTTGTCAATACTTTTGTTTTTATACAATCGTTGAGAGCGTTTGAAATCTCTTTTTGCCTGGGCAACGACATCTTTTTGTATCAAAATATTTTTTTCAAATGCCTGTTGCGAGGCTTGGGCTGAGACAAGCTGTGCTTTTGCTTTTTTCTCCAAAAGCGGAATTGTTTTCTGTGCAATTTTTTCTTCAATTTTTTGTGCTGCGAGTTGCTGTTTCTTTGCCTGAATCTGTGCATCAAGCCCTGCTTTTTGTGCTGCAAGTTCTTTGCTCTTCAAGACACCCACAACCATTCCTTTGCTCACAGGTACACCGTCATCAACAGATATTTTTTCCAGCCTTCCTGCATATTTTGCATTGAGATTTACCAGATCACCGTCCATGCGGCCTGTCCCTTCAACCAAATTTGCAGGAAGTGTTTTTGGATGCAGTTTTTTATAGATCATTCCGCCTGCTGTAACCAATAAAACAGCTATCACAACACCCAACCAATATTTTTTCAGAACCTGCATAATCTACTCCTTATTCAGTATCACTCTGTATTTTTTTCTCATACCACTTTCGAAGCCACGCATCAATCGGATTTATCATTTTATAAATTACAGGCACAACAAGCAATGTTAGCACCATTGAACTTAAAAGACCGCCTATGATGGCTATTGCCATCGGTGCTTTTGTTTCACTTCCCAAAGAGTTGCTCAGTGCCAAAGGAAGCATCGCAAATATCATCGCAATTGTTGTCATCAAAATCGGGCGCAGTCTTTTTTCTCCCGCTTCAAGCAGTGCTGCATTGGCATCTTTTCCCCGCGCTACTGCTTCATTGGCAAAATCAACAAGCAGTACGGCATTTTTACCGACCATCCCCATAAGCAGCATAAATCCTATCATCACAAAAAGACTGAAATGCAAATGTGTCAGATACAAAGCCAGCATAACCCCGATAATACTCAGTGGCAATGCCATCATAATGATAACAGGCTGAATAAGCGACTCATACAAAATTGCCAGAATGATAAACATTAAAATTACAGACAAACCAAGAGCCACGCCAAAGGCTTTGGCTGTTTTTTCCATCTCTTCGGCAAAGCCTGTAAATTTATAGTTTACACCCGATGGCAGCAATGTGTCTATTTTTGCACGTGTATACTTGACAGCGCCGCCCAGATCAAGCCCAAACAGATCAGAATAGATAGTCACCTGTCTTTGTCTGTTATAGTGATAAATAGAAGCCAGAGACCTTGCCTTGTCAAATGTGACAAGACCGTCAAGAAAAACCAACTTTCCGTTTTTGGCTCTGAGTTGGATTTTTTTGAGATCATCTATGCTTACACGGTCCTTGTCAGGCAGTCGCAGGGTAATTTTGTACTGTTTTCCGTTTTGCTCAAAATAGGAAATTTCCAAATCACTTGAAAAGGCAATGGAGACAGCCTTTGCTATCTGTGCTGCACTAATCCCCATTCTGTTGGCATTTTCACGTACTATATTGATGTCAATCTGCGGTTTGCCTTCATCAAGATTACTGTCAATATCAACAAAGCCTTTTTTCTTCGCCAGATACTCCATCAGGTTTTTTCTCGCCACATCAAGGTCAGCAAAAGAATCCGATGTCAGTACAATTTGATACGGTACACTCACCCCGGCACCTTTGATGTTTGGAATTGCCGCTGCTGTAATAAACATCTCTTTGGAAAAGGGTTTGAGCTTTTGTCGAAATTCCTGAATAATCTCTTCTTGATTCTTTTTTCTGCTGCCTTTAGGCGTAAGTTTGACATAAATGAGCGCTTTGTTTTTCTCGTGTACACTGTTATAGCCTACACTCAAGGTTGTAAAAACAACATTTTTGTCAGCTCTGATTAAATTTTCAATCACTTTGGACTCCCGTATCATTTCATCCAAACTGATGCCCGCATCGGCTCTGAGTTTTACTTCAAACTCTGCTTTATCCTCTTTTGGCAGAAAATCCATACCGATTTTCGGAAAGAGAGAAAGCGAGGCAACAAACACCCCAAGAACAAAAACAAGTGTAAAAAATTTAAAACGAAGCACAAAACTCAGTGTTGCAGCATATAATTTGTCTATACGCTGAAAAATCGGTTCTGTAATATTGTAAAACCTGCTCTCTCCTTTATGCAATACTCTTGCACTCAGACTCGGCATAAAACTCATCGCAACCGTATAGGAAATAATTACCGCAAAACCTACCGTCATCGCAAAACTTTCAAAGAATTTTCCGACAATTCCGCTCATATGCGCAACCGGAAGAAAAACAGCAAGCAACATTGCCGAAATCGCAAGAATAGCAAATGCCATCTCTTTCACACCATAGAGTGCCGCTTCAAACCTGCCCATGCCTGCTTCCATCTTTTTGTAGATATTCTCCAACACAACAATGGCATCATCTATGATAATCCCGATAGCAAGCGTTAAACCGATGAGTGTCATTTTATTCAGGTTATACCCCATCAGATTCATTAAAGCAATCGTACCCAGGATAGAGATTGGAATAGAGAGTGCCGAAACCAGCGTAATAGTAAAGTTTCTCAAAAAACCGAAGATGATAATAACTGCCAAAACTGCACCGTAAATAAGGTCAAATTTCACATCTTCAAGTGAGTGAATGATGAAAGGCGTTGTATCCTGGAGCAGTTCTACACCATATTTTTCGCCAGCCATTGTTTTTAACTGCGGCACGGCTTCTTTGACGCGTTTTACTATATCTATCGTATTTGTTCCTGAAATTTTTTGCACTTCAAGCATAACACCCGGTATACCGTTGTATGACGAGTAGCTTTTTGCATCGCTCAAAGAGTCTGTTACCGTTGCCAGATCTTTGAGCCTTAAATCATCTTTTATTATAATGTCTTGGAGTTGCTTCACACTCAGAGCATCCGCTTTTGTTTTTAAGATAATCTCTTTTGTTTTGGTGATAAGCTTTCCGCCACCGATTTTGACATTTTCTTCGGCAATAATATCATTCAACTCTTTGATTGTAATGCCAAACTTGTTGAGTTTATAAATATCTGGGAAAATTTTTATCTCTCTGTCTTTGTAACCGATGATATTTATAGCACCGACACCGTTAATCTTTTGAATAGCCGGTTTTACTTTCTCATCGGCAAATACCATCAGGTTTTGCAAGGTATCTTTTTTTGCTGTTAAAAAAACATTGATAACAGGAGCCCCGCCGATATCGAGTTTACTGACAAGTGGCGTTTGTGCATCTTTTGGCAAGATAACAGCTGAGACTTTGTCTCGTACATCATTGGTCGCTTCATCAATATTGCGTTCCAGGAAGAATTTCACCATAACAACAGATGCGCCGTCACTGCTTGTGGATGTGATGCTGTCCACTCCGCCTATACGAGAGATGGCCTCTTCTATTTTTTCTGTGACCTGTGATTCTATCGTATCTGCTTCAACACCCGGATAGATTGTTTTGACTGTCACTATAGGAAAATCAACATTCGGATAGAGTGCCGAGGGCATGCTTTTAAAACTCATATAGCCAAAAATCACCAATGTAATGACATACATCAGTGTTGCAATTGGTCTGTTAATCGCTAATTTGTACATCGTTATTTTCCGTCAACCAGTATCATACCGTCACCAAAAAGCCCGACTGTAAAATCTTTTGCCTCTACTTCCGCTTTTATCTTTCTGTTGTCAAAATTTGCATACGGATAGACCTTTGAAATAACACCCTTGTATTTTTTGTTATCCCCATCGACTTTATACTCAAAGGTTTGTCCGACTTTTACAATATCATGATATTTTTGATCAAATTCCAATATCAGCTTTCTTGCATGAATACTTTGTATTTTAAAAACAGTTTTAAGCATTAAACCGCTTACAGCATCGCCTACTTCTATGCTTTTATCATAAATGACACCTGCAAAGGGTGCTTTTAAAATAGTTTTTTCATACAAAGCCTGCTGATAGGCAACCGATGCTTTGGCATTTTCATAATTACTGAGTATTTTGTCATATTTGCTTGCATCTATAAGCTTTTTGATTTTTTCCTGTCTTTTGAGTTCTCTTGAAGCAAACTTAAAAACTATTTGTGTTTTTTCAAGCATTGCTTTTATATCTTTGTTTCCCAGTTTTGCCAGTATTTGGTTTTGGCTCACTATAGAGCCGATATCGACATTGACTTTTTCTACAATTCCGCTCGCAGTGAAAGCCAGATTGGCACTTTTTTGTGCTGTCACATCAAATGTTGCATAAATCTTTTGCGCATAAGAGAGACTCACCAGGGTGATTAAAGCTATAAATATTTTTTTCATTTAACAAACTCCTCTAAATTTTTATTGTTGTAATAGTAATAAATGCCATAGGCTATTTCCAAATCATTGCGTGCTTTTTCATACCTTGCTTTTGCCTCTGTTTTTGCCGAGAGCGCATCAAGATAGACGACATTGTCCACAATGCCTGCATTGTACTTTTCTGTGATAGTCTTTAAAGCACTTTTTGCCGCTTTGAGTGCACTTTTTGAACTTTTAATGTTGAGTTTGGCTGTATGAATTCTCTCTTGTGCCAACTCTTGCTGCATCTGTTGTTCTTTTGATTTGTAAATAATCTGTTGATTCAGTGCATCAGCCTGCAGTTTGAGTGCCTCTTTTTGCTCTTTGAGTGTTCCAAAATCAAAAAGTCTCAAGCCGACTGTAGCCATCAGCTCATTTTGTTTGTCAAGGTAGGCAATGGGAACTCCCCCAAAAGTCGGCTTATTTTGATACCCATAAAACGAATAGGTATCTTCTATACGCAGAGTAGGATAATAATAGCTCTCAACCGTTTCGCCTAAATTTTGCAATGCTGCTTTTTTGTACCTGAGTGACTGAATACTGTCAAGGAGTTCTTCATTTTGTGCTGCTCTTTTGTCAAACTGCGAATTTTCCAAAGTGTTTATTTTTTTTCCGACTTTGAGTTCAAGTGCTTTATGCAGCGCTGTAATTTGAAATTTTGTAGATTCTATTGCATACAAAGTACTGTCGTATGCAGATTGGAGTCTGTCCACATCATCACTTGTAGCAAGATCAGCTTCATAAAAATGTCGCACTCTTTCAAGTTGTGCTTTGACTGCTTTGGAAGCTTCTATCGTTGCACCCAAAGAGGCCTGCAGACTTTTGAGATTATAATAATCCTCTGTTATGGCAAGAAGTGTCAATTTTTTTGTCTCTTTATAACTGAAAGAAGCAGATTTTCTTTCATTCTCTTTTTGTTTTTTTGTATTTGATTTCTTTCCGCCGTCATATATGTCAAACCCGATTTTCGTCCTTGCTCCGTATGTTGTTCCCGGGTAAAAAGGACTCGGTTTATCATCTCTTTTATAAAAAGCACTCACATCTACCGTAGGGAAGTAATTGCTTGCGGCACTTTGTACCTCTTTTGCTTTTGCATGTACTGCTATTTTGGAGGCATTGACAAGATTGTTATTCTCTTTTGCAAATTCCAAAAGTGATTTCAGGTCATCTCCAAACAAAAGAGCAGGGACAACAGTGAGTAAAAGTAGTTTTTTCATAATCATTTCTCCATTAAATCAAATAAAATATCTATTTGCGTATCTATTTTTTGTTTTAAATCTTCTATGGCACTTGTGGTGACACTCATAATAAAAGTACCCTGAGCAAAAGCAAAAATACCCATAACCAACTCTTTTGCTTCACTTTTTAACTCGTTTTTTTCTATGCCCTCTTCTATGATATTTTCCATCCATTTTTCATAAAGCGTATAGCATTCTGTTTGAAAAGCCACCATCTCTTCATTTGTACTGCTCAGAGCAATGGCAGTAAACTGCTTGTATATTTCACGCAGTTCCTGATCTTCATCGGCATAAAAAAAGCTAAAAAAACTTTTGACTTTTTCCCGTGTGCTTACATGTAGTGAGAGTTGTTTCTCTTTTCTCTCGTTATGCTCCTGCATCAAAATCTCAACCAGTTCAAAGACTATCTCATCTTTGTTCTTGAAATATTCATACACAGTGCCTTTGCCTATGTTGGCAGCTTTTGCAATCTGAGCAATCGTTATATTGTTAATTCCGTCTTTAAGAATTAACGCTTTTGTTCCAAGAGCAATATCTTTTTTTTTCTGTTCTTTGTCAACTATAATTGCCAACATAACCCTCCGAAAATATTTTTGACCGACTGTCGTTCAATTATTATAGTAGTATTATTGTTAATTTTTTCTTAAGGGCAATGGAGGTACCCTCAATATATTAGACTTCGTAGAGTGTAACCCGGTTTTTTCCGTTTTTCTTGGATTTGTACAGTGCTTCATCTGCCACTTTTATCAATTTTTCCAAAGAATCCGCCATCCCGTATGCTATGCCAAAAGAAACTGTATATCTGATTTTCATATTGTTGTATGTAATGATGTTGTTTTCAAAATCTTTTCTTATTTTTTCAAAAAGTTTTTCGGCATCCTCTTTGGAAATATCATCAAGAACAACGCAAAACTCTTCTCCTCCAAACCGTGCAAACAGATCATATCTTCGCAGATTTTTTTCTAAAATCTTTTTAACTTCTATGATAGCCAAGTCACCTGCATCGTGACCATAAGTATCATTAACACTCTTAAAATCGTCAATATCCATCATCACTACAGCCAGTTTGGTATGTTTTCGCAGCGCTTTGGAAAAAATTGCCCTGGCAACTTCAAAAAAATATCTTCTGTTATAAGCACCGGTCATATAATCCAGTATAGTCTGCATCTTGAGTTTCTGATTGATAATTTTTGATTTTTGATACAAAAAAACCAAATAAAGGCTCAAAAGCATTAAAAGAAAAATAGGAAAAGTATATAAAAAAGATTTAAACCAAAGAGTGTGTGCCTGTACTCTATAAACAAAGTGCAAATGTACATACGGGAGTCTTTTGACAAAAATATATTGAGAGTCTTTGTATTGCAGAGATTCTAAAGTTTCATTCATATTTCGTATAGAGAAATCCAGAAAATCATCTATCTTGTATATCTTGCTTCGGTTGAAATCCTGTATCAGATTATGACTTGCCACTATCTGGTTTTTGTTGTTATAAATCACACTTTGATTATTAAAATAATCCAAACGTGAAAGCAGATTGTCAAAATTGTTCAATGTTATATCCACATCAAGTGTCCCCAAAAAATGATTTTTGTAATACAAAGGCTTGCCGACAGTCACCATAAGCCCTTTGCCTATGGCATCCATATACAAAGGTGTCAAAAAGAGTTTTTTTTGAGGATTGGCTTGGGGAGTTGCATCATGATAGAAAGGTTTTTTCTCAACCACAGGGGTAAACTGAAAATCTGCAGAACAAACATAAGGGTAAAGAACCGTAAAATGATTTTTGGAATAGTAATAAATCCAGGCAAAATTTTTATTTTGTTCAGCAACCAGTTGAAAAAACGGAGTGAGTTGCAGTGCCGCCTCCATCTCCTGGAGCAGTCTTTTGTCCGAAAGTGCTTTTTTGCCAAAACCCAATAAGTTTACTTCTTTGTTTTCATCCAGTGCATAGGTGCCGTTTTCATTAACATACTTTACATGTAAAGCCTCATTTGGCTTGAGATTTTCTTTATTTTTAAAAATCTGCTCTGCGGCTACATGTAAATACTCTACCGCATTGATACTCATACGCATTTTATGTTCAATACTCAATGCCATCTCATTTGCATTTCTAAAAATATTTTTCATCTGCATTCTGTTAAACTGCAAAAAAAACAGCATATTCAATAAAACAATAATAAATACAGTAATTATAAGTTTTTTATTATCCATACCTATCCATTTCGTTTGAATAAGTATATCTAATCTCACAAAAATATCAAAGTATCGTATTTTCCTGGAAACTTTTTGAAGAGACAACTTTTTTGTTTTCTATTTTCAAGATTCTGTCACACAGCGGCAGCATCGCTTCATCGTGTGTCACCATGATTACCGCCACATTCTGTTCTATAGCTATCTTTTTGAGCATTTTTACAACATCAACAGAACGCTTGGAATCAAGTGCTGCTGTCGGTTCATCTGCCAGTATAATCTGGGGTTTGTTTGCCAGAGCCCGTGCTATGGCTGCTCTTTGATTCTGTCCGCCTGAGAGTTGTGAAGGCATAGAGTACGCCTTATCAGCAATATCAAAATACTCTAAAAGTTCCATCGCTGTTTTTTCACTCTCCTTGTCTGAGATACCATTTGCCTGTGGAACCAGAGTGATATTTTCCAAAATATTCAAGAACGGAATCAAGTAGTGTGCCTGAAAAATAAAACCGATTTTTTCGCGTCTTATTTTTCGCGTCTCTTTTGTTAACCATTCATTGTCATAGACTTTTTCTTCACCAAGCCATATTTTTCCACTCGTCGGTTCTTCCACACAGCCGATCATCATGAGCAGTGTTGTTTTTCCGGCACCGCTTGGGGCAACAAGTGCTACAAGCTCTCCTTTGTCTACACTGAAAGATGCACCGTCCAAGACCTCAACAAGAGAATCTCCCTTGCCGAAATTCTTCACCAGATTTTCTACTCTAATTGCCTGTTTACTCATATCAACCGCCTATTGCCTGTGCAGGATCTGCTGCAATTACTTTTTTTACCCCTATTAAGGAAGCCAGTATGGATGCAATAACAACAACGATAAAAAGTGCTACAGCATCCTGCGTTTCCAATACCACTCTTTTTGGAAATTTTGTATAAATAAGATGTGCAAAAATGTTACCAGTAATAAATGCCAATACTCCCATAATGAGTGTCTCTTGTACAATCATTTTGATAATCATACTGTTTGGTATACCGATAAGCTTCATTATAGCTATCTCTTTCATTTTTTCCAGCGTCATCGTATAGATAATCAGCGCAATAATAATCGTCGACACAATTACCAAGATAACCGTAAACATTCCTATCTGTTTCGACGCCCTTTCAATAAGGTTTTGTGTCAGTATTGTCTTCTCTTGGGCAGCCGTATATACTGCTTTATGTTTCCATTTTCTTATCTGCTGTGCAATAACATCAACATCATAACCATTTTTTTTCGTTGCTATCACAGCATTGACCATGTGTGAATTCACACCGGAAACACCTCTTGCTCTGTCATTTCGTATACGGGCATTGGAATATAAAAACTGTAACTGCTGTGCATCTTTGAGACTGATATACACCAAAGGATCGCCGCCTGAGGAGACGGTTCCGTGTGTTACACCGACCACATGGTAAATATCCCGTCCTAAGCGAATAGTGTCGCCCAGTTTAAAACCTGTTTTGTCAGTGACAACCATTTCATAATGATTTCTGCGAAGTCCTCGTCCGCTTATTAAACGCTTTGGATTAACAGGGTCAATGTCACCAAAAGGATCAAATCCCACTGCAAAGACACGGACAGCGCCGTTTTTTGACGGAAGCTGCAAATTTTGAAATGTCATTCCTTCTGCTTTGTCTATTCCTTCAATAACCTTTACTGTATCTTTGAAGTCTTCATGTATCCGTGAGGATTCGGCAAAAGGACCAAGGGTATTTTCCTGTACTACCCAGAAGTCAACACCCACATCATCCAAAAGTACCTGCGCATCTATAATCATTCCTCTGTAAACACCCATCATAACAAAAACAATGCCAAGCAGCATGCCTACACCTATCGCAGTGACGATAAACTTTCCAAAAGTATGGGCTATCTCTTTTTGTGCTAGATTTATCATTTGTAAATTCTCATACCTTCACTGAACGATTTTTTGGTTTTATCCGGGACCAAGAGTCCAAGAGTCGTATCCAGATTTTTCACAGCTGCTTCTTTGTCTGTTATAGCCGTTATATTTACATGTAAGAAGTGTGCATGTCCCTCTTTCTCTATCCAGACACCGGCCTTTTTATCTTTATAGACAATCAAGTAAGCAGGTATTTTAATCACATTTTTCAGTGTTTGTGTTGTAATGAGTACCTCTGCCTGTTCATTGATATAAAAGGGAGTCGGCACAGCATAAAAACTGACATCAACTTCTCGCTCTTGTGTCACAGCATCACTCTGTGCGACAATGCGGCTTACATACCCTTCAAGCTTCTTATTGCTTTGAGAACGCAATGTCACAACTGCACGCTGTCCTGTTCTGACATCTCCGCTTATCTTTTCATCTATATATGCTTTAATCCATACAGTTTTCGGGTCAACTATTTTCAGTATAGGCTGTGTCGGCAGAACATTTTGTGCAACCTCAGCCTCTTTGGCAATGACATAGCCGTCAACCGGCGCATAAATTTCATAACGTGAGAGCTTTACATGTAAAGCCTCTACAGCCTTTTGTAAACGGACCACTTCTGTTTTTGAAGAATTTATATGCGCCTGTGTTGCCTGTATATTTGCCTCAATGCTGTCCAGGTCCGCCTTGGCTTTGTCATACTCTGATTGGGAGACAAAAGCCTTTTCTTTTAATTTTTTATACCGTTCATAGGTCAGTTTTGCCAAAATTTTCTGTGCAGCCAGGGATTTGAGCTCTTTTTGTGTTGCTTTGAGTTCAGACTTTGCTTTGTATACCGACATTTTTGCCTCTTCAATCAACTGGGGCAGATCTACACTGTCTATGACGGCAAGCAGATCACCCTTTGCAACCCATTTTCCCTCATCTGTATTTATCTGCACAATTTTCCCGCCTGTCTGTGCGGTAATGGCATAAATATTTTTTGCTCCTACTTCTCCTATTCCAAAGACCTCTTTGTTTAAATCACCCCGAGTCGGATGCACGGTTTCAAATGTATGTTTTGGAATAAAAACTTTGTTATAAAATACAATTGCGGCTACCACACCCAAAACAGTAAAAATTATATATTTCATTTTTGTACTCATTTTATTTTTCCTTGTAAATAATCAATTCTGTCTATACTCAGCGTTTTTGAGTAATAGGCCTCAAGCAGTCCGAGTTCTGCCTCTAATACCAGAGAACTCGCATCCAAAACTTCTATATAGGTAGAGAGTCCCTCTTTGTATCTGCCGTCAAGCACTCTTTTTGTCTTTTTTGCCGAATCAAGCTGTGCTTTTTTTGCTGCTATGGTCTCATCATATCTGTGTATATCCAAAACAAGATTGCTTATTTCTTCTTTTAAAGCGAGTATTTTTGAAGCTTTTTGCTCTTTGGCGACCTGCAGTCCTATTTCCGCATTTTGTGTCTGCGCCGTCAGTTTTCCTCCGGCATACAGAGGAATGTTCAGTACAACACCGACAAGATGCGCATCATACAGATTTAAAGAGCTGACACGATTATACGAAGCGACGGCATCAAGCGAACCATAATGGGAGGCTCTTGCAGATTTATGCAACAAAGCATTTTTCTGTATGGTTTCATCATAGATCTTCAATTCGGTATTTCTTTCAAGTATCTCTTGTACAGTATTTTGAGTACTGTCAAACTCTTTTTTTAAAACATCAGCTTCCAAATCGACATTTTTTTCTATTGTCTCTCCCATGTAAAGAGACAAAGAATTTTTTGCTTTTGCATAAAGAGATTTTGCAATGGCCAGATTGTCTTTTGCCGCATATACCGCTGACAAAAAACGGCTTGTATCTGCTTCGGTCTTCAGTCCCTGCTGCAAAAGTGCTTTTGCCTGGGCATAATAGGCCTCTTTTACATGTAAGTCCGCTTCTCGTACAGCAATCGCTTCTTTTTGGACAACCATCAATTCATACAAAGATTTTACTTTTGAAGCAAGCAATGCCTGAAAATCTTTCAAAGAAAGTTTCGAGATATCTTCATCAAGTCTGCTTGCATCTATCTGCAAACTTGTTTTGGAAAAATCCCAAATTTTCTGTTTGACATTTACTCCTATATTCCATCCTGTATCATTAATTGTATTAAACTGTCCGTTGACAGGGAAAATATAGGTCTGTGTCGGGTTGTATTGCGCAGACAGATTCACCTGGGGCAGGTATTCTGCACGTGCAGATGTATACCCTGTATGCGACTGTTTTATTTTCAACGCAAAAGATTTTGCATCAGGATGGTTTTGCAGTGTTTTGTCTATACTTTCTTGTAAAGTAAGTGTTTTTCCCTGCAAAGAGAGTACCAGGAACAATAAATTTATATATGCTAACTTTTTCATACACAAAGTATAGCTTTTTCGTGTTAGCACAATGTTAAGAGCGCTTTTTTATTGAATGATTTTATACTTCCTGTTAAAAAAGTGGCCTCTTACATATCGTCCGTAGATCAGTTCAAAGAGACCGGAAATAATGATAAAGCCCATAAAAATAACAACTGCTCTCGGGTTTGATGTGTATGTATGAAAAAGCAGGGTGCAAAGCGCCAAAAAACTCAATACAGATGATGTCAGCAAAACAAAACGGTTTGCCTTGATCTCTTGAGAGAGCTTAAATGCACTGATATTGACAAGCAAAAATATCAACAAAAACCCTGCACTGCCTATAATGGCAATTTCTGTCAGATCAATGCTGTTTGCCAAAACCAGACTCAAAAGAGTGGTATACAAAACACCTTTAAACGGGACACCCGATTTTTTGCCCTCATCCATTAAAGCTCTTGGCAGCTTGCCGTCTTTTGCTATTATGTATCCGAGTCTTGCATTGCCGTAAATTGTAGCATTGATTGCAGAAAATGTTGACAACAGTGCCGCAAATGCCACCAACGTAAAGCCCATCTGCCCCAAAGAGGGTTTTGCCGCTTCTGCCAGGGCATAATCTTTTGCCTGCATCAAAATATTTTCCGGAACATTCCCTACTGTGATGACCGCAATCAAAATATACAAGGCTATCACGATAATAACAGACGCATAAAAGGCCCGAGGCAGATTCTTATCCGGATTTTTGATATCCTGGGCAGAATTTGCTATAAGCTCGAACCCCTCATACGCAACGAAAATAATCATACCTGCTGTCACAATGGAAAGAGCAGAACCCCAATGCACAGGAGACATACGCTCTGTATCTACATAAAAAGAACCTGCCGCAATGACTAAAACCAGCAAGGCAACTTTAATAACAACGATAACAGTTTCGCTTTTACCGACAAACGAAGCACTGACCAGGTTGATAACTGCCGGGATGATGATAGAAACAACAATAAGCCCGTGATGGAGCCATTGCGACTTGTGTGTAAAAAAAGTCTCTCCATACGAGGCAAAAGCTGTGGCATATAAAGATATTGTCACCAAATAGCTCAGCCACAGCATCAAATTGACACTCCCCGAGAGGATATTGTCGCCAAAGGCTTTGTCTATGAAAGTAACCGTTCCGCCCTCACTTTGATATGTTACAGAAAGTTTCGCATACGAATATGCCGTCAATATTGCTACAACACCGGCTATGGCAAAGGCAACTGCCGTTGCCCCGTGTGCCAAAGAGACCGCTTCTCCCAAAACAGCGAATATACCGCCGCCTACCATACCGCCTATACCGATTGAAATCGCGCCTAAAAGTCCTATACTTCTCATTTATCTCCTTATGAAATCTCTGTCTATTGTTTTTATTATCCTGCTGATATTTTTATCTTTTACAAAACATCTTCTCAAGGTACATGCCAAAAAATCTTTATACTCTTTTGCTTCACGCAGCAGATAAGGATATTGTACCGTTTGCAGTATTTTAGCATTTTTGAGCAAATTTCCTTTTGTACTTTTCACGACGACAACACCCAGCTTCTGCATTAAATACGCCTGTGCCAGTGCCGGTGCATTTGACTCTTCTCTTATAAGCTCTTCTTTGAGTTTTTCCATACTGCTTTGAAACAGTTTTTCATATTGAAAAGAGGCTTTGAGCGATGCCAGTCTGATTATGTTTTGCAGCATCTTTGAGAGCGGTGATGTATAATATTTGTCATTTATCCCGGCCTTTACATGTAAAGCGTCATTTGAGAGATACCATATACCGTTTTTGTAAAACCTGTACTTTGCCTGTGCTGCCAAATACTCGGCAAAATCAAGTTTGGCAGTATCATAATCAACTTCATACCCGCTGATAAGCGCTCCAATCAAAAAACTGTAATCTTCCAGTAAAGCTTTTTGTCTGGGCACAGCTCCCTCTATGGTCTGATGATACAACTCCCCTCGCACAAACATCAGATTTTGCAAAGCTGTTAAGTTTTTGTCTGCCAGTTTTGCATATTTTTTATCAATACGTGAAGACTTGTAAAGTGCTTCTATCATCATAGCGTTCCAGGCCGTGTTTATTTTTGTATCTATAAAAGGGTATTTTTTCTTTTTCCTTACATGGTACAGCATCTCCTTAAAAGATGCAAAACCGGGAGGTCTTTTGTCTGTATCAAAATTTATATGTACGCGGTTGTTGAAGTTTCCCTCTGTGCTAAAGCCAAGAGCATCCTCTATGGCGTCGGCATGAGGATTTTTTTTGAGCGCCCTGTCTATTTCATCTGGGCTGAATGTGAAGTATGCTCCCTCTTTGCCCTGGCTCTCTGCACTGCTTGCACTCCAGTAAAGGTCATGGTGCAAAAAACGTTTTTGTACCATCGCTATCGTCTCTTGCACCACGCTTACATAAAGCTTTTTATGACTTTTTTCATAAGCTCGGACATACAGACCAATAAGCTCCGCCTGCGTATAGAGCATCTTCTCAAAATGCGGAATCTCCCAGTTTACATCCACACTGTATCTGAAAAATCCGCCGCCTACATGGTCATACAAACCCCGCAGTGCCATTGTGTCAAGCATTGCAAAAGAGTATTTTTTCAATGTTTTGTCTGCCGTTATATCCGCTATATCCATCATCAAAGCAAGTTTGGAGGCCTCGGGAAACTTTCTTCCTGTTCCAAAACCGGTATAAATATCATCAAAAGATTTTTTGAGAGAATTTTTCAGTGTAGTCAGGGAAACATTTTTGTCTTCTGTATCTGAGAGTTTTACTCTGCTTGCCACTGCCTTTTGAATCCTGTCTGTTTCTTGTCGGAGCGCTTTTTTGTCGGTATATAATTTTGACAACTTTCGTATTAAATCCGAAAATCCTTCAGAATAAAACTCTTTTTTTGGAGGAATATATCCTGTTATATAAAAAACCTCTCTTTGCGGTGTCATAAAAACACTCAGAGGCCAACCGCCGGTCCGTTTATGCACATGCGCAAAAATATTTTGGTACAAAGCATCAACCTGCGGCATCTCTTCACGATCAACTTTTACAGATATAAAATATTTGTTCAAAAGCTGTGCGATTTTTTTATTTTCAAAGGATTCTCTCGCCATCACATGACACCAGTGACAGGTGGAATAGCCAATAGAGAGAAATATAGGTTTGTCTTCTTTTTGTGCCTGCAAAAATGTTTTTTTCTTCCAGGCATGCCAGTGCACAGGATTGTTCTCATGCTGTTTTAAATAGAGTGATGTTTCGTATTGTAAATCATTTTTTGCGCATAACAGTGAAGCAACACTCAGAAACAAAAGAAATAATATTTTCATATTTTATTGTACAATAATGTTGGAAATAAAATGCTTTTAGCGTGACTTGTGAGAAAAACTAAATTTTTTTTCTGTAACCGGAGTCTTAGTCTTTAAAAACGCACAGCCTGCACTACAGTACGGGTTCCGAAAAGCCTATTCATCGGAATCGGTACTTTAGTGCCGACTGTGTGTCTTTGCTAAATTTGAAATTATTTACAGATATATAATTATATAAACTAAGATAATTTTAATTATAAGCAACTATAATTATAAAAATACTCAAAAAGGTTTTATCATGCAGTTTTTAGATGAAGATATTTATAATGCAGTACAAAATTACCTGCCAAAAGTAAGCGAATATGTCAATTCACACGGCGGCGGTATAGAACTTCTCGGCACAAAAGACGGTGTTGTCTACATCAAACTGACAGGAGCTTGCGGAGGCTGTTCTATGAGTCTGATGACAACAAAAATGGTCGTACAAAAAAAGTTGCGTGAACTGATTCATCCCGAACTGCAGGTTGTCAATGTAGACGGAACTCCTGAAAACGAAATGCCAAAAGATGCCTACACCGGTCCAAAAAAAGAAGAGCCAACAGTTGAAAAACACGGCTTTTTGGATAATGTAAAACATATGGTAGGTCTCTAAAATGGTGGTGGATTATGCAGACAAAGCACTTACACAACGCTATCAACTTATGGCGCAGACCATCATCCCAAGGCCAATTGCCTGGATTTGTACGCAAGATGCAAAAGGCACTCTTAACATTGCTCCTTTTAGCTATTTCATGGGGCTCAGCTCTGAACCTCCTACAATGATAGTCAGTATAGGGCATAAAAATGACGGCAGCCAAAAAGACACGCTTAAAAATCTGCGTGAACACAAAAAATGCACAATATGCATGGTAGATGAGGCACATTTACAACAGATGCATTTTAGCTCCAAAGAACTTGATAACACGCAAAGCGAAGCAGAAATTTTTGGCATTGAGACAAAAAGCATAATCCAAGACTTCCCTCCAATAGTGACTGGCATACCGAGTGCCTTTTTTTGTGAACTCTACCAGGAGATAGACCTCAAAGGCTCAAAAACCATCCCGCTTGTCGTAGAGATAAAGTCCCAGTATATTGATGATGAAATCATTACAGACAAAGAGAAACTCACGCTTGATTATGAACCGCTCGCCCGTGTCGGCAAAAGCTACGCCCTGCTCGGCAAAAGAATCAATCCTCCAAAAATACCATAAATGCATGACTATATTCTCTTTGGTTCTATCACCCTTATACTCTCTACAGTCTTTTCTATGGGAGGAGCGGGTTCGGGTATAGCGCTTATTCCGATTTTACATTTTTTAGGACTTGATTTTACTGTGGCTAAAGCGGTCGGACTTTTTGCAGGAGCATCTACCACTGTGACAGCAAGCATTATGAATATCAAACGCAAAGCTGTTGAGTATACCTTTGTCTTGCCTATTGCTGTGACAATGCTCCTTTTTGCACCTCTTGGCGCATATTCCAGCAGTTTTATCAATGAAAACATAGTCAAATTTTTCTTTATGCTCTTGCTTTTTTACTCTGCAAGCATGATGATGTTTGGCAAGAAAAAAGCTCTTTTTTCCGCCCACTCAAAACTCATACTTTTGCTTGTCGGTGCTGTGATTGGGTTTATTGCCGGACTTTTAGGTGTAGGCGGAGGCAATATCCTCATTCCGCTTTTAACTCTTCTTGGATTTGCTCCCAAAAAAGTAGCCGTTGCGGTAAGTTTTGTAGTGCCTTTTTCGGCACTCGGTTCCTTTTTTACCTATGCCAGTTATGTACCTTTGGACTGGATTCTTTTGACGGTGGTTGCTCTGTGTGCCGTCATCGGTGGCTACATTGGAAACTATCTTATGCACTTTAAACTCGAGCAGTCTCACATTAAAAAAATTATGGCAGGACTTTTGTATCTCCTGGCATTTAAAATGCTTTGGTATTTTACAGTAATCCTATAAATAATGACAATAAACATCTCTGCTTTCACTTTTGTCAGCCCTCTTCCTTAACATTCCCCTAACACAAACGTTTTATACTAACAGTAAAATTTTACATACGGAGTTTATATTATGAAAAGATTACTTATACCGACACTGTTCCTAACAGGAAGTCTTTTTGCACAAAGTGCGCAGGAGATTATTCAAGACAATGGCTGTCTCTCTTGTCACGCAGTTGCAAGCAAAAAAGCGGCTCCCGCATTTGCAGGAATAGGAATGCGAAACAAACGTTTTGAAGGCGAAAATGCGAAAGAAGTGATTATGGCAAGTATCAAAAACGGCTCTCAAGGGAAATATCCAAGATTTTCTGATACTGCTATGCCCTCGTTTGCAAATCTGACACAAGAGCAGTTAAGTACCGTAGCTGATTACATCTTGGCACAATCTTCTCAAGCAAAAGGGATGATGGGCAAAGGTGGCGGTATGGGTCGCGGACAAGGGATGGGAATGGGAGGTGGTATGTAATGCAATATCCTCAATTTTTTGATACTATTGACAAAATAGTTTTGTATGATGACTTGAGCCGGTTTTTAGGTGTAAATGACGGCATACTTGATTTTTCCTACGCCGACATTGTCAAAAGTGCAGGACATAGTTGTGCAACTGTTGCAGGGGCTTATCTCATGGCACTTAAGGGCTTAAAATCACTCTATGGCGCTGAGTTGCCACAAAGAGGCTACATAAAAGTAGAACTTGCAAAAGAGCCGACTGTTGAAAATACCGGTGCTGTCGGATGCGTACTTTCAAACATTACAGGAGCAACCACAGACTATGGTTTTGGTGGCATTCCAACAGGAAAATACAATCGAAGAAACACACTTTTTTATGGTGTAGCGATGGATGCTGATGTCTGTTTTACCCGACTAGACACAAATGAAAAAGTATATGTAACCTACACACCTCAAAAAGTTGTCAATCCTATGGCAATACTCAAAAGTGCTATAATGCCTAATGCAAAAGAAGAAGATATAAAAAGCTTTCCTCAGCGTTTTCAAGAGATGGTGAAAACTGTTTTTGAACATAAAGACGAAGTGATTACAATTACAAAAAAGGATATCTAATGTTTACAAAATCAAAATATATACTCAGCGCTGCACTTTTAGGCTTACTTGTCAGTTTTGCACCTGCTTCTCAACTTGAAGCGGCTCCTGTGAAAAAAGCCAGCAAACCGTTCTTGGTTCAAAACCCTGGTTTACCGCATTTAACAATGTTGGTCAAAAAAATGTGGAATTCAGAAAAGCTTGCCTTAACCAAAAAACAAAAAAAAGAACTTTTACAGGTACGCAAAGAAACCTTGCGCAGTGTTATGAATCTTAAACAGAAGATTATGCCATTAGAGCAAACAATTGTCCAACTTTCACAACAAGGGGCTTCACCGCAAAAAATGAAAAAACTTGTTGATGAAGTAGCCAGATACAAAGCTCAGGCAACAATGACACATCTTAAGTGCATCTATGAGACAAAAAAGATTTTAACCCCCAAACAGTTAAAAACTCTTTTGCATAAATAGTATAGAGATATCACAAATGAAAAAAATCTTATTAATCGGATTTGGATTATTTATTGCAATACAATTTATACCGTACGGAAGAGATCACACAAATCCGCCTGTAGTTGCTCAAGTGCAATGGGACACTCAAGAGACACAGGATCTTTTTCAAAGAGCCTGTGCAGATTGTCATTCCAATGAAACAAAATGGCCTTGGTACAGTAATATAGCACCGCTTTCATGGAGTATCTATCACCATGTTGATGAAGGTCGTGAACATTTCAATGTTTCCATGTGGGGTGTTCAGAAAAAGAACAAAGGTGATGAAGCAGCCGAAGAAGTTGAAGAGGGAGAAATGCCTTTAGCATCTTATCTAATAGCACATCCAGAGGCAAGACTTACAAAAGAGGAAAAACAAGCACTTATTGCAGGGCTTAAAAACACTTTTGGAAATGAAAAAGATGAAGATGAAGAGTAATTGCCCTCTTAACATTACGCTAACAAACGTATGATAAAGTTATCAGCATGGATAGTGTAGATGCTTCTGCTATGGACTTGCAACAATATACACAAAGTAAGTATTCATATGATTGTTGATGGTTATACAGGTGGATAATTTAAAAAAAGAGTTGGAAAGATTTACGAAAGAAACTGAAAGTAGTTTCTTTCGTTAGATAAGAAAACTATTTTTTCTTTTTTTGAGCTTTTTTCTTTGCTTTGGATTTAGCTTTCTTTTTATCAGCTTTTTTCTTGCTCTTTTTCTTTGTATCTTTTTTCACAGCTTTCTTTTTTTGAGCTTTTTTCTTTGCCTTTTTCTTTTCAGCTTTTTTTGCCAACTTTTTCTCTAACTCTTTTTTTGTATCTTTTGCCATTGTTTGACCCTTTATGCAGTTTTTCATTACTATTAGTAATAAATTATAGCTATTATATATGATTTCAGACTACATGTCAATAAAATATAGAGTTAAGCTATAAAAGACTATACTTCCACATGACATTTATAGAATTTAAAAAACTACTTTTAGATGCGGAGATCAGCCTTCCAAAATTTTCAAAGCTTATAAAAGTCAGTGAAAAAAATATACAGGCATATAAAAAAAAAGGTGAAGTGCCTAATGCAATAGCAGTAGTAGCGCAATGTTTTGCAACAATGCATCAGAACCGTATAGATTACAAAGAACTTATCACGGCTCTTGAGCTTAAAGCAAAAACAAAAAAAGGTGCAGGGTTTGCAAAAACAAAAAAATTAGATTTATCTACTCACTCTTCGGACTAAAATAAAAACCATTCTGTGGTAATTGACCACCAATAGTTTTAGGATTGTTGTTTTTCAAAATTTCAAAGAAAAATTCCAAGTCTTTTTGTGCATCTTTTGCATTAACATCATTCAATTGAACATAGTCCAGACTGTCTGCTACAGCTTCAGGCACCAGCATTGGAATATATTTATGAACCAACTCTCCAGCTTCTTTTGGATGTGTTTTATACCATTGAAGCGCTTTTGCATACTCCTCATTGAAACGTTTGATGAGATATGGATCTTTTTTGCCAATAACCGCCATGCCGGCCTGTGGAATTTTGGCTTCAATATGAAAAACTTTTCCCCACTCTTTTTGTAAATCTGCACTTCTGTAAAGGTCAGGCGCTATAAGTTTCAACGGAAAAGAGTTTGTTTTTCTCAGTGCCATAGAGATGGCAGGTTCAGCCAAGAGTGCATGATCGACTCTGCGCATTACAAGCATCTGCATAGCATCTATCGGTGAGTTTACATAGCGAAGTGTAAAGTCTTTTTTCGGATCAAGCCCTTCTCTTTTTACAATCTCTTCAAAGACAATGTCAGGCATATCGGCACGAAAAGGCATTGCTATTTCACACCCTTTGAAATCTGCAAGAGTCTTTTTGGTTTTATCTCTTGTTATCATTCCCAAAATACCCCACACAGAGACATTGAGCAGTTTTATATCTACACCTTTGTTATAAAGATTTGCTGCTACATTGGTAGGAATTGCTATAAAGTCAGCACTGCCGCGAAGTGTGAGAGCACGCAGTTCATCGGGCGATTTCCACATAATAAATTTGACATTTGTTGCCACATCGTTTAATGCACCTGTTTCAATCATCCTTAAAAGCGGGTGGCTTACAGATGCCATAGGACCGCTTAAAACCAAAGTATCTACTTTTTTTATCCCGTTTGCCTGTAGAAAAAGTACGAGAGAAACTGTCAGTAATATTTTTTTAATCATAATAAAATCTCCTTAACTGGTTTATAGATTTTATCAAAAAAGACTTTAACCACAACTGAATTTGATAATTACTTTCATTATACTTACTTTAAGCTTAATTATCATACACTTTAATATTAATTATCATTTAAAGGAGTCTTGTTTGAAATTCTTACTTAAAATACTGAAAGATTTTCCGGCTTACTTATGGAGCGGATGGGGAGCTGTTGCTTCCATTCTGCTCTTTATAGCTTTGTGGGATGTTGGCAATCAGGTATATGGCAACTTAGTGTTGCCATCACCTCTTGAAACATTTAAGACACTTTATACCATGTTGCATGACAAAGAGGTATGGGAGCAGATTGACATTACCCTCTACCGCGCTTCTGTTGGCTTTGGGCTCTCTTTGTTGTTTGGCTCTGTCTTGGGACTCATCGCCGGCTTCTTTGCAACGGCGTCTATGATGAGTCGTCCGGTTGTCACCATCCTTGTAGGCATGCCTCCAATTGCCTGGATAGTTTTGGCGATGATTTGGTTTGGAATGGGAGATGAAACAGTTATTTTTACCATCATAGTTGCTTCTTTTCCCATTATATTTGTAGGTGCCCTGCAAGGTACAAGAACACTTGACGGTACTTTAAAAGAGATGGCTGAGAGTTTTCATCTGCCATGGCACATGAAGTTTACAGATGTCTATTTTCCTCATATTTTTTCCTACATTTTTCCTGCCTGGGTAAGCGGACTTGGTATGGCCTGGAAGATTGTCATCATGGCGGAACTTTTAGCTACAAGCGATGGGCTTGGTGCTTCCTTGGCAGTGGCCAGAAGCCAGTTGGACACTCCAACGGCATTGGCGCTTGTAACCATAATGATAGGTTCGCTGATGTTTATAGAGTATATCATTTTAGAACCGATAAAAAGAGAGGTAGAGTTATGGAGAAGCTAGAAGTAAAACACTTAACACATCATTTCGGGTTTACAGAGATTTTAAGAGATATAAATTTTACACTCAATAAAGGGGAGATACTCTCAATAGTAGGGCCAAGCGGAGGTGGAAAAACTACACTTCTGCATTTATGCTCCGGACTTTTGGATGTGCAAGAGGGAGAAGTGACAAACACCTTTAAAAGTTCCTCTTTTGCCTTTCAGGAAGGAAGACTGCTTCCTTGGAAAAATGTACTTGACAATATTGCCATTGGACTCCTTGCCCGTGGTGAGAAAAAAAGTACCGCAATAGAAAAATCCAGGGCAATTGCACTGAAATTTGGACTCGAAGAAGAAGATTTTGAAAAATTTCCAAAAGATTTAAGCGGCGGAATGAAACAACGCGTCAGTTTTGCCCGTGCTTTGGTTGTCAAACCCTCTCTTCTGTTTTTGGATGAGCCCTTTTCAGCATTGGATATAGGTCTGAAAAAAGAGTTGCAAACACATCTTATAGAAATAAGTCAAAAAGAAAATATCTCTATACTTTTTATAACGCATGATATGATGGAAGCTATTCGTCTGAGTGATGAGATACTTTTACTCAAAGCCGATCCTGGACATATAGTCAAAAAATTCAGCTTTGAACTTCCTCAAGATAAAAGAGATGATGCCTTTGTATATGAGCAGAGTGTAAAAATACTGCAAGACAAAGATATCATAGAAACATTTGAACTAAATTCTTTGGAGTTAAAATAATGCAACATAAAGAAGAAAAACTTCATGCGACGAACCACTACCTCTATTATCCTGATGAAGAGAATATTCCGTCCTATTTAGCCTATGGATTTCGCCCTGTCTTTTTACTTTTGGCTCCCTATTTTATACTTTCGATGATATTGTGGGGGTTGGTTTGGAGTGGGTATTTGAGTATCCCGTTTATGGACAATGTTCTTGTTTGGCATGTCTACGAGATGCTTTTTGGAGTACTTACTGCCGGAGTCATGGCGTTTTTAACAACCGGTTTGCCGGAACTTTTCCCCGGAATGGTACCTTTTGTCGGCAAACGACTCAAATATATTATGCTTTTATGGATAGCCGGTCGCGTGAGCTTTTGGTTTATAGATGTTACAGGCGTCTATCTTGCTGGATTTTTAAATCTTGCCATGCTTGCCTGGCTTATCTGGTTTGCAAAAGATGTTGTTTTAGATAAGCTCCAACGACATGCCTCTTTGGGCTACATTTTACTTGTTATTTTTGGTCTTGAGAGTTGGTTTTTTCTAACAATGGCAGAATTAGTGCAAAGTGACCCGATGAAAATTTTAAAGCTTTCCCTTGGTGCGATTGTTGTACTTGTTTTACTTGCAATGCGTCGTGTAAACATGGAAGCAGTCAATGAACTGATGGAAGACAAAGCAATTGATGATATTTATATATCACGACCGCCACTTACAAACTTGGCTATATTTTGTGTCACGCTCTTTAGTATTGTTGAATTTTTATACCCTGCAAACTCTGCACTTGGATGGATAGGATTGGCTGCCGGTGCTGCTGTTTTGGCGATTACGAGTGATTATCATCTCAAAGAGAAGTTTATACTCAATCAACCTTATGTTATTTATCTGTTTTTGATTTTTCTTATGCTTGCTTTAGGATATGCTTTTATGGGATGGAGTATTTTGTTTAATGACGGAGTCGGTATCTCGAGTTTTAGGCATTTTATAACAGCCGGTGGGCTTGGACTTGCCTATTTAATGGTCATGATAACCATAGGATGGATTCACACGGGAAGGCATTTGACTTCAAACATTTATACCCATTTAATGGTATTTTTCATCATTATTGCTACATTGATGCGTTCACTTATACCTTTTTACGAAGCAGACGCAATGCAACTCTATTTATGGTCTGCTCTTCTTTGGAGTGTTCCGTTTATGCTTTATATCAAAGTATTTTTCGGTTTTTTGCTCAATCCAAGAGCCGATGGAATCAAAGGCTAAAAGGATTTGACGGTTTTATGTCAAGTCCGTAACCTATGTCATCGGCGGAGTTAAATTCAGCAGTTTTTTGTATTGTTCTTTTTATTTTTTTTCTTACTTTTTATCTGTTTTTATGTTTAAGGCTTTTTTATGTATCAAAGCATCTGCTGTTTTTTTTCTTGCCGACTCTACAAGTCGTGAAGTTGGTAGAGTCCCTCATAATCAGACAAACGAATAGCCTCCATTTCATCTTCGCAGAGTTCAATATATTCCAAATCAATACCACAAATACCACAAGGCTTAAAACAAACATCACTGTGATCTGCCCCGATATTTCGTAGTTTTCTTCTTCCAACCATTCTTCTGCCTTAGATAGCACCGCTTAAAAAGTTTTTTACAACCTCATCAGCAGTTGTACCATGTTTTTGTCTGATTTTTTTTACCTTTAAACCTATGGATTCTAAAGCTTCTTTCATATTTTCACCAACAGCCTGTACTAAAATAATGTCACAATCTTTTAAAGCCTCTACATCTTTTCTATGAGAATTTGTATGCTCCTCATGTTCCATTTCTGAATGCTTATGTTCTTCATTGTGTCTGTGCGCATGATGTCCACCGTCGTGATGCTTATTTGGTACCAAATCAACCATTTTGTCATCATCATATATTGCAAAATAAGCACTTTGCCCTGTTCTTTTTACTATGGTTTGTTTGTCTTCATCTACTGCTAAAACTATTTTCATCAATATTCCTTATAATTATTATAATGTTATATTGGAATCATATAGAACATATGTGCATAATGTCAAGTCTCCTTAGCAATCCACTTACTTAATGTTTCAATATCATCATTGCTTATCTTTTCACCAAATGCCGGCATTATCGCATTTCTGTAACCTTTCCACTTTTTAGCAGAACCGTTTTTAATGCTTTGTGCTATCTGCGTAATATTTTCCTTGTATCTTTTAGCAATTTTATTAAAAGATGGTCCCACTAAATCTTTGTTTATTTTATGACAAGACAGACAGTTATGTTTTAAAGCAATTCTTTTTCCTTTTGGCATTGCATTCAACCTGTTTTGCAAATCTTGTGCTGCTGTCAAATTTTTTATTGTAAAATGTTCAAACATATATTCAGCAATCGCTTCAAGTTCATCTTGCGTAACTTTACCTTTTTGTGAAGGCATTACTCCATAAGTTTTTAAGCTCTCTTTATCACAAAAAGATTTTGAAGCACTTGGATTCACAACATAGTCTTTTACAAATTCTACAGCTTTTGGAATCTTGTCACTCTCACTGCTTGCTTTTATAAAATCTTTTATATGAAATGCAACCGCCATCATCGGCGGTGCTTTTTCATCCTGAAAAGTTTTTGGAGGCAGGTCAGTATTGTGACACTTGCTACATTTTTGCTCTAAAAGTTGTTTACCGTTAAGATTTGAATGAGATTTTGGCTCACATGCAGTAAAAAACAGTATACTAATTAGATATATATATCTATACATTAATTATCCTTATGATTTTCATAAGTATTATATATCATTTTTGTAAATATTAGAAGCATCTTCTGTTGCAGAACAGACCATATTTCAATAAATGTGATATAAATGTGATATATGAAAATGAAATATATGTTATAATTTAAACTTAAAATTATTATAACTATGAAAAGGATGTTGGAAAATGAATAGACTGATAAGTATTTTTGCGTTTTCTTTGCTGTTACATGTATCAGCGTCAGCGACCGAGGCATTGACACTGGATCAAGCACTACAGCTTTTGAAAGCAAAAAATCTGGAAATTAAGGCAGCCAAATTTGATGAACGCTCTGCAGAAGAGGATATTGATGCAGTGTCAGGAAAAAACTGGGGAACACTGACATTTATACAAGATGTGGCACGTTCAAATGATGCGGGAAATGTCTTTGGATTTAAACTGACTTCGCGTGAGGCAACTTTTGGGGATTTTGGTGCTGAAGAATTTATGACGAATTTAAACAATGGCGTAAATCCATATATTACACCTCCACAAAATCTAAACTATCCGGGTTACCGAAACTTTTTTCAGAGCAAACTCAAATATGAAGTGCCTCTTTTTACAGGATTTATGCTCAGTTCTTACACTGACATTATGCAAAAAGTCAAAGAACTGAAATCTTTGGACAAACACAAAATAGAAAAACAGAAAAAATATGAACTTAAAAAAAGCTTTTATGACATGGCACTGCTTGATTCTTCTATAAAAAATCTCAATAAAATTCTGGACAATATCCATATATTGGAAGAGACAACAAAAGAGATGATAGCGGTAGGCTATGCTAAAAAAGTAGATTTGCTTGAAGTACAGGCAAAAAAGGGAAATGTTGAAAGACTCTTGGTACAGATGCAGTCCAACAAAAAACTGTTATACCACTACATCAGTTTTTTACTCAATCAAAAAATTGAACATATTCAGACACCTGCAACAGAAGTGCGCATGCCACATATAAGTGATGAAGAGATTTTAGCGCGCAATATTGACCTGCAAAAAGCGGCAACAGGACTCAAAATCACAAAAGATATGCTTAAGGTCTCTCAGGCAGCCTACTATCCGACGCTTGGAGCTTTTGGAGAAGTCTCCACTGCGGACAATAGCTTTTTAGGAAATGCCGACGAACACAAAGCCTATACCATAGGTGCACGCCTGAGCTGGAACCTTTTTGACGGCGGAATCGATGCGGCAAAAATCGAAAAATCAAAAATCGAAAAACTTAAAATGCAGTCACAGCTGGAACTTGCAAAACAGGGAATTCTTTTAAAAATTGCAAAAATCCGGACACAGATAGAAGGGGTTGATGTCGAAATTGCCTCACTGAAAAAAGAACTGGAACTTGCAAATGCCATTTATGAAAATTATGAAGGCAGATATAAAGAAAAACTTGTTTCCATGAGTGATGTTATCATAAAACAGTCTGCACAGATTGAAAAGATACTGCAGCTGCAGATAGCAAAGAACAAAAGAACAGAAAAAATACTTGCACTTGAAAAATTAGCAAACGGAGAAGACTAACATGAAAAAACTACTACTATTACTAGCACTGGGCGTTTCACTTTTAGCGGAGAGTTTAACACTTTCGGGAAGTGTGATTTCGGATAATCAGAAGATGATCACAAGCCGATTTATGGGTTTTGTTACCAATGTAAACACAAGCGAAGGGGAAAAGGTAAAAAAAGGCCAAATTCTTTATAGTATAGATTCACGTGAAATTGATTCGGCAAAACGTCAGGCAGAGCTTTCACTGCAAATGTATCAGAACCAGTACACGAATGTCAAACTGAATCTGGAACGCTACAAAAGACTGCTGAAAAAAGATATGGTCTCAAAATATGAAGTGGAAAATATGGAACTTGCGGCAAAAAATCTGCAGGATATGATAAACATAGCCAAAGCAAGACTCCAGGAAGTGGAAAATCAATACAAATACTTACATGTAAAGGCTCCAAACGACGGTGTTGTTGTTGCCAAAAACATCAAAGTCGGAGAGATGGCAATGCCCGGTATGCCTGCAATTGTGCTTTCGGATTTGAGTGATTTAAAAATTTCGGCAGAGATTGCGGAAAGTAATTTAAATCTCATTCATCACGGGAAAAAAGTAAAAGTGGAGATTCCTTCTGTCGGTGTCAAAACAATCGGAACGATTACGGCGATCATACCAAATTCCAATCCGATGACACACACATTTAAAATCAAAGTATCATTCAAGACACTGAACAAATCAGTCTACCCTGGTATGTATGCCACTGTAACCATTGACTAAAAGGGGAAAAATATGAATCATCATAAGCCATATACACCTAAAGATGTCGCAGGAAAACTGGCAAAAACATTTTTAAGAAATCCTCTGACCTCTGTTTTGGGAATTTCACTGCTTGTTATCGGTTACCTCGCCTTAATGATTATGCCTCGTGAAGAAAATCCGCAAATGGTTGTCAGCGGATCTACCGTCATAGTAGCTCTGCCGGGTGCCAATGCCAAAGAGGTAGAAAAAATCATAGTCAAACCCTTAGAACGAAAGCTCAAAGAGATCAAAGGAGTAGAACACATTTACGGCACGGCTATGGACAATGTCGGGATTGTCAATGCAGCCTTTTATATCGGAGAGAAAAAAGAAGATTCAAATCTCAAAATCTACGACAAAATCATGCAAAATGCCGACATGTTTCCAAAAGGGGCCATGAAACCGATTATCAAGCCTTTGGATATTGACATTGATATTCCCATTGTAAGTGTTGCCTTTTATTCCCATGACAAAAACATGTCTCAAACAGAACTCTATGACAAAGTCAAGCAAATCCAGCACCATATAAACGGTTTGAACAATGTTGCCGTTACAGCACTCAAAGGCGGTCACAAACACCAGTTCAACATAGAAGTGGATTTGAACAAACTCTCAGGCTATAACCTCTCTATGGGACAAATCACACAGGCTGTACAGGCAGTTTCCTATAATGTCCCTGCGATTAAAAACAAAACAAAAGAGAATGAAATTGTCATGGTTGGCGTAAAAAATGCCATAGAAGATGCAAAAGATGTCGGGGACATCATTGTCGCACAGTATATGGGTTCTCCAATTTATTTGAGACAGGTTGCAAAAGTGACAAACTCTTATGATATTCAAAACTTCAAATCGGCACTTATCAGCAAACGAGAAAAAAACGGAAAATTTATGCCTTTTGAAAACCAGGTGACACTTACAGTCTCAAAACTGCAGGGAACGAATGCCGTCATTATTGCAGATGAAGTCAAAAAAGAACTGCAAAATTACAAAAGCGAACTGGACAAAAAAGGCATCAGTTATGTCATTACCAGAAATGACGGAGAACGTGCAAATGATGCAGTAAACGAACTTGTAATGCACCTGGTTTTATCTATTGTAATTATCGCGATTCTTCTTATATTTGTACTTGGCTGGAGAGAATCACTCATCGTAACCTTTACGGTTCCTGCAATTTTGGCAATTACTCTGTTTGTAGCCTATTTGAGCGGTCAGACCATTAACCGTATTACTCTTTTTGCATTTTTGCTTTCTTTGGGGCTTTTGGTTGATGCTGCTATTATTGTTATTGAAAATATTCACAGACACTACCATTCTGTCGAATCTGCCCATGAAAGCAATGATGAAATTATGATCAAGGCAACAGATGAAATCGGTGCACCGACAAATATCGCCACACTTGCCATCATCATGACAATGGTGCCTATGGCATTTGTCGGAGGCATGATGGGACAGTTTATGAAACCTATTCCTGAGAATGTTCCCGTAGCACTCATTGCTTCGCTCTTTGTAGCTTATATATTTACACCTTACCTTGCCGTGAGAATTTTAAAACGACCAAAACATGACAAAGGAGCGCATTAATGTTTAAGAAATTTGAAAAACTTGTACTGCAAGGCATACAAAGTTCTGCGCAGAGAAAATTGATACTTATCGGTACATTAATAGCATTTATCATCTCTATTTTAATGATAGCACCGACTGAAATTGTCAAAGCAAAGATGTTGCCGGGAAAAAACAATGATACTTTTACCATCTATGTGAAACTGCCAACAGGCAGTTCGATACAACAGACCCAGCAAGTGACACAATGTGTCAGCAGTTATATTACTCAAGAAAAAGAAGTGCGTGATACCGAAGTATTTTTAGGCATGGGTGCACCTCTTGATTTTGCCGGACTTATTAAAGGCAGTCAGTTTAAAAACTCTGAAAATGTTGCAGAAATTGTCGTAAATATCACAAAAAAACATGACAGAGAAGAGCCTTCTTATTTGATGGTACAGCGTCTGCGTCCTGTTATTCAAGATGCTTGTGAAAAGCTCTATCCAAATACACATATCTCTTTTGTAGAACCGCCTGCCGGTCCTCCGACACTCTCGGCTATTGTTGCTGAAATATACGGTGACAATGCACAGGGCATAAGAAAGCTGGCAAAACGTGTTGAAAAAGTTTTTCAAAATACACAGGGGCTTGTTGACATTGACATTATGGAAGATGATATATACGATAGTTTTGAAATAATTGTCCATACAACAAAAATCGCAAAATCAGGTCTCACTGTCAAGCAACTCAACAATATTTTATACCTTGCTTTTGAAGGGATGGATATATCTGTAAAAAATTCAGACAAATACAGCGATCAGATTCCTCTCTTTTTACGCCTGTCGGACTCTTCAAGAAGATTTAGCAAAAAAGATTTGGATTCTGTAAAAGCAAAACTGGCTTCACTCAAACTCATGAACAACAAAGGCATGATGGTACCTGTCACGGAACTTGTTACCGTAATTCCTAAAAAATCAAATCCGATGATCATGAGTAAGGATTTGCACCAGATGACCAATGTTTTAGCCGAAACCGATATGGTTTCTCAGGTTTATCCTCTGCTTGATGCAAGAAATACAATTATCAACAGTTTTGGTGATGAATACAAAGTCGAAAAAACAGGTCTTTTTGATTTGCAACTTACAGACAAAGCAACAGGAAAAGTCTATAAACTCATTTGGGACGGTGAAATGAAAGTCACAATGGATACGTTTAGAGACCTGGGCGGTGCTTTTATTGCGGCTCTTATCCTTATCTTTTTACTGATGGTTATCTATTATAAAAGTTATACACTCAGCGGTATCATTCTTTTAGGTTCTTTTCTTTCTATCATCGGTGTCATATTCGGTCACTGGATTATGGATATTTTCACGGCAGACACCTTCTTTTTAACGGCAACATCCCTTATCGGATTTATTGCTTTAATCGGAATCAGTTCGCGTAACTCTTTACTGCTTATAGACTTTACAAAATCACTCATGAGTGAAAAGGGAATGCACAAGGCCGAAGCGATTGCCTATGCAAGTGCGACACGGGCAAAACCTATTTTCCTGACAGCCATCGCCATTATGCTCGCTTCTACACTGCTTGCAAAAGATGCCGTCTTTGGAGGACTCGGTGTTGCTCTTATATTTGGTACGGTAGCGGCAGTGGTGGCTTCACTTATCGTAGTCCCTGTTCTGCTTTACATGTCAGACTTGGAAAGCCATTTCCATTTCCATGAGAAAAAAGCCGTTTCAGTTGAAGATCCTGTCTAATTAGACAGGATTATCAGCCTTTTTTCAAGCACGAGATTTGAGAAATCAAATCTGTGCTGAATCCACTCAAAGGTCTTTTTTGTATAAAAAAAGACATGGGTCGGATCATTTTTATAATACCATGAAGAAAATTCTACACGCTCATCATAGATGTCTGTCATCAGATACAATTTTGCATTTTCTTTTAACATAGATTTTAAAAGTGTAAACTCTTTTGCGGGACGGTAAAAATGCTCTATCACCTCACACGAAGCAATATAATCGTATTTGTTTTCCAAAAGCTCTTTGTTTGGATGAAAATACGGATCATAAGGACTTATATCATAACCTTTTTCCTGCATGACCTTTGTAATGATTTGTGAGGTTCCTGCCCCAAAATCAAGTCCTTTCTCCTCTTTTGAAAAGTCTTTTTCAATATTTGCGGTAATGGGAGAAACAAACTTTCGATACCCTGCATCTTCGGTATTATCATCATGGAGTTCATAGCGTTCTTTTTCGCTTTGTGCATCCGGCAAGTCTGTTTCATCAACAAATATTCCATGACAGACCTTACATGTAAAGTATCTTTGATTCTCTTCGTATAGCAAACCTGCACTGTTTTGGCATAAGGGACATATTTTCTTCATGCCTAATCTTAGTCTATTAGGCTTTAATAAGTAATAAATAGATAAAATCTCATTACTAAAGTTTTCGGAGCCTAGGTTTTAGCCTTTAAAGACATATAGCCCAGACTAAAGTCTCAATAACATTCGGAACCGGTACTTCAGTGCCGGCTCCCAAAGGGATACTGAACTTAAATGACATTAAAAGGAACTTTTTGCTTAATTTGCCGAATTTATTAGCATCTTTGCGTATTCTCATTGCGCCTGTGATGTTTTGGATTATACTCAATCCCCAAATTTTTACCGACAACGGGTTTGATATAACATGGAACTACTATTTTGCCTCACTTTTATTTGTTTTGGCATCTGTGACTGATTTTTTTGACGGCTATATCGCAAGAGAGTGGAATCAAATGACAATGCTCGGTGCCATCCTTGACCCGCTTGCCGATAAAATGCTCACACTCGCCGCATTTTTGGGGCTTATGGTTATGGGAGATGCTTCTCCCTGGGCAATTTACATCATTATAGTTCGTGAGCTTTTCATCACAGGACTTCGTACTGTTGCACTCAGTGAAGGTATCAGCGTAAAAGCATCCTGGTCTGGAAAAGTAAAAACAGTAGCACAGATGATAGCCATAGGGTTTTTACTGATGCACTGGCCATATGGAGCGGCACTTCTTTGGTTTGCCGTATTTTTAACTGTTTATTCGGGCCTGGAGTATCTTTGGGGATTTAAACAAGCGATTGTAAAGGAGCACAAAGCATGAGTTGGATCGTTTCACTTTTAGTCCTCTCCGGACTTATATTTTTCCATGAGCTTGGGCATTTTACCGTAGCACGTCTTATGGGTGTCTATGTAGAAGTATTTAGCATAGGTTTTGGAAAACGTCTTTTTACTTTTCGGGCTTTTGACACAGAGTGGAGTATTTCAGCCATTCCTCTTGGCGGCTATGTCAAGATGAAAGGTCAGGATGATGCGGACCCGAGTAAAAAAAGTTACGATGCAGACAGTTACAATACAAAAACGCCTCTGCAAAAGATTTTAATTCTTTTAGCCGGTCCTGCGGCAAATTTTGTTCTTGCATTTATACTCTATTTCATTATAGCACTTGGCAATCCTCAGGTTTTAGCCCCTGTTGTAGGTACGGTTGTCAAAGACTCCCCTGCCTATGTTGCGGGTCTTGAGTCCAATGATACCATTATGAGTATAAACGGCAAAAAAATCACGAGCTGGAAAGAGATGGCGAAAATGATTGCAGAGGCAAAAGGCTCTGTTGCACTGCAGGTGGACAGAAACGGCTACCTGAAACTCATAACACTCAAACCAAAACTGCAAACCGCCAAAAACATGTACGGAGAAGATGTCAAACGCAAAATGATAGGCATATCGGCTGCGGGTGTCATGCATGAACAAAAACTCGACTTCGCAGACAAGTTAAAATATGCCACTGATCAGACTGTTTTTGCCTCTACTTTGATTTTTACCGGATTGAAGAAACTCGTGATGGGGGATGTCCCGGCTTCTGAAATGGGCGGAGTTATCTCCATTGTAAAACTCACCTCCGATGCAACGGCAGTAGGCTGGATGAGCGTTTTGTTTTTTGCGGCATTGATTTCTGTAAACCTCGGAGTATTGAACCTGCTCCCTATTCCGGCACTTGACGGCGGACATATCATGTTTAATTTATATGAACTGCTCTTTAGACGGGAACCAAGCGAAAAAATAGTCATTAACCTGACAATAGCCGGATGGGTCATACTCTTTGGTCTCATGGGACTTGGAATTTTTAACGATATTAACAGATTGGTAGGATAAGAAAATGGACGAAATTGAATACAAATTATATATAGATGATGTTATCAGACGGGTTGAGACGGCACGTCTAAAGGTAAGTGAGCACCATATAGTAAAAATTGTTGCTGTGAGCAAATACTCAACGGCTGATGAGATAAAAAGACTTTACCATATCGGTCAGCGTGCTTTTGGAGAGAATAAGGTACAGGATTTAAAAGCAAAAGCAAAAGAGCTTGAAGAGTTGCCGCTTGAATGGCATTTTATAGGCAATCTGCAAAAAAACAAAATCAACAACCTTTTAGATATTAATCCAAGTCTTTTTCAGGCACTTGATTCATTGGAACTTGCCCATGAACTGCAAAAAAGACTTCTGGCAAAAGAGATGACGCTTGAGTGCCTTTTGCAGATCAATTCGGCAAAAGAAGAGAGCAAGCACGGTGTTATGCCTGAGGATGCCATAGAAACCTACAAGCAGATTATGCAGGAGTGTCCGAACATACACCTTAAAGGTGTTATGAGCATTGGCGCACACAGTGATGATGAGCAGCTTGTAAGAAAAAGTTTTGAGACGACCCATGCAATCTATGAGCAGCTTCCAAATGCAACAATCTGTTCTATGGGAATGAGCCAGGATTTTGAGCTCGCTATTGAGTGCGGGTCAAATATGGTTCGCCTTGGCTCTATTATGTTTCCCAAGTAAGTTTTTTATCTAATCTAATTATAATTATTATAAGATATACTTTAAGCAAAATTATAATTAGGATTAGCTGATGACAAAAACAAATTTTATGGATAAGTATCCCGTCTTTTCATTACATGTAAAGAAAAATGAAACAAGTTTCAAAAATGCAGATGAAATTATTGCATATTTTCAAGAACGCATACAAGAACACCCTGTAGCTACTTTTATAGCGATTTTCGATCACTATCAACACACATCCTCATTACAGGACGCTACTATTGCCCCTGAAATCAAAGATGCAAAAAACATTGTATTTTGTTTTGGAAAACAGCTGCCAAATGCTAAAATACTTGCAGTGCGTCCCAGAAGCATAGGTGTTTGTGAATTGGATGACAGTTTTGAGATCAGTTTTTTAGAAGTTCCAAATGAACAACTCCAAAACGTTGTTTATGAATGGGTACAGGCACTAAAAACTCAAGCCTAGTTTACTCTTCTCTTAAAGCGTACCGCGTGAGAGCGTGGATTTTGTATCAGCTCTTTTTGGTACGCTATCATTGCATGAAACGGTTTTAAAAAACCGGCTAACTGTTCTTCTTTAATCTGCTCTATTTTCCACTCCTGCAACAACTCCAAAACAACCAAAGTCGATTCTATTGTAGAGAGATAATTTTCATCCGGCTGTATTTTTATTTGATATTGTGACGTTTTTGTCGTTGTAAAGCTCATGTGTTTGAGTTTTTGCAGGTTTTTACTTTGTGTAAACATCTTTTTTGTACAGCTCCACGTAGAGTCTATCAAAAAAATCGCCAGAGGCTTTTGGCTTCTTTTTGGATTTGCAGTTGTCAGGTTCACAGCATCTTCTGAGGGAAAAAGTATGTAACTCTCATGTGTGGCAATGATCTCATTAATTCTGGTGTTACATGTAAAGTCTATGCCGACAAAAAGTTCGGAATTGTCAAGACTCTGATGCGTGAAGTGCCCTGTATTGTTTTTGACCTTTTTAAACTCTTTGGGGTGCATCAAAATGACAAATTTTGTTTGTGTCTGTATATGCTCAAAATGCCCGCACATGCAGGAACTTTTTGGTCTGTAACACTTATAACATTTTTCTCTATCACCATAGTAAGTTTTCATTAATGCAATTATACTAAAATTACAGAATGATTGAACCAGAGAATAAAAAACATTATGATGTCATCGTTGTCGGAAGCGGTGCAGCCGGAATCATTGCAGCAATAGTTGCGGCACGTGAAGGCAAAAAAGTCCTCCTTTTGGAAAAGCTCTCAAAAATAGCTTCCAAACTAAAAGCCACAGGCGGTGGCAGATGCAATCTTACAAACACCCTTTCAAATGAAGATTTCATGGCACGTTTTGGAAAAGAGGGGCGTTTTATGCAAGATGCACTCAAAGCCTTTGACAACAAAGCTCTCGTCACTTTTATGGATGAAATCGGTGTAGAGACCCATGCCCCTGACGGATTTAGAATTTTTCCCACATCACACTCTTCTGCCACCATCATTGCCGGGCTCCAAAAAGAGATGCTCAGACTCGGCGTCAGCGTTACATGTAACCAAAGAGCCACAAGGCTTTTGGCAACCGGCAATCACATAGACGGGGTTAAAACACAAACAGATATCTTTTATGCACCCAATGTCATCATCGCAACCGGTGGGCTTGGTTACCCTGTGCTTGGTGCTGAGGGTGACGGCTACAATCTTGCCAGTGAAATCGGGCATAAAGTAACCGACCTCTCCCCTGCCATGATGCCCTTAAAAACAAAAGAGAGCTGGGTCAAAAACTGTCGGGCTGACACCATTGCCAAGGTTGAACTGCGTGTCAATCTGAAAAAACATAAAAAACTGCGGGCAAAGGGTGATTTGATTTTTACAAACTCCGGCATACGAGGACCCGTTGTGCTTGATTTTGCCAGAGAAGTCACACCGCTTTTAAAAAAATACGGTGAAGTGCCACTGCTGTTGAATCTGACAAAGGGAAAAAATGAGGAACAGATACGCGAACATTTTAAAAAAGAGAGTGCAAAAGAAAATATGACAAACATCTTGCAACTGCTTAAAACTCTTTTGCCGGAAGCACTTAGCCTTGAGCTGTGCCGATTAGCAGACATAGAGCCAGACACACCATACAAAAAACTCGAAGGGAAAAAACGGGACAGACTTATTTCACTCTTGGCATGGACACCCCTCACCGTTACAGGACATGACGGCTTCAAAATGGCAATGATAACAAGAGGCGGCATCTCCCTCAAAGAGATCAATCCTAAAACAATGCAGAGTAAGATTATGGACGGTTTGTATTTTTGCGGCGAGGTTATGAACCTTGACGGTCCCTGCGGAGGCTACAACCTGCAATGGAGCTTTGCCAGCGGCTTTCTTGCAGGCAAACTTTTAAAATAAAAAAGCTTAACTTAATGACAGTGAGGTTGAAACCCAGGTTTCAAGAAAGTATCGAAAATACAAACTTTACTTTTTTTGAGTCTGCCATAGTGGTTTTACCAAAGCACACTCCCAACCGTCATATTTTCCATTATAAGCTTCACTTACATCTATAAGTTCCACAGTCAAAGCATCTATGTCATAATAAAAAGGCTTGTCTTTTCTGTAAAAAGAAATACCATACATTGTTTCATCTCTAAAAGGCACTTCACTCCTTTTTTGCTCTGCAAATCCCATCTCCTGAATTTTTTGCACAAATCCTTCTCTGTCATCATTACATGTAAAGTAGCTTTTATGTTCTATTGCCCTTGCCTGCTGAAGGTCATCACCTTGTTCTTTAAGGTTGTCGCAGGCATGATGGTTGGTGATGATCTGCCACTCTTTTACAGTCGGAAAGAGAAGTTTTTGATAAACCTCCCATTCGCTGTCTATGCGTGATCCAAACTCATAACTGTACTCAGGAAAATGTTTCATCGCATCTTCGACTGTATTTTTCCATTCAAAATCCATTTTCAGAGCATAAATAAAATTTACTGCACCCTGTGTAATAATACGTCCTATATATTTTCCGTTGCGATACCGCAAAGACTCCATCTCCAGCCTGTCTTCTATAAATCCGACATCATCGCCCTCTTGTTCCCAAACCAGACCGTCCTCTTTTGGATTATTCAGTTTTACTTTGACAAATCCTACATACATGTACTCTTCATCCGGCACGCTGTCTGCCACACCGGCATTCAATGACACCATCGCCGCATGCCCGTCCATAGGCTTCATATACGCTTCCCAATACTCTTGCATCTCTACTCCATTTCCAAACTCATAAGGAACATATCTTCCCCGTCTGTTACATTGACATCAACCGAACCACAACTTTGACAACAGTAGTGAATTTTTTCAAGTTCACTGACTTCTTCACAACTGTTGCACTTTATGACAATCGGCTGAATGTTCATGACAAACTCCGCACCGTCGGCTATGGTCTTTTCCTTAAAGGTATTAAACGCAACCTCAAGAAGATGCGCTTCTATACCGCTCATGACACCGATTTTTACAATGATTTTTGTTACTTTTGTTGCTTCATTTTCTTCGGCAATATTTTCAATCTGTTCCAATAGTGCCTGGACTACACTGTACTCATGCATTTGCTTTTCCTGAATGATTATTCGTTATTGTAGCTTTTAGTCGCTGTGGTGTTTCTAAAGGGCATATTTTATAGACAAATTCATAGCGTTTTTTATGAAAAGAGCTGCCTTCTTCCCAAAATTCCGGGTACATCACTGCTATTTCTTCTTCACGATGATGCTCTATCTGTTTTTTATGTGATTCTATGTATTCCTCTTTGTTCCATAAAAAATCTTCTAATTTTTCCTCATCACAAATAAGTTCCAAACAAAAATTTTCAAGTTCTTTTCTATACTCTTTGTGAGCAAAAAGTTTGTCCGCCAAACCTGTCTCTTTTGCTTTGCCTGCACTCAAAGGCAGACACTCCTCTAAAATCTTCTCAGCATACTCTTTACCGACCCGCTTTGGTAAGCTGTACGTGTGATACTCACTGCCACTGAGGCGCAATGTTTTATAGTGGGGATTAAGCACAACCCCTTCTTTTACCACAACATAATCACAGGCAAGTGCCAAAAAAACACCGCCTGCTCCCGCATTTTTATGAAGAGAAGCTACAGTGACTACATCATCGGCAAACAAAACACTTTTTACCAAATCATTCATTGCATTGATATTGCTCCAGCCGTCTTCGCCGTTTTTCTTGCTGTCTTGTAAAATATTCAGATGAATGCCATTACTGAAAAAATCCTCTCCGCCCATCAGCACAACAATTTTCACCTGCTCTTTAATATATTCAAAAGCATATTTTAATTTCATACACTTGTCACTGCTGAAGGCACCGTTGTGAAAATTGAAATACAAATATGCTACTTCTTCTTTTATATCGCAGCTTATTTCATAAAAAGTTTTATAACTTTTATCAAAAATCAAAGGCAGTCTTTGCTCTTTGACACCTTGTAATCGTTCTTTTAAAACATAGGTGGCAGGAAGTTTGAAACGATTTGGCTCTTTGAGATGGGTAATCCAGACCGCTCCGTCAACAGTTCCCAGACAGATGGCACCGTCTCGTTTGGCAAGAATCTCTTTTGGTTTACCTTTTAGTTTTTCCTCTCTCCATGCTCCGTACAGGTAACATTCTACTCCTAAAAGTTCATCTTTTACTCCAGGATGAGAATCACTCATATATATTTTTTTTAGAATTTCCTGTGTTGTGTCTTTCTGCCAGTCAATCGCTCTGTCTTTTTGAGACAGAGCCTGATGCATCGGTAAATTTGACTGCGATGTAAACTTTTTGCTCTGTATATTTTCTAAAAAACCATCAAGCATACTGTAAAAAGTTGTTATGACTTCATTTCTGTATATACTTGCTTTGTAAGCTTGCCGCATCCCAAAATTTTGTGTAATGACAACATCACCACTGTCAAATTCTCCATTTGCTTTAAGAACAGTAACTCCCCACTCTTTTTTGTCAAGCCTGATGGCATTATCTATCGCATACGCCCCTCTGTCACCCAGTACACCAGGATGGACAATGTAAGTATCGATGTTTTCATAAATCTCTTTGGGTACAAACTTCTTTAAAAACGGACACAAAATAAAATCGGGGCCAAAATAAAAAACCTCATCTATCATCTGTTGTTCATTGATGGCAAATACCACATCAACACTGTACTTTCTGTCTTTAAAGTAAGTATATGCCACCTGTGTCAAGGAATTAAAGGCACTGACAAGAAGAGTAATTTTCATTTAAAAAAACTTATGACTTCAACTTAAGCGGAATTTTGTAAAACTGTTCTATCGCTTTTTTTCCCAAATACCCGAGTATTCCATCTACTTTTACAAATGATGCTGTTGCAATGGCAAATTTTCCTCCAAGGGCTATGGCCAGACCGTAAATTTTTATGTTTGCTTTGATAAGCGGTTTTTGTTTGATTGTACGGAGGATATTTTTTGCAGCGATGACTCCGCTTTGTTCTGCGGTTTGCGCGGTTTGCGGTAACGGTTCACCTGTTTTGTCTTTTAAAAATGCACAATCCCCGATAGCAAATATATGTTCATCTACTCGCAGATACTCATCAACCTTTAAAAGATTTTTCTCTTTTTCAAAGCCAAGATTTTTTATAAATTCACTTACTTCGAGTCCAATGGCTACAACCCCAAAATCAAACTCTATGAGCTCATCCTCAAGGTGCAAGCTGTTTGCTTCAACTTTTTGTACCATTTTTTGCAGTATGCGTATGCTGCTGTTTTGTAAAGTTTGCAGTGCTTTTTTTCTGGAGTGTTCATCAAGTTCACTCAAAAAAGCATCTGCAATCAAAGAGATTTGTATCTCCTGTGCCAAATTTGATTTTAAAAGATAGTTTTGCATCTCAGCAGCAATCTCAACACCACTCGAACCGCCGCCGATAACAACTATGTTCGTATTTTTTTTCTCTTTTTTGAGATGTTTTACGATGGTGTCCTCAAAAGATTGTTTCAAATGCAAAGCATTTGAGAGATTTTTAACTTCAAAAAGATGATCATTTTTAAAAATAGAAGGAAGCAGTGTCTTTACCCCTACTGCTATTATGAGATAGTCAAAAAAATATTCTCCTTCTTTACATGTAACCCTATGTGTATCCACCTTGAAAACTTCATCCTGGATAAAACAAAAATTTTTATCTATCCCTTTGACAAGACTGTCCAAAGGGATGATGATATCATCCAAAGAACTGTTCAATGCAACAAGATTATAACTTTCTGTCTGCAGATAATGATAGCGGTTTTTATCTATCAGCGTTACCTCGATGTTTTCATTGTTGGCCAAAGTTTCCAGTGTTTTGATACCGCCATAGCCACCACCGAGAATAATAACTCTTTTTTTTCTGTTCATCTGTTACCTTCTGCTGTATTCCTGTATATGTTCAAGTCGTGCTTCTATAGGAGGGTGTGAGGCAAAAAAACTTCCTAAAAATCCGACTATTCCAAATGCTCTGTAATCATCGCTGAGTGCCAATTCTTCTTTTGGAATACGCCCTAATTTCGCCAGTGCATAGTATATTCCCTGTGGTCCGCTCAAATCAACAGCCCCTTCATCTGCACGATACTCTCTGTGTCTTGAGTACCACATCAGTATAGCAGTAGCAAACAGAGAAAAAATCATCTCTAAGGCAAAACTTATCGCAAAATACATCATATGATTTGTATTGCCGTTTCTGTCCCGCGCAACCATGGAAGCAAGTAAACGGGAGACAAATATGACAAAAGTATTCAAAACTCCCTGCATAAGTGTCATCGTAACCATATCACCATTTTTTATATGACTTATCTCATGTGCAAGAACGCCCTCTATTTCATCTTTGTCCATACTCTCAATAAGTCCGGTACTCACAGCAACAAGAGAATTGTTTTTATCCCAGCCTGTTGCAAACGCATTCGGTGGTGCATCAAATATACCAACTTCCGGCATACCTATATTTGCCTCAACTGAAAGCTTGTGAATTGTACCCAAAAGCCACTCTTCAAAACTGTTTTGCGGTGTATCTATCAGCTCCACACCCATGCCTCTGACAGCCATCCATTTTGACATAAAAAGAGAAATAAAACTTCCACCAAAACCAAAAAGTGCAGCCATCATAAAAAGCCCACTCATACTCTGTTGATCAATATAAATACCAAAAAAACTGCTTAGAATAAAAAGTGCTACATACAGTGATGCCATAACAGCCAGGTTCATTACTATTAACATGATTAAAGACATAGTTTTCCCTTTATAAAAAAATTATAATTTATTGTAGCTTCTTTTTTTATGCTCTTTTGCTACATAAGTAGCTTAAGCGCGCCTCTAAAAACCCTTAACAGATACGGGGCAAAAGTTCCCCTGTAGGGGTATCTAAAAACCTTTTTGTTCCGTACGGGCTTAACAATATAACTTTTTGACTGTATTGTTGGGTGACACTGGCAATTGTAACAGCATTTTTGGAATTTTCAAAACCATGCAGTATATCAAGTGCTTTTTGCTCATCTTCTTTTTTCACTGCCAAAACAAAAGTACCTTCATTTGCAAGGTTGAGTGCTTCAAACCCCAACATCTCACATACTCCGTTTACCTCTTGCGAAACAGGAACAGCATCTTCTTGCACTTCTATACAGATATTGGATTGTTTTGCCCATTCATTCAGTACGGCACTGACTCCGCCACGCGTTGCATCCCGCATAGCAGTGACTTTCACACCTGCATCGAGCAAAGCCTGCACCTGATGGGTCAGTGATGCACAATCACTCTCTAAAGCAGTTGAGAGTTCTATTCCCTCACGGGCACAAAAGATGGCTGCACCATGACACCCAATATCACGACTCAGCAAAATAACATCATCAGTTGTGATATTGTTGGAGCTTATCCCTTTTTTTTGGATTTCTCCTATTCCTGTTGTATTGATAAAGATTTTGTCAACACTGCCACGGGGAACAACTTTTGTATCACCACTGACAACTACAGCACCATTGACTTCAAGCTCTTTTTTCATACTGCGCACTATTTTTTCAAGTTCACGGGTTGAAAACCCCTCTTCTATAATAACACTGCATGTAAGATATTTCGGCTTTGCACCCATCATGGCAAGATCGTTACATGTACCGCATACAGCCAGCTTTCCTATATCTGCTCCCGGAAAAAAAAGAGGGCTTACCGTAAAACTGTCTGTAGAAAATGCAAGTTCGCCGCCATGTATCACCGCGGCATCTTCACTCTTTTGCAATATCTCATTTTTAAACGCTTTGTAAAAAATTTTGGAGATAAGCTCGTTGTTCTCTTCTCCGCCGTTACCCATGGCCAAAGTTATCTGTTTGTTCATAATAGATTTCCATATTTATAATACGCCGCACAGGCACCTTCACTGCTGACCATACAGCTGCCAAGCGGTGTCTGCGGTTTGCAGGCTGTACCAAAGATCGTACATTCGTTTGGTTTTGCCATTCCTCGAAGTATATCACCGCAGATACAAAGCTTATGGTCCTCTATCTCCTCTTTTGGTAAAATATCAGCATAAATATGTTCCGCATCAAGATAAGCATATTCGTCTTTGAGTCTGTATCCGCTATCGGGAATATTTCCAAGTCCCCGCCATTTAAAAAGAGAGGCTTTTTCAAAATACTTCTCTATAAGTGCCTGTGCTTTTTTATTGCCGTCATACGAAACAAGTCGTTTGTACTCCACTTCAAGTTCGCATCTGCCTTCATTGAACTGTCTGACTATCATCAAGATAGCTTCCATGACATCGACCGGCTCAAACCCTGCTACAACTACAGGTCGATTATACTTTTTTGGAAATTTTTCGTAAATTTTACTTCCCGTTATAACGCTTACATGTGAAGGCCCCAAAAAAGCATCAATTCTGTTGTTATAGCTGTCTACATGTTCATCTCTGCTGTCTATAAGCTCCACCATGACTTCAGGAACCGTGACATGGTTGATATGAAAGAAAATGTTTTTTATCTCTTTTTTTATCACAATATCTATAAGTGAAGTTGTCATAGGCGTTGTTGTCTCAAAACCGATGGCAAAAAAGATTATTTTTTTATCCGGATTTTCCTGAGCAATTTTGAGTGTATCAAGCGGAGAATAGACAAAACGCACATCCGCACCTTTTGCCCGAGCATCCTGCAGACTGCCGTGGCTTCCGGGTACTTTTATCATATCACCGAGTGTTACCAAAATCGTATCATCAAGCTCTGCCAATATGTAGGCATGATCAATCCGTTCTTTTGGCATAATACATACAGGACATCCCGGTCCGTGGATAAAGTTTATATTTTTTGGCAGAAGCTGCGGGAGACCAAATTTCATGATAGAGTGTGTATGACCGCCACAGACTTCCATGATATTAACCGGTTTTGGAAGTTTTTTTGCCTCTTCGTTTATAAGTTTTGCAAAACCCTCGATTACCTCAGGATTTCGAAAACCGTCATACAGATCTTTTAACTGGAGTTGGCTCATTTTATGCACCTCTGTTTGGACAGTTATCATCCTCTTCAACCAAAGAACGCCGCTCTTCCTCATCAAGTTTTTCTAAAATTTCATTATAAACTCTGAGTGATTCGAGGGCATCCTCTTCATCTATTTTGTTCATAATGAAACCGATATGCAATAATACATAATCACCGATTTGTACATCATCTTCTTCCATAAGTTCGAGTCCTGCCTCTCTTGTGATACCCATAGTATCAACAACCGCAACATTACGCTCTTTGTCTATCTTTACTACTTTGCTTGGTATTGATAAGCACATATTACCCTCTCATCTTTCTTTTAAACTCTATCCAGTCTATCACTTTTTCAACGGAGGCTTTGTCTTTGATATTTACTTCCAAAATATCTACATTTGGCTTGATTTTTCGTGCTTCATTTTTTTCATGTTCCACATCATACTCAAAATGCTCAAGCAAATCCGTTTTTGTAATAAGTATCAAATCAGCCTGACGAAACATTACAGGATATTTTTCTATCTTGTCGCTTCCCTCAGGAACCGAAACAAGGACAATATTCAGATGTGTACCGACATCATAAGATGCAGGACAGACAAGATTGCCGACATTTTCCACAAAACAGACATCAATCTCCTCAAGAGGCATTTCATGCAGACCCTTATGTACCATAAAAGCATCCAAATGACAGGCACTGCCTGTTTGAATCTGATATGCCGGTATCCCTTTTGCTTTAATCCGCTCAGCATCTCTGCTTGTTTCCAAATCACCCTCGATGACTCCAAACTTAAAATCAGCCATATCAGCCATATTCTCCAAAAGTGTTGTTTTTCCGCTTCCCGGGCTGCTCATCAGATTAATACTCAAGACATTGTGTTTATCAAAATGGGCACGGTTATGTCCTGCTTCATGATTGTTTTTATCTAAAATTTTTGTAATGACACTAATCGTTTTAGAATCATTGAGCTGTGGGTTATGATGCAGTGTTTCATGTGCTGCCTGGTGTTCATGGCTATGGTCGTGATGATGGTGATGCCCATCTCCTAAAGTTGTTCCTGTTATACTGCATCCGCAATCTGCACACATATCTTCTCCTTATCCTAATAACATATCAGCACCTACAAGAACCGATATGAAACCGGCTGTTGTAAATACTTTTCTTACATTCTTTTTGTTTGTCAAAAATTCTTTGTTGAGATATAAAATAATGCCTCCGAAAGAAACAAACACAATACTTACCCCTGCTATAAAAAAGAGTATCATCTCAAAATTTATACTCTTGTCATGAAGAGCACCAAGAGTAACAAGCATACCTCGTACTCCGCCCATACCCATCAGCGCTCCCATGGTCCATGCTGATGCTGTTTCTATATTTTCGGTATGTGTATGCTCTTTTCCAAAATAGATATGAATATGTTCTTTTCCGTCATGCATATGTTTGTTGAGATGGATTTTGTCCGTATAGACCATATACAAAAGATATATTCCCATTCCGATAATAACAGTTGAAGAGATAATATCCCCATATGCAGTTATTGCCTCAGGCAATCGATACACCTCTAAGATCTTTGCAAACATAAAAAGTGTCAATCCGTGGCCAAATGCAAACATAACTGTAATCATCATGGTTTTTTTCATAGACTTTCCGATAGAAAAATCCGCAATAGCTGTTAAATGGTCAGGCCCAAACGCATGAAGTATCCCGTAATAGAAGATTATCATATATCCTAATTCCATAAAGTTTTATCCTTTAAAAATGAATGTTTATTCAGGTTTAAAAGATTTTATACTATATTATGTAAAAGAAAGCTAAAAAGCAGTATTTCTTATATAATTTTAGAACTTTGGAGTTACAATGCAATGGCAAACCGAATGTTTATATTGCGGTGGTTACATGTATCGTCTGCATTCACACAATATCAAATGTTCACAATGCAAAAAAAAGCTTTCAATAAAAAGAGTAAATACAGTACTTTTTCTGATGGAGGCTTTTTTAGACAACAAAAGTGCTTTAGATGCATCGAAACTGCTGCATATCTCTTATGTCTGTGCAAAAAACTATTATCAGGATTTCAGAATGCTTTGTGCAAATATCAGTGAAGAACATTATATGAAAATAAGAGACAATGCCGTAGAATATGAAGAATATTTTTATATAGAAAAATCAAAAAAGCATAAAAGCGGTGCCATCTTTGATGCATACAATTTTTTGACTTTTGACTATAATGGATATATTTATACACTTTTAATGCCCTCTTTGCAAAAATATAAAAATCAGTTTCTAGAAGACAACCTTGAAGATACGTATACCAAAGAGTTTAAAAAATTTCAAAGAGCAAGCAAACTCATCCGACTTTCAAACAAAGAAAACAAAATTCTTGATTTTTGGAAATATTTTGAAAAATCGATTCTTGTATATAAAGGTGTTTCCCATAAACTTTTTGACTATTATCTCAAAGAGTTTGAATTTAAATTCAATTATTCAAAAGAAGAAGCTTTAGAACTTCTCATACAAAATTATTTTAAAGAGCAGACATGAAACAATTGGCACTCCTGAGCGTAGGAAACATTTTAGAATTTGATGATGGTGTAGCTGTCTATGCTTCACAATACCTGGAAAAAAACTACACATTTTCTCCGCAGACAGATATTGTCAACGGCGGTGTTGAAGGCATAAATCTCTTAAATCTTTTTATGGAGTATAAACATATCATCATTCTTGATGCCATTGAGATAGATGACAAACCCGGCAGTATCTACCATATACCTTCCAAAGAACTTACAGGATATGGTCTCAATTCCGGCGGAGCACATGAAATAGGTGTGTTGCAGTGTTTTGATATTTTAGAACTTATGGGAAAAGAGATCCCTAAATCGAGTATCATCGGTATAGTGCCACAAAAAATTGATGTATGCATAGGATTAAGTATGACTATGCAGGAGACTTTTAGTACATATATTGATACTGTCATTACTGTCTTGCAAAAAGAGGGAATTCAAGTAAGTAAAAATGAACATCCTGTCTCATTGGAAGCTATTATTGAAAGTTTCAAAAACCCGGTAAGTCGATAATGCAGATGCAATAATTTGCTTTGAACTTTGAGGAATTACAGGAGTTGTGGATATATCTTATATTCCTGTTAAAAACCACGATTAAATTCTATACTCGGATTGGCAAATATATGCAAAATATCTTTCAAAGAGCATCTTTTTTCTTTTTCCTTCACAACAATGCCCATATTTTCCAAGGTCTGTAAAATAACACTGATATAGTTTTGCCAATGCGACTCAAGAGCTTCGCTCAATGCCACTTCTACCGATATAATATCCTCTGGAACGATACTGATGACCGTTGTCTCTGCCATTTTTTCACTCATAGAACAAATTTGCAGCATTTCGGCAATTTCGACTTCATTGGCAGTTTTTTTGACAAGCTCTCCGTCTAAAAATTCATCAGTTGTTTTTACACTGATCTCTCCTGTTTTTTTCATATTATCAGAGGCTGTATTTACAATAATGACTGCATCATATTCCTGCAAAAGAGGCATTAGTCTAAAGCCCAGTGTCCCTCCATCGACTATTTCGATTTCCGGTTCAAAATCAAAATTTTCTTTTAAAAACTTTCCGGCATACAGACCGGCCCCTTCATCTTTAAAAAATGCATTGCCGCTTCCGATAAGTGCTACTTTTTTATTCATAATTTTCCTTGATACTGTTTTGATGTAATGCATAATAGGCCTGCCCCAGTGATATACCACCGTCATTTACCGGTACTTTTGATGCAATATTATATTTAATATGATTTTTTTGAAAAAGAGACACAACTTTTTCCAGTAAATAACTGTTTTGAAAAACGCCTCCGCTGAGTATTACTCTTTTGTTTTTATGTTGTAAGCTGATTTGTATTATCATCGCAGCAAGAGCATTTATAAATTTTGCCGGTATTAGCTCTTTTTTCTCTTCGGCAAGTATCTCCTTGATAAGATTTTTACAAGATATCACATCATCTTTTACCTCAAAAGTATACTTCTTTCTTGTTTTAAATTCGCGTGCAAGACTCTCCATAATCATCCCGCTCTCTCCTTCGTGTCCTAAAGGATTCAAAAAACCACACAAGGCATATACAGCGTCAAAGAGTCTTCCCACAGAAGTAGTCTGTATAGAGTTTATACTCCTGTTTCGCATGAGGTAGAGCGTTTGTATCTCCTTTTTATCCAAAGAAGATACAAAATCATTGGGCATACTCTTTATTTCCTCAAGAGAAAAAATATCAAACAAAAGGGAAAGAGCAACTCTCTTTGGTTCTTTTATCGCTTTTTCACCCCCTATCAAAAAAAATTCTTCCATATGGCAGACTCTTTTGTACGCTTTTGGTGTTGCCAAAAGCACTTCACCGCCCCATAACACTCCATCGTCTCCAAAACCTGTACCGTCAAAACAAAATGCCAAAACTTCTTCATCCAAAGCATACTCTGCCATCGTACCCAAAGCATGCGCATAATGATGCTGCAGCTGTATAAGTTCACATAAGGGATGATTTTGTATGTACTCTTTGGCCCATTTTGTTGTTTCATATCCTGGATGTTTGTCACATACAATGATGTCAGGCTGAAAATTATAAAGTCTTTGAAAAGTTTGCACAGTCTGCCTGAAATACTCCATAGCCCCAACTGTATTTAAATCCCCGATATGAGGTGACATAACAATATTTCCCTCAAAAGCCAAAGTAATTGTACTTTTTTGCTGTGCACCGAGTGCCAGGATTTTTTTACTCTTTTGTATCTTTGTTACAAAACTCAGTGGGGCAAAACCCCGTGCCAACCGTAATGTGATATTTTGATCGGCAATCTGCATCATAACACTGTCATCACAGCCGTTAATAATCTCACGGTCATGGTTAAGCGATACTTCCACAACAAGGGGCAATTTTTTAAAGAGTTCTTTTTGATCTTGAATAATCGGTTCATCACTTAAATTTGCACTTGTGGCTACTATGGGGAATTTGAGTTTTTTTAAAATCAATTCATGTAAGGGTGTATAGGGAAGGAACGCACCGATTTTGTCTATATTCGGAGCAATGTATTTGCATAATACCTGTTGCTGCCTTTTCTTTTTTACCAAAACAATGGGACGCTCTTTTGAAACTATGAGTTCTTTTTCACGCTTGGAAACTTGACAGATTTTTTGTAAAGACTCTATATTTTCAAACATTACAGCCAACGGTTTGCTTGGTCTGTGCTTGTTAATTCTCAAAAGCATCACTGCTTCTTCATTTCTTGCATCACATACAAGATGAAAGCCGCCCAGTCCTTTGACAGCCACTGTTTTACCGGATTTTATACACTCACATATTTTTTCTACAGCCTCATTGTTCTGAGCCTGACACTCTTCCATTAAAGATACAAATTCCAACTTTGGTCCACAGTCATAACAGGAAATCGGCTGCGCATGATAACGGCGATTTGTCGGGTCCTCATACTCCTCTTTACATGTATTGCACATTGTAAAGTTTTGCATTGAGGTGTTTTTTCTGTCATATGGAAGATTTTTTATAATGGTATATCTCGGTCCGCAGTTGATACAGTTGATAAAAGGATACATGTAACGGCGGTTTTTCTTATCAAACATTTCACGCTTGCAGTCATCACACAGTGTCATATCCGGGCTCAGCATTGTTGAAAGAGCGCTATCTTTAGATTTTACAATACTAAAACCATCATCACTTTTGAGCTGTATATCTTCAATGCCAAGCGTATCTATTCTACTCAAAGGCGGCGCTGAAAAATCGATCTCTTTGATAAATTCAAGAAGCGTCTCGTTTTCCCCCTGTACTTCAACAACAACGCCATTGCCGTCATTAAAAACAAAGCCGCATAACCTGTACCTGTTGGCTAAGGCATAAATAAACGGGCGAAATCCAACGCCTTGAACAATACCGCTGATATATATCTTTTTTCTACAGATAGACTCCGCCGACAACAGCACTCTCCTTGCCAATTGGATAATTCATGTTCATAAGAGGCGGAGACATTTTCAAGTTTCTTTGCATTCTTGAAAAAAGTGACTGGTTTGAAAAATGTGTTCCGCACAGTACAATGTGTTGGGCTTTTGTTTTGGATTTGAGTTCCTGTAAAATATCATTAAAATAATCCCCAAAACTCTCAAATATGGAATAAGCGAGGATAGAAGTACTTACATCAGCCAACTGGTATGAGATAATGCTTGAGAGAAAAGCCGCATGGTCAAAACGGTTGTCACTTACATGGGTGTCAATTTGGATACCGCCTTTGCCTACAAATTTCATCGCTTCATTGACAACGCCCCGCATTGTTTCATCTTCAATTCCGAGTAAAATTGCCACTGCTTCAAAAAGCTTCACATCTTTTTTCTTTTGCAGATGAAGCAGCTTTTTATAAATGCGGGGCATGTTTTTTTCCAAATTGACAACAAGTCTGTCAGACCCTTCTCTGAGATTTTTTATATCTTCTATGATGTTTTTGCCATCAAAAGCCTTGGGAGGCACAACTCTGAGAACATTTTTACCGTCATAATACAAAAAAGAGGGTTCTTCGTCAAAATAGGCTCCGACACATTTTTGTCCGAATACCTCATGTTCTGCAATCACAGACATAAAAGAAGCCTCTTCGGGCATAAAAATATGCTGATTTGGATGATACACTTCTTCTGTCCCCTCTATGACATTTACTTGCTCTACATGTAAAGAGTCAAAGTGTTGCATTTTATCAAAAAACATCTGATTTTCTTTTGCAAAGCCGATATATTCGTCAGCGATAGACAAAACATTTCGTTTTTTCAGATTATGTGAAGGGAAAGAGACTCTCTCTCCCTGGGCAATAAAAGAGACATCTTTGTTTAAAAAGACTCTCATGTCTTTTTGCGGATTGATTTCAAGGTCATAATCCATCAGCATATCAGCCTCACAGGCAGCATCAGCATCTTCATAGGCAATAAAATCTACGCCAAGTTTTTGCAATTCTGCTCCCAACAAAATACAAAATCCATCATCAGGATACTTTACATAGGCAGTATTGCGTCCAAGCTTTTCTTTAAGTGCTTCATTTTTAAGCGTTACATGTAAGATCGGTCGCTCAATACCAAGCAGCGCATTAAACTCCTCTGTAATCAAGGAGAGATGGTCTGTTATTTTGGCCGCATTTATCATCATAAGCACGGAGTCATCATGCATTGTATCGGCTTTGTAAAAAAGACGATATCCCATCGTTGTTTTTATGAGCAGCTTTTTATCATCATTGAGTGCTTTTGCCGCCACCTCAAACATCGTACGAAAACTTCCTGCATCATTGGCATAGCGTTCACTCGATTTGTTCACAAGACGTACCGGCACACCACACTCCTGGCAGCTGTTAATGTGATGCGATTCTCTCAAACCGGCACTTTGCATCTCTTCCTTACACGATGCACAGGGAACAACAAATTTCATAGAGGTGTTTTTTCGCTCATAGGGATAGGCATGTAAAAAACTGTAATTGCCTCCGCAACAGCTGCATGATGTAAAAGGATAGTAATATCTGCGTGAGCTTACATCAAACATCTCTTTTTGACAGGAGGGGCAAAGTCCCAGGTTTAAAGGGTATTCATTTTTTAATTCTGTCTTCGAAGAGACTTCTTCCTCGTTTGCATAACTTTTGGAAGCTTTTAAAAAGATGGAAGCCGGCAGTTTTTGTGCAATTGTATCAAGACACGCTTGTAGATTTTCATGTTCTGATGCAAAAGCACAAATGATTTTTCCTTCTCTTTGCGATATGTCCGCAACAATATCACAGGTTTTTACAATAGATACGACTGTATTATAAAGATAGTTTTGAGAAGATGTTGTGTGTAATTCCAAGATGAATGCCATTGAATGCCTTTAAAATGATTTTTCTGTGTCAGAAAGAAGCGCTATGCTTCTTTCTCTTTAACAAATTTGGTACCGCTGACAACAATACCAATGTCTCCCTCTTTCCAAAATATGGTACGCCATACCTGATAATAGATATGAAAAGCCACCCAGGAAAGGATAAACCACATAGTCATGTGATGCACTATGCGCACATCCATGATATTTGTTCCCGTTGCCGTTGAACCAATCATCCATGATGAAACCGGCAGGGTCCAGTCTGTCACCAAATGCAACATCCAGGGCCACCATGACCCTATAGAACTCAGCCCGGATTCAAGCCCGTGTACATAGAGTTGCAGTCCTGTCAAAAGCATCCATGCAAGCATTAAATGAAACAGCAAAAAGAAAACAGTATTGAAACTGTCACTGTGAGTAGAATCAAACTTTTTACGGCGGTTCAGCATAACAAGGTTGATGATTACTTCAAAAAACTCTTTGATGTTTCCTGCCGTCGGGATGATCTTTTTATATGGCTTTTCAAATCTTGAAAAGAAATAAAGATACGCAATGACAATACTGCTGACGTCAAATATGATTGCAATCATAAAATGCACCCATCGGTTCCATGCCATCACATACTTCATAACAGCAGGCTCAGCAATCAGTGTCTGATAATAAGGATGCCCTATATAGAGTCCGGTTACCACCGCACCTACCATGCTGAATGCGACAACCCAGTGGTTGAGCCGCATAAAAGCTGTCATCCTTTTGACTTGTTTGTATTTAGGTTTCATAATTGTTCTCCTTAGATACTGCAACCGGTATCTATTTTATAGACACCGAGTTCCTTACCCTTTGTATCAACAACATGCACTGCACACGCGATACAAGGATCAAAACTATGAATGGTACGTATAATCTCCAGAGGCTGTCCGGGATCAGCCACCTTTGTACCGATAAGTGCTGCTTCGTATGCTCCCAAACGGCCTTTGTAATCCCGTGGTGCAGCATTCCATGTTGAAGGCACTACTGCCTGATAATTTGAAATTTTTCCGTTTTCTACTCTCACCCAGTGACCGAGCGCTCCGCGAGGTGCTTCGGCAAGTCCCATTCCTTTTGTCTTCACACTTACTTTGTCAAAATCAAACTCTGTCCATGTTCGCAAATCTCCGCTTGCAGCATTTGCAGCCAACTCATCTACCCACTCAACCATAACATCAGCCATAAGCTCTGTCTCAATAGCACGGGCTGCTGTACGTCCGACTGTACTAAAGAGTACCGCTGTCGGTAAATTACCGCGTTTTAAGAAGTTCATGACATATTTTGTTATTCTCTCATCTTTTTTGGCAACACCGACAACCATACGTGCCAAAGGTCCAACTTCAACACGGGTATCATTATAAATCGGAGATTTGATCCAGGAGTATTTCTCATCAGTTTTAAGGTAAGCTATGCCATCCTCTTTTTTATCAAGTCCGGTATATTCAGGAATGGTTGTACCATCATACGGATGTTCGGGTTTTCCTGTACCTGCATACCATGAGTGTGTAACATCTTCTGCAATTTTTTGCGGATCAACATCTTCAACTTTTGACAAATCACCACCATAAACCAGTCCGCTTGGAAAAAGTGTTTTTGCCTTGTAAAAACCGGTATCATCAAGTCTGAAATCACCATAGGTCATATAGTTAAGCAGACCTCCGCCGGTTCCGCCGACACCTTTACCCTGCATAAGTTCAGTAAATGTTGCTTTCGAATCCGTTGCCTCATCGGCATACATTGTTCCAGCCATATAAACATCCGGAAGGTAGGCCTGCTTGACAAACTTTGTGGTATCTTGCAAAAGCTGTTTAAACAAAGCAATTCTTGCAGGATTTTGAATATCCTGCACACAGGTCACCCCACCGACAACTATAGACTGAGGATGCGGATTTTTCCCGCCAAATATAGCCTGCATTTTTGCCATATCTCTTTGAATATCCAGTGCTTTGAGGTAATGCGCAACACCAATGAGGTTTTGTTCCGGAGTCAGTTTATAATGTTTGTTCCCCCAGTAACCATTCCCGAAAATTCCAAGACGGCCCTGTTTGACAAACTTGGCTACTCTCTCTTGGACCTCTTTGAGATCTCCATATCCTTCATACGGGACTGTTCCGGCTACTGCAGCCCATTTTTCTGCTTCTTTTGCCGCTTTTTTCGGATCTGCCGAGAGTGCTGAAACAACATCCACAAAGTCAAGTGCATGCAGGTGATAAAAATGCACCAAATGGTCATGCATATAGAGTGCCCCCTGAATAAGGTTACGCACCAAACGCGCATTTTTAGGAACAGTAATGTCAAAAGCATCTTCTACTGCCTCAATACTTCGCTGATAATGCGTTCCCGTACAAACACCACAGATACGCATAGCCAACAATCCCGCATCGCGTGGATCACGGCCTTTTAAAATTGTCTCAATCCCTCTAAAGAGTGTTGAGGAAGCATACGCATCTACAATTGTATTGTTCTCATCTATAATTGCCTCTATTCTTAAATGACCCTCAATTCTTGTTATAGGGTCAACTACTATATGTTTCTTTGCCATTATGCTTCTCCTCCATCTTCTTTCTTTCCTGCTACTGCACTGGCCACTGCATGAATACCTATACCTATGCCCGCTGCGGTCAAGAGTCCCAAACCAAACTCATCAACAGTTTTTTCCACACCGCCGGTAGGTGCTTTAATTTTTGCATCTGCCATTGGTCTCTCATACGCATATTTATCCCAGAAATCCGGTTCTGAACAGCCGATACATCCGCGGCCCACACCAACAGGCCAGTTCACACCCTCGTTATATCTTACTATGGAACAGTTGTTAAATGTCATTGGACCTTTACAGCCGACTTTGTAGAGACAGAAGTTGTTTTTTGCACCCTCGTCACCCCACTCTTCCACATACTCACCTGCATCAAAGTGTGCCCGTCTTTCGCAGTTGTCATGAATTCTATAACCAAAAGCAAACTTCGGACGAAGCAGTGAATCCAGTTCCGGAACCTGTCCGGTTAGGATGTAGTGTAAGATAACCCCTACCATATTTGCAGGATTGGCAGGACAGGCAGGAATGTTGATAAGAGGTTTGCCCTGTATGACATCCATCACACCTACCGCACCTGTCGGATTTGGAGCAGCCGCAGGCACTCCTCCAAAAGTCGCACAACTTCCGACTGCAACAACAGCAGCTGCATGTTTTGCCACACGCAACAAGTGGTCATGCATAGTCTCACCGCTTGCACCTATAGTTCCAAACTGTCCGTTCATACCAAGCGGTACCGCTCCCTCAACAAACAGAAGGTATTTGTCTTTGAAAGTCTCCATCGCATCTTCAAGCTGTTTTTCAGCCTGATGTCCTGCAGCAGCCTGAAGTGTTTCATGAAACTCCAAAGAGATGATATCAAGCACAATTTCATCAATTTTCGGTCCGTCTGAACGCAGTAATGCCTCAGAGTTTCCGGCACAGTCTGAGAGTTCCAGCCAGATAACAGGCGCTCTGTTCATAAGCAGCGCAGCGTCAGCTACAAGCGGAGTAAAAGAAGCCGGAAGCATAAGCATACCGGTTACTGCACTTGCCCACTTTAAAAAATCCCTTCTCTCAATTCCCTGCATCTCCAAAACATCAGTAATGTCCAATCTGTTATTAATCGGTTGTTGCGTCTTTAACTCTTCAATACGGGCTTGACACTTCTCAAACAGCTTTTCATAATAAGCATCCCCTTTGTTTGTCTCAACGCGTGCACTTTTTGATGTAAAGAGTTTTTTTACACCTTCAATTCTATCCGCCATAGCTGACTCCTTCTCTATAAATGAATAATCATTCACTATCTTACAAAAGAATAACTTAAACAAATATAATATTTATTAAATTGAACTAAATTTATATTTTTCTTATATGGTTTTAGAACTAAACAGCTGTCTGAACTAGTGAGTAGTACACACAGAACAGACATCAAAAGTGCGAAATATGAATTTTGCATCTGCCTGTGAGCAATGCAGCATTGCCTGTTGTGCTGGGGAAGGATTTTCTTTTGTAGCGCTTGCTATATTGTACTGTGTCGGAGTGATGATTTCATAAGACTTTATAATACCCTCTTTTATTTGTACTCTGTGAATTAACGGTCCCCTGGGTGCTTCCACAACACCTTCTCCCGTTCCTGAGATGTTTTTAAGAGGAATAGTCTCTCTACAGGATGCTTCACTGATATTTATCTCATCTAAAAGTTTTTTACAAAACGCAAGAAGGTGTGCAGTTTCATAAATGCGTGCCATAACACGGGTATAGGCACTGTCTTTAAATCTTCTGTGCATATTTTTTATGAGTTTAAACTCTTTTGCCATGCAACGTGCAAGCGGACCTGTTTCGTAAAACTGATTTTTATAAAGCGCATTTTTTGCATAACTTTTCTCATCCGGCGCATAGGCATCCTGTGTCTCTACATATCTGGAAGCTACCTTGAAAAGCTTCGTCCCTTTTACTTTTGCAGCATGAGAAAACTCATGTATGCCTATACTTAAAAATGTATCTTTTGCATGACCTTTTTTGTGCATCTCCAAATCTATCAATAACTGCTCAATTTTTGCAAAATCACTCTCAAGCGGTGCAAAGTCTTTACATGATTCAAAAGATAAAAACTCCTCAACACTCACGCCTAAAGTCTCTGCTTCAAAATACTCTGTCAGTTTTTGCAAATGACTTTTTGCCTTTGTAAGGTCCACATAGGTAAAATCACTTGTAATCCCTCCGGGAACCATATAAGAGGAATGCGGCCACTGTCCGGCAAAAATTGCCAGGATTTTTGTTGCCAATGATGCACCATAGGCACCTTTAAGAGGAGTATTGAGCAGTTCTTCGGACTCTGAAAGTTCTCTGAGGTGCGGAACAAGCACCAAATAAATCCATTTCAGATGGTTTTGAATAATTTCTAAAACCAGTGTTATTTCACGTACCTTTGCTGCTTTGTTTGTTATCTCAACAACAGAATCGCTGTTTTTATAAGCATCTTCTATTGCCCGCACACTTGCCAAAAGATGGGAATGCCCGCAAATACCACACACTCTTGGGGTAATTACCAAAGCATCCATAGCATTTTTGCCCTCAAGCATCTTTTCCATACCTCTGAAATGCGGAAAGGCTATGGTTACAAAATCGACGATATTGCCTTTCATATCAAAATAGAGCGATGCTTCACCCTCTATCTGTTCAAGTATTGTTTTTGTAATCAATCAGAGGCTCCTCAAGTCGTTTTATGTGGAATGTTTTTGCAATACCTGTTACAGTCAGGTAGGCTCTCTTTGGTACACCGACAGGAGCATCTGCCGGTATGGACATATTTGTTTTTGTCTCAAAAAGATTTGTTCTTGGAAAGTCACTCTCTGTACAGCCAAAGCAGGGTGTTCCCGATCTTGTTTTGGAGTTCACACCATTCCAGAGAATTGTATTGCATGACCCGTGTGTCATCGGTGCACGACAACCCTGCTTGTAAAACAGGCAGCCTTCTTTTTCTCCAAAATGGTTTGCATCCACTTTCCACTCAAAATATTCGTTTCGTGTGCAGCCGTGATGCACCAGGGAGCTGTAAAGTTCTTGTGGTCTGTGCTCTTCATCAAGAACAATCTTGCGCCTGTCAATAATCATATTCAGTGTGAAACCCAGCCACTCCGGATGAACCGGGCACCCGGACAGGTTGATTATTTTTGCATTATATTCCTGCAGAGGACCGTTTTTTTCTGCTTCATTAAAAAGTATACCGGAATTTGTCTGGGGAGAAGTTGCCTTGAATATGCCGCCAAAACTGGCACAGGTACCGACTGCTATAATGTATTTGGCATTTTTTGCATAATGGCGGAGTATTTTGTCTACAAAAACACCTGCCCTTTTTAAAGACGGATCATATGCCCCTTCAAATATCAAAACATCACAGCCTGTTTTGCACTCTGCCATTTCGCTTAAAGCGTATTTTGAGGGTAAAAGGGGATGCTGTAAAAATTCTGTCTTTTCTAAAAGTTCGCCTAAATAATCCAGATTTAAAAAAGAGTGGGCATTCCCGTTACATGTAAGGCCCTGCAGCCAAAAAACCTTTAATTTATGTTCTTGTTTTGAGTGCATTATAAATGTTCTCAGAAATTGACTGTTTATAATCATCCAATGGTTCAGGAAGAATTTTCTCACCGTAAAGAAATACCATACCGCCCAGATAGCCCATGAAAAGCCCAAAAGCTGAGAAGAAATCCTGATCATGCAACTCACCTGAAGCCACACCGTTTTCAAAAAATATCATCATTTCCGTAATAAAAGGAGAAACACATATCATTCCCTCACATCCGTCTTTAAACACTTCCCTGTTTGAAAGATAGACACGCAAAAAATATTCTATCATTTCCGGTCTCTCTTTGGCCGTATCAAAATACATGGAGACAATTTTTTCAATTTTTTCCTCTGTGTTTATATCACTCTCATTGATAGCACGGATATTTTTGCCTAAATATTCAGAGATATACATAATGAGTTCTTTTGCCAAAATATCTTTTGAACTAAAGTAGTTATAAAAGTTGCCGACACTCATACCTACTTTTTTCGCTATGTCAGGAATGGTGGTAATATAAAATCCGTTTTCAGAAAAAAGTTCCAGTGCCGCAGAAATTATTCCGTTTTTACGCTCTTCTTTTGTTGTTCTTGCCATACTCTTCCCAATAATTATATTTTCTGATTATAGCACCTTATCAGTGTAAGTGCAAAAATCATCTACCTAAATCAGCCTAAAAAGTAACGTATAGAAGCAAAGCCGTAGACCTTTGTTTCACTTATCGCATCAATCTGCTCTTGCGTGACAATCCCGCCAAGGGCAAAAATTTTGACATCTGTCATCCCTGCTATGCTTTGTAAATCCTGCACACCTTTGGGTTCACCCTTGTCCGGAGACGAAAATACGGGACTGTACGTCACATAATCAGCTCCCATCGCCTCGGCTACATGTACTTCATCATGCGTATGTGTGCTGATGATGACTTCAAGCCCCAGTTCTTTTGCCTTTGCAATATCATCAAACTGTTGTGATGTCAAATGCACACCATCTGCACCCAATTCCTTAGCCAAGTTATATTCTTGATGCAAAAACACCTTGAGTTCGTGCAGGGGCTTGCACATCTGCACAAAGTTTTGTGCTTCTATGGCGTAGTTTTCATTCTCTTTGTCACGGTAGAGTGCAAAATCAGGCATATATTTTCTGAGTTGAAAATAAGAAGGAGCGGATGTTATGAGGTACTTTTTCATTATTTTTTCAACAAAGGATTTTGAAAATCTATTTTCTGCACATCCACATTTTTTGCATAACGCTCTGCCATTGCACTGACATGATAATCCAGCCTGTCAAGCAAATAAAGTTCGGGTTTTGTATATTTTGCTTTTGCTTCTTCTATATAATTTTGTAAAAATGCCAAAGCTTCTGTTTCATCTTCAAACTTTATCTCGGCTATCATCTTTTGTATCATCTCATATTCATCCCCGCAGGCAGACAAAAAATCATAACTCAAATCCATAGTTTTAAGGTTGTGATGTGCTTTGGAAAAAGCGAAATGGTTATACAGCATACAGCCTACAAAGTATTCAATATCCGAGGGTTCATATTCGGAGTACTGATTTGCTTCTTTTGCAAAATGTTTATGCCAGATATCTAAAATCTTTTCTATTTTTTTATCCATTTTTTCTCTCTCTGTTTTTTATAATTTTTGTAAAAGTTCTTATGTTTTCGGGAAACGATGCTTTCGCTTCGTCTTTTAGGCTTTAAAGACTAAAGCCTAGATTAAAACCTCACTACCCTTAAGTTAAGCATTTTTTGGAACCGGTACTTCAGTGCCGGCTGTTGCAATAATCTTGCCACTCTCAGCCGGCACTGAAGTACCGGTTCCGAGAAAACATCTGTTTTTTGCGTATTATACTCAAGTATGATAAACTTATACTATGATAAAATTAAACAATGCCTCCTCCAAACAGTTACATGTAATCCTTCCAAACACTAACAAAGCATTGGCGGAGGTGTTGAAAAGTGCCTCGCCTCAGGAGATGCAGACGCTGACACAGTCAAAAGATTTGGGCTCCGTCTTAGAAGCTTTATTGCAACGCTCTGTCAATTCAACAGCAAAACAGGACAAACTTTTGCTTGATTTGCTGCAGAACAATCCGACACTGAAAAATTTGACAAACATAAACTCGACACTCAAAGAACTCTTACAGACCTTACAACAGAACAAAAATCCGCTGCCCTTGGAAAAAACACTTGAAGGTTTTTTAACAGATATCAAAGAGATAAACCCAAAAGAGCTAAAAACAAAACTGCAAAATTCCGGTATTTTTTTAGAAGCAAACATAAAAAATTCACAAAACCCAAAAGAACTTTTTTCATCGGACTTGAAGGCTGTTCTTTTGCGAACCCATGAAGCATTAACAAATTCATCACAGCCAAATAAACACGAAATACTCAAACATATAGATAAACTTCTGCTTCAGATAGATTACAGCCAACTGCTTTCGCACCTGGAAAATGCCTCATCACTTTATCTCCCTTATGTATGGGATGAACTTGAAGAGGGGAATATAACTGTAAAAAATGCAAAAAACAATAAATTTTTTTGCGATATCCATTTGCAGCTCAAAAACTACGGAGAGCTTGACCTGAGACTGGCACTTTTTCAGGACAATCAACTCAGTATCAATATAAGTACCCAAAACAAAACACTGAAATCTCTCCTGCAAAGCAATCTGCAAAACCTGAAAAAACAGCTCTTACATGTAAACATCCTGCCAAAAGAGATTCGCTTTGTTAACGTGCAGCAAAATGATTATGAAAAACAAATAAATGACGACCTGGAAATGGGATTTGAGCTAAAAGCATGAAAGAAAAAGCAGTCGCACTCAAATACAACAAAGAAAAAGACCAGGCACCTCTTGTAAGTGCCAAAGGGGAAGGAAAAACTGCACAAAAAATCATTCAGCTTGCCAAAGAAAACGGTGTTCCTCTCAAAAAAGACGAAGATTTAGTGGAACTGTTGTCCAAGGTGGAACTTGACAAAGAAATACCTCCGCAGATGTATAAGGCTATCGCTGAAGTTTTTAGCTTTGTTTATTCAGTTACAAGAGAAAAATCATAAACAAATTAAGCGGTTATATGATATTGTTATCATATATTTAATTTCTGGGAAGGTCAATTGTGGAAGAAGAGCTTACATGTAAAAACTTAAATGAAATACAGCTTGGTCAGCTTCACATCACTCCAAAAGAGTATGAAAAAATTCTTGACATTCAAAGTGCTGTTTTAAATAAACTGTCACTCAATGACGATTATGAGGATATCCTTCAGCATTTATGCCTGTTGACAGAACATCTGTTGCCAAATTCTGTCGCATCCATTATGCTTGTCAACAAAGAGACCGGTTTTATGAGTGTACTTTGCGCCCCTTCTATACCTGATTCAGGACGAAAATCCCTGGAAAATCTCAAACCGGGACCCGGTGGCGGCTCTTGCGGCAATGCAGTCTTTCACAATAAGCCTCAGTATGTTTTAAATACATTTAAAGACAAAAGATGGGCTGATTTAAGACAGGTTGCCTATGATTACAATCTCTGTTCCTGCTGGTCCATGCCAATTGTCGATGAAAACAACAAAGCCGTCGGAAGCTTTGCCCTCTCCTCTTTTGAACATCGGCTGCCGACGCCTTTTCACAAAAAACTTCTTGAAACAGCCGCATTTATTGTTAATATTGTATTAAAAAACAAAGAAATAGAGAACAAAATACAACATATGCTTTATTATGACAATTTAACAGGACTGCATAACAAAACATATATAGACAAATTATTGAATGACACTCAGGAACATACTCTTTTAATTCTCGATATCAATAATTTCAGCTATATCAACAACACTTACGGTTTTTCTGTAGGCGACGCACTGCTCACCAATGTTGCAGATATCTTTACAGCAAAACTGCAATATCCGAAAATATGCAAGCTTGAAGCAGACAGGTTTGCCATTATTTTACATGCAGATGCCAATGTAGAACAAAATGTTAAAAAGATACAAGAGTATTTTTACACACATGAACTGCTTATAGATTCCATAGCCTTGAATATCTCTTTTTCCTACGGAGCTGCCACGGGCAGCACAAACCTTTTTAAACATGCGATTATCTCCTTGAAACATGCAAAAACAAGAGGCAGAAGTGCTCTCTATATTTTTGACAACAAGGAAGAAAATATTTTTTTTCAAAAAAGAAAAGAGTTTATAGAGGCAAATAATATTTTGCACAATGCCCTTATTTCAAATAATATTGTTCCTTTTTTTCAGGGTATCCGGGACAACAGCACCGGTGAAATTACAAAATTTGAAGCACTTGCCCGAATAAAAACAGAAAAAGAAATTTTTTCTCCCTACTTCTTTTTGAAACCTGCCCACTCCTCCGGTCTTCTGCCGGAAATCACCAAAATCATGATAGACAAAACTTTTGAAATTATGTCACATAATGAGTATATCTTTTCAATAAATCTTACAGAAGATGATTTGACACGTCACTATATTCTGGATTATTTAAATGAGAAATCTGCCAAATACAGTATAAACCCTTCCCGTGTTATTTTAGAGATACTTGAAGGCATCAGTGCAAGCGGAAAGAAAAACCATATCCAACAGTTAAATGCTTTAAAAGAAAAGGGATATGCCCTTGCTCTGGACGATTTTGGTATTGAATATTCAAACTTTGAAAGAGTCTTGGATCTTGATATAGACTTTTTAAAAATTGATGCAAAATATATAAAAGACATTGACACCAATCCAAAAAGTTATGAAATCACCAAAGCGATTGCATTTTTTGCAAAAAATGCCAATATCCCCTGTGTAGCCGAATTTGTACACAATGCCAGTGTGCAAAAGATTGTTGAAGACCTGGGCATTGAATACTCACAGGGATATCATTTCAGCAAACCCAGTCAAACACTTCCTAGCCCATAGGATATAAAATTTCCTGATGCACTTTATCGCAGGCGTCAAGCACTTCCTGTGAAAGTTCTACATCCATTGCCGCCAAACTTGCATCAAGTTGTGCCGGTTGCGTGGCACCTATAATAGTGGATGCAACAAAAGAAAACTGTTTGGACCAGGCAATTGCCATAGTTACCGGGTCAAGCCCTGCATCATGCGCTATTTTTAAATATTTTTGCGTCGAAGCGAGCGTCTTGTCATTAAGAAATCTTTGTGCCATGGCTCTTTGTCTTGCATTTTTTGATTGTACATACGTTGCAAATCTTCCTGTTGTATTATTTGTCTGATTGTATTTGCCGCTCAAGACTCCGCCTGCAAGCGGCGAATACGGCAAAAGCGAAATCTGCTCTTTTTCACAAAGCACAGCAAGCTCATCCAAAAATCTTCGATTCAAAAGAGAAAAATTGTTTTGAATAGACTCAAATCTGGCATATCCTTTGAATTCGCTTGTCATTAATGCTTTTGAAGTACCGTAGGCCGTATCGTTGGACGTTCCTATATAACGCACTTTACCGCTTTGTACAAGTCTGTCAAAGGCTTTAAGACTCTCCTCAATCGGCACTACGGTATCCGGCCAGTGCATCTGATACAGATCTAGATAGTCAGTCCCCAAACGTTTGAGACTTCCCTCAACCGCCTTCTCAATATGAAAACTGTCTATTGCTGTCAGTCCGTGACGAACAGGCGGAACAAACCAACCGCTTGCAGCCCCTGCAACCTTTGTAGCAAGTATAACACTCTCACGCGGTTTTGTTTTGAGCCATCGGCCTACAATCTCTTCTGTCACTCCTGCAAGTTTGGCAGAAGGAGGTACAGGATACAACTCGGCTGTATCAAAAAAATTCACACCTGCTTCATAGGCTTTGTCCATTATTTCAAAAGCAGCCTTCTCATCAGGTGTCTGTGTCCCAAAAGTCATAGTTCCAAGGCATATTGGACTGACTCTCAAGCCTGTTTTTCCTATATATCGAAACTCCATTATTTTAATTCTCCCCAGTTATCCCCGATATTTAAACTTGCCCGCAGAGGTATTTTGAGTTCTACAATATGATCCATAATATTTCGGAATCTCTCTCCGAGTACATCAACTTCTTTTGCATCAACTTCAAAAATCAGTTCATCATGAATTTGCAGTAACATTTTAGCCGGCAGTTTTTCCTCATTGATAATAGTATGGATTTTATTCATACTGAGTTTTATAATATCACTCACACTTCCCTGAAAAACAGTGTTGACCGCTTCTCGTTCATAGGCAGCCTTGTACATCGGTGTGGCGTTTTCATAGTCAAAATAGCGTCTGCGTTTGAGTAATGTTTCTACATATCCCTGTTCTTTTGATTTTTCCACTATAGAACGAAAGTAGGCTTTAACTGTCGGAAAGGATGCAAAATACTTCTCTATAATTGCTTTTGCCTCTTTTGTTGGAATGCCCAGAGTATCTGAAAGTTTTTTCTGCCCCATTCCATATAAAAGTCCAAAATTAACGGTTTTTGCTATGTTTCTTTTTGCTTTTGCTTCCTCTTCACCGAATAATACCACAGCCGTCTGTAAGTGAATATCTTTGTCATGCATAAATGCATCCACCAAAACAGGATCCTGTGAAAAATGCGCCAAGAGGCGCAGTTCCATCTGCGAGTAATCAATACCAATGAGTTTTTTGCCCTCACCGGCTACAAATGCTCTACGGATTTTTGCACCCAGCGGTGTTCTTGTCGGAATATTTTGCAAATTCGGGTTTTTTGAGCTCAATCTTCCTGTTGCTGTACCGGTTTGCACAAAAGAGGTATGAATTCTATGGTGTTCATCCTCATCCGCCAATTTTAAAAGCGGGTCAATATAGGTAGAGTAGAGTTTATGAACCTCACGATACTCCAGTAGTTTTGAGATGATGGGATGCTTCTCTTTTAAAGAACTGAGCACTTTTTCATCTGTAGAGTAGCCTGTTTTTGTCTTTTTTCCCACAGGAAGCCCGAGTTTTTCAAAAAGTATCTTGCCGAGTTGCTGTGTTGAATTGATGTTAAACTCACTCCCCGCAAGTTCATAGATACTTTTTGTCAAGTGTTCGAGTGTCTCTTTTACCTCAACCAAAAACTTTTCTAAAAAGGCTGTGTCGACTTCTATCCCCTCCTCTTCCATTTTCAAAAGTGTATGAATAAACGGAATTTCAACTGTTTTTGCCTCTTCTATGAGGTGTGTCGCATCCTGGAGTTCCAGTTTTTGTAAAAAGAGTTTATAGAGTTTTCGTGTTATAAAAGCGTCCTCTGCGGCATACACACAGGCATCATCAAGTTCCACGGTAGAAAAGTTTTCCCCTTTTTTTACCGTATCTTTGAAATGCACCATTTCATGCCCTAGGAGTTTGTCAGAAAGTTTGTCCAGGCTTAAAGCAGATTCCGGGTTAATAAGCCATGCCAAAATCATACTGTCACAATATACAGGCAGCTCTTTTTCATCTAAAAAACGTAAAACAAAATGCAAATCAAATTTTATGTTATGACCCACTACACGAGAGTTGAAAATACGGCGCATAGCACTTCTGGCAACATCTTTGCTTACCTGATCAGCCACTCCCAAATAAAAATGCCCAAAAGGAACATAATAGGCTTCCTCATCATTAAAAGAAAAGCTAAAACCGACAAGTTTGTTTTTTATATAATCCAGTCCCGTTGTTTCCGTGTCAAAAGCAACAACTGTATCTGCATCGAGTTTGTCAAGAACCTTGTTCAACTCTGTTTCGTCCGTAAGCAGTGTCGCTTTAAAATCCAGTTTTGAAGCTTTTTCCTCACAGGACTCTTGCAGTTTTTTGGCGCTTTCCTGACGCTCGGGGCTGACCATGTTTTTTGCATGAAGTGTACGCAGAATTGCATTTTGTTCATACTTGACCAGTTCGTCATAAATATTTAAAAACGGATTTTCCACATCCATTTTATACTCTTCAAAATCAAAATCTTTGCACTCAAACACATCGGGATGCAAAGTTACCAACTCTTTTGACATATAAGCCTGTTCTTTTGACTCTATGAGCTTTTTTTGTGTCGCACCCTTGATTTCGTCTATATGGGCATAAATATTATCTAAAGAACCATACTCCTTTAGCAGTTTCTCGGCACCGACTTTTCCTATGCCTTTGACACCGGGAATATTGTCCGCACTGTCGCCGAGGATGGACTGGTAATCTATAAACTGTTTCGGGGTAACACCGTACTTGTCATAACAGGCTTTTTCATTGATATATTTTTTCTTAATGGCATCAACAATGACTACTTTGTCATCATCTATGAGCTGGTAGAGGTCTTTGTCATGGGAAACAACTCTGACTTTGTAGCCTTTTTCTTTTGCACACTTGACTACTGTCGCTATAATATCATCCGCTTCAAAACCGCTCTTGCCGAGTGTTTTGTATCCCATCTTGTTTATCCACTCTATGGCAACGGGAAGCTGTTGTGTGAGTTCCGGCGGCGGCGCACTTCGGTTTGCTTTGTAATTGACATCTATTTCATTTCTGAAAGTATCGCCTTTGGAGTCTATGGCAAAAATGATATAGTCACTGTCATGCTCTTTTTGCAAACTCGAAATAAAATTGGTAAACCCGGTTAAAAGTCCGGTCGGGAAACCGTCTTTTGTACGTAAATGCTGAGGAAGTGCGTAAAAACTCCGAAAGAAAAATCCGAATGTATCTATGACTGTAACTGTTTTGCTCATGAAGAAACCTCTGCAGCATCAAGCATATCATTGATTGCCTCTTGCAGTATGCTTGAATCATAACCGGTATCTTTGGCACGTTTGAGTCCAAAATTAACTGCCTGTTCTGACAAAGGATTATTAACAGGAATGACAGTCTTGACTATATTCAAAGCAGCAGCATACTCCTGTACCTCTTCCGGTGCACTCGAAGGATTGTCCGCATAACGAATCATTTCAACAAATTCTTTCTCAAAACTCCAGTGCTCAAAGATTTTTGCTGTTACCTGAGAACTTGTCACTTCTACATATGCTTTTTCCAGCTCTGCCAAATTGTTGGAATGTTCTGCTTCTGATTGAAAACTCATACCCTCATCTTCCTGGATGACATCACTTGCTATCAGAATTTTTCCTGTTTCTTGCAAAAATGCAGCCAAATACAATGTATCAGCCTTTTGTTTATCTATCTTTGCATACCATTTACGCATAAGCGTTGCCTGCATACTGGAGATTTCTGCAAATTTCTCACTTGTTACTCCGTAAGGTTGCATATCTACATTTAAAAGTTTACGCACAGAGTTTCCAAGCGCAATAGAGCGTGTCATGCTCATACCAAAAAGTGAAACAGCCTGTGCAACACTTTTAATCTCTCTCCCAAAACCATACAAAGGAGAATTGGCATGTTTAAGTAAATTGGCAACTATCATAGGATCACGTTCCACGACCTTGACCAAGTCACCGACACCTGCCTCTTCATCCGCATAAACCCGGTTAATGTCAATAATAGTTTTTGAAAGAGGAGGAAGCGATTTTATACTCTCAATAATTGAGCTCTTCATAAAATAAGCCTTTATTTTTCTTTTATTATAACATATTGTGCTAAAATGTTTTTAGAGCAAATACAACAAGGTTATTAGAATGAAAACATATGATGATAATTTAACCGGATTGACACAAGAAGAAGTGCAAGAACGCCTGAACAAATACGGCTACAATGAATTAAATGAAAAAGAAGAGAGTTGGCTGCATCGACTTTTACGACGATTTTGGGGACCTATTCCGTGGATGATTGAAACGGCTGCTGTTCTTTCTGCCATTGCACGCAGGTGGGAAGATTTTGCTGTCATCTTGTTTATGCTGCTTGTCAATGCTTTTGTTGATTTTTATCAAGAGTCAAAAGCACTGAGTGCCATCGCCGTTTTAAAGAAAAAACTGGCAAGAAAAGCACTTGTATTGCGTGAGGGAACATGGCAGAGTATTGATGCAAAAGAGCTTGTACCCGATGATATTATCAAAGTAAAAATAGGGGATGTTGTTCCGGCAGACTGTAAACTCCTGGGGGGCGGAGAGTTTTTGCAGGTTGACCAGTCTGCACTGACGGGAGAATCTCTGCCTGTCAACAAGCAGGCCCAAGAGGATCTCTATGCCAATGCTATTATCAAACAGGGTGAGATGATAGCACGTGTAACAGCTACAGGAATCAACACCTACTTTGGCAAAACGGTCGGTCTTGTCGCCAAGGCCGAAAAAGAGGAGCAGGGACATTTCCAGAAAATGGTTATCAAAGTGGGAGATTTTCTCATTGCTGTGACAGTTGTCCTTATAGGGATTATTATCTGGCATGGAGTCTCCAGAGGCGAGCCGCTTTTGGACCTGCTGATATTTGCACTTATTTTAACCATTTCGGCGATTCCTGTGGCGATGCCTGCGGTTTTAACAGTGACTATGGCACTGGGTGCCAGAGTCCTGGCAACCAAAGAAGCCATCGTTACAAAACTCTCAGCCATTGAAGAAGCAGCGGGCATGGACATTTTATGTTCAGACAAAACAGGCACGCTCACACAAAACATTATGAGTCTTGCCGAGCCGTATCTTGTCGGAGACTTTACACAGGAGCAGTTACTGCTTTATGCTGCATATGCCAGTAAAAAAGAGAATGAAGATCCCATAGAAAAACCGATTTTTGACTATATTGAGGCGCATCATCTCAGCAAAAAACTTCAAAAATCAAAAATGAAAAAGTTCATCCCTTTTGATCCGGTGCATAAAAAAACAGAAGGCGTCTTTGAGGATGGCTTCATTTATACCAAAGGGGCTCCCCAGGTTATTATAGAGTTATGTGATGAAAAAGAGTTTAATAAAAAAGAAGCCTACAAAAAGGTGGATGATTTTGCGCAAAAAGGGTTTCGCACACTTGGTGTGGCCTATAAAAAATGCGAAGAGGACTTCTACCATTTTGCCGGACTCATTCCGCTTTTTGATCCTCCGCGTGAAGATTCCAAAGAGGCCATAGCCGAAGCAAATGCCAAAGGTGTGGCAGTGAAAATGGTCACCGGTGACAATATCGCTGTTGCAAAATATATTGCCGGTATTTTAAATATCGGACAGGATATAGAAAACATCAAAGAACTCAAAGGACAGAGTACAAAAGAGTACATCTATCTTTCAGAAATTATCGTACGTTCAATATTGAAGACTTTGCAAAAAGATGCGGACAAAGAGGAAATTAAAAAAGAGGTAACCCAGATAGTCGAAGAAGTGCAAAAAGAGCTTGATGCGCAGCCGCTTCCTGAGGGAACTGTCCGTCAGCATGAGAGTGAAATTGTCAAAATTATTGAAAATGCCGACGGTTTTGCACAGGTTTTTCCACAAGACAAATACTTTATAGTAGACAAGCTCCAAAAAGCAGACCATATTGTCGGTATGACCGGTGACGGGGTCAATGATGCTCCTGCACTTAAAAAAGCCGACTGTGGAATTGCGGTAAGCGGTGCGACTGATGCCGCGCGGGCAGCAGCGGATATTGTACTTATGGCTCCGGGTTTACATGTAATTGTAGATGCGATTGAGCAGGCACGTATTGTATTTGAGAGAATGAAAAGCTATGTTGTTTACCGTATAGCAGAAACCATTCGTATTTTGGCATTTATGACACTGGCTATTGTGGTGTTTGATTTTTACCCTATTACCGCGATTATGATCATTCTTTTGGCACTGCTCAATGATATTCCCATTATGGCAATTGCTTATGACAACACAAAAGTAGAGGAAAAACCGGTACGATGGGATATGAAAATCGTTTTTATTCTCTCAAGTTGGCTTGGAGTTGCCGGAGTGCTGAGTTCTTTTACCATCTTTTATATCACAATGGTCTATTTAAAATCACATCCCGATACAGCAATGTTCCTGCCGGAAGTTCCCTCATGGATCGATATGCATGATGATAAATCATTTTTGGGATTTGTCCAGACACTCTTCTTTGTGAAGCTTATTCTCGCCGGGCATTATACGATTTTTAACACCCGTATTGCTGACTGGTTCTTTAAAAAGCCGTATCCGTCATGGCCGCTTTTCCTGGCATCTTTTTTGACAGCACTCATCGGCACGGCCATAGGTCTGTACAGTTTTGGACTCATGACCCGTATTAACTGGCAGTGGGCCCTCTTTTTATGGGGCTATGTAAGTGTCTGGTTTGTATTTAACGACATGGTAAAACGCATAGTTGTCCGATATTATGAAAAACGCTATGGAGAGGAGGCGCTGTAATGACAAAAAAAGAGTATAAAGAAGAACTGTACACTTTGCAGGTTGAACTCGTAAAATTTCAAAAAGAGGTCATCGCAAAAAATTTAAAAGTATGTGTGATTTTTGAAGGTCGTGACGCTGCCGGAAAAGACGGTATGATAAAACGTTTTATAGAGCACTTAAGCCCCAGAGATGCCAGAGTGGTCGCACTTGGAAAACCCAGTGATGTAGACAAAAAATCATGGTATTTTCAAAGATATGTCCAGGAACTTCCTGTTGGAGGGGAAATGGTGTTTTTCAACCGCAGCTGGTACAACAGAGCCGGCGTGGAAAAAGTAATGAATTTCTGCACACAAAAAGAGTATGAACATTTTATGAAAGAGGTAGGCAATTTTGAGCACCTCTTAGTCAATGCGGAAATTATTTTCATCAAATATTATCTTGATATTTCCAAAGAGGAGCAGAAAAAAAGACTGCAGGAGAGAAAAAAAGATCCGCTCAAACAGTGGAAACTCAGCCCGATTGACGAACAGGCACAAAAACACTGGAAAGCCTACTCAAATGCGCGCGATGAGATGTTTTACAAAACCTCCTTTGTCTTTGCCCCCTGGTATGTTGTACACAGTGATGACAAAAAAACAGCACGGATCAATACCCTCAAACATTTTTTATCACAGGTTGATTATAAAGACAAGAACAAAGAGTGTTTACGTTTTGATCACAGTGTCGTATGCCTTTTTGATGAGAGCTGTTATACAAAAGGATTAATTTATAAATGAGTTTAAATATTGATTTGGTACATTTTCTGGTTGTCACTGTTTTTAGCTTTTTGGTCGGACTCGAAGTTAAATCATACAGAAAACAGTATATTACTTCCAAAACAGAAAATCTTTTCTTTGGAGATGTACGCACCTACAGTTTTGTAGGAATTTTAGGCTTTGTTTTGTTTGCGGTTGATTCGAGTCTGCATATTCTGTATGCGGGAGGGTTTTTGTCAATTACACTCTTGTATGCCCTGCTCTATCAAAAAAATCTTCAAGAAAACCAACGCAGTATTTTACTCTACATTGTTATGCTCCTTGTCTACTCTTTTGGCGCTCTGATTCAGACAGAGGCCTTATGGATGACAGCACTTCTGTATGTCAGTATTGTCTTTATATTGAATGTCAACAAAGGTGTTGAGAAGTTTACACAAGAGATAAATATCAGCGAATTTGAAACATTAAGCAAAATGATACTCCTCTCTGTCGTCATCCTGCCTCTGCTTCCCGATACAAAAATAATTCCCTACATTCCGCTCTCTCCTTTTAAAATCTGGCTGGCTGTTGTAGTGATCTCAGGTATCAGTTACAGTGGATATATACTGCAGAAATACTTTTTTCCCTCCAAAGGCTACTACCTGACAGGAATTTTTGGCGGTTCCTACTCTTCAACGGCAACAACTGTTGTCCTGGCAAGGAAGGCAAAACAGCTGCAAGGATATGCCGTCATAGATGCAGCGATTATTTCGGCAACCGCGGTAATGTATCTGCGTCTCATTGTTATTGCCTTGATTTTTAATATTGAGATTGGAAAAAGTCTGCTTTTTCCTTTTATACTTCTGGCACTTACAGGATTTCTGATTTCTCTGTTTTATTTGAAAAGCGAACAAAAAACACAGGAAAATGTTGAAATTGTCGACCACAATCCCTTGGAACTCAAAACTGCTTTTTTGTTTGCCTTTTTATTTGTTGCAATGATTGTCATTACCCATTTTGTGACAAAACATTACGGAACATCAGGCCTGGAAATACTCTCTTTTTTAGTCGGATTTACCGATATTGATCCTTTTATACTCTCTATACTGACAGGCAAGTTCTCTATCGAAAACACCCAGACAACTGCCGCTATAATGATAGCCGCAGGAAGCAACAACCTCCTTAAAGCTATTTATGCCTTATGGTTTGGTACAATAAAAAATACCTATAAATCGGCACTGTGGATTTCTCTCTTAGGTGTCATTACCATCGTATGGGGACTCTATTTTGAACATATATTGTAAGGAATGATAAATGAAAATGAAAAAAACCGTTTTACCCTGGGAACATCCAAAACTGCAAGAAGAAGACCCGCAGTCATTAGAACTGATAAAAACCATTATGCAAAGCCCGACATATGCGATGGCGGAAGAAGACAAAGAGTTTATCAACTCTTATGAGGCAAGAGGTGTCCGACTCGAACTTGATTATCTCAAACCGGAACTCCAAATGAACAAACACGGCATAGAACATACCATAGTTGTCTTTGGAAGTGCACGGATTGTCGAAAAAGAGACTGCAATGAAACGGCTTTCTGCCATTGGGGAAATGCTGCAGAAAAAACCCAACAACAGAGACCTCTTACATGAACTCTATGTTGCAGAACGGATGGTTGGCAAAAGTATTTACTATGATGATGCCAGAAAATTCGGTCAGCTTGTAGGAAAAAGCGGAAAGAGTGCTGAGGACTGCCGTGTCACCGTGATGACCGGAGGCGGTCCCGGCATTATGGAAGCAGCAAACCGCGGTGCGTATGATGTCGGAGCCAAAAGCATAGGGCTCAATATCAAACTGCCGCATGAGCAGTATCCTAATCCTTATATTACCCCTGATTTGTGCTTTTTGTTTCACTATTTTGCCATCAGAAAACTGCATTTTTTAAACCGTGCAAAAGCTTTGGTGATTTATCCGGGCGGATTTGGAACTTTTGATGAACTGTTTGAGACGCTGACACTGATTCAAACAAGAAAATCACAGACAATTCCTGTTGTGCTTGTCGGCAAAAGCTACTGGAACAAAGCAATAGATTTCGAATTTTTAAAAGATGAGGGTGTCATTGCCCCGCAGGATACAGAGATCATTACGTTTGCAGACAATGCAGAAGAAGCATGGGAGTACATTCTCTCATGGCATCAAGAACAGGGAACACCACTCTACAGCTAAAAGGCAGTTATGTATGGATATATATTTTGCAGTATTAAACTTCACTCTCTCCGGAGCCATCGGGTTGGTAGGTATCCTCACGCTTCAAAAAGTGAGTACACCCAATGAAGTTCTTTTTGCTCTCTTGCCGCTTTTATTTGCCCTGCATCAGTTTGATGAAGGTTTTGTCTGGCTTGGAATGGGTGGGCATATTGATACACGTGCCCTGGAGATTGCCGCAGGTATTTTTGTCTATTATGCGCAGGGGTTGCTGCCCTTTCTCATTCCTCTGGCTATCTGGCTCATAGAAAAAGACGGATACAAAAAAAAGCTGGTTGGAATTTTGGCAATTTTGGGTTTTGGTCTTGCTGTCTATACAATGTACGGACTCTCAACAGTACCAACAAGTGTCAGTGTTGTAAACAACACACTGTATTACAAAAATCCATGGACTGAAAACTTTTATGATGCGGGCATTTATATACTCACAACCTGCGGCTCTTTGATGCTCAGCAGCAGTATTGCCATAGAACTTTTTGGACTTTTAAACCTCATCGGTCTTGTTGTTATATATATTCTCAGACCTTACGGTTTTACCTCTTTATGGTGTCTGTATGCGGCAGCTATCAGCGGATTGTTATATTTTTATTTTGTTGAACGACGTATTCAGTTTCTCCAGGAACTCAAAACAAAAAAAGACGGTATAGGTAAAAAACTCGAACAGGAATTAAACAGACTCAAAAAAGCACATCCAAAGCTTTTTACTTCACGCCTCTAATGACACTGCAACAGTGTTCTGAGAGGATTCGTCAAGTAGTCATACCCATTGTAAATCGTAAATATCCCGTATAAAATCACAGCCACTGAAGAGAGGCTCATCATCATATTTCTAAAACTCGTCGCAGAGGCAAGAGAAGATAAAAATCCTAAAGAAAACATTGCCGGAATAGTACTGATACCGAAAATAAACATTACCAAAGCACCGTAAAGCGGACTTGCCGTACTTGCAGCCGTGATGGCAAAAAAGTAAACAAAACCGCAGGGAAGCAGTCCGTTTAACATACCGAGAATAAAAAAGCTTGTATTTGATTTTGAGTGTAAAATAGCCTGAAAAGATTTTTTGTAAAAATTTGATGAAGAGATGGAATGTTCTATCAATGTAAGAAATTTTATTTTTCCCATTAACGACAAACCTGCCAAAATCATTGCAGTTCCTGCGATGATGAGCAGTGTACCGTTTGCGGTATTGCTAAAAGTTGCCACCCCGCCGATTGCGCCAAAGAGTGCTCCTAAAATTGTATAGGTCAACACACGTCCAAAGTTATACAACAGATGAGCCACTGTTTTGGAGACCTTGGAGCTTGCAGGTTCAATTTTAATGGTTGAATAAGCAAGGACGATACCCCCGCACATACCGATACAGTGCCCAAAAGAGCCTAAAAAAGCGATAGTAACAATTGTCAATAAATTTACCGTATCCACACTATTGTCCCAGCAGCTGTTTTCTTATTTTTGGATCTTTCATTGTTTCGCCTCGGAGCATTTTTAGACGCATCGTATCGAAATCGACCATGCCCTCTTTTTTGTGCTCATAAGCTCCAAAGCCATACCCCATAGGTGTCAGTTCATTTAATGTATAATAGGCCTTTCTTCCGTCTATCCATCGGTGCGTATCTCTGCTCATCACCCAGATAACGGCCCTGTCTTGAAATTTTTTGTCACTGAGCCAATGCACAAAATCCCCATGATCATGAAAAAACCAGGTCTTCCCATCGGGTGCGACAACCTGAGAGGCATATGTCAAATCATCTATGACCATGCCGCAGTCACTGTCTTGAAACTTATGCAACTCCATTTTCAAAGGCAACTGTTTAAGATTTCCCTCTTTGATAACAACCATTTTCTGCGTTTTTTCCAAAGAGAGAAAAAGTGTAACAATAACAATAACAATAATTCCGATAAGAAGAATCGGCATAAATTTTTTCATATTTTTTTAACCTTTATGTGAAATATGTCCTTCAGCCAAATTAAACAGCTTTTTTAAAACCGGTACTTCATACAATTTAGACTTTTGCACCCCAACAGTCGGCACTAAAGTACCAATTCCGATGAAGCATTATATAGCGAAATTGTTACAGTTGTATTAATCTCTTCTTTTTTTACCTTTTCCCAGATCATCATAATGCAAAAACCTTTGTAAATCCTCTTGCAAATCCTCGTCCAAAGCATCCCAGATTTCTTTTTTTTGGGCATATCTGGGGAGATCTTCTTTTTTTGACTTTTTAATATCCCGGATAAGGTAATGATAGCGTACAATTTTTTTCGTGTATTCACTGATAAAAGGCCAGTTTTTTATAATCTGATAACTTTTCTCTTCATGGTCCGTAAAACTCCATTCATGAAACTCATAATCCTCTGCATCTTTTTTATAGGCAACAAAAGGCTTTCCGATATCATGCAAAAGTCCTGCAGCAAAAAACTTGAAATCTCCCGCTTTGAGGGCATAATATGTCACACGAAGCGTATGCAGCAAAACACCGTGCTGATGCCATTTGTTCTGTGTAAAAAAGAGCGAATCCAAAAAAGCATAGGAAAATATTTTGTTGTTTGTTGTATTCACAGTGACTCCTTTGCCATAGGATGACATACTTCTACAGTATCTTTTAAATCCTGTTTTTGAATATGGGTGTATATTTGTGTTGTCAGCAGTGAAGCATGCCCTAAAAGTTCCTGTACTACCCGTAAATCGGCTCCACCACGAATCAGTGAAGTTGCATAGGAGTGACGCAGTACATGGGGGGAGACTCCAAGATATTTTTGTGTTATTTTATACGCGGAAATTCGACTGAGTTTTCCTCCCTGGTAATTACACCAGACATACTCTTTTTGCATGTTACATGTAAGCAGATAGGCATCTATTGCCTGTTTTGCAACTTTTGCCAGAGGAACAATGCGCTCTTTTTCTCCCTTTGCGTGCCTTACATGTAACCATCCGCCTTCTATATCGCCGAGTTCCAGCTCCAGACATTCGCTGATACGCGTGCCGCTTGCATATAAAAACAGTATAAGGGCATAGTCTCGCAAGCCTATCCAGTTGCTTCTGTCTATCAGTCCCAGACCGTGTAATATATCTTCATAAGATAAAAATTTCGGAAGAAGTTTTGGAATTTTTGCAAATTTCAGTTTCGTTTTTTCACTGCTGAATTGCTGTCTGTAGCAAAATTCAAAAAAGGCATTGACAGAGGAGAGCTTTCTGTTGAGTGTGCGTTTGTTTTCATACGAAGACAAGAGAGTCATAAGTTTTTGTGTATCAAGAAAAATCAACGGTTTGGAGAGTTTTTCTTCAATGGCACACAGATCACTTTTGTACGCCTCTACACTCTTTTTACTCAAAGCTCTTGTTACAGTAATATACTCTAAAAAAGCTTCCAGTTCGTTTGACATCTATTGTATAGAAATTTTCTCATTATCTACAAAGAAGGCTTTTTTACCGACAAAAACAAGCCCGTCATCCAAATCCACTTCGTGAATGGTATAATCAAATGTTTTTTTATTGACCACTATCATATACCCCTCTTTTTCCAGAACATATAAATTATCTCCATCACTGATCATCCCCAAAAAGTGTGCAAAAGGAAACTTTATTTTAGAATCAACCTGCAAAGAGGGTGTCAAGGAGAGTATTTCTCCCTGTTTTGTTGTAATATACAAAGCTTTTTCATCATGCACGATATTTCGTAATTCATATTTGGCACGCAGTTCTTTTTGCGAAAGTGACAAGATTTTGGAATCACTTGCGGCAATGATTTTATCATCAAATATACTGAAATAGACAATATTGTTAAAATAGTCATCAGACGAGACTATGACAGTTCTGAGTCTTTTTTTCAGTTTTGTATTCACAATGATGACTTTGCCGTCTAATGTTGAAAAGATAACCAGATCATTCATAAAGTACGGCTGAACAATTCGAATATCATTGGCTATCGCTTTGCCGCCCTGTTCTTTGAACAAAAGCTCTTTTGAATGCATATCATATAAGGCTATTTCATTATTGGCAAACAAAACTGCCAGAATATTATCTTTGACACCTGCGGTTGCTATTGTTCTTTTTAAGGCAAAATGTTTTGTCATTTTCGCTGATTGCTCTGATGTAAGCGTCAAGTTTCCGTCAATTGCGGCAGATAAAACCCAACCGTCACTTTCACCGAGTACTCTTTGATGCTCTTTGTCTATTTGTATGCTTATATTTCCGTCTCTGTCTAAAACTTTTCCATTATCCAAAAGTGCCGTATTTGATGAAATATCAACTATTTCATCTTCAATTTTGGCATGATTTTTCCAGTCATAAGAAACTTTTTTTGGTGTAAAAACCTCTTTTGTACTACATCCGCTCAGCAATACAAGCATAATTGATGCTAAAAATATATATGTTTTCAAAGTCTATTTTACTCCATAGTGCATTAAAGCACGGGAAACCTGTGCCAATGGAGAGTTCACACTGATCATACTGAGTTTTGAATGTGCCTCTTCTATCTTTTTGTCATGCATCAGTAAAATTGCAAGTTGCACCTGAGCCAAGTCCCTGTATATTGCATCCTGTTTTTCAGTGTACTCTTCAAGTTTATTGCTATCCTGAAGATTTTGTGCCACTTCATAACTTGACAAATCACCAAGCAGTAAAGCCTGAGAATTTTGCAGTTTTTCCAATTCTTTTATATTTTTGCTCACAACGGCCTGGGAATAGACCCAAAGATCATGCAGGTTCGGACTTAAAGTTGCCAAAGTTGCCAGTGTCGCTTCATCTTTCGGATTTTTCTGTAATGTCAAAAGTGCCTGGTTTGCCGCTTCAAGTGTATGCTGTTTGTTAATATTGTATGCAATGTCACCGGCAACAAACAGTGCAATTGCCACAACAGAACCTATCATTACTTTTTTGTATTTTTTTACAAATTTCTCCGTAACCACTGCTTTTTCAAAAAACTTTTCTTCTGATGTCAGCTCTTCTTTTACCATTTCAATATTTTCTTTTAAACTCAAAAACTCTTCCTTATATCTATATCGATTGTTTTATAAAGTTTCTAATATTACCCATAAATAAGTTAAAGTTTTATCAAATATATGATAAAATCAAAATAAACTATTATACAGGACAGACAATGCAAGTAGATGACACACTATTAACACGACTGGAAAAACTTTCCTATTTACATGTAAGCGATGATAAACGTGAAGAAATTATATCGCAGCTCTCAGAAATAGTAAGTTTTGTAGATAATTTAAGTGAGTTGGATACAAGTGAAGTGGATAGTACTTTTGCTATGGATGACCGAGCAACACCTTTACGCGAAGATATTCCCAAATGTGACAGTACCATCAGCCAGGAAATTTTAAAGCACGCTCCAAAAAGTGCAGATGATTTTTTCATCGTTCCTAAAATCATTGAGTAGTGCCATGATAAAAGTTTATGGCATTAAAAACTGTGACAGCGTCAAAAAAGCACTCTCTTTTTTTAAAAAACACAATCTGGCGTATGAACTTTTTGATTTTAAAACACAGCAGCTTCCGTGTGAAAAAGTAGACTACTGGGTTTCAAAAGTCGGCATCAAACCCCTCTTTAATACCAGAAGCACCACCTACAGAAATCTCAAACTCAAAGAACTGAACCTGGACGAGCAGCAACAACAGGAGTGGCTCTGCAAAGAAAACCTGCTGATTAAGCGTCCTGTCGTAGAATATAACGATGATGTTCTTGTCGGTTTCAATGAAGAACAATACCAAAGGAGTTTTTTATGAATGAAGAAGTAAAAACAGAGAGTTCCACGCAACGCTTAGATATCAAAAAGCTGTTAAAAAGTGTCTTGGCATTTAAATCTTCGGATTTACACCTTGTTGTAGGCAGTGAACCGCAAATCAGAATAGACAAAGAGTTACGTGCTTTGAATCTTCCTGTCCTTACCGCCAATGATATTGAAGAGATGGCCTATTCTCTCATTGAAGACAAACAAAAGAAAGTTTTTGAAGAGCGCAATGAACTGGACTTCTCATTTGAACTCAAAGATGTTGGTCGTTTTCGTGCAAACTTTTACAGAACCATTCACGGAATTGCCTGTGCTTTTCGTATGATTCCTATAGAAATTCCGACACTGGACGAATATGGAAATCCGCCTATTTTCAAAGAACTGGTAAAAAAAGAAAAAGGACTGATTTTGGTCACCGGTCCGACAGGTTCGGGTAAATCAACAACACTCGCTTCCATGCTGCATGAGATAAATATGACAGAACGTCGTCATATTATCACCATTGAGGATCCTGTGGAGTTCGTTCATAAAAACATCAAATCTCTTTTTTCCCAACGTGATGTGGGAAACAGTACAGAATCTTTTGCCACAGCACTCAAATACTCACTGCGTCAAGATCCGGACATCATTCTCATCGGGGAAATGCGTGATGCCGAAACCATCGGTGCCGCACTTACAGCAGCCGAAACAGGGCACCTGGTGTTTGGAACCCTGCATACGAATTCTGCACCGGGAACAATCAACCGTATTATTGATGTATTTGACGGAGAGGAACAGGCCCAAATTCGGGCACAGCTTTCCTCTTCTTTGGTAGCGGTTATTGCACAGACACTTATTCCAAGAATAGGCGGCGGTAAAGTAGCCACACAAGAGATACTTATTACAAATCCGGCAATCCAAAATCAGATTCGAGAAGACAAAGTGCACCAGATTTATTCTCAAATGCAGTTAAACCAGCAAGAGACCCATATGACAACACAGACACAACAACTCATAGAACTGCTTCAGAAAAATATTATCTCAAAAGAAAATGCCATTAAAAACTCCAACAGACCCGAAGAGTTAATGAAAATGATAGGTTCCCTTTAGGAACCTTTTCGAAAACGAATCATTTTAAATCTTTCCCCCAAAAAGTTTGGCATGATGAGCATCTTTACTTTTTCAAGTTCCTGTTTGTATATTTTTTCATCAGCATGCTCTCTAAGCATCTCCAAAAGTTCTAAAATACCCATATCAACGAGTGCGACCATCTGCGCTTTGAATTCTACAAACTTCACTCCTGCCTCTTCATAGGCATCCTTTACATGTAAGAAGGTGACATCATAGGTGATATCGCTTTTTGCAAAGAGTTCTTCTGTGTTTAAACCCTCTTCAAAGAACGGATGCACTTCATGCTTTGTATAAATTCTGAGTGAAAAATCGGGACGGGCCTGCATCTCACCGTAATCAAAGCTTATAAATTCAAACTTCTTTGCAGCATTTGCCATCTCTTTTGCAAATGCTTCATATCCTCGTGCAATTTCCCCTCTGTCTTTGTGGTATTTTTTTGCCTTTTGCTCCACCCATTCGTCTGTTTCGTCAAAAATCACTTCATGGTTTTGTACCCGTGCACTTTTGCCTTTAAAATACAGTTCACAGGGAAATGCGTCAAATATTTCATTGGCTATAAAAAAGGCATTGTTACATGTAAGGTCAGAGAGAGATTTGTAATGTTTCAAAGATACAGCATCACCAAAACTTTCTGAAAAATATTCTCTTTGATGTTTCTGCAAATCATCAAAGCGTTCTATAATGACAAACTCAAAACTTGACAACAGCTCCGGTCGCAGAGTATAAAGAAACTCACACACATCCGCCAAAAAGTACCCGTGATGTGCCCCTATTTCACAAATAACCGCATCTTTTTGCAAAAAACCTTCATCAACAAGTGAAATAATATGCCTGGCAATGGTACCGCCAAAAAATTTGCTTGTACTGACTGCCGTATAAAAATCACCCTCTTTGCCTATGTTTTTGTATGTTGCATAATAGCCGTTTTCACCATACAGCCACTCTGCCATATATTCACTAAATTTTTGACTCATTCTTTTTCCCGTTTATTTTTCATTGCTGATATACATTTCATACAGATTCAAGAGTTCCAACTGCTTGTCCAGCTCATATATTTTTGTATCTATATTTTGTATCTGCAAAGAATTTGCAAGTCTTTGCACATCATATTCTGTCTTGTAGCCAGCCTTAAAAAGTTTTTTTGTATCTTCCAAAAGCTTCGTATATAATACGATATTTTCATTACTCAACGCTATCTTTTTATTATAATTTTCTATATTGTGCATAACCTGTTCATACAAAGAGTTCAATTCTCTTTGTTTGTCTTTTAACACAATTTTTGCCTTTAAGTAGTTTACTTTTGCAGATTCTATATCTCTGAATGTATTAATATCGAGTGGAATTGAAAGGGCAATGCCATAATCATAGTAGTTTAACTCATTTGAATTGCTGACTATTGTCGGACCTACCTGAAAAGCCTGATTTGTCGTAAGCTTCCAGTTATATCCTGCTGTAAGATTTACTTTTGGAAGATATTTTGCAAGAGTAACATTTTTATTGTATCTGTTTTTCTCTGTCTGGGCTCTATCCATTTGCAGCACTATATTATGTTGTAAAAACTCGTCATGTTCTAAAAGTTTTAATTTCGGAATAGCGACTTTTGTATAATCCAAATCACTCAAAGCATGAAAAGAGCTCACAAGTTTTTCTTTCGCAGCCTGAATATCGTACAAAACAGACAAGGCTGTATTTTTTTGAATCACAGCATCATCCAAAAACCCTGAATCAAGCTGTCCGCTGAAATACTCCTCTTTTTTCTGTTGCAGATTTATTTCACTGTTTTTAATTTGCAGTTTTTGCTTTTGCTCTTTGAACTCTGTTTGTTTTATCTGCATCAAAACAGCAATAGTATCTTTAATCATTTTTCGCTTTGCCACATCAATAGAGTATTTCGTATAATATTTACTCGCATTGGCAAATTTTATGCCGTAATAGATCCCTCCGCTTTGAAAAATTGGCTGATTTATGCGAATAGCCGCATTTTGGTTTGACTGTCCAACACCAAAAGCATTGTTTTTGGAATAACTGTAATTGATCTGAACAGGAACTATCCATGAGTCACGCAGTTTGGAACTCTCCGCTTCATTTTTTTCATAATCATACTGAAACTGCAACTGCTTGTAAGAAGATATGAATTGCTCCAGACCAGCATTGTCATCAGCTCCAAAAAGAGGGAAACTACAGCTGAGACATAGCAGAGTTAAGAGCACTGAAGCCTTCATCAATTTCCTCTTTTGTAATTGTCAGCGGTGGTAAAAATCTTAATGTGTTTCTTCCTGCTTTAAGCATAATGACACCATTTTCCTTTGCCAGGTTTATAATATTTGCCAGTGTATCTGCATCTTTGACACGCAGACCACACATCATACCAATCCCGACCTTTTGTGTAAATATTTCCCTGTTGGCATTATAAAATTTTTCCAAAGACTGATTGAACATCAAAGAGGTTATTTCCAAATCACCGCTTTGTTTTTTTTCATTGAGTATATCTACCACTTCACATACAGCACGGCTGCTCAGATAGTTTCCGCCAAATGTCGATCCGTGATCTCCTGCGCTGAGAACATGCTTGAGTGTTGTCATGACTATTCCTACAGGAACACCTCCTCCGATGCCTTTTGCCAGTGTGATAATCTCAGGGGAGATTCCATAAGCCTGCGATGCCGTAAATTCACCGATTCTATAGGCACCGGTTTGTACTTCATCGACAATCAAAGGAATTTCACGCTCTTTTAAAAGCTTTGCCAGTGCCTGTACTTTTTCTTTGTCCTGCGGCTCTACTCCGCCCTCGCCCTGAATCAGTTCGATCATTACACCCGCTGTATGGTCGTCCAGCAGTGCTTCGATTTCGTCTATACCGTCTGCATACACAAAACCGTCAGGAAAAGGTCCGAAATAGTTATGCATCGCCTCCTGCCCTGTTGCCTTGACTGTTGTAATGGTTCGTCCGTGAAAAGAGTGGTTGAGTGTAATTATTTTGTATCTTTTTATCTCTCCGTCACGCTCCCCGTGTTTTCTGGCAATTTTTATAGCTCCTTCATTTGCTTCTGCACCACTGTTTGCAAAAAAGCACTGCATATCATACCCGCTTGTCTCGACAACTTTTTGAGCAGCCAGTGCCTGGGGTGCTATATAGTAAAGATTCGATGTATGTGTCACACTTGCCAGCTGTTCGCACAAAGCCCTGCTCACTCTTTCATTTGCATGACCGACTGAAACAACACCGATACCGGAAGTAAAATCTATATACTTTTTCCCCTCACTGTCAAAGAGAGTAGCGTTTTTTCCTCTTACAAACTCTATATCTGCCCGTGCATATGTCGGTAAAACATATTTTTTATCCATTTCTTTAATGTTCATTTTGTCTACTCTCTTTATTTTTTAGCAATTTTAACTTTATTTTCTTGAAAAACAGCACATTTACCCTCATAAGAGTGCTTTGAGGATGTCAGATTGTTGACACCCGGTGTGCCGCTGTATATAAGCACAGTATCTGTACGCAGTCTGCTGTCATTTTTTACTCTCAGAACAACACTTCCGTTTTGTGAACTTATTTCAATCTCTTCACCGTCTTTATAGCCATGAAAGGGATGTATATAGAGATGTTTTTCTCTGTAAAACTGAGAATTTAAACTTCTGGGACTCTTGGGTGTTATGAGATTAAACTCATCCTCAGCCTCACTCTGCTGTGTTTCAAACTCTTCCAAAAAAACAAATTCACCGTCATTGGTATCAAAACCGTTTTGATACGGAACTGCTTCTCTGTTTTCAACCTCAAAACATCCGTTAATTTTTTTCACACCAAAATTTTTAAAATACTGCAGATACTCCTCTTCTGCTTTAATTTCTATATCAAATGCCTGACACAGATACGCTGCCAAATCATACTCACTGATACCGATGTCACTCTCAATCTGTTTATGCATCACCATCAGTCCGTTATGAGCATAGGAGGTACGTATATCATTCTTTTCCAAGAAGGTTTTTGCAGGAATCACCAAATCTGCCATTGCACTTGTTTCATTCTCGTACAAACCAAAATAAACTACATTTTGTGTTTTTTGTAAAGCATTTTTGACTCTCAAACTGTCTGGCATCTGTGCAAGAGGATTTGCACCCTGAATAAACACGGTTTCAAAGGCATCAAAGTCAGTATTGACCTTGGAGACTCGTTTGGCTTTTGTTTCAAATGGAGAGCTGATTCCCTCTTTGGAATTTCCAAGGTATGCCACACCGCAGCCCTCTTTTCCAAAAAAGCCAAGGGAGACGGCAAAGGCATCAATACTGCGCATCACATCCGCCCCGTCTCTGTATTTTTGAATACCTACACCACAGACAATAGCAACCTTTTTATCTATAGTCATATGTAAAATATCGCCAATATCGCCCAAAGTCACACCGATATCTTCAAGTGTTGCTTTAATGCGCACACCCTGGGTCAATTCGTAATACTCCTCAAATTCACTTGCATACTGTTGTATAAACGCTTCATTCAAACTGTCATTAATGTATACAAATCGTGCTAAAAGCAATGCAAGGTATATATCTGTATGCGGTTTTATCTGTACATGTAAATCAGCCATCTGGGCAATTTTGGTTTTAACCGGGTCTATCACTATAATGGTTTTGTCTTTTATAAGCGGTAGTATGTGAGAAGAAGTCGTATGCGGATTTCTTCCCCAGAATATAATCACATCTGATTTTTCAATTTCACTCAAAGGCATATTTTTGTTGCTGCCTCTGCCTTCTATTATTCCGGCTTCTCCTGCTCCGTCACACAAGCTTCCATCCGTAAGCGTTGCCCCAAAATTCGCAAAAAAGTGGTCTGTCACTTCCTGCATCAAAGCAAAATTTCCGCTGCCTCTGTAATGTAAAACATCACTTTTAAACTCTACTGCAAGCAACTCTTTTAGTTTTAACAGTGCTTCTTCCATCGTAATTTCTTTTCCCTGAAATCGTGCTTTTTCTATCCTTTCAAATTTGTCATAATGGTTGAGATGGGGGCATAAAAATCCCTTTGTATGTCCAATTTTAAGAGGTTTGAGTTTTTTTTCATCATACACTAACCCGCAGGCGTCATAACAGTCAAGAGGACAGGCCGTAAGACTACTTTTCATTATTTCTCGCTTTGAATTCAATTTTTACCAATCCGGAAAATACTTTTTGCGCATCAATAATAATTTGCGCTTTGTATTTTGAAATATTTTTTGTATCTGCTATATAAGAAACACGTGAGACTTTATACGGTGTCTCTTTTCCGTTGATATATATCACTTTTTTCTTCACATTTTTTAAATCATTTTTATCCAAATAAACACTCAGCAGAGCCTTGGAGGTATCTGCAATTTTGGCCAAAGGGGTAGAAACCCCTACCGTTTGACCCGCTTTGACGGAGATTTCATACAATACAAAGTTTTTGGCACTGATGTTTTTGTCTTTTATGGTTTTTAGAAGCTGTTTTCGTCTTAACTCCAAATCGGCTATAGTGGTTTTTAGATTGTTTATCTCTTTTTGTGTTGCAAGAAAAGAGTTTTCACTGTTCAGCAGGTCATAAAACTCTTTGTCTTTTTCTATACTGGATTTTATCTTTAAATGCTTGATTTTTTGATAATTTTCTCGCTTTTTTTCTACAAGTTGTCGCAGATTTTGCAGTATTTTTTCATTCAAAAGCAAGGTGTTTTTTTGATAAGAGAGCTTTTTCTCAACAGCCTTTAATTCATCTTCATCAAGTTCTGAATCAATTTTTATAAAGATTTTTGATGTGAGTTTTTTTCCAGTCATATTGTCATCTGTGTAAAGCACTTTGCCCGAAACATTTGATGCGATTGTTCTTATTTCATAAGGTTCTACTTTTGAATAGTATACGTTGGAAAACAAAAAGCTAGTGATAAAAAGTAATGTTACTATTATTTTCAAAAATTCTTTCCTGAGTGATATTATAAAGCTATTTTAACATTTCATTACTAATATTCAAGCCAAATTCATTTTATTTTCGCTACTATTAATGCCTATTTAAAATTAAAGGTATTATATGTCTGTATTAGACAATGTCGACGCTGCCACAAATCTGGCAAAAAATAATGAATTACAACTGTTGGTCTTTAGGGTAAGTGAGAAGAGAGACTCAGCTTTTTATGCTATCAATATCTTTAAAACCCGAGAAGTGGTCGAATCTAAAAATCATTTTTTGACACAGATACCCTCTGCTCATCCCTTGTTTGAAGGGACAATCGTTCTTCGAAACCTGCAAATACCCATTTTAAATCTTCCTGCATGGCTGGATGTGACATTAAATGAAAATGAAATTTCTCATTCCAAAATTTTAATTTGTGACTTTAACGGTATTATTATAGGACTGAGAATTATGTCCGCCTACAGAGTGATCAAAAAGAACTGGAATGAGATGCACGCACCGGACAGTTACAGGCTCAAAGAAGACGGTGTAGTCATGAATGACACAAGGCTTGAAGATGGAAGCCTCTGCCTTATCCTGGACTATGAAAAACTTCTTGCTGATGTCTTACCGCAGGCACTTGTAAATGTAGACAAAGATATAGAATTTTTAAAAGATATTGTCATTCCCGATAAGCTGAAATACGGAACCGTCCTCATTGCAGAAGATTCAAAAACAGCACAGCGACACCTTATACAGCTTTTTCAAAAAGCAAACATCAATATCAAACTTTTTGACAATGGTAAAAAACTGATTGACTACATTAAAACGCTAGGCGAATCTGCAAAAGAGATACCGGCAATAATTACAGATATTGAAATGCCGGAAATGTCCGGTTTTACCGTCATTCAAAATTTAAAAGCCAATCTGCTCACAAGAGATATTCCTATAATTGTCAACAGCTCAATGACAGGAGACAATAACAAAAGAGAAGCAGAAGATTTAGGCGCAAGCGGTTTTATAGATAAAACAAAAAGTCATAATGTCATCCCTTTGATTGTTTCGGTAATGGAATCATAAAAACAGTACAAGTTTTTCAGTTAGTCTTTTCTCTTAAATCTAGCATAAAACAAACTCCATCATCCCTGTTTTTAACAGTAAGTTTTCCGTTGTGATGTTCTTCAACAATTATTTTAGACATATAGAGTCCAAGTCCTGTACCATTTTTTTCACTCTTAGTAGAAAAATAAGGGTCAAAGATATTTTGTAGGATATTTTCTGAAATTCCCCCTCCATTATCACAGATTGAGAGTACTTTATTATTAACTGTTATATCAATACAAGGGTTTGAAATATTTTTTTCCCGAAAATTATCCTGTGCATTTTTTAAAATATTTAGAATAACCTGCATAATTTCGCTGTCATACATTTTTATTTTTTCTAAACGAATATAATTAAAAGTCACTTGAATATTATTATTTTTCAAAGATGCAAGAATGATATTTAATGATTTATCAATAACTTCTTCAAACGTGCATAAAATTGACTGCTTGTTTGGTTTATAAAAATTTCTGAAATCATCAATGGTATTTGTCAGGTTTTGAACAAGATTTTCAATAACATTTAGCTGTTGTAAAAAATAATTTTGACACGCTTCCTGCTCTTGTAAATTATTCAGATTATAAGATTCCAGCTCTATTTTCATAGATAAGTTAACAGATGTACTGGCAATGGCACCAAGAGGCTGTCTCCACTGATGTGCAATCATTGAGATCATCTCTCCCATTTGTGCCAAACGGGATTGTTGTTGGAGTTGCTGATCCTGTTTTCTGTTTTTCGCTACTTCTTGTTGAATCCGCTCTTCGAGTGTTTTGTTTAACTCTCTGAGTTTCTTCTCCTGCTGGACCCTTTGTGTAATATCTTCTATAATAAAAATCGTCCCGTCAAGCATCGCTCTCATTTTTATATTCAAAATTTTATCTTTAAAAGAAAACTGTTCTATATCAACGCTTAGTTGATTTTTCTGAATCATTTTCTCCACATAGATATCAATAATTTCCGGAACCTCAAAAAAAAGTTTTTTGTAATCTTTATCTATATAATTATGTAAATTTTCTTCGTTGATTTCTAAAATTTCTAATATATTACTGTTGAGCATACTAATTTCTGAATTTTCTGAAACAGTAAGAATCCCGTAGGGAATATTTGTAATGATGCCACTTAAATATTGATGCAGGGCGAGGGACTGCTTAGTTTCTGACATTGTTCTCTTCCCTCTTTACAGCTATTATCGTTGAAGCATCATCAAGATTATATTTATTGAAAATATCTGTTGCCAACTCTAAAGTTGATAAATTACAGACCTCTTTATTTAAAAAATCATTATACTCAATACCGTCACTTGCCAGTACAATACAAAACTGCTCAGGAAGCAACTCTTGTTGTACTGATAAATCTTCAGGCAATTTCAGGCAGGAAGCTTGCGTATATGCTTGAAATTTCATCTCAGGATAAGAGAGAATAAAACCATTTCCCAAAATCAGATATTCAAGTTTATCAGGCAACAAACGCAACAGCACAAGAGTGATATCTTCAAAAGCATCATTATTCGAAAGCATAAGGTTGATATACCTTACAATGTCTTTTAAGGGCAACCGGTACTCTTCCAACAGAAGTCCTTTTACACTTTGTACGGTTTTATATGCCGACAGATCATCTCCTTTGCCTTCAATAATAGCAAATAAACTTTTATCTCCATCATAATGTTTAATAAAATATGCATCACTGTTAAACTGACTTGCCTCTTTTTTTACAGAAACTGGAGAGTATTCATATGTAGGTTCATCAATATATTTTCTAAGAATAATTGATGTTCCGCTTGTATCACTTTTTTCAATCAAAAACTCATCAACCGATCTTTTTGCAGCACCAAGCCCAAATCCCAGACTGTCTTTTGCAGAAGAGTTACCATCTTGTAAGGAGTGTTGAATATTTTTTATACCTTTGCCTTTGTCTTCAATATAAACTTCCAGCCCTTTGTTGTTTTGTGTATATCTGCAACTTACTTTGACATCCTTTGCATAGCGAATACTATTAATAACAATCTCTGTAACTGCAATTGAAAACATGCCTGCATCAAACTGGGACAAACCAAACTCTTTCGCTATTTCGTTTATTTGTCTTGCACACTGATAGGCTTCAATCTCATCTAAAATATGGAAAACAAGTGACATAATACAACTATTTTTCTGTTTTTATAAGTTCATACCCTGTAACTTTAAAACTCACAAGCAGTGCATCTTGCAAATTTCTGATTATCTGTATTCCGCTAAACTGAATATCTGTTTTTACCATCTTCTCTGCCAACTCTGCTTTAATACCGCATATAATAGGTTCAATACCCATCAGTTTAAGTATATTTCCCAATCTGTTTATATATCCGGCAACTGCTGTATCAATTGCATCAACATTGTATAAATCTAATATTACGCATACAATTTTGTCTGATTCACTGATTTTGGTTATTTTTTTTGAGACATCTTCTATACGAGCTGAATCCAACAGTCCAAATAAGCTTACATAAATACACTCATCTGTTAATTTGTTTGCAACCATAGAAGTTTCAAGTCCGATTTGCTTCTTGCTTAGTGCCATTTTTTTATCCATTTTTTTCTCCTAAATTATTTTTTCATTTGGTTCATAAAAATAAAAACCTTGATAATCATCCACCTGAAAAGATTTTAATATTTCAAAAATCTTTTTAGAGTGTACAAATTCAGCAATTACTTTTATATTGAGTTTATGAGAAAACTCCACTATCGCTTCTACAAGAATAAAAGATTTTTCATTTTTGTCAATATCTTTTATAAGCGAACCATCTATTTTAATATAGTCTGGTGCTATGTTTAAAATATTTTCAAAATTTGAAAATCCGCTGCCAAAATCATCAATGGCAAATTTTACACCATATTTCCTAAAACGATTAATAAATATTTTTATATCATCAAAATTTTCCATACTCTGACTCTCAGTAATCTCCATAACAACCAATGAACCGACATCAGGATTCTTTCGAATATAATCCTCAATCTCATCGATAAAAAGTTTGTTTTTAATATCATTGACTGTAAAATTAATGCCAATAGGTGTTTGTATCTCTTTTATCTTTTTCAGACTCGTAAATATTACATACGAAGAGAGTTGCGGGTAGAGTCCTGTTTTTATTGCAATATCCAAAAAAAAGTAAGGAGAGATCAGCGTGCCATCCTCATCACGAAGTCGCATGAGTGCTTCATATTTGACTACTTTTTCTTCCTGATTGACGATACCTTGGTAAACTGTAACAATATCATTATTCTCAATTGCATTTTTAATCTTGTCTTTCCAGATAAGAATATCCTGTTTTGCAGATCGGTTATCAATAGTATTGGAATACATCATATACTGTTTTTTATGTTTTTTAGCATACTCCAATGCAATTGTTGCATATTCGTACGAATTATATTGTGAAGTTGATATACCTACAGTAACTTCTATGGAAATTATGTCCTGCTCAGTTACAACCCGAAAAGATGCAAACTCTCTGAAGAAGTCTTGTAGAAAAATTTCATATTTTTCAAAGTCAATATATTCACAGTCATCCAAAACAACAAACTCATCTGCAGAAATTCTATAGGTTTTATAGTTTTTACCTGCAGTAAAATGTTGTAAAAAATGAGCAAACTCTTGTAATACAAAAGAACCTGTCTCTGCGCCATAAATTTCATTAATAGATTTAAATCCATTGATATCTATAATAAAAATAATTGGTACCGTAATTTTTTTTAAATCTTCAAACAAAGCATAGCGGTTGCACAAACCGGTTAAATCATCAAAATATAGCTTATGCCTCAACTCCTGCGTTTGTTTTTTAATTTCTCTTTCAAGGTGTTCTTGATAATTTTTAGCAAGTGTCTCCAGGTGAATCTTTTCCAATGCTTTTTTTAAAACTGTAAGAAACTGTTGATAGATAAGCGGTTTTATAATAAATCCGTCAATCCCAAGCTGAATCGCTCGTAAAATATATTCTGCATCATTATAGGCAGATAAAATGAAGATTGGAATTTTTGTATCTTGTTGGCGAATTTGTTCTATCATATCAAGACCATTCATTACAGGCATATTTATATCTGTGATAATTATATGAAATTTTTCATTTTTAAATTTTTCTATTCCCTCCTGACCGTTTGTAACGACTGTAATATGGGTAAAGATATTTTTCAACATCTCAAATGTGCTTGTTCGCGCATCTAAATCATCTTCGACAAAAAGCAAGTGAAGTTCTTTGGCGTAATTTTTCAACTCCTGCAGTGGCACTGTTTTACTCCTCTATCATTAAATCAAGTAAATTAAAAAGCTCATTACTTGCATTTTCCATAACAGTAAAGTTTTTGATAATTTCTTCTGTGTTTTCAGGGAAAAGAGCTGTTTTACTCTCGGCAAACTTCATGTTTTTTATGGCAGAGTCATGAACTGCTTTGTGGTGGGCATCAAGTTTGTTATACACTTTTGTTTTGCCAAACTGCTTTTTACCGTCATTAAGATACCATTTTCCAAAACGGCATGAAAGATGATCTGCTAACGGTTCCGAAATATTCTGACTTAAGAGTGTCGAATATGCTTTTGATTTAAAGACTATATGATCAATTTTTGCAACGGATACAAGGAAAATATTGTTAATATGATTTGCATTATCGGCAGTTTCTTTTGCTGATTTGTTAAAACTTTTCAGTGTCGTATATAAACTCTCCAGATATTTTTGAGACTCTTTTGCTAATTCATACATTGTCTCAGACTCTTCCGATATTTCATTGGTTTCTTGTTTTAGAGTTGAAATAGTCATAGATATCTCTGTCGTAGCTTTTTGTGTTCTTTCTGCCAGTTTTCTTACTTCATCGGCAACAACGGCAAAACCTCTGCCGTGTTCACCGGCACGTGCGGCTTCTATCGCAGCATTGAGCGCAAGCAGGTTTGTCTGTTCTGCTATATCTTGAATCAATTCAACAATGGTAGAAATTTCTAATGACTGTTGATTGAGGGCATCAATCCCTTTTACTGTTTCAGTTATGCTTTCGTCAAGTTTTTCAAAATTATTTTGAACAGATTCTATCGATTGGATACTGTCCTGCGATGCTTTGCTGGTATCTTTTGATGTTTGTAAAATTGTCTTGGATATCTCATTACCAAACTCTATATCTTTTTTCACCTGTAAAACACCGCCAACACTGCCGCCTCCGATTTCATTAAATTTTTTCGAAAGATTTCCCTGTGTTTTTAACTGTATTCCTGACTTAATACCCTCTAATGATTTATTAATCGGCTCAACTGAACGGGCGAATATACCTTTAAATCCATCTTGAAACATCACTATACTGTTATCACCATTGGTTGCAAGTTTTATAGCAGTTTCACTGTCACGCATGAATGCCTCAACCTGGTCTAATAAATTATTGTAATTCCATGCCATATTATAGTATTTGGAATCTTCCGGAATATTGGTAACTCTTTTTTCAAGGTTGCCGTTTGCCGCGTCTGCCATGACACTGTTTACCTGATCCAGTAGTGCTTCATCACTTTTTCTTTTTTTATTTTTGAAGATTGAGAATAAATTCATCGTAGCTTTTCCCTTCTTGTTGTAATTGTTTTTCCAATATTTTCAATGAAGCACTTATGCCACCACTCGCTTCAGCTTGACGTAACTCTCTATAGAGTTTTTCAATTATATGTACACCTCTTGCAGAGGGAGCTCTTCTAACCGAATAGTAGCCTACAATATTTCCATGGACATCTAAAGATGCAGTAACATTTGCAAAAACCCAATAATAATCTCCGTTCTTTGTAAGGTTTTTCACATAAGCATTGATATACTTTTTGACTTGAATACGATCCCACAAAAGTTTAAAAATGACACGCGGCATATCGGGATGACGCAAAATATTATGCGGGGCATTGAGTAACTCTTTTTCTGAATAACCCGATATTGAGATAAAATATAAATTACCATAAGTAATCCGCCCCTTCGTATCTGTTTTTGAGACAATAAGCTCATCTTGCTTCATTTGTATTTCCATAAAATATCCTAGTAAAATTCTATTAGAAAAATTATATTATTTAGAAGTGTCAAGAAGGTGTCAAAAACTAGATACTCAGAGAATAACCTAAATCTTTGTGTGTTTGTATTAAGGATGAAGGGATTTTTTTTCTAAGGCGCTTAATAAAGCTTTTTATAGAATCTTCCGAAAACTCTTTCGTGTCTTCAAAAAGATAAAGGTGTAGATCAATAGCAGAAAAAACAGTATTAGGATAGCTTAAAAACAGATCTAAAAGTTTAGTTTCATTGGCACTCAATATAATTTCTTTCCCTTCCAAAAAAAGTTTTTTCAACTCTCTATTCCATAAAAATCCATCTTGAAAGGGGAGAATTGTTTCATATTCCTCTTTATAAAAAAGAGATACAGTCGTTAAAATATTCAACAGTTCTTGACGCTTAATAGGTTTTTGCAAAAACCCTATAACAGCTCCAGTATTAATAAGTTCAATAAAATAGCTTGTTTCATTATAAGCAGATATAACGATAAATTTTTGTTCTATATTTATAGATAATATTTCTTTTGTAAGTTCTATGCCGTTTAAGTGTGGCATCAAAATATCTGTAATTACAAGATCGATATTCGCAAGATTGTTCTTATATGCCGCTAAAGCTTCCCTCCCGTCAGATGCAGTATATACATGAGAGAAAAAATTTTTCAATAAAGCAGTTGTACTTTTTCTCATCTCCAGGTCATCTTCCGCATATAAAACAGTAAGTTTTTTTGTTGTAGATAATAATTCTGTATTTGTCACCTGTTCGCCTGATTTAATTAGTTACAATTTATTATATTTTTATTCTATATAGTGAATATTCAAAAATGTAATTGTTCGATACAATTATGCGAATATTATTTGATATGTCAGCCAAACTTCATACTTATGCATAAATATTTTCAGCTGTTGTTTCAAGTTGTAACAGCAGTATTGGGGTTTAAGATAGTAGAAATTAAGAAGGAAGTGTATTCATAGTGCGGGAAGAGGAGATAACGACGCAATTGCGCCGCTATTTGAATTTCGTGCCGATTAATTACTGAAAAAGTGAAATAAGCACACCAGCTGCTACTGCTGAACCGATAACTCCTGCCACATTCGGACCCATTGCATGCATTAAAAGCATGTTTGTACGGTCATATTCCATACCGACCTTATTTGATACACGTGCCGCCATCGGAACGGCAGAAACACCTGCTGAACCGATTAACGGATTGATTTTGTGTCCAGGGAAAAGGTTCATAAACTTCGCCATCAATACACCTGCTGCAGTTCCTACAGAAAATGCAATAATTCCTAAAACCATAATAAACAAAGTTTCAGGTACAAGGAACTGATCAGCTGCAAGCTTCGAACCGACACCAAGTCCCAAGAAAATAGTTGTAATATTGATAAGGGCATTTTGTAATGTATCATTCAAACGTTCAACAACACCTGATTCTTTTAAGAAATTACCGAACATAAATGCACCGATAAGCGGTGTAGATTCCGGTAAAACCAAAATTGCCAGCATCAAAACAAGAATCGGGAAAACAAGTTTTTCCAAACGGGAAACATGACGAAGTGTCGTCATCTTGATCTTTCTCTCTTTTTCGCTTGTCAGTGCTTTCATAATAGGAGGCTGAATAATAGGCACCATCGCCATATAACTGTATGATGCAACCGCAATAGCTCCCAAAAGTTCCGGTGCAAGTTTCGTTGCGATAAAGATGGATGTAGGACCATCCGCCCCGCCGATAATCGAAATTGCAGAAGCCTGTTGCAATGTAAAATCAACAAAGCCGTAATGTGCAAGCGCAACAGCACCCACAAGTGTTCCAAAAATACCAAACTGAGCCGCTCCGCCAAGCAGTGCTGTTTTAGGGTTTGACAACAGTGGACCAAAATCAGTCATTGCCCCGACACCCATAAAAATGATAATAGGAAAAAGCTCATTTGAAAGTCCCATATTGTAAATTACACCAAGGAAACCATGCTCTCCTGCAATACCGGCTATAGGAATATTTGCCAGCAGTCCGCCAAAGGCAATTGGCAAGAGTAACAATGGTTCAAACCCTTTTGCAATTCCAAGATAAAAAAGCAAAAAGACGATAAGAATCATAATCACACGGCCCAGACCTTTATGAAAATCACTCATTTTTTGCCCTGTTGCACTCATCTCATCATCTCTTGGACTTACAAGAGCGACAATTCCTGTTGATTTAAGAAAATTTACTATCATTTCACCCATTGGTTTTGGATGATAGTTTTCTTCTTTATGTGTTGATTGTGCTTCTTGAGCAACTGTTGCATGCTCTGATGCCATTGCATTTGAAAATGCAAAGAGCATTATAAGAGCTAAAAACTTAAGTACAATTTTTTTCATTCGCTTATCCTAATACTGCTACGACTTGACCTTCTACAACTTTATCGTTTGTAGCTACATTAATAGATTTAATAACACCACCGCGAGGCGCCACAACATCTATTTCCATTTTCATAGATTCTAAAATCATGATTACGTCACCTTCGTTAACACTTTGACCCGGATTTGCAACAATTTTCCAAACATTACCCGGAAGAAGTGCTTTGATTTCTACATCATTTCCTGACACAGCAGGTGCTGCCGAAGTTGTTGATGGAGCAGTGCTCTCACCATTGACTGCTGTTACCTGAATATCTGCATCACCCTCTGCTACTTGAACACTAAACTTTTGACCATCCACTACTACTGTATAATTTCCGCTACCCATTGAACTTCCTTCACAATCTTTTTCTGTTTCTTTTTTCATTTCTGATATTTTACGAACGTTTAACTCACCTTCACCTTTAAGGAAAGTGATTCCTTTCTCCTGGCATGCAGCCGCTATAAAAATATTTTCTTCTGTTATTTCTATACCTTCTTCTTTAAGTCTGTTAATCCAGTTCTCTAAAGATTTTGCAGGATCCGCATCTGCCAAATCAAGTGCTTTTTTTGTTGTCGGCTCAAGTTTTAACTGCTCTGAAGCAATTTTAACAATTTCCGGATCCGGTTCAACCGGAGTTTTTCCGAAGTATCCTAAAACCATTTTTCCGTAACCAGGGGCAATGGCTTTCCATGGTCCCTGCATTACATTGTTAAGCGCCTGTTGGAAATAAAACTGAGAAACCGGCGTTACCGATGTACCGTAACCGCCTTTTTCTACTACTTCCTGCATTGCCGCGATAACATCCGGGAATTTATCCATGATGCCGTTGTCGCGCATCATTTGCGTATTTGCAGTCAAAGCACCGCCAGGCATTGGTGAAAATGGAATAATCGGAGAAACCATTGTCGCTTCAGGAGGCATAAAATAATCACTCAGACATGACTGTAACTCTTTCTCATAAGTAAGAATTTTACCAAGTTCAAGTCCGCCAAGGTCATAATTCATTCCCTTTGTTGCATGAAGCATTGTCAAAATATCAGGCTGAGATGTTCCACCGCTTACAGGAGAAGCTGCCATATCTATACCGTCAACACCCGCCTCAAGCGCAGCCATATAAGCAGCTACAGAAACACCGGCAGTCTCATGTGTATGCAGACGTATGTGTGTATCTTCTCCTAAAAGTTTTCTTGCCATTGTAATGGTCTCAAAAACTTTTTGAGGATTTGATGTCCCGCTTGCATCTTTAAAACAGATACTGTCAAACGGAAGACCGCTGTCCAGAATATCACGAAGTGTTTTTTCATAAAACTCGACATTATGAGCACCGTGACATCCCGGTGGCAAGTCCATCATAGTGACAACCGCTTCATGTTTCAAGCCGTGATGTTTGATTCTCTCAGCAGAATACTTCAGGTTTTCCACATCATTGAGTGCATCAAAGTTACGGATTGTCGTTGTTCCGTGTTTTTTAAACATTTTTGCATGCAGGTCTATCAGTTCTTTTGAACCGGTATCCAGCATTACAGTATTTACTCCGCGGGCAAGTGTCTGCAAATTTGCATCCGGACCTACAATTTTACGGAACTTGTCCATCATTTCAAATGCATCTTCTCTCAAATAAAAGTATAATGATTGAAATCTTGCTCCCCCACCAAATTCAAAGTGGTTAATACCTGCCATTTTTGCGGCTTCTACTGCCGGAAAAAAATCTTCCATCAATACACGTCCACCAAATACTGACTGGAAACCATCCCTGAAAGTTGTATCCATTACATCTATAAATTTCTTAGCCATTATAATCCTTAACCTTGTTTATGGTGTGCAATTGCAGCTGTTATTGCTGCAATTATCTTTTTGTTGTCTTGTTGTTGCTGTGTTGCATTCCCAGAAACAGTCTCTTCAGCTGCCTGTGGTTCAGGAAAAAATTTATGTATTATCAATGACATCAGATTGACTGAAAGAATCATTATAATTAAAAATACGAACACTGTTCCCATTCCTAAAAACATAAATTTAACTCCCTCCATAATGAGGTTTGCTTCCATAAAATTACCCTTTATTCATAATTTGTGGGCTTAGTATAGTATAAAGATGTTTAAATAAAGTTGTTGAAAAAACTTTATTTTTAAATTACTGCACAATTGTTACTTTTTGGTGACTTAATTTCATCACTTAAACTAAACACTAATTGTTTTTAGCTAAAATGTTTTTGACAGATAAAATATTAGGATGTTTTTCAGATGATAGCAGGTATGTACGAACAGAACTTCATGGCTTATATAATTTTTGGTCTTATCTTGAATTTTGTATTTTCAATTATGTTTGGAATATATTTAAGTAACAATATCGGCATGAAAGAGATGATAGAATCCAAAGGAGACAAAGAACAGCCATTGCTCATACGCTTAAGTCTTTTTATTCCTTATGCAAAAATGCTTGTTACTCTTTACAGAGTTACAATTTTACAGCTCTTTTTTCTCAACAAAGGATATACACATAAAGAGTTTTGGATTTATATGACGAATGAGCAAAAAGAAAACTCCTAAAGGAACAATATGAAAGATTTTAAGCTTAAACTTGTTCTTACTGCTTTAAGCGCAATTGTTTTCTCATTTATATTTATACTTTTGGCATTTGCTCTGCCCATACACAAAAAAGAAGAAAAAATATCCATCAAGCCAAAAGGGAAACTTGAACAGATTTCTCATTCCTTAAAAAACAGATAACTGTGTCAGAGACGCCCTTTATTTATAAAGAACTTTTCACTTCAATAAGCTTGAGTGTATCATAAGCACACTTTGGACTCAGTTTGATGGCGCAAACCTTTAAAGCCTCCAGACAGGCAAGCAAATAGTCCAGATTGTCTTTTTTCATTAATTCATAAAGAAGTATTTCTGCATCTTTTATGCGTAAATTTCTTGCAACGCCAAGATTTTTATGTGCCAATTCTCTCAATGGGGTGTAATCCAAATTGTCATGATTGTCCTGTGAATCCTGAAGTGCAGCCAAATAACTCTCAAACTGCACAATTGCCTTGATTACCTGAGCAACATAATCATCAACCAGTTGAGAGACCAACTCTGTGTCTAATCCTAATTCGTGTACGGCAATCGAAATATCATACCGGTAACCGTCAATTTTCAAATCACGCAATACCCCTGTTCCCAGTAAAGTGCATACCCGTTTGGCTTCATGCAGCAGTTGATCAACAGATTGTCTGTCCGATGGTTTTAAAAAGAATTTTAATTTTTTTAACATAATCATAAGATATCATATAATTTGTGTGAAACAGATAAAAAAGAAAAATAAAAGAAGAGAGTTTGGAGGAGTGCTACGATTGCACTCATCCAAAAAAGTTATAATGCTTTTGCTATAATTCTGTTGAGTCTCATTGCAAAATCTGCAGTATCATCAAGTTCTCTGCCATCAAAGAGTTTTGCCTGATCAAACAATACATGCGCTGCATCTTCAATCAGATTCTGATCACTCGAATCTTTTAATTTTGCAATCAATTCATGTTTAGGATTGATTTGTAAAATAGGTGCCGGCTCAGGCACTTCACCGCCCTGACCCATCTGTTTCATCATCTGTGCCATCATGTAAGAAGGGTCTTCTTTGTCTGTTTTTAAAGCAACAGGAGATTCTGTCAACTCCGTTGTCACTTCAACTTCTTTTATAGCTTCACCCAGTGTCTCTTTAAACTCTTTTGCAAGGCCTTCAAACTCTTTTTCAAGTTCTTCTTTTGCTTTTTTCTCTTCTTCACTCTCTTCAAATTTCGCATCTGATGCAGGAATAAGTTTATACTCTTTATATTCTGTCACCATCGGGAAAATGATAGTATCTACCTCTTCATTTAAGAGAAGCACATCGATACCGCGTGCCTTGAATTTTTCGAGCACAGGAGAGTGTTTGAGCATGTCAACAGAGCCTTTGTTCGCAAGATAATAAATCTCTTTTTTGTCTTCATCGACATTTTTCACAAACTCTTCGATAGTCGTCATTTCATCAGAATTCAACGTATGGAATTTGAGTAATTCTAAAATCTTTTCTCTGTTGGCAAAATCATTGTAAAGTCCTTCTTTAAGTACATTTCCAAACTCTTTATAGAATGTGTCATATTTTTCAGGCTCTTTTTTCATCATTTTAGCAAGTTCGGAAAGCACTTTTTTCACCGAAGCGTTTTTGATTTTTGCCATCACCGGATTGGACTGTAAAATTTCACGACTTACATTTAACGGTAAATCTTTTGAATCAATCACACCGCGTAAGAAACGCAGGTATGTAGGCATTAACTCTTTGTCATCATCTGTAATAAAGACACGGTTAATATAGAGTTTGATACCAGGCTGATAATCAACTCTGTAAATATCCATCGGTGCCTTGCTTGGGATATAAAAGAGTGTCGTGTACTCTATAGCACCCTCTGCTTTATGATGCATCCATTTTAACGGTTCTTCGTTTGAGTGTGCAAGTGTTTCATAAAAAGCTTTATAGTCTTCATCTTTTAATTCACTTTTGGCAATCGTCCAGAGTGCATTTGCAGAGTTAATTTGTACATTTTCTATTTCAGTGCGTGCAGGCTCTGTCTCTTTGCCCTCATCATCGGTAACAGCCGGAATATGCTTCTCTTTGTCCATAAAAATCGGGAACGGAATATGGTTAGAGTATTTTTTCACAACAGCCTCTATGCGATACTCTTCCAAAAACTCCTCTTCACCCTCTTTTAAATGAAGAATAATTTCTGTTCCGTGTCCCTCTTTTGTTGCTGCTTCTACTTCAAATTCACCGTTTCCGGTACTCGTCCATTTGTAAGCCTGATCTTCTCCTGCTTTTTTCGTGATGACCTCAACGCTGTCAGCCACCATAAATGCAGCATAAAAACCGACACCAAACTGACCAATCAGGTTAGAATCTACTTTTTGATCCCCTGTCAGATTTTCCAAGAATGCTTTTGTTCCTGATTTTGCAATTGTTCCGAGATTATTCAAAAGATCTACTTCGTTCATACCGATTCCGGTATCTGAAACAGTCAAAGTTTTTTTCTCTTTGTCTCTTTTGATATCTATTCTCGGATCAAACTTTATGCCTTTGTATGCTTCATTTGTTAAAACGAGCATATTCAGCTTGTCAAGTGCATCCGATGCATTGGAAATAAGTTCACGAAGGAAAATCTCCTTGTTGGAATAAAGTGAATGAATCATAAGTTGTAAAATCTGATTTGCTTCTGTTTGAAATTGATGTTTAGCCATAATAGTAATCCTTTTTTAAAATTTGACAGTATTTTACCAAAAAAAGTTAATAGTTGCAAGTTTTATCAATATTCTTTAGTCATTTTAACTCAAGTTTATAATATTTTTATTTTGCTATAATAACTTTATGAAAAATGATTATATAGATTTAATAGAACCTACTCCTGTTCTAAAGACAAAAAAATGTCAAATCATCGCTTTTTTACTAAAATTTTTATTGCAGTTTACTCCTGTATTTACTGCTCTTATCGTCTGGTACATGTATGATTATTTTATAGCAGGCGCTACTTTGTTGATTACATTTATAGTTGTTGGCATTGTAAGAGCTAAAATGAGAAACAGTGTCATCCCTCTTTCTCAAAGAGAATATCACTATAATGATGAAGGGATAGCAAAATGGTTTACGGCAAAAGAATTATGCCCGAAAGAGAAAGATTATTAAAGCATTGCGCGAATCATAATTGCATAATGCAGAACAAAAAGATTTAAAAAAAATATGAGCAGGGAAGTTCCGCGTGACAAAATGTTTTGTATTTTCGTTCGCTCTTTCCCGTTTGTGCGAAATGCAATAAAAAAATGAACTATTGTTGCCACGATTATAACAGCTACAATTATGAGTTTTTTGCGTAACTCCTGGACTATAATATTATCATCATGGGTCAAAAGCATATGGTACAAACCATTATCTACAATCATCACAGTACCGGTCAACAGTAAAACAACAATGGAAACCAATTCAAAGTAACCGAAAATAGGCCCTATTACCGGATAAACCTGTTGTTGTTTTTCTTTATCAAGCAGTGTAACACCCAAAATAAACATAAATATGGAACCGCCTATCCAGGCAATGGCAGCAATAAGATGAATATGTATAAATAAACCCAAATAAAATCCTTTAAATGAGTCCGTATAATATTATAATTTAAATAACGAAGTCTTGATATACAACAATATTTTTTAAATTATTTTCCAAAGCATCTTCCAATCTGCAAAACAGTTCATATATCATATTTGCATAATCTTTTGCTTCATATTCTTTAGAGTGAATCGTACTTATATAATACTCATTATTTGAGTTTAGATGCAAGAGATTGTAGTTTATATTTTCGGCGGCTTTGATATAATGTTCCTCATCCACAGAATCCTGAATGATACAATGAAGTTTATCATTTAAGGTAATAAATTTATCGGTACTTCTTAATCTTGTTTTAAGTTCATTGAAGTCTATTGCAATTTTACATTCACAATATATTGCAATGAAAGAAAACTCACTGCCATACCGCTCTTTTCTGTAAAAGAACTCTTTTCCTTCTTCTTTAAGAACTTCCATATACTGATGTTCATTTTTTCTTATTTCTGCTATTACCTGTAACATGATTCTACTCCTATGACATACAAGATTATAATCTATTAAAATAAATAAGCCCTTATTAATGACCAAAATGCTATTATCTCTATTAAAAAGTAAACTAAATTATGGCATTAATTGATCTACAAAAAATCAGCAAACACTATTCGGCACAAAAAATTCTCACTGAGGTTGACTTTCATGTGGATGCAGGTGAGCGTATAGTCATCATCGGAAAAAACGGCAGTGGAAAATCCACCTTGATGAAAATACTCAACGGGACACTCATACCTGATGGCGGACGCCGTATCATCAAAAATGATTTGGAAATCAAAATGCTGGATCAGCGTCCGGCATTTGAAGAAGGCCACACTGTCCGTCAGGCAGTTGAAGCAGGTCTCAAAGAGCTCAATGCCGCAAAAGAACGCTATAATGAACTCTCACTGCTTTTAAGTGAAGATTTTGAAAACAAACTGCTTTTGGAAGAACATGAAAAGCTCTCTCGCTATATTGAACATCATAATGCCTGGAATCTGGATGATAAAATAGAGCGTATCATTGGGCATTTTCAGCTCAAACCTTATGAAAACAAGCCTGTTATGCTCTTAAGCGGAGGCGAACAGCGGCGTGTGGCACTTGCTTCACTCCTTTTGCAAAAACCGGATGTCCTGCTTCTTGATGAACCGACGAACCACCTTGATGTTTACATGGTTGAATTTTTAGAAGAGCTGATTCTCAAAGAGAAATTCACTCTTGTTTTTATCTCGCATGACCGATATTTCATTGACCGAATTGCGACAAAGAGTGTTGAAGTCGAAGACTGCATTTTGCGTGAATACAAGGGCGGATACAATGACTACCTCACACAAAAAGAGGAGTACCTCAGAACCCTGCAAAAGCAGCATGACAATCTGCTGGGCATTCTAAAAAGAGAAAACGAGTGGTTTGCCAGAGGGGTGCGTGCAAGGCTCAAACGAAACGAAGGGCGCAAAGAGCGTTTGATGCAACTGCGCGAAGAGGCGAAAACAAATCCTGCCAAAATCAGAAAAATGTCTGTAGAACTCCAAAGAGAAGCAAAACATTTTAACCGTGACAAAAGCGTCAACAAACAAAAAATGCTTTTTGAAGTCGAAGATCTGTCTCTCAAACTCGGTGACAAAGAGCTGTTACACGGCTTTACAACACGCATACTGCAAAAAGATGTCATCGCCATTGTCGGGCCCAACGGCAGTGGAAAATCAACACTGCTAAAAGCTCTGCTTGGACGCATAGAGCCGACAAGCGGCAAGATAAAACGCGGAGAATTCAAAGTAGGCTATTTTGACCAGCACAGAGAGATGCTTGATGATGACAAAAACCTCATAGAGACTTTTTGTCCGCACGGCGGCGACCGTGTCAATGTACGAGGCAGTGATTTACATGTATACGGCTACCTTAAAAACTTTCTCTTTCCGCGTGAATTTTTAGACAAAAAGATAGGTGTACTCAGCGGCGGCGAGAAAAACCGTGTTGCCCTTGCTCTGCTTTTTACACAGGATGTTGACATCCTCATTTTGGATGAGCCGACCAATGATCTGGATATTCCTACGATTAATATTTTGGAAGAACAGTTGACAAATTTTCCCGGTGCCGTCATTATTGTATCGCATGACAGATATTTTGTTGACAAAATCGCCAAAAAACTCTTTATTTTTAAGCCTGATAAAACCATTGAAGAGTCACATCAGCAATACTCCGAGTATCTGGAGATAGAAAAAGAGCTGCAAGAGCTGAACACTATGGAAAAAGAGGCGACAAAAAAAGAGGAAAAACCGCGTTTACATGTAACGCAAAAACCAAAAACACTCAAACTTACTTTTAAAGAAAAAATAGCCCTGGAAAAACTTCCGGCCGAGATAGAAGAACTAGAAGCAAAAATAGAAGAAAAAAACACCTGTTTATCCGATCCGAAATGTTATGAGGAGACAGGTCTGAGCAAACTTGCCAAAGAGTTGGCAGATATGGAAGCGTTGTATGAGCAAAAAGTTGAAGAGCTTTTAACAATTCAGGAAAAAGAAGAAGAGATTAACAATGGATGAACAAGAGTATAAAGAAAAACGCGCCCAAGAGGTCAGCCAACTCGGAGCCGGACATACAGAGTACAAATATGAATATGCACCCGAGCTTTTAGAAACTTTTGAAAATGTTCATCCTGAAATGGACTACTGGGTGACACTCAATGCAGACGAATTCACATCACTTTGCCCTAAAACAAATCAGCCGGATTTTGGAACACTCATTATCAACTATATTCCTGATGTAAAAATGGTGGAAAGCAAATCACTCAAACTCTATCTTTTTAGTTTTATCAACAGTGGTGAGTTTCATGAAGACGTCGTCAATAAAATAGGCAAAGATTTGGTCGCCTTGATGCAGCCGAAGTATCTTGAAGTTGTAGGTCTGTTTTACCCACGAGGCAATATCAGCATCCATCCGACTTTCAGTTATGCAAATGGTGAAGAAAAGTACAAAGAACTGGAAAAATACAGATTTTTAAACAGAAATCTCAATCCGCTAAGAGTAGGATAATATGCAATTAACACCTTTACATGTAAAAGAAAATACAGGCATACAGTATATGTCTCGTGAACTTCTGTTTCTGGCACACAGCGGACAGCCTTACAGAGGAACTGTTTACATCAACTTTACCAGCAGTGGTGAGACCTTTGATTTACGTGATTTTAAAAAATACCTGACCTCACTCAGAGACAAAAAGTTTACTGCCGAAGATATTGCTTTTGAAATCTATGAGACAATTACACAAAGTATACAGACAAAAAATCTGGGTGTAGTAGTTGATTTGAGCGCACGCGGAGGTTTGCAACAGCGACTCTGTTACGGAGCAGACTTTATACCTGTAAAAAAAGAAAATATCTTTCAGGTATGATAAAAAAGACGCACAGCCCAGACTGCAGTGACTCTTCGGAATCGGCACTTCCGTGCCGACTGTTCCAACTTAGGGAAAAGCTCCTTATTTATTCGCATCCTGTAAAGAATCAGCGATTAAAAATGCCAACTCTAATGACTGATCAGCATTGAGACGCGGGTCACAGTGTGTATGATAACGAGAACTTAAATCCTCTTCTGTTACAGTAAATGAACCGCCGATACACTCCGTAACATTTTTTCCTGTCATCTCCAAATGAACTCCGCCGGCAAATGTACCCTCAGCCTTATGTACCTGAAAGAACTGCTTCATCTCGGTTAATATAGCATCAACAGGACGTGTTTTATAGTTGTTGGATGATTTTATAGTATTTCCGTGCATTGGGTCACATGACCAGACAACGTTGAGTCCCTCTCTCTCAACAGCACGAATCAATGCAGGCATATGCTCGCCGACTTTGTTCGCACCCATTCTCACAATGATATTGAGACGCCCTGCTTCATTTTCAGGATTTACCGCCTGAGCCAACCGTACCAGATCATCCGGGTTCATAGTAGGTCCCGCTTTAATGCCTATAGGGTTTTTAATGCCTTTCATATACTCAACATGCGCACCGTCAAGCTGGCGTGTTCTATCCCCTATCCATACCATGTGTGCTGCAGTATTATACCAGTCACCGGTAAGAGAATCCTGTCTTGTAAAAGCCTCTTCATACGGTAAAAGCAGTGCTTCATGGGAAGTAAAAAAATCTGTTTCACGCAATGTTCTGTATGTTTTAGAAGTAACACCACAGGCTTCCATAAACTTTAATGATTTTTCTATATCCTCTGCCAATGCTTCGTATTTCTCACCCACTTCACTTTTATGGGCAAAATCCAGGTTCCACTTACTGACCTGGTGCAAGTCAGCCAATCCGCCTGATGCAAAAGCACGGAGCAGATTTTGTGTAGCCGTTGCCTGGTTATAGGCTCTTATCATACGTTCCGGATCCGGTGTACGTGACTTTTCGTCAAAGTCTATACCGTTAATAATATCCCCACGGTAAGAGTCAAGAGTAATATCCCCTTTTGTTTCCGTATCTGAGGAACGCGGTTTTGCAAACTGACCGCCGAGACGTCCTACTTTTACAACAGGAAGTCCGCCGGCATAGGTCATAACAACCGCCATTTGCATCAAGGCTTTAAAAGTATCGCGAATATTATCTGCATGAAATTCACTGAAACTCTCGGCACAGTCACCGCCTTGCAGTAAAAAAGCCTTTCCCTGTGACACATTGGCCAACTGTTCTTTCAATGAACGTGCTTCTCCTGCAAATACCAATGGCGGGTAGCTTTTCAACTCTTTTAAAACAGCTTCAAGTTTTGCTTTATCAGGATATGTCGGTTGTTGTAATATCGGTTTTTCTCTCCAGCTAGACGGGCTCCAAGTGCTCATTATCAGACCTTATATATTATTGTTTTTGGAATTTTATCAAAAAATAGCTAAAATTGCTATGAGAAAAGCTTTTTTTATGCTTAAATTAGTATAATTGTGAATATTTTTATTTGGAGATTTATGACAAAAAGTGACTTAAAATCATTAGTAACTCAAATGTATCATGAGCTGCTTGAAAATATTGACACACAACAAGAGCCTAACAAGGAACAGGTTATCACCTATTTGCAGGATGCTGTGATGACTATTCAAAATATAAATGACGGGGATATAGACTCAGTAGAACATGCAAAGCTGGCATTCACCAACACTTATAAAGAAATTGCAAATAAAACACTTTTATCATATCAACATACAAACAACAAATTTGCCAAACTGACTCAAATTCATGAAGAGACTATTCACAGCTATGAAAATCAGCTCATAGATATGCCTTCAATAAAAGAAAAGTTTGATGAGATTCAAAATCACATGGCAAAAGAGGTACAACGCGCAAATCAGGTTATATCAGAGTTAAGCACACAGGTAAAAAAACTTGAAGAGAGCTCAAACCTGGATTCTTTGACAAAAATATTCAACAGACGGGCACTTGATACATACCTTCAAAAACTCTGTGCAAAAAAAGAATTAGAGTATGAACTGCACATACTTCTTCTGGATATAGATGATTTCAAACATATCAATGATAAATACGGACATATTGCAGGTGATAAAATACTGATTTTTGTTGCCAGACTTTTAAGAAAAACATTGCGTGACGGTGATAAAGTTTTTCGTTACGGTGGCGAAGAGTTCTTGATTATACTCAACAGAATAGATGCACAAACCTGCCAAAAAATTGCAAGAAGAATTTTAACGCTTATCAGTTCAAATCAACTCTTTTATCAGGGAAAATCTTTGAAAGTAACCATGAGTCTGGGTGCGACAATGTACTATCCTGGCGATACGGCGGAAACACTTATAGAAAGAGCTGACAAGGCACTGTACAAATCCAAGCAAAACGGAAAAAATCAAATGCATATGGAAGTGAAAAATGGAATTTAACTATTTTGACATTATTGTAGGAGTTGTCATTCTACTCCTGGGTTTAAAAGGAATACTGAACGGGTTTTTTAAAGAAATTTTCGGACTCATTGGTATCATAGGCGGTATATTCGTAGCATCCAGATTTGGTGATGATGTCGGACTGTATCTGAGTAATACGATATTTAAATTTTCAAACGAATCGGCTATAAGTTTTACAGGTTTTCTGGTAACACTGGCACTTTTTTGGCTGGTAATGGTTCTTATAGGGTTTGCATTTAAAAAGTTAAGCGCAGTAAGCGGTCTTGGTCCGATAGACAAAATTTTGGGATTTATCGTAGGTTCAAGCAAGTTTTTTCTTATAGCAGCAGTTATTGCTTATGCGGTTTATAATGTCAAGGCAATAAGAACGACACTTGATTCTGCACTCAAAACAAGTATACTCTTTCCTGTTTTAGTCGAAACAGGAAAATATATTATGAAAATAGACCCTACGGATATTTCAAATGATATCAATACAACAATCTCACAGGGCAGTGCTGATATGCAACAAAAAATTGAAGACAACATCTCAGCAGCAGCCTTGCAGCAAATTGACACTATCAAAAATCAAATAAAAGAGAAATAATTATGATACATGTAACGACAAACTTCAACAATAAAACCATGGAATATGAAGAACTGCTGAATGATTTCAAAAAATTATTAAAAAAGAATAATCTCAAATTTACGATTCAGCGTGAAGTGATATTGGAAACTCTGTACAATTCGGATGAACATCTGACTCCTGAAGATTTACATCATCTCCTGCAAAACAAATACCCGGAACTAAAAACAGGTATAGCAACTGTTTACAGAACACTTTCGCTTCTTGAAGACTCCCAGGTTGTTACCTCACTTTCATTTGGAGCACAGGGAAAAAAATACGAACTTGGTGTAAAAATACATCACGACCACCTCATCTGTACAGAATGTGGAAAAATCACAGAATTTTTGGATGATGAGATAGAAAAGCGCCAACATATAATCACAAAAAAATTCGGTTTTAAAATGACTGACCACTCTATGCAGATATATGGCGTTTGTAAAGAGTGCCAAGAAAAAGAAAACAACTAAGAAAGAAGGAAAACTATTGATTTTTGAAAATAAATACATACAGCAAAGAATAGAAAAAGCAAATGCATTAAAAGATGCAGGGTACAATCCTTATGCAAATGATTCACAAAGAAATACAACTATCGAAAAATATTTGAATGTCAACTCTGATGTGGCCGAGATGGAAAACAAACGTGACGAAAAGCGTCACTACATTGTAAGCGGGCGTATAAAGTTTCTTCGTATTATGGGAAAAGCAAGTTTTGTAAAGATTGAAGATGAAAGCGGTATGCTACAGGTTTATATTACACGCGACAATCTTCCCGAGGGTTTCTACAACACTATGTTTAAAAAAAACATAGAAGTCGGAGATATCATTGAAGTCGGCGGTTTTCCTTTTGTAACAGGACAGGGAGAACTCTCTTTGCATGTAGACAGTTTCAAGCTGCTGACAAAAGCCATCTCACCGCTTCCTGAAAAATTTCACGGTATTACTGACAAAGAGATTCGTTACAGAAAACGCTATCTTGATCTGATTATGAATGCGGAAGTCAGAAAAACTTTTCAAATCCGTTCCCGCGTTATCTCTTTGACACGCCGTTTCTTTGAGGACAAAGGTTTTTTGGAAGTGGAAACACCTATGATGCATCCTATTGCCGGCGGGGCCAATGCCAAACCTTTTGTTACACATCATAATGCACTCGGTGTTGACAGATACCTCAGAATTGCACCGGAACTTTACCTTAAAAGGCTCATTGTCGGCGGTTTTGAAGCCGTTTTTGAAATCAACCGTAACTTTAGAAATGAGGGGATGGATGCAACACATAACCCTGAATTCACCTCTATAGAGTTTTACTGGGCATACAAAACATACAAAGATTTAATCGAAATCACAAAAGAGTACTTCCAGTACCTTTTTGAACATTTAAATCTGCCGACACTTTTGCCTTACGGTGATTTGGAAGTCAATTTTGCAAACTTCCAGGAGATTCCTCTTATAGAGTCTTTAACAACGATTGGCGGAGTTCCTGCAGATGTTACAAAAGACAAAGAAAAAATCATTGCCTATTTGAATGAAAAAGGTATTACGGTTAAACCCGGAATGAATTTGGGGCAGCTTCAGGGTGAACTTTTTGATGAATTTGTTGAGAAAAAACTGATAGACCCTACTTTTATTACAGAGTATCCTGTTGAAATTTCTCCGCTTGCTCGCAGAAGTGATGCACATCCTGAAATTACAGAGAGGTTTGAACTCTTTATAGCAGGCCGTGAAATTGCCAATGCTTTCAGTGAGTTAAATGACCCAATAGACCAACTTACACGTTTTGAAGGACAGATGGCTGCAAAAGAGAGCGGAGATGATGAAGCCCATGAAATGGACAGTGATTTTGTTGAAGCACTCAGCTATGGCATGGCACCAACAGCGGGACAGGGAATAGGAATAGACAGACTTGTAATGTTGCTGACAAATGAGCACAGCATAAGAGATGTTTTACTGTTCCCTGCTATGAAGCCTGTACAGGAAGAAAACACAAAAGAAGAGGAAGAGTAAAAATACTCTTTCCTCCCTCTTCTGCTGATTACAGCTTTTCTGGAGTCAGCCCTGCACTTTCTAAAAAATGACGCAGTTCTACCACTATCTCTTTTGAAATATTTGTATCTTGATGAGGAAGAGGCATAACATACTCTTTGTCATTTAAAAATATTTTTACATGATGATTTTTTGTCATCTCTGTTTTTGCACCATAATGTTCTAACGCATGTATTAGTTTTTTATAATCAATATTAGATGAAAGCGGATGCTCAAATACTTTTTCTATTTTTGCTTTGTGTTTACTCATGGGTAAATCCTTTTCTTTTTTATTTATAGTGCTATTATAACATGCAGACAGAGAAACTTTTGCTACTTAGTTTGCATTTTTTTTCAAAATCAGGAATGCAGTGCCGGAACTCACCGTTTTTCTCACAAGTCATGCTTTAGCATAGAAAATCCGGGTTCCAAAATATTCCTGAATCGGTACTTTAGTGCCGACTGTTGTTACATCCTTGTCACTCTCAGCCCACCCTAAAGGATGGGTTCCAGAAAAATAATATGCTTTTTCCCAACCTAATGCATCAAGACTGAAGTCCGAGGGTTTCGAAATATTCCGGAATCGTTACTCTGCTTTTACTCCTTCTTTGCTACTCTGTTCTTTTTTTAAAGATAAGCAGTGTTTTGTCTTGTGTATCATAAAGAGAAAAAGTCTGTTTTTCTACAAGTTTGAGTTTTGAAAGTTTTTGAAATATCTGTATTTTATGAAAGTACTGCACAATTGTATCTTGCTGTTTTGTGTAACTTCCATCTTCTTTTTTTTCAAAAAGTGTAAATTTTGTATGCAGTTCATTGTTTTGAAATATGGCATCGACATTTAAAAATTCTTCTTCATTTTCACTGCTCATCGTTCCTTCTGCCACATCACTGAAACCATAAAGCGTATTGATATCAGCGATAAAAACACCCTCATCACTGAGTTTGTCCGCAACCGATTCCAAAAAAGAAAGAAGACTCTCTCTGTCCATAAAATTTAAAACATCAAAAATACTTACAATGGCATCAAATTTGCCATCAACCTCTTTTATATCAATGCACTCGGCGTCAAATCCCTGCTCTTTACACTCAGCAACCATTACAGCACTCAAATCAATGCCTTTACATGTAACACCGTCGCTACTCATTCGCTGCATAAATCCGCCACGACCGCATCCGACATCCAGCAGTGTTTTTACACTATAGTCATCCAGTTCCGAGCGGTATAAATCATAAAGTGCCTCTGTAGCCTCTTCTATACCTAAAAGATGTTCTGCCTTGGCATAAAGATCAAGATTAGTCATTTTCTGCTTTTATAACTTCATTAATTTTTTCGTAAATATCCAAAACTTCATCTTTTTTGGCAATATAACTGTTCTTGTTTGCTATTAGATAGGTCGAACTTGTCATAATGTCCTGCACAACTTCCAAACCGTTTTGTTTCATAGTCGTTCCCGTTTCAACAATATCTACTATCATATCTGCAAGACCGATTAACGGGGCAAGTTCTATAGAACCGTAAAGCTTTATAATTTCTACACTCACAGCCCGTTCTTCAAAGTAACGCTTTGTAATGTTGACCATTTTGGAGGCTACTTTAAGCTCTGGTTTTGTCAAATCAAACTTTTCACCCCTTCTCATGCCTATTGCCACTTTACAAATGCCACGACGCAAATCGAGCAGACGGACAACATCAAGTCCCTGTTCTTCCAGGGTATCAAGCCCGACAACCCCAATATCAGCTGCCTGATGGTATACATAGGTTGCCACATCTTGATTACGCACAAGTAAAAAACGAAATTTCGACGTCTCAAGAATTAGTTTTCTGTCATCAAATTTAAAACTGTCACCAAAAATAGTTTCAAAAATTTCCAAAGTTTCTTTGGCTATACGACCTTTTGGCAGTGCAACTGTTAGCATAGTCTATCCTCATTCTGTAATATAATCTTTTTCATAGAGTTGAAAATCAGTTTTTCATCGACTTTTGCATCTCTAAATATCTTTTTAAATTCCAAGGCATCGCCACCTGTCAAGATGACCGGCAGGTTATGGGACATTACTTCACTATAGAGTGTTTTTAAATATCCGTAACTTATGGCATCTTGTGAATTTTTTGGCATTATATCCAAGTCACACTCAAAGTTAAATGAATATGCCAGCGCAGGAGAAATATTCTCATAGGTTTTTTGCATTGCTTTAATTCCCGGGTAAATAAAACCGCCCCTGAATTGTCCGTTTTTTACAACATCAACAGTCACAGCACTCCCCGCATCAATAATAATACCGTCGGAAACAGACTCTACGGCAAAAATTCTGTCAATTCCCATAGTCTGATAATATTTTTTTTTATCAATATATTCAGATAAATCTATCCAGTTTGGCAAAGACCGCAAGTTTACATGCAGAGCCTTGTTCACACAAATATAATAGACTTTTTCTTTTACACAGGAGGGGTCAAAACTCTTTACATGTTCTTTATAGTCTCTGTTTTCATCATAAAAATGATAGGAAGTATTGCCTATATCACACAAAAGCATTATTGGATTTTCCATCCTGCTTCTTTAAAAGCTTTTTGGGCTTTTGAGCATAAGGGTGCATCTATAAACAAAATCTTATGTTTAAAATTGTGTTCACAGTAGAGTGTCAACTTTGCATAAATCTCTTCAAATTTATGAACATCTTTCATCAATATTCTGCTCTTTTGGCTCACAGCAAAAATTGCCCAAAAATATCCGCGTATATCTGTTGCCTTATAAATTTTTATCTTATTTCTTATACCCAAATCTTTTGGAGAAATCTCCTGCATCTTTTTAAATATTTTACCCTTGTGTCTCAAAGAGTCTACAATCATTTGCATAGAAATACTATACTCCTTTGTTTTTTGCAATTATAAATGCTTCACATTCATCTACGGGTAACGGCTTGGAGAAAAAATACCCTTGAATGTCATAACATCCCTCTTGTACTAAAAAGTCCAGTTGTTCTTTAGTTTCAACACCTTCAGCTATTATTTGCAAGCCTAAATTTTTTGCCAAAGATATAATTGTTTTGACAATTGCAACATCATCTTTGTTTTTTGGAACATCTGTAATAAAACTACGGTCTATCTTGATTTTGTTTACCGGCAGTTTTTTCAGATAGGACAATGATGAATATCCTGTGCCAAAATCATCTATAGAAACGGAAATACCCAAGTTTTGTATTTTATTTAAAATATCTATAGATTTTTGAGGATCTTTCATAATCTGACCTTCAAGAATTTCAAGTTCCAAAAGAGCTGTATCAAATTGCAAACGCTCAACAGTATAAGCAAGCTCTTCAATATAATTACCGCTTTCTATCTTTTTAGTAGACACATTTACAGAAACCTTTCCAAATTCAAGACCCTTTTGCTGCCATTTCAGTATCTGTTTTATTGAATGCGTCAGCATGTATTTGTCAATTTCGAGAATTAAGCCTGTTTCTTCACAAAACGGGATAAAATCATTCGGATTAATCAAACCTTTTTGCGGGTGTATCCAACGAATCAATGCTTCTAATCCTACAATTTTTCCGTTTCTTGCATCTATTTTCGGTTGAAAATAACTTACAAATTCTCTGTTTTTCAAGGCTTTGCGTATATCTGCATCGAGTTGAATTTTCTGCAGTGCCATCTCTGTCATTTTTTTCTCATAAAACTGATAAGTGTTCTTACCGCTGTCTTTTGCTTTATACATGGCAGTTTCGGCATTGCGTAAAAGCTGGCTCGCTTTTTTGGCATCTTGAGGATACAGGGCTACACCAATACTGAATGTAGTATATATTTCTATATTTTTTATATTAAACGGTTTTTTCATCTGAATCAAGATAGATTCAATCAGATTTATTGTACTGAAATGTGTTGTATTTCTGTGCAATATGGCAAACTCATCTCCGCCAAGCCGTGCCAGAGTATCATCATTCTTTATACACTTTTGCAGCCTTTTGGTAATTTCTAACAGCAATTCATCGCCTACTTCATGTCCGTAGGTGTCATTGACATCTTTAAAGCTGTCTAAGTCTAAGAAAAATATACTCAACTGTTCGCCGGTTGCTTTGTAGTGTTTTATAGCCTCTTCAATTCTGTCTAAAAGTAACACTTTGTTTGGCAGTTCTGTCAAATGGTCATGATGCGCAATAAATCGCAAAACATTTGACTGCAGTTCCAGCTCTTTGGTTTTTTCCTCTACACTTTGTTCGAGTATCTCATTTTGTTCTTCTATAAAGCGTTTGTAATTTACATTATAAGCATAATACAAGAGCACAATGATCAATAAAAAAATGAGCAGTGTTACTTCCAAAATACTGTTTTTAGCCTGTTCAATATCTGAAAGATCAATCAGTCTCAAATCTTTTGCAATGATAAAATAGCCCATGGATTTTGCATTCAAATCCGGCAACCGCAAGGTTGTAATCAAAAGAGAATGCTCTTTGTCTACTCTATATTCAGGAATATCAAGGTATTTTGTAATTGACGAATTTTTGACTATTTCAAGCAGCCTGTTGCTCTTAAAGGGATTGACTATATAATAATTTTCAACAAAAGTATTTGAATAGGCTTCACTCAACTGCTTTTTATAACTTTTGTCAACAACTATCAGCAGATCATTGCCACTGCGTTTCATTTTTTCACTTATGGAGTCAAATTTTGCGATAGTCTCAACAATACCTATGAACTTGCCTCTTTCATAGATCGGCACCATTGCTTTAAAAGTCATATCAAATTTTCCGGTACTGACGGTGGAGATAACTTTAGGATCATGAATAGCCTGCTTTACATCCTGTCGCACAAAAGAGAGATCATCTCCTATTTTGTCACTCCAGCTTCTGTAAATACTTCTCCCGTCGGGTGCGATAAACTGTATCCAGATATTTTTTAAAGAGGAGTAGCGTTGCAGAGTTGTAATTAAATTATCAAGATAAAGACTGCTGTGATTTTTCTGTTCTAACGCATTTTTTATATTCTGATTTGCAGAAAGTGCCAAAGTCACCAGCAAAATCGCCTCAGATTTTTCTTTAATCAGACTCTGCAGTTCATTTTTCATATCTTTACTGACTTCAAAATACTTTTCATTTTTTAAAGTCTCTACTTTATTGGTCACATAAAGATAGCTTCCTGTCAAAAAAACTGTAATTAACAATACAGCTATGACAATGATTCTTAAAAACTGCGTCATAAAAAATTATTTACTCAAACCTAATTCTGCAAATAAAACTTCAAAATATTCACTGATATTCAGAAGCTCTTCCATAAGCGTTCCAAATGCTTTATCCTCTTCTATCCACTCTTCAATTCTTTTGACACTGTCACTTTTTTGACTCTCATCCAGCTTGTCACTGTTGACAACTGCATCTTTGATTTTTTCTAAATGTTCTTTGTGTTTATGTGCGCTCATTTCTTTTTCCTTTGTGATTAATAATTTTCATATTTTCCGGCTTTTACATCTTCTCTAAGCTGTTGAATCTTTTTTTCCATAATATTTAAAATAATATCCGCCGCCTCTGTATCATCCGCTTCGGGAACATCCCAGTCTGTTATTTTCATATTCATTTTAAACAGTAATTCCAACTCTTTTTCTATTTCAGCCTTTCTTTCCGCCAATTCCTGTATAACTGCATCTGACATTTTCAATCCTTACTTTTTCTTTTAGTATACATCAAATTTTATTTAATATCTATATACTTTGGAATGAAACTTTTGATTTTTTTGTAAATCCTTTCAAAATCTGTTGAGTAGACTCTTGTATGAGCAACAGCAGTGATAAAGTTCGTATCTCGCTCCCATCTTGGAACAAGATGCATATGAATATGCTCGGCTATTCCTGCACCCGCAGCCTTGCCCAAATTCATACCGATATTTACGCCGTTTGCACCTAATCCTTCTTTGAGCAGTTTGACACTCTGCTGTGCGAGTTTGGACATGTTCAGCCAAACTTCACTCGGCAGCTCTTCAAGTTTGTCCGTATGCATATGGGGGATAATCATAAAATGCCCCGGAGTATAAGGATATTTGTTCATCACCATAAAACAGTGTTCATTTCTGTAGAGTACATGTAAAGACGCATCCTCTTGCGGGTGTGTACTGATATGGCAAAAAACACACCCTTTTATTTTTTCCTGTGTAACATATTCATCCCTCCAGGGAGCATATAAAATATCTTCCATTCATTCTCCTTCAAAAATTATAAATCGCTATGGCAACAGTAATAAAACCAGCCTAAAGCCCGCACTGAAGTACGGGTTCCGAAAAAAGCACAGACTCACCCGGAATCGGTACTTCAGTACCGACTATTGCTACTTTCTTGCCACTCTCAGCCCGCACTGAAGTACGGGTTCCAAAAAAAAACACAGACTCACCCGGAATCGGTACTTTAGTGCCGACTGATGGCGACAGCATTACAAAAATGCAAAAACCAGATCAGGAAAAGCCACGACAAGCCCCAGACCTAACAACTGCAAAGCGATAAAAGGGATAATACCTTTGTAGATATCCATCGTTGTAACACTGTTGCCGGCTGCCCCTTTTAAAAAGAAAAGCGAAAGTCCAAACGGCGGTGTTAAAAATGATGCCTGCAAATTCATGGCTATTAACACGCCAAACCAGATGGGATCTATTCCAAAAGCAGCCATAACAGGGACTAAAATAGGTACAATAATGAAACTTATTTCTATAAAATCTATAAAAAATCCGAGTATAAAAATACTCAGCATTGCCACAGCTATAAATACCCAAACATTTCCTATGTCTTGCGAGAAAAATTCCAAAATCAAATCAGTTCCGCCGAGTTCGTTAAAAACAAGACTAAAAGTTGTCGCACCGATTAAAATCATAAAAATCATACCGCTGAGCTTCATCGTCTCAAACAGAGCATATTTTATCATTGCAAACTTAAGTGTTTTATTGTATGCCGATAAAATGACGCCACCGAGTACGCCAAAAGCCGCTGATTCTGTCGGAGAGGCGATACCTGCAAATATACTTCCAAGAACGGCAAACATCAACAAAAGCGGTGGGATAATGGCAGTTACAACATCAGTCAGCGTTGTTTTTTCATCGCTCATCAGTGCCGGGGCATCTTCTTTGTTCATGAAAGCACGAATGAGAATATAGGCTATATAGAGTGAAACAAGTGTCAGTCCCGGCAAAACCGCACCTTTGAACAAATCACCGACACTGACGCTCATCACATCTCCCAGCACGATAAGAATAATCGAAGGCGGTATAATCTGTCCAAGCGTTCCGCTTGCCGCTATAGTTCCGGATGCCAGGCTTTTATTGTACCCGGCACTGAGCATCAAAGGCAGAGCGATCACGCTCATCATCACCACAGAAGCCGAAACTATTCCCGTAGAAGCAGCCAAAATCGCACCCACAAGAACAACACTTACACCCAAACCGCCGCGAACACTTTTAAAAAGCGCACTCATCGAAATCAGCAGCTTTTCCGCCATACCTGACTTTTCGAGAATCAGTCCCATCATAATAAAAAGCGGCACTGCCATAAGCGTAGTATTGCTCATAATGCCGTAAATTCTAAAAGGCAGTATATTAAAAACATCAAATCCCAAAGAAGGAATGAAAAAGGCAAAAAACATTGCCACACCGCCAAAGGCAAAGGCAACAGGGATTCCCCAAAGTAAAAGTGCAAGCGCCACACCAAACATTACAAATGCCATTAGAGTGATTTCCATTTTTCAATGTCGCTTACAAGCTCTTTGAGTGCCTGCAACACCAAAAGAACAAAAGCAAACGGCATCAAAGATTTGACAATCCAACGGTATTGCAAACCGCCCGGATCGGAAGAGGCTTCATGCTGCACAAAGCTCATCTCCACAAATCCTATTCCTATATAAATAATCAAAATTGAAAGAGGGAGTACAAAAAAGAGAGCCGAGACAATATTAATGAGGGCCTGTCTCTTTGGCGAAAATTTTTCATAAAAAATATCAACACGGACATGAGCATTATGACGCAGAGCAAAGGCAATACTGAGTAAAATAACCACATCAAAAAAATGCCACTCCAACTCCTGCAGTGCCGTAGAACCGTGAGAAAAAAGATAGCGGCTTGTTGCATCAAATACAACCAAAACAACCAGTAATGCCAGAATCACTGCAGTCAAATAAGATATATACTTCATAAATTTATCGACAGCATTTAACATACAAAAATCCTATATAAAATTCGGTGCATCATTGGCAAAGAGTATGATATCGCCTGATTTTGTCTGACTGGCCAAAATGTCAACCATTGATGCTTTGTCTTTGAGTATTATTTTGTTCTTTACATGTAAATGCCTGTCAAAAAGATCTGCATTTAAGGAGCCGGTAACAATCACTATGTCAAAGACTTTGTTGATTGCTTCAATCAGCTGTAGATTCAATTCATCCGTACTTTCAACAAGTCCCGGTGTAACGATGACTTTTCTGCCCTCATGCAGTGAACACAAACGTATACCCTCAAGCATACCGTCAATATTCCCGTTATATCCGTCATCAAGAATGATTTTTCCACCGGCTTTTATGAGTTGGAGTCTATGCTCAACCGGTTCGAGGTTTTTGACAGCCTCAACTATCTCTTCATCACTCATTCCAAAACTTTTTGCTATTCTTACCGCTACGGCAATATTCATCGTCTGAAAAGCACCCAGAATATCTGTATGCAGTTGTAAAGTTCTCCCATCTGATTCAAGTTCAAAATCAGTACCTTCGAGCGTTGCCTGTACGTTTTTTATCTCATCACCGAAAAAAGTCACCTTTTCATGTGGTTCATCTGTCACAGAGGTATGAATAAATGCCTGTTCCAACCTTGGTGATTTAATAATTTCGAGTTTTGTAGCGATAATATTTTTCAAAGATTTAAAATACTCTATATGTGCCTCACCCACACGCCCGACCACAACTCTCTGCGGTTCCAGAAAAGTTGTAATTTCATAAATATCTCCGCGCTCTCTTGCGCCTGCTTCACATACATATATCTGTGTATCTTCAGGAAGATTATTGTTTATATCCGCAACAATTCCGCCTAAAGTGTTTACACTTCTTGGTGTTGCATAGACATTAAATTTATACGAGAGAATTTTGGCTGTAAAGTTTTTAATGCTTGTCTTGCCGTAACTGCCGGTAATGCAGACAATTTCCAAATCTTTCATAGATTGCAGTTTTTTCTTCGCCTCTTTCATGTAGACTTTGAAAAGAAACTTCTCTATTATATAACTGCCGATATAGGCAAGTGCCAAAGGCATAAAAACACCGTATGTTGCACAGCCCTCTTTAAGCGTACACAGTACATCCTGAAAGAGTGTCAGAGAAACCAAAAGAATCAAAAATCTTTTGACACGCCATGTCAGAACCAGCTTTTTATCAAGCTTTTTATACCAGATAATAATACTCGGGACAAAAGCAAATATAAAAAATATAATAAAGAACTTCCCTGTTGTGTAATAGGCGATAAAAGGAATAATAAAATACAAAATATGCCAATGCGGCTTGTGGTGTCTGAAAATCACTCTCTCAATTTTATAATCATACCACTGCAGGTTTGTAATAAGGTACCAGCCTAAAAGTGTGACAAAAAGAACATTGGTTACAAAGGCCAGCAGTGTTTCATACTCTTGCATTGCATACTCCCTTTTAGTGTTGCATTGTTTCTAAAAACGCAGTTTGAATTTTTAAAGAAATATCCTCTGCATTTTTCATAAAAAAATAATGATCGCCATTATATACTTCCAAAGCAGAATCATTGATAAGCTCTTGGATTTTTCTTCCCGAATCAAGTGGTGTGGCACTGTCCTCTTTACCCCAAAAAAGCAATGCTTTTTCTTCAAATCTTGAAAATTCATCACTAAAATCTTCATTGACCACATTTTTAAAAGTCTGATACATGTATTCGCTGAGTTGCCTGGCATCATCTGCCACAAAGAGCGAACGGAATTTGGATAAACCAAGAACTTTCAATGTCTTAAAAAGTGCTATTTTTGCCTGTACTTTAAAAGGCTTTGGTATATAAATACCGGCACTTGCAACCAAAACAAGCAGTTTCGGCTCCAGCAACAAAGCAACTTTTCCGCCAAAAGAGTGCCCCATTACAATATCTTTTGAAGCATTCATATAAATCATCAGCAATTCTACAATTCTTGCTACATCAGCAGTTGTTAAAGCATCATTACATGTAGAATTACCAAAACCCGGCAAATCTATATAGATGTGGCGAAAAGTGTCCATATAGGGAGAAAATGTCTGTTTCATCAGATTTTTATTGCTTCCCCAGCCATGTAAGACTATCAGGTCTATCTTGGCATGAGGATTCACTATTTCATAACTAATGTCAAAAGTATGCTGATTATACTGTATTGACTTTACCGCCATCTATTTGCCTTTGGCCTGAGAAATAGAGTGAATATAATCATAAGTCACTTTTGGACGTTTTGAATGAGGCAAAGAGGAGGCAAGTTCTTCAAGAGAGGCTGCAAAATCTTCAAAAAGATAATTTGCCATAGAACCCGGAATAGGGTTGATTTCATTGAGCAGTACTTCATCATTGAAAACAAAAAAGTCACAGCGTATCAAAGCACCTTCAAACAAACCACGATAGACTTTTTCAAAATTTGTTTTCAGACGCAGTGCCAACTCTTCACTGACATCCGCCTGAAGCACCTGTTCACTTCTTGAAAAATCCATATACTTTTTCTCAAAATCTAAAAATTCTTCTTTTTTCGGTTCTTCGACAATGGAGTAATGCATCATCCCGTTTGCGTAATATCCTGCCAGATTATACTCTTTGACACCCTCCAAAAACGGCTCTACAATGAGTGTGTCATCAAATTCAAAAGCAACATCGAGTGCATAATCAAGTTCACTTTCATCTTTGACTACACTTACCCCGATTGAGCTGCCAAGAGAAGCAGGTTTGACTATAAAAGGATACGGTATCGTTATATTGCAATGTTCATTTTTATGAATAACTTCATATTTGACATATTTGACACCTGTGGCTTCACACAAATATTTTGTATAACGCTTGTCATAAGAGAATGTACAGGCATCCACACGCGGACCGATGTATTTTACAGAGTAAAAATCAAACAGTGCGGCTATTGTCCCGTCTTCTCCATCCGCCCCGTGAATTAAATTTAACACGATACTGTTGTATTGACTCTTTGAAAACATGCTTTTTTGGACAAAAGAGCCCTGTGCGAGTGTGAGGAGAGGCATCTTTTTATATGCACCTTTTGAAAAAGTGACTGCTTTCATTTTTGCAGGTTCTATGAGATAAAAAGTATGATCACTGTCACAAAATACAAATGTCAAATCAAAACCTGCTAATTTCTCTTTTAATGTTATGGCACTGACAATGCTTATTTCATGCTCGAAACTTGCACCGCCAAATAAAATTGTTAATTTCAATAGATATTTCCTTTTAAATTGTTTGGAGTTGTTTAAGGGCACCTTTTACAAGTGAAGCGGTATCGTCTCCCTCACATGCGCTCAATGCCTTTGCTATTTTATCTTTTTTAAAGCCTAAAGCTTCCAGTGCTTCACTGGCTTCGTTAAATGCCTGTGAGGCCTGCGGTGTTGCATTGTCACCGAGTATTTCAGCATCAAAACCGTTAAGTTCCACTAAAATTCGCCCGGCACTTTTAGGTCCTATTCCGGGTACCTTTTTGACACCGTTCACGTCTTTGTTATTTATAATCGCAGCAAACTGCGAAGGTGTATAGGTAGAACAGATTGCCATAGCAACCTTGGGACCGACGCCGTTGATTTTGATCAAACGGGAAAACATTTTTTTCTCTGCCATATCCATAAAACCAAAAAGCAGCTGTGCATCTTCGCGAATGATGTGTGTTGCAAACAAAGAAACATTTTCTTTTGGCAAAGCAGAAAATGTGTGCAAAGAGATAAAAACCTCATATACAATTCCCTGTACGTTTACATGTACATATTTTGGTTCTTTATATTCAATTTTTCCGTGTAAGCCTACTATCATATTTATTTCATTTCCTCTTCATTCATAGGACGTATGGCATATTCGCCTTCGTCCAGTTCAACGAGTCCAAAAACCTGTTCACGGGAACCTTCCATAGGTTTATAAACCAGTTCCACAGGAGGGTCAACCAGTTTAAATCTAATTTCGTTGTACCCTATCCACCTGTCTCTGTTTATAATCCTTGCATCAAAAATATTTTCTTGAAAAGAAGAAGTTTTTGTTGTTAAAAGGTTTAACGCATCCTGTGTCACTGAAACTTCGGTCTTTAAATTCTTTACATTTTCCTGCATGACCTGAAACTGTTTGTATTTTTTTACAAAAGAAGCAGGCATTTTCACTCCGTTTTTTTTGTAATGCAAAAGTCTTTTTTTAATTTCTATAAAAGCCGGTGTTGCTTCTTTGAGCAAATGCATCTGTTTTTTTAATTCTTCTCGCAATTCTTTGAGCTGCAGCTCCAGTTTTTCTATTTTTTGCTGATTCTCGTCCAGGCTTTCTTTGGCTTCTTTTTGCAACAAAGGATCAATCGTAAAAATGTTTTCACTGCCCTGAAGTTTTTGTATTTCAATGCGTTTTGTTGCAATTGCTTTGACATGAGAAGTACAAATTTCTATATCTATTTCCCGACCTCGAATTATACCACCTAAAGCTTGTGCAACCTTTACCTGCTCACCGTCAATTTCACCATGTTCGAGTCTCGTAACCCGGATATTTTTCCCATAGGCTTTCCCCTTATGGACATTTATTTCCAAGTTGTCTGCTTTGATAACAGCAGTTTTATGCGTTTGTCCGTTTACAGTAGCCTCTTTTGCTATAACTTTTGCATTGGAGCCGACATTTCCTTCAATTTTTATTTTACTTACCTCAACAGTCATACCTGTTCCAACAGCATCTTTGACGGCATCTGTCTCTTTTACAGACATCTCCACATCAGAGTCCACACCGCTTTTGATAGATCCTGTCGTTTTGAAACTGACTTCTCCTACATCAACTTCATTTTTTATCACATAAGTATCGTTTTCAAAAGCAATATAGCCATTTTCATTGGCAATATATTTTATTGATTTTTCATCTTCAACGACTCGTATCGTACTGTCAACTTTAAAAGTCGGTTCATGTTTGACGACAGGCTCGGCAGGTTTTATATATTCGCCACGACAGTTACGCCCGGGTTTTCCGGGTTTTGGTTTGATATACTCTATAAGCACTTCATCTTTTTTGACACTTTGTATAAACCCTCTTAACGCATAATCAATTCTCTCGTTTTCATCAAGCTCTTTATTTTTTTCAAAATAGAGTATCAAAGCATCATTTGTTGTAGGTGTCGGCTCAATCCCTTCTGCTATCAAGTGTGTTTCATTTTGCAAAAATTCAAGATGCTGCGCCACTCTGACTCGTGCAGAGATTTTTGAGACCACATCAGGAAGCATCTCATCAAAAATATGCACAAGAATTCCTGCCCGTATTTTTTTCTTATTTATAAGATCCAAAAAACTGTCTTCGAATCTCGGAGAATACTCAACACTTGATCCCGCTGCAATACTCAGATACACTTTACACTTTGTAGCATTGGCCCCAACTGCTGTTTTGAAATTTTTACAGAGTTCATCTTCATCCAGCCTTTTGGAAAAAATTTCCACCTCATATGTCTGTTTAATCTGAAAGTCAGGGTTTAAAAAGCTCTCTTCATTGTTGAGTTCACGCAGGGCTTCGGGTGTAACTTCTTCCCATTCACTCTCTTCTTTGTCTTTTTTTATTCTTGTATAAGTCTGAATATCAAGTATGTTAAAATCCAGTAATTCCGGCTTTATATCGTATGATTTTGCAATGTTAAAAATCTCTTTTGCAACATTTTGCGTTCGTACGACAGTCGGACGAACTTTTCTTACTGTTTTAGTCTTTTTATCAGAACCAAATAATGCCATAATGAAATTACCATACTTTTTTTAATTTTTTTTATGAAAGATTTTAACCAAAGATTTGTTAAAATTATGTAAAACTTATATTATATCGACAAAGAAGCCTATGTTTAAAGCAATTTTCACCAACAGTTTTGGAATTCTCATCTCCCGTGTATTGGGATTTTTCAGAGACCTTTTAACCGCATCCGCACTTGGTGCAAACATATACAGCGATATATTTTTCATCGCCTTTAAACTCCCCAATCTTTTTCGCAGAATTTTTGCAGAAGGTGCTTTCAGTCAGGTTTTTATACCTGCGTTTACACGAAGCAGACACAAGGCGCTCTTTAGCATCAATATACTCCTTGTTTTCACTTCTGTCATACTTATACTCACCCTTCTTGTCAATCTCATACCGCAGCTTTTTACAAAAGCAATCGCCACAGGTTTTGATGCGGACACCATTGCCCTCGCCGCTCCCTATGTTGCCATCAATTTTTGGTACCTTCCGCTTATATTTTTTGTTACATTTTTGAGTGCTATGCTGCAGTACAAACACCATTTTGCAACCTCGGCATTTGCAACTGCCCTGCTCAATCTTTCACTCATTGCTGCTTTGCACCTCTCTCAGGACAAAAGCCAAAGTGAAATTGTTTACTATTTAAGTTACGGGGTCATTATTGGCGGAGTGTTGCAACTCGGCGTCCATCTGCTGGCCATATACAAACTCGGACTGGCAAAACTGCTTCTTGGCGGCGTGAAGTATTTTGGAGTCAAATCTAAAAATATAAATGAGGATACCAAAAAATTTCGCACAAATTTCTTTCCGGCGGTCTGGGGAAACTCTACCGCACAGGTTTCTGCTTTTTTGGACACTTTTTTAGCCTCGTTTTTAGTCACCGGTTCTATCTCCTATCTTTACTATGCCAACCGCATTTTTCAACTGCCTTTGGCACTTTTTGCCATTGCCGTATCTGTTGCGCTGTTTCCAAGAATCGCACGCTATTTAAAAAACAATGATGAAGCAAAAGCGCTTGCAAACCTGCAAAAGGCTTTCTGGTTTTTGGCATTTCTGCTTACATGCAGTACTCTTGGAGGCATCATCCTTTCTCATGAAATCATCTGGCTTTTGTTTCAAAGAGGTGCCTTTGACGCCCAGGATACCCAAAACACAAGTGCCGTACTGCAAATGTATATGCTCGGACTTTTACCTTTTGGCATACAAAAACTTTTTGTTCTCTGGCTCTATGCAAAAGAGATGCAGGCAAAAGCCGCAAAAATAGCGACTGTTTCTCTTGTCGCCTACATTACTTTTGCCTTGGCTTTTATTGGCCCTTTTGGCGTGGCAGGTTTGGCACTGGCAAGTACCATCGGCGGCTATGTGAGTCTCTTTTTTACCCTCAAAGTTTTTGGGATAAAAAACTTTTTTGCTATACTTCGTTCAAAAAATCTCATCTATCTGGCTGTAAGTTCTGTTGTACTTATCGCATTACTACTCTATTTAAAGGAAATTCTCCGTGCATATATTTGATTCTGTACAAAAAACAAAACGAAAATTCATTCCGCTCAAAGAAGGAAAAGTCACACTCTATGTCTGTGGTCCTACCGTTTATGATGATGCCCACCTCGGACATGCAAAATCAGCGCTTGTGTTTGACTTGCTTACGCGTGTTTTGGAGGCAAACGGATATGAAGTCATCTATGCACGCAACATTACCGACATAGATGACAAAATCATCAAAAAAGCGATAGAGCAGAAAAAAGAGATACAGGAGATTACAGACTTTTATACAGAGGCATACCACAAAGAGATGGAAGCTATCGGTGTAAAAAAACCGACACTGGAGCCAAAAGCAACACAAAACCTTGAAGCGATGGTTGATTTGATACAAAAGCTCATAGACAAAGGACATGCCTACACAACACCTGATGGCGATGTCTATTTTGATACGGCAAGCGACAGTGAGTATCTGACGCTTTCACACCGCAGCCAAAACGAAGAAGACAAGCAGGAGCGGGTCGCGAGTTCTAGCTACAAAAAAAATCATGCCGATTTTGCCCTGTGGAAAAGTGTCAAGGACAACAGTGTTACCTTTTCTTCTCCTTTTGGTGCAGGTCGTCCGGGCTGGCATCTGGAGTGTTCTGCCATGATAGAAAAGCATTTGGCCTACAAAGATACGCCTTTTGCTATAGACATCCACGGAGGCGGAGCTGACCTGCTTTTTCCCCACCATGAAAATGAAGCGGCACAGACACGGTGTGCCACAAAACATGAACTTGCCAACTACTGGATGCATAACGGATTTGTCAATATTGAAGGCGAAAAGATGAGCAAATCACTGGGCAACAGCTTTTTTCTCAAAGATGCCCTCAAAGAGTATGACGGCGAGGTATTGCGGTTTTACCTCTTAAGTACACATTACCGCAGTAATTTTAATTTTAACACGCAGGATCTGGAAGCTTCCAAAAAGCGTCTTGACAAACTCTACAGACTGAAAAAACGTCTTTTTGGTTTGTCTGCGTGTAATGATGAAACACCCTTTAAAAAAGAGCTTTTAGAATCTCTTAATGATGATATGAATGTCTCAACGGCTCTGGCCCTTATTGATGAGATGATAAGCAAAGCCAACGAAACACTCGACACTGCAGGAAAACACAAACTGCTCAAGCGTGAGACTCTGGCAAATTTGGCATACATAGAAGAAATTTTGGGTTTTGGTGTACAAAATCCTTTTGAGTATTTTCAGTTTGGCATAGATGACAATACAAAAGAGAAAATAAATACCCTCATAGAACAAAGAGACAGCGCAAAAAAAGAGAAAGATTTCGCGCTCTCGGACAAGATTCGAGATGAAATTCTTAGCCTTGGTGTTCATCTAATGGATACCCCGCAGGGAACTTTTTGGGAAAAAGTATAAATGACACTCAAAGAACTCCAACAGCATCTTGAGAAAAACGCCCTTACATGTAATGAAGAGTTTAAACGCCTGTTTCATGGTCGTGGCGGACTTTACGAGGAGTGGAAGCATCTTACAGTAGACTCCATTGACACTATTTTAAGTATTGCTTTGTATTTTGAAAAAAAGAATGAGACAGAACTTTTAGAGATGCTCAAAGCCTTTACATGTAACACGCGATATACAACACTTGTAATACAAAGACGATATCTTAAAGATGCACCGAGTGAAGTGATTACAGGAGAAATTCCGCAGGATTTACATGTAACAGAAAACGGCATGCAACTCAAAATCAACCTTCTCTCCAACAAAAACAGCGGTTATTTTCCCGATATGAAGAACGGGCGTGCCTTTGTACGCGAAAATGCCAAAGGCAAACACATTTTAAATCTCTTTTCCTATACCTGTGCATTTAGTGTTGCGGCAAAGCTCGGAGGTGCAAAGAGTGTTGTCAATGTCGATATGAGCAAAGGTGCCCTAAAAACAGGAATGGCAAACCATGCTTTAAACAATCTCGACCCAAAAGGTGTGAGCTTTCTCTCATACAACATACTCAAATCATTCTCTTCACTCAAAAGAAAAGGTCCTTACGATATGATTATCATCGATCCGCCGAGCTTTCAAAGAGGCAGTTTTGAAGCGACAAAAGATTATGAAAAACTCATAAAAAAACTGCCGCAGCTTGCAAGCCAGAACTGCATACTTTTGGCATGTCTGAATTCTCCTGAGTTGGAAAGTAACTTCATTATAGAGATGATAGAAAAATTCGCACCGAGTTTTACATTTGAAAAACGACTGGAAAACCTGCCCGAATTTGCAAGTAATGACGAAGAAAAAAGTTTGAAAAATCTTGTTTTTACAAGAGTTGCTGTATAATCAGTTATGAAAAAAGAGAACCAAATCAAATATGAACTGATGCGACTGATGGCATTGGATTCTTATGCCTCTTCTGTTTCATTGCTTTTTATAGTTACCGTAGTTGCCGCTCTTTTTTGGCAAGAGACAGCACTGAGGGTTCCGCTTGCTGTTTGGTTGCTCTCTCTTTATACTGTTCTTATAATCAGAAGCTACTATGTAAGACAGTTTTTACATAATAAAACAAACCTTCAAAAAGCACAAACAATTTTTAATTTTTCCACCATTTTTTCAGCTCTGCTCACCAGTGCAGGTTTTTTGTTTTTATTTACAGTTGCTGATCATGTGCATCAGACATTTATTATAATTATTATTTCCGGAACTTCAGCCGGTGCTGTCATTACACTCTCTTATTTCAAAAAACTGAGTATCAGTTATTTGTTTGTCCTGCTGCTTCCGCTTGTTTACACTCTTTTGACACATAAATCGAATGCTTTTAATGCACTAAGCTATCTTATCATTTTGTTTTTGGTTATGCTCTCCATTTTTTCGGCAAAATACAATAAAAATATTGTAACAACATTAATAAGCAAATATAAAATTTTAGCAACAAAAAAAGCACTCGAAGTTTCAAAAAACAATTTTGAATCAATTTTCAAAGAACTTCCTATCGGTGTTTTCACCTACAGCAAAGATCTTGTGCTGACCCAGGTGAACAAAGCATTTGCAAAAATTATACAGGTTCCTCAGGAAAAACTTTTCAACCTTGACATGAAAACACTCAAAGACAAATCTATACTAGAACCCCTGCAAAAAGTTTTCAAAAATGAAAAGGCAGCTTATGAAGGCACTTACCATACAACACTCACAGATTTGGATTTGTGGATACGCCTCCATGCAATTCCCATGTACGATACCCAAGGCAATATCATTTGCGGACTGGGTATGCTCGAAGACATTACAACAGAGGTACAGAATCAAAAAAAACTGGAGTACCAGGCTTTTTATGATTCTCTGACCGGTTTAACCAACAGAGCCTCTTTTCGCAACTATTTAGAGCAGTTTATGAAAAAAATTCACCGCTCAAAAGAGTATGGTGCCCTGCTGTTCATTGATCTGGATGACTTTAAGAATATTAATGATTCTATCGGACATGATGTCGGTGATTATGTATTGCAGATATTTGCACAAAGAATCAGAAAAGTTCTCAGAGCAGAAGATATTTTTGCCAGACTCGGAGGGGATGAGTTTGTCATTCTCCTTTCGCAAACTGATGCAAATCTTGCAAAGATGCATGAAACAGCTCTGTACTTATCGGAAAAAATTCATACAACCCTCAAAGAACCGATACACAAAGAAAATGAAACACTCTATATATCACTCAGTATAGGCATAAAAATACTCACACCCGAAGAGCTTGATACTACCACTATACTCAAACATGCAGATATAGCCATGTATGAATCAAAAAAAGGAGGAAAAAACAAAACCTCTTTTTATGACAGTGCAATGAGCAGACAGATACAGGAGCAACTGCTTTTACACAATGAACTCAAAATTGCCATACAGGAAAAACAGTTTGAACTCTACCTGCAGCCTATTGTAGAGACAAAGACAGGTAAAATTGTTTCTGCCGAAGCATTGATACGATGGAATCACCCGACAAAAGGGCTTCTGTTTCCAGATGCTTTTATAGAGTATGCAGAACAGTCCAGCCTTATCATCAACATAGGCAGTTGGGTGATAGAGAACGCCTTTGCAATGTATAAAGAACTCGAAGATACGCTTGAAAATATTGCTGTAAATATCAGCTTGAAACAATTTTCCCAGGATAATTTTGAAGAACTTTTGCTTGCAAGTGCAAAAAAACACAATGTACATCCTCGCTGTATCAAACTTGAACTTACAGAATCTGTAATGCTGAACAATCTGGAAAAGACCATTGACAAAATGCTCCATATCAAAGCGCACGGATTTGCATTTTCCATGGATGATTTTGGCACAGGCTACTCTTCACTCTCCTATCTGAAAAATCTGCCGTTTGATTATCTCAAAATCGATCAAAGTTTTGTACGGGATATGCTTGAGAATGAAAATGACAAAAAGCTTGTCAAAATTATTATTGATGTGGCAAAACAGTTTGATTTTTCAGTAATAGCCGAAGGAGTAGAAACAGTCGAGCATGCTCACTTTATAGAGGAAAACGGATGTGACTACTATCAAGGCTATTTGATATCCAAACCTGTTCCTTTGGCAGAATTTAAAAAACTCCTCTAAAAGACTTATTATTATGTAAGTTAATAAAATTAATAACTTACATTTATTAATTGTTAATGCTGATTGGAATAATATTCCGCCATGAAAACACATATCACAAACTTTTTTCGATCCGTTTTCTATCTGTACTATGATGGTTTTGTAAATATGAGAACAGGCAAAACCCTTTGGATTCTCATAGCTGTAAAACTATTTGTTATGTTTGCCGTTATAAAATGGCTGTTCTTCCCAAATATATTGCAGGAAAACTTCAAAACTGACACACAAAGAAGTCAATATATTTTGCAACAACTCACAAAGGAAAAATAATATGGAACACACTGACGTGCTTGTTGACTGGTCACGGGCGCAATTTGCTCTTACAGCACTCTATCACTGGCTTTTCGTACCGCTTACACTTGGTTTGACATTTATCGTTGCCATTATGGAAACTCTTTATGTCAAAACCGGCGATGAAAAATGGAAACAGACAACAAAATACTGGATGGGACTTTTAGCCATTAACTTTGCCATAGGGCTGGCTACCGGTATTATTATGGAGTTTGAGTTTGGTACCAACTGGTCGAACTACTCCTGGATTGTCGGCGATATTTTCGGTGCACCGCTTGCCATTGAAGGGCTTATGGCATTTTTCATGGAATCGACATTCTTTGCCGTTATGTTTTTCGGCTGGGACAAAGTCAGCAAAAAAATGCACCTGACCTCCACATGGCTTGTTGCGATCGGTTCAAACCTCTCTGCACTGTGGATTTTGGTAGCAAACGGCTGGATGCAGCACCCTGTTGGTATGAAATTCAATCCCGATACGGCAAGAAACGAAATGTTGAATTTTTGGGAAGTATTTTTCAACCCGAATGCAGTCAGCAAGTTTTTGCATACAATAAGCAGCGGTTATGTACTTGCTTCACTTTTTATTATAGGAATCAGTGCCTGGTATCTGCTTAAAAAACGCGATACACAGTTTGCACGACGCAGCATTATTGTAGCCTCAAGCTTCGGGCTTATTACCTCACTTTTTTTGTTAACCACAGGTGATGAATCAGCCCACCAGGTAGCCCTCAACCAGCCCATGAAACTTGCCGCTATGGAAGGTTTGTATGATGGAGAAAAACGCGCCGGAATTGTTGCCTTTGGTGTACTTGATACCGCAAAAGAGATAGGTGACGACTTAAATCCCTTTCTTTTCAGTTTTGAAATTCCGGGTGCGCTTTCTTTCCTTGGCTACCATGATTTGAATGCTTTTGTACCGGGTATAGACAACCTGATGCAGGGAAGTGAGAAATACGGCATTATGTCCATACCGCAAAAAATGCAAAAAGGAAAAACTGCCGTGGCCGCTTTAGGCGCCTATAAAAAGTTCAAAAAAGAAGGCAATCTCGTTGAGGCGGAAAAAGCACTCAAAACTTTTGAAGCAAATCAGGCTTATATGGGCTACGGTTATTTGAAAAAACCGCAGGATGCTGTCCCCGATGTTGCACTGAGCTTTTACAGTTTTCACACAATGGTAGGGCTTGGCACATGGTTTTTGGTTCTTTTTATGGTGACCCTTTATTATGCCATGACCAACGAAATGCACAACAAAAAGTGGCTGCTCTACCTCGCAGTGGCAACCATTCCGCTTGGATATATCGCACAGGAAGCCGGATGGATAGTAGCAGAAGCAGGACGTCAGCCCTGGGCTATTCAGGATCTGCTTCCGGTAGGCATGGCAGCTTCCAACATTGCCTCAACAAGCGTTATGATTACTTTTTGGCTCTTTGCAGTGCTTTTTACAGCACTCTTAATAGCCGAAGTAAAAATCATGTTAAAACAGATAAAAATCGGGCCGGAGGGACATTAAATGTTTGACTTACTCACTTTACAACAATACTGGTGGTTCTTAATCAGTCTTTTAGGAGCACTCTTTGTCTTTATGACCTTTGTACAGGGCGGACAGACACTGCTGTATACTCTGGCAAAAACAGAAGATGAAAGAGATGTTTTAGTCAACTCTTTAGGGAGAAAATGGGAACTTACTTTTACAATGCTTGTCATGTTCGGCGGTGCGCTTTTTGCCGCAATGCCGCTTTTTTATGCAGTAAGTTTCGGCGGTGCCTATTATGTCTGGATGGGCATCCTTTTTTGTTTTATTATTCAGGCTGTCGCGTATGAATACAGAAAAAAACCGGACAATTTTTACGGGGAACGTTTTTATGAGACCCTGCTCTACATCAACGGCTCCCTCGGGATATTTTTAATCGGTGTGGCAGTGGCGACACTCTTTAGCGGCGGTAATTTCATTGTCAATGAAAACAACCTCTCACACTGGACGATGCAGAGCTACGGGCTTGAAGCACTTTTAAACCCTTTTAATGTTGCCTTTGGATTGATGCTTGTTTTTCTTTCACGATTTCAGGGTGCTTTGTATTTTTTAAATAATGTCGATGTGCCGACTGTTACGGCAAGAATCAAAAAGGTTGTTATTGTAAACTTCGGGATGTTTCTGATTCTTTTTCTTTATGTTTTGGCAACAATATTGTTTATGGACGGTTTGCGTTATGATCCTGATACCCTTGTTGTCAGTGTTGAAAGTATGAAATTTTTACACAGCTTTATGGATATGCCGGCTTTAGCAGGTTTACTGCTTGTCGGTGTTCTCACATTGTTATACGGAGTAGTTATCGCAGTAACGAAAAAAGCACAAAAAGCCATCTGGTTTAGCGGATTGGGCGTTATACTTACAGTGCTTGTATTGTTTTTGATTTTGGGACTGGACGCTTCTGTTTTTTACCCGTCACTTGCAGATATACAAAGTTCACTCACCATACAAAACAGTTCAGGAAGTCACTACACACTTGAAGTGATGAGTATTGTCTCTGTCCTTGTTCCGGTTGTCCTGCTTTATATTATATTTGTATGGCGTTCAATGGACAAATCACAAATCACAATAGATGAAGTCAAATCTGACCCGCATCATTACTAGGAGAAATTATGGAATATTTAGCAGAATCAATTTGGTATTTAAGCTGGCCGGTCATTATTTATCTCTCATATAAATTTGTCAGTCTCAACCTGCATCATTACAAAAAGATGGAAAGACTCGAAGAACTTGAAGAAATACATACTGAGAACTCACTAAAAATCTCTTGATTTTTAGGAGTGTTCCAGCATACCTTTTTCTTTGTTTTTGTAACGCTCTTGAATATCTGTAAAAACTTGTATATTTTTTAAAAAATTTTCCACTAAAAATGGATCAAATTGTTTTGCTTTACCAGATTCAATATAATTCAAAATTTTATCAAGTGGCCATGCTTTTTTATACACTCTGTCATGTCCCAATGCATCAAAAACATCTACTATTGCTATAATACGCCCATAAATATGAATGTTTTCGCCTTTTAGACCTCTTGGATATCCGCTTCCATCCCATTTTTCATGATGTTCATATGCAACAATTGCTGCAGTTTGTAAGAGTTTTTGTTGAGAACCGCTTAACATTTCATAACCCAGTAAAGAGTGTTGTTTCATAATTTCAAACTCTTCTTCTGTAAGTTTTCCCGGTTTGTTTAAAATAGCATCTTCAATCCCTACTTTTCCAATATCATGCATTGGTGCTGCCATTCTTAGTTCTTCTGCTTCTTCAGAAGAGAGTCCAATTATTAATGCCAATGCTTTTGCATATTCACCGACTCGTAAAACATGATCACCCGTCTCCTTTGATCGTGTCTCACCAATTGCTCCCATCGTTGCAATAACCTCACGTTGTGTTACAATAATATCATTTGTGAGACGCACATTTTTTTCAACCTCTTTTTCAACCAGTTCTGTTATATGTTTATTGTATTTTGCAAGCATTCTATTCGCTTTATCAAGTTCCAAAACAAGCAACTCTTTATCGTTTCTGTCTTGAATAGATTTCTGTTGCATCTTCACAAAGTCAGTCACATCTTCAAATAAAATAATAATTGTTTCGATTGCTTCAAATTTGTTTTTTCTTCCTGCTTGAACACTAATGGTAACATAATCACCATTCTTGTAAATCAATGGTAGTTCTAAATTTGCTCTTTCTCCTTTTCCTATTTGCATCAGTTCTTTCTCTAAACCAATCAATTCAGGAATAAGTTTCATAATACTGACATACATTTGTGAAGCTTCTTCTATATCAATATATTTTATAACTTTGTCAGAGAATTCAATACATTGCATATTCATATCTGCCACTATATATTCATACTGATGCCGTTCATAAATAGCATTAAAGACCTCTTGTATATGCATTTGAACCTCCTTTTTCAACTCTATTGTTTTAGTATAGCTTTACTCAGTGAGAGAAAAAGTTCTTCCACATTCCTGCCATCTTTTGCAGAAGTTTCAAAAATTTCTTCTACTTTTTCAAGAGAGTCGCGAAGTTGTGAAACTGTACTTTTTATTTGAGTATTTTCTATAAGCAAATCAGCCTTATTCAAGGCTACAACAGCAGGAACATTTTTCAGTAAATTTTGTGCTAACTTTAGATGCAAAGATATGTTGTCTATACTTGATTGGCGTGTAATATCTCCCACAACAATCACACCATGTGCTCCTAAGACATAGGCAGGATTTGTATCTTTTACATCTGTCCGCCCTTCAATATCCCAGATCATAAGCTGTAACTCTAATTCTTCTGAAACTTGTACATATTTTTTAGATATTTTAACACCTATAGTTGTAAGGTAATCATCACTGAACTGGTTATCAACATAACGACGTATTAAACTTGTTTTTCCAGTTGCAAAATCGCCGATTAAGACTACTTTTTTAGTTATCATTTTTTATCCATTTAATCTGCACTAAGCGTCCTTCATGATTTTTTTTATTCTCCATCTCTGCTAAAGGAACAGGCGAAGCAATAAAACTTATCCTACTAGACGGTATCCCTTTTTCTATAAGATAATTATACACATTTTTTGCTCTTTCTTGCGCATAATATATATTTTTTGAAGAAACACCTCTTCCATCTGAGAAGCCCATTACCAAGAGATTTAAATCATTATAAAGTTCTAAAGTTTTCTTCATTTTTGAAGACTTCATCCATAAATCAATAAGCTTCATCTTTTCCTGAGTCAACTTGGATTGAGAAACCCCATAATAAATTTTCAGTTCATCTTGGGAAAAACTATACTCAATATCTGAAATAATTTGCCTAATACCTTTTATAGAACTTACTTCTTTTAATAAATCATTATAGCTTTTTTTATTTTTTATTATACCACGTATCATAAGTATACCATTATGGAATTTATATCTCAATCTGTTTCCACTGTCCAAATTAAGCATTGCAAATGCAATCGACAACTCTTTATTTATTTCTTCTTCGCTTAAAGGTGCATGCGCTAAAACAATTTTATCTTCCAATACTCTTCTTGTCAGAAGTGGTTTGATTGTCTGTAAAATATTTGTATGAAGACTTTCATAAGGAATCTTACCTTGAACTAAGACGTTTTTGTAGTTGACATCCACGTTGATATTATAAAGATTAAGATAAGGATTTTTTTGCAAATTTTGTTCAATTTTCTCTTGTAATACTTGATTACTGTAATTTATGTAAGAATATAGAGATAATCCGGCTAATGCTGATATTCCTACTATCCAAAGAAAAGTATAACTTTGTTTTTTTTCTTCTTCTTCCAATATTTCGCTTTCATTTTCAAGCAAGGTATCAAGCTGTTCATTAATCTCATCAAGATTGAGTTTATCCTTATCTCCTTCAAAATGCATAATTGCATCAGAATGTTTTTTGACTAAGAATTCCAAAACAGATGTAATTTTGTCTTGTAACTTACGATTACTTGTACCGCTTAAAACAACAGCCAGATAACAACAACCTGCTACTTCCAGATAAATAGTATAATTACCGAATTCTATTTCATTTAACTCTAAACTATCACTGTTCTTAGAAATCCAATCATTCACAAAACTTCGAATCGCACTCAACATTGAAGCGACCATCTCAGGTTCTATAGATTCATGATTTTTAATGCTTCGTTCACTAACTAAAAGTCCACTCTCCTTATGAATTAAAAAAACACTCTCTACTTTATTTAATTTTGTAGAACTTTGCAGAAGCAATTCTGTCTCTGATATACCTTTAATTTTAGCAACGATTTTTCTTTTGAGTGTTTCATATGAGAATGTTGTTTGTACTTTTGTATTTATCTCATCAATCATATCTTTAAAAGATTGTGAAACAAACTTACTAATCATATTACCAATAACAGGATAAAGTGCATCTACTATCTCATCTTTTTCATTTTTAACTTGATCTTTAATTGCCAGGGAAATTATAGGAGACATTACTTTTGCTATTTTATCACTCGAGTCTTGAATGGTGCTCTGTAACATATCACCAATAAGTGGAGCAAAAATAGCAATAAATTCAGCTTTATTTTTTTCAATGGTTTTTGAAAATATATCACTTAAAAGTGGTGAAATTTTTTCAACAATAACAGTAGCATCACCACTTTCTTTGATAGCCTTCTGAAGAAGCAGTTCAAGTTCATCTATTTTATGGCGTTCTTCTTCAAACAGCAGCTGTTTTAGTTTTTCGTAATCATTCATCTAATTACTTACTTTTTTCTTCCTCTTTAGGTACGCTCTCTTCTATCATCATGTCAAAATTCTCTGCTATGGTTGTATCTTTTACCTTCATGGCTAAATCAAAAAACATACTTGAAAGATTATCTTTTGAAACTTTTGCGCCCTCGAGATTTTCAACCTGTTCTTTAAGAAGTTTTATAATAGATGTTTCAATTTCTTTTAGTTCATTATGAAGTTCTTCTTTATTTTGGATATTTTCTCTTTTCATTGCATCAACTTGTGACTCAAATACTTTTTGAACGTCATCAAGCGCATTGTTTGCTTTTCTTTCTTGGCGAACAAGCTGTTCTTTTAATTCAATACTTTCATCCTGCAGTGCGTTTGATACAGTTTTAATCTTTTGTTCCAGAAGTTGCACATTTGAAGCATGTTCAGCAGTCAGTTTTTTCTCTAATAATATTACTTTTTGACTTAACTCTTTAGCAACAACATTCATATTTTCTTGAAGTTTGCTCAATTCTTCTTCAAATTTACGAATTTGCGGACCAAACATAAGCTCTCTTATTTGATCCATATTTCCTAATTGCCCTATTGAATTTTCTATTTTCGTTGCCATTTTCTAAACCTTTCATTTCTTCAGTTGCACCATAATAACATAATACATATAAAAATGTAATATCACTAAATATTTACAATAAAGCTTTTAGATACCGGGCAACTTTAGAGTCTAATTGCAGTAAGTTGCCAAAAGCCCTGCTTTGAGTGCATTGTACGTCTCTTCTCCTTTGAGTTTTTTCACGATTTTCAGACCAAAGCACAACGCCGTACCCGGTCCGCGTGAGGTCATCACATTTTGATCTTCAACGACCATTGCTTTGTCTCCCATATATCCTTCTTGGCGTATCTGTTCTTCTACAGACGGGTAGCAGGTATATTTTTCTTTTAAAACACCCGCTTTGTTCAGGGCAAACGGGGCTGCACAGATAGCTCCGATATTTTTTCCTTTGGCATCCATTTCACGCAAAATTCTCTGTACATTTTCATCATCAGCCAGAGCATAGGTACCGTCCCATCCACCAGGCAAAACGACCATATCAATCATGTCGGCATTGACATCCTTTACATGTAAGTCCGCTTGAATGACAATATTGTTCGCTCCTTTTACAAGCATCTCATCACTTAAAGATGCAACCAAAACTTCAATCTCTGCACGTCTTAAAACATCTATGATGCTCACCGCTTCTATCTCTTCAAATCCGTTTGCCAACGGGACTAAAACTTTACTCATAAACTACTCCTTTCCTGAGAACTTTTTATTATTCTAACACGACTTCAGTAACAAAAAAATTAAGTACAATCAAAGGTCAAAGAGATTAAAATGTTCACTAATAAAAGTTATAATGTGTTAATATTAAATACTGGAGATATTTTGACAAAATCGCTGCTTATACTCTTACTGCTTCTTTTGAGTGCCTGCTCTTCAAAACCACAAAAGCAGATTGTCATCTCTACAAATCAATGGATAGGCTATGCACCTTTGTTTTATGCCTATGAAACAGGAAAACTTGATTCTTTAAATATAAAAATAGTTACCAGTGTCTCTCTTGCAGAAGCAGCCGATTTGTACAGTATCGGCAAGGCAGATATGGTGACCACAACACAGCATGAATACAATATTTTAAAACAAACCACCCATGATATCAAAGCGGTTATTTTGATAGACCGCTCAAACGGCGGCGATATGATTTTGTCAAACAGAACACTTGAGGCACTCAAAAAAAGTACAAAAATAGATGCCTATCTTGAAGTTGATTCCATCAATCAGGAAATTTTACTTGATTTTCTCAAAAAAAATGCCATCAGTAAAGAGAAGATAAACTTTATAAACAAAGATCAGCGGCAAATCCAGGATGTGGAAAATGACCCCCAAAAAGCCATACTCATTGCCACCTACACGCCTTATGAGATTGCTTTGAAAAAAAAGAATTTCAAAGAGGTTGCCTCAACAAAAGATATTAACAGTATTATTGTCATAGATGCACTGTGTGCAAGAGATACTCTTATCAAAAATGACAAGCAGAGGCTTATACAACTCAAAAAAGTGATAGACAAAGCTATAACAGCCATAGAAACAAATCCAAAAGCATCCTATAAAGTTATTTCCAAATACTTTTCACATGTAAGCTATAAAGAGTATCGTCACTCTCTGAGTCTTATCAAATGGATAAACAAGCCCTCACAGGAGCTTTTGGAATATATACAACAGTATGGATACAAAAAGGACGATATCATTTTATGAACTCCATTTCCATAAAGAGTTTTATCCTGTCGATTATATTTGTTGCGTTTGCACTCGAAGGGTATATTTTTTATAATTTTTTTGAAAATTCAAAAGAGACGATAAGCAAACTGCTTCAGACAAGCATACAGACCGATGTGTTAAATCTCAAGCACTTTATGGAAAAAAATTTAAAACAAAAAGACATCAACTTTATTGCCTCCCATATTGACAATATTATTATCATTAATCCCACTGTCAAAGATATACATATTCTTGACAGCAACAAAAATATTATTTACCATGCAAATATCAGATATGAAGATTACAATCACTCAACACAAAAGTGTCTCCCTATTTCCAAAATTACAAATACGAATATTTTCACACAACAGTGTTACTCTTTTTCCATTAAAACTTTTCATGGACTCCAGGCAAAATATTATTATGCAAATGTATATATTGATGAAGCCTATACGCATGGACTCATTGCACAACAGATAAGAAAAATTCTTGTCGCCTTTCTTGTAAGCGCTTTTGTCTTTATACTGTTTTTATGGGTATTGTCAAAAATCTACATCATCACACCTCTTGAGAAACTGCGACAGTATGCCTACTACAGTCGAAATCCTCCAAAAAACTTTTTTGTCAAAGAGATTGAGAGTATCCGCTACTCCCTCAATATGACATTCAAAAGGCTGCAGCAGGAACAGGAAGAACTCTATAATTTGTCGACAAAAGACCCTTTAAGCGGTCTGTATAACAGGCTGAGTCTTATAGAAAAAATCAATTGGCTGATTGCAAAAAACAAAAGAGACAAAAAAGAGTTTGCCATTATATTTTTGGATCTGGATAATTTTAAAAATATAAATGATTCAAAAGGGCATGCCTTTGGTGATAAAATTCTTTTGCACATTGCTCAGGTTCTTTTAAAAACAACCCGGGAAAATGATATTGTCGCACGTCTGGGAGGCGATGAGTTTGTAGTAATTCTGCCTGATTTTTCAAATGAAAATACAATTATAGAGATTGCCCAAAGACTCAAAGAAAAACTCTCATTGCCTTTTAGGATTGAGGATGAGGAGTACCAGATCACTGCCAGCATGGGGATTGCCATCTATCCCAAAGACGGCAGGGATGTTCAGACACTGCTAAAAAATGCAGATATTGCAATGTACAAATCAAAAGAGCTCGGAAAAAACAATTTCCAGTTTTTTACAAATGCCATCAACAAGGCGGTTCAGGAAAAAATACATATGCAGCAAATCATAAAAGATGCTTTGCAACACAATCATTTCAAACTCTATTATCAGCCAAAAGTAGATATAAAAACCAAAAAAATAGTCGGATGCGAAGCACTTATCAGACTTATAGACCCTGTAGAGGGAATCATTCCTCCTTACAGGTTCATCGGTATTGCTGAAGAAAACAGAACGATTATTCCTCTTGGAGAATGGATTATTCAAGAAGCTGTTGCTCAAATAAAAAAATGGGAACAGACTCCTTTAAAAAATATAAAAATCTCTGTCAATCTGTCTGCTGTGCAATTCCAAGACCCAAAACTCTTGCAAAAGATACAAAAATATACACAGGACATAGACAGAAGCAAATTTGACATAGAATTGACAGAATCTGTCCTTATACAACATTTCAAAGAACGGTTAAATATTATCAAAAATATTAAAAAACTGGGAATCACTCTCTCTTTGGATGATTTTGGCACCGGCTACTCTTCTTTGTCTTATCTCAAAGATATTCCTTTTGATACCCTTAAAATAGACAAATCATTTATAGACAATATTTACACAAAAGATGATTTGACTTTTATCAATATGATAGTGGGTATTGCCGATGACCTGCATCTCAATGTCGTCGCCGAGGGTGTCGAGACAAAAGAACAGCTCAAACTTTTAGAAGAAATCAACTGTAAAGAGTACCAGGGATATTTGTGTTCCAAACCGGTACCACCAAAAGAGTTTGAGAAGTTATTTAGCTTAGATTGTGTATAATAATCCAATTTTATACAAGTGGACAGTTATGTTAAGTTATGAATCTATAAAACCTTATCTTTTTAAATTCCAGCCGGAAACTGCACATCATATTGCCGAATGCGTTTTACGCCTGCCAAATATTTGTCAGATTCCCTTTAACTTCTTTTTGGAATCTCATTTCATCAATGATGCAAGTCTGAAGCAGGAAATTTTCGGACGTACCTTTTACAACCCGGTAGGACTTGGCGCCGGCTTTGACAAAAATGCAACAATGATACGCGGTATGCAGATTTTGGGATTTGGTTTTACCGAGATCGGTACAGTCACCCCAAAACCCCAGGCCGGAAATCCGAAGCCAAGAATGTTCCGCCATGTGGAGGAACAAAGCATTCAAAATGCCATGGGTTTTAACAATGACGGTGCCTATAAAGTCATAAAGAGACTCAAACAACGCACTCCGTTTACTACACCCATTGGTATCAATATCGGAAAAAACAAAACAACACCTGAAAAAGAGGCTCTTAATGACTATACGCATCTTATCAAAGCTTTTGACGGGTTGGGCGACTATTTTGTAATTAATATCTCCTCACCAAATACACCCGGATTACGGGATCTGCAAAATGAAGCATTTATTACAAACCTTTTTACACAGGCAAAAAAACTCACACAAATGCCGATTCTGCTAAAAATTGCACCGGACATGGAAATAGAAGATGCCGTAAATTTAACAAAAATGGCAGTTCAAGCCGGAGCTGACGGTATCATAGCGACCAATACAACTATAGACTACTCACTTGTCAAACATCCAAAAAGTATAGGCGGGCTCAGCGGTGCCGTCCTTAAAGAAAAAAGCTTTAAAATCTTTGACGCTATTGCAAATGAACTCTATGGAAAGACAGTACTGATTTCCGTCGGCGGTATTGATTCTGCGGAAGAAGCATACAAACGCATACGGGCAGGCGCATCACTGGTACAGATTTTAAGCGGATTGATTTTTCACGGTCCCGATATGATTATGAATATAAACAAAGAACTCATACAACTGCTCAAAGCAGACGGTTTTGACAACATCACACAGGCCGTCGGAGCTGACAGAAAACAATGAAAATACTACTTACACTACTCTTAACACTAGGAACACTTATGGCGACATCACTCCCAAAATATGAAACAAAAATACTCAAAAACGGACTGCAGATTGTAGTCATCCCTTTGAAGAACCATTCAAATGTCATCAGTACGGACATTTTTTACAAAGTCGGCAGTCGAAATGAGGTCATGGGCAAAACAGGCATAGCCCATATGCTTGAGCATATGAACTTTAAATCCAGCAAAAATCTCAAAGCCGGTGAATTTGACAAAGAGGTCAAAAGCATCGGAGGGGTGAACAATGCTTCAACAAGCTTTGACTATACGCACTACTATATCAAATCAAGCACAGACAATTTAAACAAATCCATAGAACTCTATGCCGAACTTATGCAAAATCTCAATCTCAAAGATGACGAGTTTCAACCCGAGCGTGATGTTGTTACAGAGGAGAGACGCTGGAGAACCGACAACAATCCTTTGGGATATCTCTATTTCAGACTTTTTAACAATGCCTACATTTACCACCCGTACCACTGGACACCTATCGGGTTTATGAATGACATCAGAACATGGACCATCAAGGACATAAGAGATTTTCATGCGACCTACTATCAGCCGCAAAATGCCATTTTAATGGTAACAGGGGATGTCGATCCAAAAGAGGTCTTTAAAAGTGCAAAAGCCGCTTTTGGCAAAATAAAAAATCATGGGAAAATCCCAAAAGTAAAATTTGTAGAACCGGAACAGGACGGAGCAAAAAGAGTGATCGTCCACAAAGAGAGTGAAGTGGAAATGCTCGCTATTACTTTTCATATTCCTGATTTTAAAGACCCTGACCAGGTCACACTCAGCGTTATTTCCGAAATTCTCTACTCGGGGAAAAGTTCACGGCTCTATAAAGAACTTGTAGACAAAAAACGTCTTGTCAACTCTGTCTATGCATACAATATGGAAAACACAGACCCGGGACTTTTTATATTTATGGCTACATGCAACCCCGGTGTCAAGGCAGAGACGGTAGAAAAAGAGCTTATCAGACAGATAAACCTGATGAAAGAGACAAAGGTGACAAAAGCGGAGCTTGAAAAAGTCAAAATCAACACAAAATCAGATTTTATCTATTCGCTTGAGAGTTCAACCTCTGTGGCTAATCTTTTTGGCAGCTACCTTGTACGGGGAGACATTGAACCCCTTTTACATTATGAAGAAGAGGTCAATAAAGTCACAGCAAAGAAGGTCCAACAAGTTGCTCAAAAGTATTTTAATTTTGACAAATCGACAACCCTTATTTTAAAGAAATAATAAATACTTATAACATAAAGTTACATAAAAGTAATTCTTTTGTAACTTTATCAAAAAAATATCACAAAAAATAAGTTTCTGTGCTACCATTAGTAAAAATAATACTATGCAAGGTTCTTATTCGTGTCAAAAACTCTCTTCTTTCTCCTTATTTCATCCGCTCTTTTTGCCATTTCAAACCAGGAAGTTGCCAACAAATGTGAAGCTGTTATGAACGGTTTCAAAGACTCCTCCTCAACTATGAAAATGACGCTCATTAATGCCAACAATCAAAAACGTGAACGTCATATGAAAATGATCATTCTTGAAAAAGCATCCGGAAACAAATCACTGATGACCTTTCTTTCGCCTGCGGATGTAAAAGGAACAAAGTTTCTCAATTATGAGCATATCAACAAAGATGATGACCAGTGGCTCTATCTGCCGGCATTAAAACGTGTAAAACGGATTGCTTCAAAAAACAAATCGGGCTCTTTTATGGGTTCGGAATTCTCTTATGAGGATCTCAGCTCTTTTAGTGCGAAAAAATACACTTTTACAGGTGAAGCCAAAGAAGAAATGCTCAACGGCAAAAAATATTATGTCGGCAAAAGAGTGCCTGTCAGTAAAAACTCAGGCTATACAAAACAGATCTCATGGGTGAATGCAAAAACATTTTTGATAAAAAAAGTGGACTATTACGACAGAAAACATGAACTGCTTAAAACAGCTTTTTTTGATGACTACAAAAAGATAAAAGGCGTATGGCGCGTAGGCATGATGAGAATAAAAAACCATCAAAACGGCAAGAAGACCATTTTAGTCTGGGAAGACGAAAAAATAAAAACCGGGCTCAAAGAGAGAAATTTTCATAAACGCGTCTTGAAAAAATAATTATGAAACTGCTTTTTTTACTGCTTTTTTGCATAAGTATCCTTTATGCAAAATCTGATGATACCTGCTACTCCGTACAACTGATAAGTTTTAAATTCAAAAAGAATTCGACCTATGATTTTGCAGCACACAATTACCCAAAAACATGCAGACTTATCTCTTTTAGCAATATCAACAGTGTACGCTGCGGGTGTTATGAGAAATACCGTGATGCCAGAGCAGCACTCAAAAAACTCTCAAAAAAATACCCAAAGCCTATTATTGTAAATACATATAAATACAGATTTCAAAAAAAAGTTGAAAAAGTTGAAAAAGTTGAAAAATTACAAAAAAATTACAAAAAAATTACAAAAAAGCCGCAAAAGAAAAATATTCCAAAAATAAGTCCAGTGTTGCATGAGCCTTTGCATGTAAGCGAAGAAGTAATACAAAAAGAAACAGCAAGTTTCCTTGATGACATCAGCTATCAGGGCAATATCAACCTGACACTGCAGTCCTATATGAAAGCTCCTGCAGGCAAAGAGAAACAAAATGCACTGCTGTCTGCCAATTTTGAAGCAAAATACATCAAAGAAAACTTTACAGGGTTTGCAAAAGCCAGAGTACAACAGGATTATTATGATTTGCAAAAAACAGCGAAACATACCAACAGAAGTTTTATCCGTTTGGATGAACTTTACGGCAGTTATGATTTTGAAAATGATTCCATCCTTCTTGGAAAAAATATTTTGTTCTGGGGTGCACTTGAAGTACGCAATATTGTCAATGTTTTTAATCCTGACGAACTGCGGTCTGACCCTTTTTACACAGACAAACTCGGTGTCATCAATGCCGCTTATACGCATTACACAGAAAGCGGAGAGTTTTCTGCCATTATAAAACTGTATGAACAAAACAGGAAAATGCCTGCCTATCCTTATGTCTATTACTATTTTCCCGCTACACTCAATGTAGCGCCAAATGTTACTCTGCCTTTGGTATATAAAGAAAAACTCAGAACAAAAGCCAGCCCCTACCGACCAAGTATTTACCTGAAATATTCAGACAGCACAGACACCCAATATGCACTTGATTATGCTTTTGTCTTTGAAAACGGGTACGACTCCCAACGCTACTATACACAAACACTCCAGGCTGACAATACTGTTACAACAGAAGAAAATGCCTATTTGGTTAACAAGTTTATGACCTATGACACGCTTGTAATAGGCGCAACACTCTACAAGCTTGAAGCCACCTTTGCCGACATTCTTGATGATACACTTGTTTCTGATTATATACATGTAGGCATTGGTGCAGAACATACGCTCTCGCAGGTTTACAAAGAGGCTGATCTGGGATTGCTTGTGGAATACTACCGTTATATTACACTGCAAAGCGGAAAAAAAGATGATCTGGCACTGTTTGAACTTTTTCAAAATGACCTTTTTTTAGGGCTTCGTTACAGTTTCAACCAGGGCAACGATGCAAGTATCGTCGGCGGCGGCATATTTGACCTTGATTATAATGAACAGGTCTACTATATGGAGTATCAAACCCGTGTTATGGATACTTTCAAACTTAATTTTGACTACAGATACATATCTCCGTCAAAAAATTACAATACGGCTTTTAAACTGATGGGTGCGCATGAACGCATCAGTCTAAAACTCGGTTATTATTTTTAATATAGAGGAAAAAATGAAAAAATTTGTAGATTTCATCATCAGATTTCGCTGGTTTATTGTCACACTGATTCCGCTTATTACTGTTGTACTTGCCTATCAGCTCAAATATGCACAGTTTGACGGCTCCTACAGAATCTGGTTTGGCGAAGAGTCACAAACACTCAAACAGTATGATGCCTTTAAAAATACCTTTGGCAATGATGACTCCATCATCATAGTTTTTCGCGATGAAAACAGTATTTTTAACAAAAAAGCGTTACATGTAATAGATCGGCTCACCCAAAAACTCTGGCAGACAAAATACATAGCAAGAGTAGATTCGCTTACAAATTACCAATATGTCCATCAAAACCCGCAGGACGAAGATGACATTCTCATAGATAATTTTATAGAAGATATTGACGCTTTACATGTAAATGATTTACAGAAGAAAAAAGAAATTGCTTTGGATGAAGATTTAATTGTCAACCGTATCATATCAAAAGATGCCAAAACTACTATGATAGTCGGGCGTTTGACACCAAAAGCAGGCAACACCATTGGGGCTTCCAAACATATTATGCAGGATATAAACAGATATATCCAGGAGGAAAAAGAGAGCGGTTACAAATTTTATCTCGCAGGCGGACCTGTTGTCAATACAACATTCAGTTCCCTCGGTCAGTATGATGTCAAAACCTTCACTCCGCTTGTTCTTTTGATAGCTATGCTTCTGCTGTGGATTATTTTTCGTAAAATTTCCGGTGTTTTTCTGACAATAGCCGTCGTTGTTTTTACCTTTACTATAGTTCTGTCACTGCAAACAGTTTTTGGCTACAAACTCAACAACTTTACGGCAAATATGCCCGTATTTATCATTGCTATCGGCATTGCCGATGCAATGCACCTTTTTTGGATCTATCTGCTTGGCAGAAAAGCAGGACTTGACAATTATGCGGCAATTCATGATACTTTGGAGAAAAACCTTCTGCCTACTTTTTTAACCTCCATAACAACCGCTGTAGGTTTTGCTTCTTTGGGTATTTCAGATATTGTTCCCATCAAGACCTTAGGTCTGGCAACAGCAAATGCCGCCATATTGGCCTTTGTCATTACGATACTTTTTGTTCCCGCAGCCCTGGCAATTTTAAATATAAAGGTCAAAGTCACGCAAAAGACGGCTGTCCAAAACAGACTCGGTTCCTTTGCCAAAAAATATGCAAAATTCATCATAAAGCATGACAACAAAATTATCATTGCCACACTTTTGCTCTTTAGCTTTATAGCTTTTGGACTGACAAACCTCAAAGTGGATTCCAATGCGGTCAGATATTTCAGAGAGGATGTTCCCTTTCGTCAAACAGTCAATGTGATAGAAAAAAACCTTACCGGTCCGATGAGTTATGAAGTTGTCATAGATTCAAAAATCACAGACGGGATTAAAAATGCAAAATTCATGCAAACAGTTGACAGATTCTCACAGGCGCTCAAAGAAAAATTTCCTGATGCCAGACATACCTCTTCGCTTGTAGATGTGGTCAAAAAATTCAATGAGGTCATTGATGCAAACAAAAGCATACCAGACAACAACAATCTTATTGCCCAATATCTTCTGCTGTATTCACTCTCACTGCCGCAGGGTATGGAAATAAATGATAAAATGGATGTCAACGAACGGCTGCTCAGACTCACTGTATCTATGAATGTCGTTGATACCTCAAAAGATCTGCAGATGATAGAGTGGATTGAGAAGTGGTGGCAAAACACGCCTTATTCTGCACAGGTTAACGGTCAGACCCAAATGTTTGCACATATGCAGGCTGATGTAACAAAAACTCTTATTGAATCTATATTGCTTGCCATTACCGCTACTTCTCTGCTTATGTTTTTTATTTTTAAAAATATAAAAATGATACCGCTCTTTTTAATTCCCAATATCTTGCCTATTGTCTTGGTCATAGGTGTTATGGGCTGGCTCAACATTAACATAGATTTGGGTGTAGCCATCTCAGGTGCCATCATTCTCGGTATAGCCATAGATGACACGATTCACTTCTTAATCAAATACAAAGAAGCGAGAAAAAAAGGATTTGATTTTGAAAATGCCCTTGCCTATGTTATGCAGTATGCAGGTTTGGCAATGGTACTGACCACTGTCGTTTTAAGCAGTGCATTCATAGTCTTCCGTCTTTCACAGTTTATGCTCAATGCAAATTTCGGACTCATTACAGCCATTGCTTTACTCATTGCCCTGCTGGTAGATCTTCTTTTGTTGCCGGCACTTTTGAAAAAGATTGACGGCAAAACAAGAAGCATACTTATAGAAAAGGAGAAAATATAATATGTTAGACATAGAAAAAGCCTACAAAACAAATTTTAAAAAAGCCGTAAAATACCTGCCGGCATCTGTTAATAATTTTTTTATACAAAGACTCAAAAAAATATTTCATGAAGAAAAATATAATGAAATTCATGAAAAAAACCATTATCTGCATGGACTGGAGTTCGTAGACAGTATGCTTGAACTTTTGGATATAGACTATACCATCAAGCCAAAGGAGCTCAAAAACATTCCTTCAACGGGCAGAGTACTGGTTGTCGCAAATCATATCACAGGGGCCTCGGATGCCTTTGCTTTGGTACAACTCATAGCGAGTGTAAGAGAAAACAAGAAAGTAAGATTGATGGTAAACGGTATGCTCATGGGTGTGACACAGGCAAGTGACATCATCATTCCCGTTGACAACATTACAGGAGCCATTACAAAAACAAGTATCAAAGCCATTAATGAAGCTCTAAAAAATGAAGAAGCGGTAATCATTTTTCCCGCAGGCATTGTCAACAGATTTTCACTCAAAGGGATTAAAGACACCCCGTGGAAAGCAAGTTTTTTAAAAATTGCCAAAAGAAACAAAACACCGATCCTGCCGGTAAGAATCGAGGGTCGCAACAGCTTTTTATTTTATTTTGTCTCGCTGATACTTCCCAAAAAGCTCAGCGGTCTGTTAATGCTCCCGCATGAATTTGTCACAGCAGGAGATAAAAAACCGCTAGTATTTAACATAGGCAGAGTTATTCCTCTCAGCTCTTTTTCTGATGAAAATATCAGCATTGCCGAGTATCTCAAACTTTTCTACCGGCATCTTTATACCCTTGGAACAAAAAAAGAATGTGTATTGCAAACTGAGACTACCATTACGGCGGCGCATAATAAGATGCTTTTGCGTGCAGAGGTAAACAATGCCGAAGTTTTGGGACATACACTTGACGGCAAAAAAATCATTCTCGCCCAGGCAGACGAAGCACCGTTTTTAATGCAGGAACTCGGACGCGTGAGAGAAATTTCTTTTCGTGCAATCGGCGGCGGGACAGGCACAGCAAAAGACAATGACCTGTATGACAACTACTACAAACATCTTATCCTTTGGGATGAAGAAGATCTTGAAATTGTCGGAGCCTACCGCATAGGAGAAGTCGCACAAATCATAAAAAACCGTGGTATGGAAGGACTGTATACCTACAACCTGTGTGATTTCAGTAAACATTTTCAAGACTACTGCAACAACTCCGTAGAACTCGGACGCAGTTTTGTGCAGCCAAAATACTGGGGCTCACGGGCACTCGACAATCTGTGGCAGGGCGTGGGTGCCTATTTGGCAAAAAATCCGCATATCATTTATACCTATGGCACAGTTACCATTAATGCAGACACACCAAAACAGGCCGTTGCGGCACTCGTTTACTTCTACTCTCTGCATTTTTCCTGCAATACCGATATGATGAGTGCAAAAACACCCTATTTTATGAGCTATGAACAAAAACAGGAGTTTGACATGCTTTTTAAATACAGATCCTACAAAGAGGGGTTTGTTGTTTTAAAAAAATATCTCAAAGAGTTGGGAACGGCTGTGCCGACTTTGTTTAAACAGTATGCAGAACTGTATGATGAGGGGGCTGTCCGCTTTTTCGATTTTAGTGTCAATGAAGGACTCCATGGTGTGGTCGAAGGATTTATCATTGCAGACAATTCAAAAATGAAAGAGGCGAAAAGAAAACGCTACATTAAAAACTTCGAATCTGAAAAAATTTAATACTTTTTAGCTATAATTAGCCATTATTTTTAAAGGCTACTTAGAATGAATTTAGTAACAGGTTCTTCAACCGCACTGATAACTCCGTTTAAAAACGGGAAACTTGATGAACAGACCTATGCTGCGTTAATACAACGCCAAATAAACAACGGTATGAATGCAGTATGCCCTGTCGGAACAACAGGCGAAAGCGCCACACTGACACATGATGAACACAAACGCTGTATAGAAATTGCCGTAGAAGTCTGTAAAGGCACGCAGACAAAAGTTTTGGCAGGAGCAGGCAGCAATGCAACACATGAAGCGATAGAAATTGCAAAACATGCGCAAAGCTGTGGTGTTGATGCTATCTTTTCTGTTTCGCCTTACTACAACAAGCCTTCGCAAGAGGGTCTGTACCAGCACTATAAAGCTATAGCAGAAGCTGTCAGCGAACTGCCGTTTATGCTTTATAATGTTCCCGGACGTACAGGTGTGGACATTTCTGCAGACACGACTATCAGACTTTTTGATGATGTCAAAAATATTTACGGAGTCAAAGAAGCGACAGGCAGCCTGGAGCGTACTGTAGAACTGCTTTCGCGCAGACCCGAATTAAAAGTATTTTCAGGGGATGATGCGATTGACTATCCTATTTTGGCAAACGGCGGAGCAGGAATCACTTCAGTTACATCCAATCTTATGCCTGACCTGAAATCAGAACTCGTCAACAAAGCGCTCAGCGGTGATTTTATAGGGGCAAAAGCCATCAATGACAAACTCTACCCTTTGAACAAAGTGATGTTTTGTGAGTCAAATCCTATTCCGATAAAAGCGGCAATGTATATAGCAGGACTTACAGAGACACTCGAGTACAGACTGCCTCTTGTTGCTCCAAGCAAAGAAAACATGAAAAAGATTGAAGAAGTAATGAAAAATTACGATATTAAAGGACTCTAAAGTATGAAAAACAAAACTCTCTTTGTAAGCGGCGGAACTCGCGGAATCGGCAAGGCAATTGTGTATGCTTTTGCAAAAGAAGGCTGTAATGTTGCCTTTACCTATGCTTCAAGCGCTGATACCGCAAATGAAATTATTAAAGATATCGAGACAAATTACGGAGTAAAATGCCGTGCCTACAAACTCGATATATTAGAGCCAAACACATATAAAGATGTTTATAAAGAGTTTGACGAAGATTTTGACAGACTGGATTATTTTATATCCAATGCAATCATCTCAGGGCGTGCCGTTGTCGGTGGATTTGGACCGTTTATGCGCCTCAAGCCAAAAGGTCTCAACAATATCTATACGGCAACGGTAGATGCTTTTGTCGTCGGTGCACAGGAAGCTGCCAAAAGAATGGAAAAAACAGGAGGCGGCAGCATTATTTCCATGAGTTCTACAGGAAACCTTGTTTATACGCCGAATTATGCAGGTCACGGAACAAACAAAGCTGCTGTTGAGGCTATGGTACGTTATGCCGCAGCTGAACTCGGTGAGAAAAATATTCGTGTCAATGCCGTAAGCGGCGGACCGATTGATACCGACGCACTCAAGGCATTTCCAAACTACGAAGAGGTAAAAGCTGAAGTTGTCAGACGCTCTCCGCTTTCTCGTATGGGTGTTCCTGAGGATTTAACAGGTGCATGCAAATTTTTGTGTTCTGATGAGGCATCCTGGCTGACAGGACAGACAATAGTCATTGACGGCGGAACTACTTTTCAGTAAACACTTACGGCTTATGAAACTCTAAAGAGATCAAGCCCGTACTTTAGCATTAAGAGTACAGGTTCAGAAGAACATATCGGAATCGGTACTTCAGTGCCGACTGTTAAAACATTCCTGCCACTCTCTGCCCACCCTGAAGGATGGGTTCCAAAAAGCCATACATTCCTTGGAATCGGTACTTCAGTGCCGACTGTTATTACTTACTTTTACGCCACTTTCAGCCCGCACTAAAGTACGGGTTCCAAAAATTTGTAAAAGAGAAGAAAATTTTACAAACGAGCGTAGTTAACACTTATGCAGGCATCTAAAGATGCCAATTCATTCAAGGTAGTATCATTTACCGCATTGTCTACCAAAATCACAGCAAGCGCTTCTGACTGCTCGTTTCTTGCCAATGAAAAATCTGAAATATTTACATTATTGTCTGCAAGTATAGTTCCTACACTGCCAATGACACCGGGAACATCAGAGTTTTTAAACAGAACCATATCACCCTTGAGAGGGAATTCAATGTCAAAACCGTCTATTGCAACAATACGCTGTACTCCGTCTTCAAAAATTGTAGCCGAAATTGATGTTGTCCCCTCATTTGTTGTGATTTTCACAGTGATAAGGTTCTTGTAAACTTTTGAGTCTCCCAAATTAACCGCTTCAACTTCAATAGCTTTTTCTTTGGCAACAAAGTCTGCATTTACATAATTTATAGTCTCTGAACTGTGGCTCAATGCCCCAACCGTCACAAAAGTTGCAAGAGAATCAACATAGTTTGCTATTTCTCCCTGCCCTTTTACTTTTATAGAGATGATTTTAGACTTATTAATCTGAGACTCCAGAAAACCGATTTTTTGTCCCATTTCCAAGAATGGCTTTACAAAAGGAGGTATTTTACTCTCATCTATCGGCAAATTCATCGCATTAGGATAGGCTATTCCTTTCGCCGCGGCAATTGCATTTTGTGCCGCCTGTGTTCCGATATTGTACTGAGACTCATAAGTATTTGCTCCCAAGTGAGGAGAAACGACAATATTGTCCAAATCAAGCAGTTTATTGTTAATTGCAGGCTCTTTAACAAACACATCGATGCCGGCAAAACGAATTTTACCGGATTTCAGTCCGTCATACAAAGCATCTTCGTTATAGAGTCCGCCACGTGCACAGTTGACAAGCACAACGCCGTCTTTCATTTTTGCAATTTCTTCTTTATCGATAATATTAATTGTCTCTTGGTTTTTCGGTGTATGTATCGTGATAACATCACATGCCAAAATATCATCAAAGTTCTTGGTGTAGGTCATGTCCAAATCAGTTACCTTTGAAGGGTCGATATACGGATCATAGGCAACTATATCCATCTCAAATGCTTTTGCGCGTTTCGCAACACGGGAACCTATATTTCCAAAACCGATAATACCAAGTTTTTTACCTTTAAGTTCATATCCGTACCACTTTTCACGCTTCCAGATTCGCTGGTTTTTCAAATGGTCATGAGAATACGGAAACATTCTCATACATGAAAGCATATGTGTCATAGTAAGTTCTACCGCAGCAATTGTATTGGCAGTCGGTACATTCATTACAATGATTCCTTTTTTGGAGCACTCGGGAATGTTGACATTGTCAACACCGACACCAGCACGAACAATAGCTTTCATATTTGTTGCATGTTCTATAAAAAATTCATCAACGTCCGTTGAACTTCTTGTGATGGCAACATCTGCTTTTGGAATAATTGTTTCAACAAGCTCTTTTTTATCCACATCCGCTGCCATGATGAAGTTGATATTTTCATCTTCTTGAAGCATTTTCAAGCCGGCTTCATGGATATGGTCACACACAACTACTGTATATTTCTGCATTTAATCTTCCTTTTTATAAGGCGTAACAGTGGCCTTAATTTTATAATTTTTTAGCACTTTTACCAATTTGTTTAATTTATCTACATTTTGTGAATAAATAAGTAAATCTATACCTTTAGTATCTTTTTTTAAAAAATACTTTAATTTATGTCTTTTCAACTCTTCTTTGAGACAAAAAAGCTGATAGGGATCTAAAAGTTTTGCTGACAGTTTATAGGTAATAGTTTTAGTTATTTTTTCATTCAAATCAAGTGTAATATACACTTCATTCACAGGATAAAAATAACCGAGCCTCTCAGATTTTGAAAAATGATTCAGCCACAGTTTTTCCGGTTTTTTAAAAACAGTTTCATTTTTTAAAACCAGAGGTTGCGTATCTATCACTTCATCCTGTGAGTTTATAGATACTAGAAAAAAGACAATAAACACGGCTACCCCTAATGCTAAAAGCGGGGCAAACCATTTAATTATCTTTTGCATTTAAAAGCTTGAGCTTATTTAAATTTATCTTTTATCAAGTCACCGAGAGAGTGTGATTCTGTATCATTAATCTCTTCAAGCATTGCCTGATTTTTGATATAATCCAATTTTTTAACAGATAAACGGATACGGTCACGACGGGTATCAATGTTTGCAATTGCAGCTTCTATTTCCTGACCCGGCTCTAACTCTTCTTTTACCAGTGGCGCCAAATCTTCATCACGAATAAGTGCATCAACACCGTCTTCGAGAGAAACAAATACACCAAAGTCTTTAATGTCGCGAATAGTCCCTTTGACTACAGAGTTTACTTTGTGTGTTGTGGCAAACTTGTCTATAGGTGACTCCAAAAGTGTTTTACGGTTTAAAGATATTTTTTGGTCTTCTTTGTTGATTTTGGCAATTTTTACTTCAACTTCTTCACCGGATTTCAAAACATCTTTTGCTTTTGTATTTTTGTCCCATGAAATGTCCTGATTGTGTAAAAGGCCTTCAACACCGTCTATACGGACAAATGCACCAAAATCAGTTAAAGATGTAACTGTACCGGTCACCACATCACCTTCATGATATTTTTTAACAAATTCATCAAATGGTTTTGGTAATAGTCTTTTTAATGAAACACGAAGTTTATGTGTTTTAGAATTGATTTCTATTACTTCAACATCGATTTCCTGTCCAACTTCCAGATAATCATTTGGATTTTTTACATTTTTGTTCCATGTGATTTCTGAAATATGCAAGAAACCTTCTATATCATTTCCAAGATCAACAAAAACACCGTATGCTTCAATATTTGAAACAGTAACAGTAATTGTGTCGCCCTCATCCAGTTCACTTTCAACTTCTGCCCAAGGGTCAGGCTGAACAGCTTTGATAGATAAAGAAAGATGACGCTTGTCTTTGTCATAAGAGATTGCTTTGACAGTTACAACATCACCCTCTTTATAAAGTTTTGACGGATTTACCGGACCTTTATAAGAGATTTCATTGTAGTGTACCAAACCGTCAACACCGCCGACATCTACAAACATACCGTAACTGGTGATTTTTTTGATAGTCCCTTCAACAATAACATCTTCAGCCATGAGCTGGTCAATGATTTCTTTTTTCTTTTTGCGCTCTTCATTGAAAAGTTTACGACGTGAAAGAATAATCGAATTTTCAGCCGGATCAATTTTCACAACCTGTGCTTTGATTTTACGCCCTACAACATCGTCAGTCTCTTTGAATGCTGCTAAAGAACGCGGCATAAAGAATGAAACTGCATCAGCCTCAACAACATATCCGCCACGATTTTTCTTCGTAATGACACCTTCAACAACCAGGTCTTCAAAATCCTCTTTGTGTGCATCAATAAACTCTATAGTTTTTTCCTGCTCTAAAACTTTCTTGTATGATATTTTGGGACGCTCATTGTAGTACCCCATTTGCATAACTTTAATTTTATCACCGGTATTAAACTTCAACTCACCGTTTTCATCACGGATTTCGTCAAGGCTTAATATACCTTCGAGTTTATCACCTACACTTACTAATGCTCTGTTCTCATCAGCCTGTATCTCTACTATTTCACCTTCTACGATGCGACTTGTTTCTTGCTTTTTTTCGCTTGCTGCGAACATCTCTGCAAAATTTTCTTCTTCTTCAAATGATTCGTTATCGAACGCCATTGCCTATCCTCTGTTACATAAAAATTGTCGTGATTATAACAAAGTTATGATTAATTTATACTTTTTTCAATCGAATTGATAACATTTTGTATAATCCAGTCCGGAGTGGAGGCACCTGCAGTAACACCACAATGTTTTTTATCCAAAAACCACTCGCTCTCTAATTCGTTTTCATCTTCAATATGATGACTGTTTGGACAGTTTTCATAAGATATATTAAAAAGCTGCTTGGTATTTGATGAATTTTTTCCACCGATGATTATCATGACATCTGCTTTTTTAGAAAGTTTTCTCACAGCTTCCTGATTTTCAAATGTTGCATTGCATATCGTGTTAAAAACACGTACCTCTTTGTGGCGGGGAATCAGATAATTTGCAATCTCCATATAGTCTTCGACTTTTCTTGTTGTCTGGGCAATCAGTGCTATACGTTCATGAAACTTCAGATTCTGTAACTCTTGAACGCTTGTAACAACCGTTGCACCGTGTGTTGCATAAGACTTTACTCCTTTTATCTCAGGGTGTGACTCATCCCCGAAAATGACAACATCATACCCCTTTTCACTCATCTCCTGAGCTATCTCCTGTGGCTTTGTCACAAACGGACAGGTGGCATCCACCACTTCAATGCCATTTTCTTTGAGTTGCGCAAGTTCATCTTTGACTATACCGTGTGTCCGAACGATTGCTTTATCTCCCGGCTTGAATGTTTGAAAATCTTCAACGAGGCCTACTTTAAAATCTTTATCCAGTCTTGCTATCTCTTTAGAGTTGTGAATCAACGGACCATAGGTTGCTGCATTTGTATTTTCTTCTGCAATTTTAATCGCCCGTTTCACACCAAAACAAAAACCGTAGTTTTCTGCAAGCTCTATTTTCATTCTGTAAACTCCGTTTCAGTTATTTTGCTTAAAAGTTCAAAAAAGTTTGGAAAAGAGGTGTTTATACACTCCAAATCACTCACTTCCATCCCGCATTTCACTCCTGCAATAATAAAACTCATAGCAATCCTGTGGTCTCCGTCACTCTCAACCTTGGCTTTTTTCAATGCTCCGCCAGTAATTTTGTACCCGTCTTCATATTCGTCAACTTCAATACCGCAGGCTCTCAGACCTTCAACAACCGTAGAAATTCTGTCAGACTCTTTGACCCGCAACTCTTTGGCATTTTTGACAATACTCTCGCCATTTGCAGATGCCATAGCTATGGAGAGTGCCGGCAGTTCATCAATCAACCATGAGATATTTTCCTCAATGACAATTGAGTGCAAAGGCGCATACTTTACATGTATATTGCCAACAGGCTCATACCTGTCATCTGTTAATTCGTAAGAGATATCCGCTCCCATACGTTCTAATGCCTTAAAAGCTTCTATTCTTGTAGGGTTTAGTGTAACACCTTCAAGTATTACCTGAGAACCCGGAACAATCGCAGCCGCAACTGCAAAGAAAAAAGCAGAGGAAGGATCAGCAGGAACTCGAATTTTTAAAGGTTCAAGAAGTTTTTTTAACGGCGTAACAGTCGTTGTCAAACCATCTACTTTGATATCTGCCCCCATACCTTTGAGCATTCGTTCTGTATGGTCACGTGAAAGTTCCGGCTCGCGATACCTGCACACCCCGTCTGCCCGCAGTGCTGCCAGAATCATTGCACTTTTCACCTGTGCTGAGGCAATTTTACTCTCATAATCAAAAGCTTTCAAAGAGGCGCCGCGAATTGAGAGCGGCGCTAAATCTCCGTTTTTTCTGCCGTCAAGTTTTGCACCGATGCTCATCAACGGTTCCGTAACACGTTTCATCGGGCGGCGACGAAGATATTTGTCTCCCGTAAGAACAAAATGTCCGTTTGCAGAACTTAACAGTCCGCAAAAAAGGCGCATACCTGTTCCCGAATTACCGCAGTCAAGTATTTCAAACGGTTCCTGTATGCCGTTTGAGGATATTTTAATGATTTTTCCGTCATCTTCGACATTTGCACCAAGATTTTTTACAATTTCCAAAGAGTTCATCGTATCTTCGGCCCGTAAAAAATTTTCTATCTCACTGACACCTTTGCTTAGCATTGCAAACATAACACTTCGGTGTGAAATAGACTTGTCCGGGGCAATTTCTGAAATTTTCAGAGAAAAAGACTCAGCAGGAGAAACAACTACCGTACTCATCGCAGACCAATTCCAAGTTTCTTGTTTAATGCATCGAGGATAGAATCCATTGCCGCTGTGATATCTTCTTCTTCCAAAGTTTTTTCATCAGACTGCAGTACAAAGCGCAGAGAAAGGCTGATGTTGTCACCCAGTGATTCATCACTGTATTTGTCAACAGGATAAAAGCGCACAACTTCTTTGCGCGCATGTGTATGAATCACATCTTTGACTCTCTCATAACTCATATCTTTTGGCATTATGATGCTCAAATCTCTAAAAGAGGCCTGATATTTTGATCTCTGCTGTGCGGTTTTCAATGCATAAGGAATTTTTTGCAAATCAAGTTCACACATATATGTTCTATGCAGATCATAGGCTTTTTCAACTTCAGGATGCACTCTGAAAAGTTCTCCGATCACTGCATTGTTCAACAAAACCTCTGCTGACTGATAGGTATGGGAAAGGGCATGTTTTGTCGTATACTCACGCAACTCTATATCACCAACTACATCCGCTATCTTCTGCACAAAAAAGGCAAAATCGACCTTTTCAGGCTTACCGCTGTTGGCAAGATTTTCATTCTCTTTGTCCCCGCTGAAAACAAATGACATTTTGTAAGACTCTTCCCTGGTCGGTGTAAAAACAGAACCTATTTCAAAGAGCCTGACAGAAGCGTAGCCATTTTTAATATTTGAAGATGCTGCTTTGAGCAGACCTGTTAAAAGTGTAGGACGCAGAGTGTCTAAAGTCTGTACAATCGGGTTTAAAAGTTCAAGGTCTTTTTTTGTTGTTTCAAATCCGTAAGACTCTAAAATCTTTTTCTCATCAAAAACAAAATGAACAGATTCAAAAAATCCGCTCTGTGCACACCTGTGTCTAAAGACAGAACGCTTTTTGTATTCAAAATAGTTGTCTTCAAGTCTGTTTGCTTCTTTGAGAAGAAAGGGCTTGGAAGGGATATTGTCTATCCCGACCATCCGTACAATTTCTTCTACAATATCCTGCTTGTTTGTAATATCGTGACGAAACTGCGGTATGGAAATTACAAACTTGTCAACTGATGACTTGGAAACATCAAAACCTAAATTTTTCAAAATCTTTGTAATAACGATTTTGTCAATATTTGCACCAATTATCTCATCAATTTCCTGCTTTGTGACAATCACATTCTTTTCTCTGAATGACGTAGACAACTCTATACTGCCGCTGAATGTTGATGAAACAGAGTTTGATTCTATCAGGTCAATACAGTATGAAAGTCCGCCATTCAACTCTGGTTCACTGCCCCGTGATGTTTTGTAAAACATTGGACCTGATTCAATTTTTTTCTCGGCCATTTTTTTAGAAATAATATCAGGCGGAATATAACTGGCTTCCAAAAGAACAATTCCCTCGTTTTTTGTCACTTTGGATTCATCTTTTTGAATAATACCGACTATGGAAGCAATTTGCCCCTCCTGTGTTTTGATACAGGCATATCCGTTTTCATCTTCGCCAAGAATAATCTTCGCCATCACTTCATCATCTTTTGTAAAGAACTCATGTCTGTAGGCTCTCAAAATCACACCTGTAGCATGCGTCACATAGAGTGTCATTGCTTCAACATCACATTTTCGGGACTCTTCTATCTGCCCAAGACGGAGTTTGACAACAAAAGGCAGAACCAGTTCTTTTAAATCTATGGCTTTGTAGCGCAAATTTACATCCAAATCTTTTTCATGCGTTAAAGAGAGAATACGTCCTATTCCTCTTTTTTCATCATTGTCAGTTTGTTCGTACTCTTTTACAGGTCTGTCAAACGCAGCGCTCAAGTCTCTTGCAACACCACGAATACTTAAACAGTCTCCACGGTTTGCTGTCAATTCTATTTCAATCAAATCATCATTGAAAAGAGGATTTTCATTGACTTCCTGTCCAAGCGAAAAGGTTCCTACACTTGCATCAAGTTCAATAATACCTTTGCCCAAATCAGGCAGACCGATTTCTGACGCCGAGCATATCATCCCCTCTGAATCTACTCCGCGAAGTTTGACAGGTTTTATCACAAGTCCTGACGGCATTACAGCCCCAATAGTTGCCACGACTACATGTAACCCTGCTCTTACATTTGAAGCACCGCATACAATTTGACGGATACACGACCCTATATCAACCTGGCAGATATTGAGTTTGTCTGCATCGGGATGTTTTTCACACTCTAATACTTTTCCAAAAACTATTTTTGCAGGTACACGATATTCGTGAATCCTGTCAACCTCCAGACCGATAGCGTTAAAAGTATCAGCGAGTTCCTTTGTCGAAATTCCTTCCAGGTCAATCCATTCGTTTAACCAACTCTTCGTAACTATCATTGAAACTGCTCCAGTAACTTAATATCTCCCTCAAAAAGTGAGCGAAGGTCACCTATGTGATGAATCAGCATTGCAAAACGCTCTACTCCCAAACCAAAAGCATACCCGCTGACATTTTTGTAATTGACCGCTTCAAATACATTTTCATCTACAATACCACAGCCAAGTACTTCCAGCCATCCCGTATGAGAGCAGACACGGCAGCCTTCTCCCTGACAAAACACACAGGAGATATCCACTTCCGCAGAAGGTTCCGTAAAAGGGAAAAACGAAGGGCGAAAACGAACCTTCACATCACCAAACATATACTTTAAAAAATCTTCCAGAATGAACTTTAAATTGGCAAAAGAGACTTTTCCCTCTTCATCAACAAGCAATCCCTCAACCTGATGAAACATCGGGGTATGTGTCAAATCATAATCGCGGCGAAAAACCGCACCCGGTGCGATCATACGAATCGGCGGTTTTGACTCCAGCATTGTTCTGATTTGTACAGGTGAAGTATGTGTGCGTAAAAGCATTTCGTCTTTAAAATAAAATGTGTCTTGCATATCTCGTGCCGGATGGTATTTTGGAAGGTTGAGTGCTTCAAAATTATGAAAATCATCTTCAACAATCTGCCCTGTTTTTACAGAAAAATTCATACATGAAAAATATTCTACAATTCTGTCCATTGTTTCCATCACAGGATGCAGTGCCCCTGCTGAAGATTTTGTGCCAAACATTGACACATCTATGGCCTCTTCTTTCATAGCACGTTGCAACTCTTGCGTTTGCAAGGCAATTTTTTTTGCAGTAAACTCATTCATCAATGCACTCTTGTGCTTGTTTAAATCTTTTGCGATTTGAGATTTTTGCTCATTGGGAGCATCTTTCATTTTAGCAAATTCGGCAGCTAATATGCCTTTTTTTCCAAAGACAGCAATTCGAATCTCTTCTAAAGCTTCTACACTTGGTGCTTCTTTTATTTTATCATACCACTCTTTCAATAGAGTCTCCGTAGTTATTTAATTTTGTAGTGATTATACTGAAAAATTTGTTATAAATAGCTTTTATGTGCTACAATAATAAGAAATGAAGGAAAGAATTATGTGTCTTTTTTGTAAAATCGTAAATAAAGAAATACCCGCAAATATTGTTTTGGAGAATGAAAATTTTTTAGCTTTTCATGACATCAATCCTAAAGCACCTGTGCATATTTTGGCAATACCAAAGTTGCATATAGACAGCTTTAACGAAGTTACCGGTGAGACTATGGCAAAGATGACAGAGTTTATTCAGGAAATTGTCAAAGAGGTCAAGATTGAGACCTCAGGATACAGAGTCATTACAAATGTAGGAGAGAACGGCGGACAGGAAGTCAAACATTTGCATTTTCATATTCTGGGTGGAGCAAAACTCAAATGGGGCCATTTCAGTGATGCCGATCCAAAAGATTTTTTATAGCTAGAGAAACTCTCTAGCTTGGGCAAGACTCGATTTCGCCCATATCTATTTTCGCTCCGCCGCCGCTGATCATTTTTTCATTTTCACGAATCAGCTTGCCGTTATGTGTGATGGAGTAGGAAATCTCTGTTGTATCTCGAATAGTGTTGATAGTAGAACAATACGTTTCAACCGAAGCCATTACCCATCTTGCCGCTGTTACATCATCTGCATCCGAATTAAAACTGTAGGTCAAATGCAATTTTACAAATTTACGAGGATGATCCTCCGCACGAACCACATCACCGTCTACCACTAAATCAGTGACTGTTTTTCCCTGATTTTTCGGTATCAGTATCAAGTCAGTTGCACTGCATGTAATGATACCTGCCAAGAAATACTCAACAGGTGAAATTACCGGACAGTCTATAATAAAACTGCTTTTCTCGGTTTTTGCCTCAAACTTCATTCCTTCTTTGTGTGATACGCTTACTTTCATTTTTTATTGCTCCTCCAAATATTTTTTAAAATAGTCCAGTTGTTCCTGTGTTCTTAGTGTTGCCGTACCGCCTTGGGATTTTCTGGCATTCATAGAATTTTCCAGCACAAGAAAATCAAGGACATCTTCAGAAATTCTCTCATCAATTTCCTGCAAATATTTTAATGCAATTTCACTTAAATCAATGCCAAGTTCTTCACTTTTGGCCACTGCTTTTCCTGTAATAAAATGGGCTTCACGAAACGGAATATTGCATTTTTCAACCAAATAGTCAGCCAGGTCTGTTGCCGAGAGATGCCCTACCTTACAGGCAGAATGCATATTTTGCGATTTTACCTGCATTGTTTTTATCGCTTCTTTTAAAATTTCCAAAGAGATTTCAGCCGTCTCTACTGCGTCAAATACACCCTCTTTGTCTTCTTGCGTGTCTTTGTTGTAGGCAAGAGGCAGACCTTTCATAACCGTCAAAAGTCCGACCAGTGCACCATAAACACGGCCTGTTTTTCCGCGAAGCAGTTCTGGAACATCCGGATTTTTCTTTTGCGGCATTATTGAACTTCCTGTGGAATATTCATCACTCAGTTCTATAAATCCAAATTCATAAGAGGACCAGAGAACCAACTCTTCACTCAAACGGGAAATATGCATCATCATCGTCGATATATTAAAAAGAATTTCAAGAGCAAAGTCTCTGTCACTCACGGTATCGAGACAATTGACACTCACACGTTCAAAACCCAAAAGTTCTGCGCTGTATTGTCTGTCAATATTATGCGGTGTTCCCGCAAGAGCGGCACATCCAAGCGGTGACACATTGTTTCGTTCATACGAACTTTCAAACCGCTCAATATCACGTTGAAACATTGCCAAATACGCTCCAAGATGAAACGCAAAGTTAATAGGCTGTGCATGCTGCAAATGTGTCATACCCGGTAAAAGCGTCTCTGTATGTTTTTCTGCGACACCCACAATCTCTTTCATTAAAAGTTTCACAAGTTTCGCAATTTCAAGATTTTTTCGCAGAACATAACGACGAAAATCAACAGCAACCTGGTCGTTTCTGCTTCTTGCTGTGTGCAACTTCTTCCCGGTATCTCCTATAATTTGCGTCAGGCGTTTTTCTATGCCCATATGCAAATCTTCGTCAGAAATATTCCACTCAAATTCGCCTGACTCAATCTCTTTTTTTACCTGAGCCAAACCTTCTTGAATCTGCCTTAGTTCATCTTGCGTTAATATACCCTGTTTTGCAAGCATCTGGGCATGTGCAAGGGAGCCCTCTATATCTTCACGGTATAACTTCCGATCATACATTATCGAGGCATTAAATTGATCTAAAAGATTTGAAGCAGATGCCGAAAAACGGCCTGACCACATTTTTTCCATAGTTTTTCCTTCGTTTGTTTCATAAATAATATTAAAAAGTTTGCTATTTTATCTAAAAAGAAGAGTTTTACAAAGAGAGAAAAATAAAATGAAGCGATTATGCTTCATTTTATTTAGTTACAGGCAGGAACATTCCCGCTGTCTTTGGCATATTCAACTAAAAACTGTTTCAAATGTTTTGATTTTCTGGCATATTTTTTACTCTTAAAATATTTCCATGATTTTTTGGCTTTTTCACTTTTCAGGTGGATTTCTGCCAAAGCTTTGCCTTTCTTTCGCATAAGCTTTTTCCATTTTTTCATTTTATACTTTGCAACAAAATTCTGTCCGGAGTCATGACACTTTAAACATTTTTTAATAAAAACACGCTGCCCTTTGTAAATAGCAGCATTTGACGAAGAAAGCGTCAAAAAAGCCAAAGAAAGTGCAATTAATAAAATTTTTTTCATATACTTTTCCTGAAGTGAAATATCTTTCATTGATATTACATTAGAAATTATTATATATTCCTTACAGTGATAAAATTTATCACATAAAACACAAAAAATTCTATAATTGAAACTTACCGACGAGTTTTTCGTCCAGACTCCAGACTCCTTTTTCTTTTAGCTTTTCAACAACACTCTGTGTACATTCGACATCATCAGGCCATTCTCTTGTAAAATTATCCAAGGAATTTTTATTTGTACCGTCAATACCTACCATGAGTCCCGATGTATATACATCACGCAGTGCATCCATATTGTTCGTGACACGCCAAATCAGCATATAAGAGTTCCGTATGTCATTTTTTTCAGCATCAACAAATACAACCACTCTTACATGTGTACTCAATACCAGCAAATCATCAAAATACTCTTTTACATTTCTTTTTTTATCTACACTGATGACTGTAACAGGGTTGTTTGTGCGCTGCATAAACTGATGCAAATCTACAACATCAGGAATGAGCTCTTTTACTCTATTGAGAAGTTCTGCATCTCCCAAAAGCTGAGGCGCTTCAACGCTGTCTGCACCAGTAGCATCTATGCCAAGCTTTCCGCCTACCAAAGTCTCAGGAGATGAGTGGTCAAGCGCATCCAGGATACCTTCTGTAATAAATAGTGATTTAGGAGTAAAACGATTCAGAACATATGTGGCAAAAGCTTCATAGTTCTCCAGTTTTGGTGCTTTTTCATCAACAAAAATGGCATGTTTGACAAAGCTCATCTGTCCGGCACCCCAAAAAGCATGCATAAACTGTTTTGCATGTCCTTTGTAAAGTGGCTGCATTTTTGCAAGTATCAGGTTGTGAAAACCTGCATTTTCCGGCATGTGGTAATCCAGCAAATCAGGAGCAGTTGTTTTAAGCAAAGGAAAGAAAATTTTTCCTGTTGCCCAACCCATATATTTGTCTTCAAGCGGCGGTTTTCCGACAACAGTAGCTAAAAAAGTTCTTTTTTGCTTCATCGTTATCGCTGAAACTTCCATCACAGGGTAAGGTTCTTCCAAAGTGTAGTATCCTGTATGGTCACCAAACGGACCTTCAATTTTCAGATTATCAGGATCAACCCAGCCCTCTATTACATAATCCACATCTTTGGGAATATACAAAGGCGTTGTCAAAGATTTTACAAGCTGTGCAGGCTTTTTGGTAATCAATCCATACATTAAAAGTTCATTCACGCCATAAGGCAGAGGAGCAGTTGCGCACCAGGTATACAAAGGATCTCCCCCTACAGCTATACTTACAGGCATTTTTTTGCCGGCTTTTTGATACTGGTCAAAAAAGTGTGAAGAATCCTTATGTATCTGCCAGTGCATGCCCAAATGATTTTTATCATATACCTGCAGCCTATACATACCAAGGTTTACCATTTCGCCGTCAAGACTCTGCGTATACACCTGGCCCATTGTTATAAATGGTCCGCCGTCTTGTTCCCAGGTTGTCAGGAGCGGTAATTTATATAAATCTATTGCATCTTTTAAATATTTTATCTGCTGGCATTCTCCCTCGCCTTTGAGACGTTTTGGAAAAATATTTTTGAGTGAAAAGAGTTCACTTGCCATAGAAATTTTCTCTTTGAAGCCTACGGGCGGTTTCATATGCAGCAGTTTTGTAATTTCATCTGCCACAGACTCAATAGTTCGTCCAAAAAGCAGCTCACAACGCCTGTAAGATCCAAAAAGGTTCATCATGACCGGTTCTTCAAATTTTTTACCGTTTTTTTTATCAACAACATTGGTAAAAAGCAGTGCTTTGCCGCCGTCTTCTTTTTTTACTTCGGCATAAGCCAGATGCGGAATTTCAAGATATATATCGAGTTCAGTATCTATTGTTGTGAGTTCATCATTTTTTTGTAAAAGTTTTATTGTTTTTTGCATATATCCTACTCAAATATTTTTTCCTGATTGTAGCATATAAAAACTGAGTGTATAAAAAATCAGCCTCTTGTTTTTATTGCAAGCTGTCATCATTTCTGTCTTGTTTTAATTTTTTTTTCAAAATAATTTTGCCGTTTTCAACACCGGGTTGATTGTAGGCATCAATATACATCAGTTTTGCACACAGGGAAGTCAACAGTTCATATTCATACATCAAAGCGGCAATGGCACTTTCACAAACACCGTCTATTGTTATCACATCACACGGGATGTCTTTTTGGTTGTTTATTGATTCTATCGTTGCATCCGCCTGTTTGTTTATCAATTCGGAAAAAGGAATATTATTAAGATATTGTAACTCTTCAAGCCCTTCCAGTTTTACATCCGGAATTTTCAAATCATTGTCAAAATTTTCCACCTTGATGACAGTTACCGTTTTATCTCGTCTGCCTTCGATGATAAGCTGTAAAAACGAGTGCTGATCAATCGGACCGATAATACCGATAGGTGTCAATCCCTGACGTGTATTGTTTATATCAATTTTACCGAGACTTTCTCCCCAAAGCTGAATATACCACTTGTTGAAACCTTCAAGGCGTGAGGAGTAGGAAAAGACTACATTTATGTTGTAATTGTATTTGTATTCGACTAAAAATCGGGCTTTTTTTAAAAGGCGTTGTTTAATATTTATGCCATTGTCAGCCGGCACTGAAGTACCGGTTCCGGAGATATTACCTGTGTCATCTTTGTGGAGAGGCACTGAAGTAGCGGTTCCGGAGATATTACCTGCGTTATCGTTGTGGAGGGGAACTGAAGTAGCAGTTCCGGAGATATTGCCTGTGTCATCGTTGTGGAGGGGAACTGAAGTAGCAGTTCCGGAGATATTGCCTGTGTCATCGTTATGAAGAGGCACTGAAGTAGCGGTTGCAGAGGTACCCTGGAACCCGTACTTCAGTGCGGGCTGCTCTTTATGAGTCCCAAAAAACTCATCATGTACTTTTCTCGCACCGGACAACAATGCATCTATGTCTATACCCACTATCGCCAAAGGCAGTAAACCGACTGCACAAAACACAGAAAAGCGTCCTCCCACATTTTTCGGAATCTCAAAAATTTTCATGCTGTGTATACGGGCATAATCACTTAATTTGGAATCGTTCTCACTGACAATCACGGTGTTTTCTCTGTTACATGTAACCAAAGAGTTTATATACTTAAACAATGCAATTGTTTCCAAAGTTGTCCCGGATTTTGAAATCACTATAAAAAGCGTATCTTCCAAATCAATATTTTCAATTTTTGATTTGATATCAATAGGGTCTGTAGTTTCAAGAAAAAAAAGTTTTTTCCTTAAATCTTTTGAGTGTTTTAAAAATTTATAAACAGCATAGGTACCAAGGGTACTTCCACCGATACCGATAACGGCTATATTAGTTTGTTTCACTGTTTTGGCATACTCTTTATAAACAGATGTATCTTGAAGCGGCAGTGTATAATAACCGATAGAGCTCTTTTCTTTTAGAATTTCATTAAAAACATCTTCATCTGAAATAGTCGGATTAAAATTATGAGTATATGTCACGCATTACTCTTGTTGTAAAAATAGTTGGTAGCAGCAACAAAACCATCGACACTGCCGCAGTCAAAACGTTTTCCCTGAAACTTATAGGCGATTACACGACCTTCCTTTGCCTGCTGTAACAGGGCATCTGTAATTTGAATCTCTCCGCCTTTTCCCGGTTTTGTTTCACGCAAAATATCAAATATATCCGGAGTCAGGATGTACCTGCCTATAATGGCCAGATTGGACGGAGCGTCCTGCGGAGATGGTTTTTCTACCATATCTGTAATTTTAAAAGCCTTATCGCCCAGACTAAAGTCTGGGTTTCGTATCTCACCTTCAATATTCTTGTCGCCTAGACTAATGTTTGGATTCCTTGTCTCACCTGCATCTGATTCATCTTCCCGGAACCCGTACTTCAGTGCGGGCTGCTCTTCTATTGCTACCACACCGTATTTGTTAGTATCTTCATAAGGTACTTCTTCGACAGCAACGATAGAGCACTTGTATTTTTCGTAAAGTTCTACCATCTGCGCTAAAACACCCGCACTCTCATTATCACATAAATCATCCGCAAGTATGACGGCAAAAGGTTCTTTTCCGATAAGAGTTTCACCTGTCAGTATGGCATGTCCAAGCCCTTTCATCTCAACTTGTCGCGTATAGGAAAAGGTGCAGGTTGTTATTACTTTTCTTATCTCTTGCAAATAACTCTCTTTTGCAGTACCTTTAATCTGATGTTCAAGTTCATAAGAAACATCAAAGTGATCTTCAATTGCACGTTTCCCACGCCCCGTAACGATTGCCATAGTAGTAAGCCCCGCTTCTATTGCTTCTTCCACCCCGTATTGAAGAAGCGGTTTTGTAAGGACGGGGAGCATCTCTTTTGGTATCGCTTTTGTAGCCGGCAAAAATCTTGTCCCGTAGCCTGCCGCCGGAAAAAGACATTTTCTGATTGTTGTTTGCAAGAGAATCCTTTGTTTTAATGAAATGATTATAGTAAACCTTTGATTATATTTACTTAAATTCAGCCCGTACTGAAGTACGGATTTCGAAAAAGCTGCACATCTCCAGGAATCAGTACTTTAATGCCGACTGTTGTTGCTTACTGTCACTCTCAGCCCACCCTAAAGGATGGGTTCCTAAAGACTGAATACTTCCCGGAATCGGTACTTTAGTGCCGACTGTTCTTTAATTCTTATATTTTCAATTTATATACTTTAGCCTGTGGTGTTAATATCACAGGTTCAAAAAGTTTTTTATCATAATTTTCCAGCACCATCAGTTGTATATAGAGCGAATTATATGTCTGTTCATCCACTATTAAAAAAGTATTATAGTTTTTCATAAAAATAATATTTAAATTTGAGGAAAGATTGATAACCTGTACCTGTTTGTGTAGTTTCATATTTTTGTCATAGTAAGTTTGCACAAAACGTCTTATCGGCAATGTTTTATTTCCAAGAGTAAGCTGCAGAGTTCTTTTGTCTAAAAATACATTTTGTGCCAATTGAATTTTGTTGCCAATATCTTTAAAATTTCTGCTTACAAAGAAAAATGGCTGCCTGCCTTTGTCTCCGTTCATTAAATTCAAATTTGAGAAAAGTGTGACAGTCGGGTAGATATTTATCATTCTGAAAGGCAGATAAAAGTAGATATCTTTTGTTTTTTTCGGCAGTTTAATATCAGACTGCAAACTCTTTAAAAATTCGTTTGTATCTTTGTATCCGTAATCTTTTGTCATCTGTTCGATGTTTGAAAAAACTGTAATATTTTTGTCTTCTATCTCTTTCTTGTTTTTATCTCCAAAATCGTATGTTTTTTCCGTATACTCTACATCAAGCCGTGCCATTTTTGCAGCCTCTTCCTGTGTGTGTGTCAGCATAAAACTCACAGGAAAATTCACGCTTCCACTGTGTTTTCCGCCATCGGCCAAAGTTTTGACATCTGCATAGTATCGAATTGGATAGCCATAGTCCCACCATGCTACAACATAATCTTCACGACTTGCTTTTTTTCCCAGGGCTGTTAAAACTTTCACTTCATTCGCATTAAAAACAGTAGGTACTTTATACGCCTCTATATGTTTATAGTTTGGATACAGTACCAGCAGAGTAAAAGCACTCATGCTTAAAACTTTCAACTTCTGCGTAGGCATTTTTGAAGCAATCTGCGTAATTAAAAAGGCAATGCCGAAAGCTAAAATCGGTACGGCATAGATTGTAAAACGAAGTCCACCGACATAGGCTAAAAATCCAAGCCCGACAAGAGGCAGTGAAAAGAGCATAATACGGTGTTTGTACAGCAGATACATGTAACCAAGCAAAGAAATGACAAATGTAACAGTATTACCACTGATACGATTTGCAAAAGTCTCAAAAGGAATATGCCCTGCTTCTCGTACCGTTTGCATTACCGTGAAAAAATGAAGTCCCAGTCCTTTAGTCCCCGTACTGACACTCTCTCTAAAAATATAGCCTTTTAACTGCGACCAGATCGGATCAAATCCACCGGTTGCAAAAAATGCAATAATTGAAGTCCCTAAGATATAGTAAATATACTTATCATATTTTTCCTGCTTAAATGTATAAAAAGCGGCTAAAACAAAACCCAGACGAACCAATCCGTCTGTATTCATCATAGCAAACAGCATAATGGCAAGCAGTTTATAATTAAATACATTTTTTCGATCAAACACCAAAGTATAAAAAAGAATCAATCCGAAAAATGAAAACTCCAAAGAGTAAGACTGAGGGTACCACCATCTGTAAACCAGGATATCTAAAGCGGTAAAGAGCAGATATATGTCTTTATTGGTTTTAATCGCCCAAATAACAGACCAGAGCAAAAACATAGGAAGCACAATGTTGAGCATATCGGTATCATAATACCCTGCCATTGTACGGTTATAATAACTCCATGCAACAGATGCAAATATTGCGGCAATAAACCCCATCTCAAGATTTTTCAGCGCTTTGGCTATCAAAATGATGGGAATAACGACAAGAGAACTCAAAAATACCGGTAAATAAAAAATAACACTCTCAAAGGAAAAAGGCAGGATTTTTGCAAAGAATGCTGTAAGTTGGGAAGCAGCACTTGAAACAGGTGAGAGGTCATGCAACTGATGAAATTTATCAAAATACTCTTTTGCATCCGGATTTGTTCCGGTTCCGGAAAGTAAATCACGAGCACCTTCCGCCCAAACATAACCATCATTGGTATTAATCATAAACTGCCCGTTAAAATAAAACGGTGCATATCCGTTAAAATGATATACCCAAACAAGGCGCATACCAATAGAAAAAGCAAAAGCTATAAAAATATAAAGAAGTGTTAATTTTGTTTCGTGGGAAGTATCTGTCAAGTTTTAGTCCTCTAAAAAGTTGAGGAATTATAACATAAAAAGAAGTGGCTCCGGATACTGGATTCGAACCAGTGACCAAGTGATTAACAGTCACCTACTCTACCGCTGAGCTAATCCGGAATGTATGGCAGAATTCTATCCAAACAATTTTAAAATAACCTAAAATTTTGATAATTTAGGAATTTGTTTGATGATTAAACTCCGGCACTATCTCTTTGAGTTTTTTCAGCGTATCATTACATGTAAGCAGTGCTTCTATATCTTCATTCAATCTTTTCAAATCATACGGTGTAGGTTTTGCCACGGTTATGGATTCATATTCTGTTTTTGTGTCACTCTCGTCTATCAAAAGCTCTTCATAGAGTTTTTCACCCGGTCGTAAACCTGTATATGTAATGTCAATGTTTTGACTTCCGCTCAGGTCAATCATTTTTTTTGCCAAATCAACTATCCTTATCGGTTCACCCATATCAAGTATGAAAATCTCACCGCCGCTTCCTATAGCACCTGCCTGCAAAACCAGTTCACAGGCTTCGGGTATCAACATAAAATATCGTGTGATATCAGGATGTGTTACGGTAACAGGTCCGCCTGCTTCTATCTGTTTTTTAAATTTTGGAATAACACTTCCGCTAGAGCCTAAAACATTACCAAACCTCACAGCGACTATGTCTGTTCCCTGTCCATTTGAATTTTGGGCATACAGTTCGCAAATACGCTTAGTCGTTCCCATAACATTTGTAGGACGCACTGCCTTATCGGTAGATATCATCACAAACTTTTGCACGCCATGCTTTATAGACGTATCTATAACATTTTTAGTGCCTATGACATTATTAACGATGCCTTCATATATGTTTGATTCAACAAGCGGTACATGTTTGTATGCTGCGGCATGTATAACTATCTGAGGTTTATACTTTTGAAATGTTTCATCTAAAAGTTCCGAATTTACTACACTTTGCATAACAGGTATAGCATCCACATTCTTAATCTCTTCCAAAATAGCATACAAATTGTATTCGCTGTGGTCTAAAAGTATAAGTTTTTTCGCTCCGTATTTTTCACATTGACGACATATTTCACTGCCTATACTCCCGCCTGCTCCTGTCACTAAAATCGTTTTATCTTTTATAAACTCTTCTATCTTTTGCTTGTCCAAATCTTTTGGATGGCGTGCAAGCAAATCTTCTACAGAGAGATCTTTTAACTGTGTCGAAAGATTTTTTCCCGTTAAAATTTCATCAATAGAAGGAAGAATCTGAATAACTTCAAAGTAATTTGAGAGATTGTCATATATCGTTCTGATACGCTCTTTTGGAACAGACGGCATGGCAATAACAAGCAAATCATACTTTTTATCTTTCATAACTGTTTTGAGCTGTTGCTCAGAAAGTATATTTACAGAATCTACAGAACGGTTTTGCAAAGCCTTGTCATCATCCACAAAATATTCTATTTTATACTTAGAATCATGAAACTCGGATGCCAGTTTTATTCCAGCCTTCCCTGCACCGTAAATTACCACTGATTTTGTCTTCTTTACTTTTGATTTGTTGGTAAAATAATAGTATGCATACATCAAAAAATTAATGCTAAAAAGATATAAAAAAAGTTCTGATGCCAAAAAAGAAAAACGTACTTTTCCATAAAATACAGGCAAATAAACAAAAAAAGCAGTAATATAGACAACACTTTTTATAAGAAAAGTTTTTTGCGAAGCTTTCGACCAAGAGAGAGAGTAGTCTCGCAGTATAAAGCGTGATGCAAGCATACGAATGACGATGACGCTTGCCACAACCTCAAACTCAAACGGCATATGATAGATAAAAAATGTCCACCAAAACGTAATAAAAGAGAGTACTATAATTACTAAAAAGTTTAATATTTTTTTATCTATTCGCACTGTTTATTATTCTCTGGATCTTTAAGTTTTAATACGCTCATACTATACTTTCCTCTCTTATTATAAACATCATTATAACACATTTGTAAACTCACAGTTTTCACTCCATATGTGCAGCGCACCATAAAGAGTGGGTTCCAAAAAACTGTACACATTCACAGAAATCGGTACTTTCCTGGCATTCTCGCCCGCACTGAAGTACGGATTCCAAATGCAACAATTTCTCGGAATCGGTACTTCAGTGCCGACTGATAAAATACGCCAAGACAAATAAAACCATATTCGCCCCCATAGCCATAAACACAACTCTGTCATGGGAAAATCCGGCCTGCGTCAGCCTTTGGTATAGATGCTTTTTATGTGCCACCAAAAGCCTTTCTCCATTGAGGTACCGCTTGACTAAAGTATACGTCGCATCAAACCAAAACACGCCAAATAAGATAATCCATATCCATAAATTTACAGCATCTTGATTTGCATAATATATAGCAAAAATCGCTACAGTATACCCAAGCAAAGTACTCCCGACATCTCCCATAAATATCTTCGCTCTATGCCAGTTCCAGACCAAAAATCCTAACACAGACACAATCAAAACTAAAAAATGCACCCCGCCAAAAAGTAAAAAACCGGCAACTCCAAGAAAAACGGCTTCACTTCCGGCATAGCCGTCAATTCCGTCTAAAAAATTGTAAAGATTGATAAACCAGATAATCGCCACAAAAGCAATGATATTAGCAACCAGTTGATTTTCAATGCTAAAAAGCCAAAAGTCCAAGCTACCTAAACCACCCAGAGCCATTAACCCACCAACAGCGACACTGCTCTGTGTGACAAGCCTTACTTTAGGAGAAAGTTCATACAAGTCATCCAAGTAACTTACAACAGCAAGCACAACCCCCGCCATTAAAGCATAATACAAAGATGAAACAATCTCTCCCCTGAAAAAAAGATAACTCAACCCCACAAACCAAGTAACAGCTATAGCAATCCCCCCACCATGAGGCGTAGGCACCGTGTGAGAACTCCGTTCATTTACCTCGGCAACCAAGGATTTTTCAATGGCATAATTTTTGATAAAATAAGTGAGCATAAATGACAATAAAAATAAAAATATATAGATCACAGATCGCTTCCTTTATATCTGACTCTCAAAAACACAGGAAATCTTGGCTTTTTGTATTTTGTAAACTCTTGGTACTTAAATGTTACAATATCACCGACTTTAGGAGGATCCATTCTCTCTTTATTTGTAAATCCACTGCCTATTTTAAAGGTTGCGTTGTTATCTAAACGACAGGTTAGCGATCCCATCATATTTGCAAGTTTTCCTTTGCCACGGTTGAGCGAGACAACCCTGCATTCGGCATCTTTAAATGATTTTACTTTTAAGGCTTTTGATGTTCTTTTGTCTATATATGCCATATTTTGGTCTCGCACCACAACACCCTCACCGCCTTTTGATTCTACTATGGATAAAAATCTAAAAAGTTCATCTTTTGAATTCGCCTCTCTTTGAACTATTACATGTAAGATATCACTTTCATATGGTTTTACTTTTTCTAAACGCTTCAAAAGACCTTCTTTTGCATGAGGTACTTCAAAAATGTTATATGTAATTTCTTTCCATTTTTCAGATGGTACTTTATCTCGCACTATAGAAGATATGTTTTCAAAATCATCCCTTTTGCTCCACAACTCCCCATCTAATTCAAAAGGAGGAAAATCTTTTATAAAAAACTTTGGAGCATAAATATGCTTTCCTCCACGACTTATAAGTTGTTTCCCATCCCAGTAAGCACGGATTCCATCAAGTTTTTCACTCATTACCCAATTTGTAATATTTTGATCTTTATAGACTTGCAAAAGTAAAAGTTGTGGTTTTTGCGCAAACAGTACAAATGGCAGGAGTAATATTAGGTACAGTTTCATATCATTAAGTCCTTTAAACTTTTCTCACCGTTTATCATAAAATCAATCCCTTCCTCCGCACCAAACGGAAGCGATGCTTCAGCCTTGCCAAAAAGTTTTTTCATTGCATCCTTATTGTCAACTTCCAAACTCCCATAAAGCCTTTTATGAAACGATGGCTTTAAAACCTTCAACAAACTCTCAAAAAACGGCACCCGAACAAGATAAACTTTTTTTCCTAAATTTTCAGCTATAAGCTCTATAAGTTTTATGGTACTAAACGGTTTATCATCGCTCACTAAAAATATGCCATCTTTTTGTCGTTCAATGACAGCATCTATAAAAAAACATAAATTCCCAATATAGATCATACTGCGTCTGTTCTCAATTCCTCCAAAAGGCAACACAGGCACTTTATGAACCAAATTAATAAGATTCTTAATGTTAGCTTTCACCCCATACCCATAAACAATAGGCGTTCTTATAATGGAAACTATAAAATCATCATCTTCAAGCTTTTGAAGCTCTCGCTCAGCTTTTAATTTACTTTTGCCATATTCATCCTGAGGGTTACATGTACTATGTTCTGTATAACAAACATCACTCTCTTCCCCATATACTTTCACACTGCTCATAAACACAAAATGCTTCACACCAGATGCTTTTGCTTTTTTAGCCAGATCCAAAGTTTGCGTAACATTTATCTTCTCATACGCCTCTTTACTCGCTCCACCCATCTGATGTACCAAAGCAGACAAATGTACAACAACATCAACGCCCTTTACATGTAAAACATCAAAATTCTCCTGTAAAAAAGAAAAAGTTCTTATATTATAGTGTTGAGAATATTTTAACTGGAAATAACTCCCGATAAAACCTCTTACCCCTGTTAATAAAATAGTTTTCATCTATATATCCATGTCTAGTTTCTTTAACTCACCTAACAGTTCATTCCAAAAATATTTTTGATCATACTTTTTGACAATACTATCTCTTACATTGCATCTAACAAAATTGTAAAATTTTTCATCTATAATAAATTTTTCCATTGCATGGAACAGATCTACTTCATCTTTTTTCTTTACCAGCATTCCATTTATATTGTGTTTTATTACTTCATTACACCCATTTATATCAGTTGCAAGCAGTGGTATATTAAAACTACCTGCTTCTATGAGAACATTTGGCAGTCCCTCCCTGTATGAAGGAAGAACAAATAGGTTAGTAATGCAAAGATATTTTCTTATATCATCCTGAAATTCTATATATTTTACAGAATTATTTTCTTTTATTATTTGATGGCTTTGTTTAGAAATCGGGTCTGATTCATTTTTATAATCGCCTATCAATAATAATTTAATCTTAGGATATTTATCACTTAACAAATCAAATACACTCAACAACTCATTAATGCCTTTATCTTTTACAATTCTTCCTACAAAAGTTATTATAAAGTCATCTTTCTTAAGCTTTAAATTATCCTTGATTTTATTTTTTTGACTCTCCGAAAACTTATCTTTAAAAAACTCGGTATCAACACCGTTAACTGAACCATTTCCAATTATAGCAACCTCTTTCGCTGTCATGTTTTTAACTGTTGCAGTTAAAATTTTGCTATTACAATATATTTTAGAGGAAAAAAAATATGTAGTCTTTTCTGTTATTGTCAATATTTTTTTTCTTATTCCTGTCGCTTCCAAATGAGGAAGGCCTACAACACTGTGCAGTCTATACGGAACTCTAGTTATCCATGATGAAATCATTCCAAGTAATCCGGCTTTTGGAGTAAGTGTATAAACAATCAAAGGCTTCTTTTTTAACAGATACCCTGTAAGCTGTATCAAAACTTTTAAATCTTTAAAAATATTAATTTTTCTATTAAAATCCACTATTTTTACAGATACATTTTCATACTCTTTAATACTTTGGATTTTATCTGAATATGATGTAACTATTTCAACTTCATAATAATTAGATAAAAATTTTGCCTGTCCTTTTAGCCAAGTTTCCAAAACAACAGGAACAGTAACCATTATTACAATTTTTTTCATAAATTAAATTCTTGTTGTAAATATTCTTGCACATTGATAAAATCATTTTTTTGAATCACTTCAACCAGTAATCTTGCATCAGAGGTTGAAACTTTTAGCTCATCTCTAAATATATTGCTTGTTTTAATTTCGATCTGATTATTTGACAAAAATTCCAAGATCCCTTTTATTGAACTGCCAAAACCAGTACCTACATTAAGTATTTTAATATTTTGTATCTTTAACAGTTTACTATATATAAAAACCACATCATCAATATGTATAAAATCTCTAATGGCATTTCCATTGTTTACTATTTTTATTTCTTGATTGTTTTTATGAGCATTTATAATTTTACTGACAACAGAAAATTTATCATTTCCGCCATACATATTAAAAATCCTGGTAATCGTATAGTCTATCTTATACTCATTACAATATTTTTCAATCAATTTCTCATTTGCAACTTTTAAAGAGGCATGCAAGTTCATAGGTTTTAATTCATCTGATTCATTACATAAAATATTATTTCCATATACAGAACTGCTACTTGTGTATATTATTTTGTTGATGTCTGCATTTTTAAAGTAATCAAGCACTAAAGAAGTAATTAAAATGGCATTAGTGATGTAACTACTACTGCTATCGAAATTATTTAGCTGTGTTGCAGGTTGAAAGTTATTAAAAATAATATTAATTTTTTGATTTTTATACTCTTGTAAAATATTTATATTTTCCAATATTTCTCTTGAAGACAGTAATATGGAATTATCTATATACTTATTCATTCTTTTAGAAAGATTACTATTTTTCCCAATAATTAAATTTTTAGGCATAACTGTATCTCTTAAAAATAATCTTACAAATTTGTAACAAAGAACTAAATACATAATGTCTCATCGGTATCTCTTTTTTTAAAAAAATCAATGAAAGCAAATACAATGCTTTTCTGTAACCTATATCTGTCTCTCTGTTTGAAATTGAAGCATTATGAACTCTATAATTCAACAGCTTTTCTTTGAGTAAAACAATTTTTTTTTCATTTCTAATTAATTTTATCCAAAGTTGCCAATCTTCTACCGCAATCAAATTTTTCTCTTCTTCAAAATTAACTAAAGCACTTTTTTTTAACAATACAGAATTTAAATTTATATAATTGATATAATAAATAATATTTTTCATACTTATAACAGTTTTTAAAAAATTAACCAGTTTTTGATTATCAAAATTTCCTTGTAATTCAGATTTTTCATCAATTTCATATGCCAATGTATGAACTACGTCAGCATGATTGTTTTGTAAAAATGCTAATTGTTTTTCTAACTTTTCCGGTAACCATACATCATCAGAATCCAAGAAAGCTATATATTCACCTTTTGCAATTTTTAAACCCTCATTTCTAGGATAAGCGGGTCCGCCTTTGTTCATATTCAAATTTACAACCTTGATCCTTTTATCTTGCTGCTGATATTCCTCAATAATAGAAACACTTTTATCTGTTGAATTATGATTTATAAGCAGTAGTTCAAAAACCTCATAAGTTTGCTTCAACACTGACTGTATTGTTTCATCTAGATAATTTTCTGCATTATATATTGGAATAATGACACTAATCAAAGGATTTTTCATATTAAATTTTATCCCTAATATATTTTTTCAAACCACTTTCCAAAGAAATATTCACTTTATAATTCAACTCTTTTTGCGACATTTCTATATCTGCACATGCTCTGATTGTATCAATTTTACGACTTTTATTCGCACCCCATGCAATATTTGCTTTTTTATTTGTAATACTTTCTAAAGTCTTTACCAAATCTCTTATTGATATACATTTTCCTGTTCCCACGTCATAGTCAATTTTAGAAGCTTTAATATTATTAAAATCAAGAATAAGGTTATAATAAAGATTTACAACATCATCTATATGTACAAAATCCAATATCTGCTTACCATCACTCATATTAACAGCCTCATCTGAGTCTAGAGAATCTATAGCATAATCAATAATCTTTTTATTGGCATTTTTCTTTCCATAAACTGTAAACAAAATCATATTTAAAAATTTAAAAGAGTTCTTTTTGGCATAGTACTCAATTATATATTTTGCAGAAGTTTTTGTAGCAGAATAAAAATATGTTGGGCTTATTATATTGTTGATATGATATTCGGAAAAAGAACCTGTATTTATAAACAATTGCAACTTGCAACCTGATAATGCAATTAACAGATTAGAGGTAAATACAATATTTGACTCTATTAGCTTAACTATATCTTTTGGTTCATCTGAACTTGTTGAATATGCAGCCAGATGAACTACAATTTCAGGTGAAAATTGTAAAACACTGTCATTAAACTCAGTTAGGTTATTACATTCGATATATATAACCGCATTCCCAAACATTTTTATGGCACTTTTTGAATCTCGAACAACCAGTGCAATTTCTATATTATGATTGATTAAAAGTTTATTCACAAGATCTGAACCAACATAGCCGGTTCCGCCAGTTACAAGAACTCTTTTTTTACCATTCATAGTTTATCTCATTAATATCTAAATTTATTGCTTCGTCTGGATTATGCTCAATTGAAGCGATATTTAATAACATACTGCTTTTGCTTAAACCTTTAAAAGCCATCCACAAATTTGGTTTTACAGTAAGTCTTTGGTAATTTTTTTGAGAAAGTTTTACACTGAAAAACTCTTTATTTATTTCATCATACACAACAAATTCTATTTCTCCAACAACCACTACAAGATTTAAAGTCATTTGAGTATGTTTCTTCCATCCCTTGATATCATTTAGGTATATAGTTGAAAAATAAGCTTCTCCAAATCCATCAAACCCCTCATCACTTTTTTTCATGGCATGAAAAATATCACCTTTTGGATTATAAATCTGTTTTAGCGGTGTTAAAATTACTCCGTCCATTGCAAACCTCGCGTTTTTGCCATACTTTCATATTCATTTATCTGTTCCAAAGTTTTTTCTAAAATATTGTTATTATTGTTATAAAAGTCATAATACCACTCACTGGTAAATCTAATAGTATCTTTATACTCTAAATTTGCCTGCCATTTCAGATAAAAGAGAGCTTTGTCACAATTGAGTTTTAGCAATCCTGCCTCATGAAAAGGTATGTTCCCTGTAATAGTAAAAGCATCTTTGGCATTTGTAAAATGCCAATACTGACTTAAATCTGCAAGCAATTGTTTAACTGTGTGATTTTGTTCTGCCCTTGGTCCAAAGTTAAACGCTTCCCCATGCAAAGAGTTGTTTTCATACAAAACCTGCCCTAGATTTAAATATCCACTTAAAGGTTCAAGCACATGCTGCCAAGGTCTCGTAGCTTCTGGGCTTCGTATCTCCACACTTTGATTTTTACTCCAAGCGTGCATGCAGTCAACTACAATCCTGTCTTTTGCCCAATCTCCGCCACCTATAACATTTCCGGCTCTACCAATGGCTAACTTAACATTACAATTGTCTTTTTTAAAAAATGAGTGATAATATGATTTTATAATAAGCTCAGCAGCACCCTTGCTACCACTGTAAATATCTTTACCACCCATTTTATCATCCTCTTTGTAGCCCCATACCTGTTCTACATTGGCATACGCTTTATCACTTGTGATAATTATAACGCTGCATTTATGATTTGAGTTTTTAAGAGCTTCTAAAATATTTGCCGTTCCCATTACATTTGAGGATATTGTGTCAATTGGATTTTCATAAGATGTTGAAACTATCGGCTGTGCTGCCAGATGAAAAAGAAACTCCGGCGCTTCTACGGCTATAATTTCATTCATTTTAGATAAATTTCTTATATCCTCTTGATAATGCTTTATCTTTTTTTGTAGCTGTAACTCTTCAAACATTGAAGGATTTGTCGGAATATCTTTTGAGATGCCTATAACTTTTGCCCCAAGTTTTAAAAGCCACAGAGTAAGCCATGTGCCTTTAAATCCTGTATGCCCGGTAACAAGTACTTTTTTATCTTTGTATACATTTTTGAACATTGCTATTCCCATACCTTCCAAGGGGCAACACCTTCATCCCAAAGTTTATTAAGATCATTTTTATCTTTTAAGCTATCCATCGGCTTCCAAAAGCCTTCATGTTTGAAAGTAAATATTTCTCCATCTTTAGCAAGTTTTTGCAGTGGTTCTTGCTCAAAAACAGTTGCATCTCCACCTGTAATGTAGTCAAAAACTTTCGGTTCGCAAACAAAAAACCCTGCATTTATCCAACCACCGTCACCCTTTGGCTTCTCTAAAAAATCTGTTACCTGATGTGATTCAGAGATATTAAGTGCACCAAAACGTCCATCTGGTTGAGCAGAGGTCATAGTCATTGCTTTACCGTGTTTTTTATGAAATGCTACCAATTCTTTTATATTTACATCACTTACCCCATCTCCATAAGTGAGCATAAACGCTTCATTACCAATAACTTTTTGTGCCTGTTTAATTCGTCCTCCTGTCATAGAGTTCAGCCCTGTATCAAGCAATGTTACCTTCCATGGTTCACTTGAATTATTTAACACTTCCATTTTACCATTTGACATATCTATAGTTATATCACTTTGATGTAAAAAATAGTTTGCAAAATACTCTTTAATATAATAGCCTTTATATCCTAAGAGAATAACAAAATCATTAAAACCATACTCTGAATATATTTTCATAATATGCCATAAAATAGGCTTACCCCCTATTTCAACCATAGGTTTTGGCCTTATGTCTGTCTCTTCACTAAGTCTTGTTCCAAAACCGCCTGCTAACAGTAATACTTTCATAAATTATTTTCCTCAATTCCAAATATATTTTTAATTCTTTCTTCTGTTGGCTCTCTAAAAAAGTTTTCCTTGTACCACAAAGAAATTTGCTTTATTTCATCTTTATAATTTTTTCTATATACCAATAACTTATTATACAATTTCTCAATATCATCTTTAGTAAACGCAATATCCCAAATCTTCCCTTTTCCATGGGTCACTAATGGATTAGCGGTAAGATTATCTTGACTGGCTATTATTATTACAGATAATCCACAGGTTACTGCCTCAAGAGAAGTCCCAGAAGCAGTACCTATTACTAGTTTTGTGTTTTCAAAAAGTTTATAAATATTGCTATTCGAAATTTCAATAGTATTTGGGATATTACCAAGTTTATGTATATTAACTGCTGGATGGTTTTTAAATATCACATTATCTAAATGTTCTATCCTTTCTATCATATATTTTGTATCATTTTCTATATAAGAACCGAGCAAAAGTACATTTTTTTCTTCTTTGATACCCTGAAATTCAAAAACTCCTTTATATCTTAATGAAACTCCAACATCATATTTCACTTTTTCTCTATCTAATACATAATATTTTCCATTAACAGACACCTTATGAGGTGATGCAAGCATATCATAATCTAAATCATCTACATAAGCATTAAAATAAGTTTCATAATTTAAATAAAACTGTAATGCGTTTAATGTTATTTTATCATTATGATTTCTAATTCCATAGTTAAAACTTCTCTCAATCACTTGAAATTCACTCCAGAAATATATTGTTTTTATACTCTCAATTTGAGCTAAATTTTTACCTAAAATATATCTTGTTAAACTATCAAAACTAAAATATTTAATATCATTAACTACAGCATTATTAAATATTTTATCAATATCATTCTCTTCTTTTTGTAACAGTCTTAATGTTTTAAACGGATACACTACTAGAAGTCCAAACAGTTTCACAAAATCACTTAATTTCAAAAATTCATACTCAAATACAAAATCTTTTTTATCTTGATTTATTATTTTAAAAAAGTGTTTTAACTTTAATGGATTTTGACCAACGCCATAAGGTCTTAATAAAACAGCATACTGAGTATGATATTTTTCAAATATTTCATAGATACCGGTTAAATAATTTTCACTAAATTGACCATTTTCATTTGTCTTATCTATAAGTCCAAAAGTATCAATAATAATTTCTAATCTGTTTTTTCTTTGTTTCTTATAATAAATTTTATAGATAAAAAAAGCAGTAACATATGAAAAATAAAGATAAATATTTTTTATATAATATTTCACTAATTTTCTTGTGAATAAAAACAGATTATTGTCTTTTTGAATATTATTTGTAAAAAAGTTTTTAGGAAACACACTTGCATATGGATTTTTAACTAAAGTAGCATTAATTATTGTATAGATATCCCATCTGGCATTTCTTTTTATCTTATCAATGTAGGCATGAAAATTACTTTTTTTATTTTGGTAATTCTCCTCTAATTCCTTTGGATTCAAAGTTTAAACTCCAAAAATGTATCAATATAATTTCCATACTGTTTTAACTCTGAATTATTATACCCATAAAAATTTATCTTATTCTTTTTAGCCGCATTATAGTCTGTGATGGCATCACCGATTAATATTGTTTCATCAGTTTTGTAATTATATTTCTCCATAATATTAGCTATTAAAATATCTTTTTTAGTTGGACTTCCATTGATTGATAAAAAATAGCATGTGATTTCAAACTGTTTACACAAATCATTAAGTTCACGATTTTCTGCACCTGAGACGATATGAAAATTATATTCTTTGTAATTCGCTTTTATAAATTCAATGGTTTCCATAATTAAGTTTTCTTTGTTAGATAATTTCATTTTAATAATCCGAGCAAATTTATCTGCTAGTTTTACAATTTCATCTTCTGAAATATCTTGATGCAAAATATCAGTATAAAAATATCTAATTTTATCAAATCTTGAAACACCACCGTTTTCATAATGATATTTCTCAATCTGTTGTAAATATTTTTTGTCATAACCATGGAACAATTCTACAAAACCATCCCCCTTAATCTTCATACTATCAAGTATAACACCATCAAAATCCCATAAAATTGTTTTAATCATGTAATATTCCAAATACAGTACATGGTAAGCCATCACACTGAGATATTCTAAGCGGTGACACTATAATCTCTTTAAACTGTACATTTTCGCTGATATTTTTCAAGTCCATATCTTCAAGTAAAAGTATAGGTTTTTGGGGATTTAAAAACCTTTTATGGGATTCTCTTCCTAATTCTCTGTTTTGAAAACTAGATACAGAGATAGAATCAAATCCAAACACTCTGATAGATGGAAAATTTTCTATTAAAAAATTATAAATATCTCCATGAAAACCATAATTCTCTTTCCAAAATTTTTCACTATTTCGACTATTACAAATACCTGTTTTTACAATTAAAATATCATAACCAATATCTGTGATGTTTTTTAATCTTGCTGTCAATTTTTCATTTATAATTAACTCTTCTTGAACTATCTCTACAATGAGTGGTTTTTTAAATACCCAAAAATCAGCATTAAAATCCTTAACAGTCTGTCCCTTTTCATAAAAGTGGTAGGGCATATCTATATGTGTACCTATATGAACAGTAGTAGATATTGTTGTATCATTAGCAACATCCCCTTTTAAAATATCACTTTTTTTTATTTGTACAAATTTATTTTTATTCCCGTAAGCAGGTGTGTGTTCATCTAATATATAAGACAAAAACAACATCTACGCTTCCAGCTCTTCATGAATAACTTGAATACATTCCAAAAGACCCTGACCTAAATCAATATACGGATTTGCCACCAACTTTTTGGCAACAGTTGGATGATACGAATAAGGAGTAATTTTATAGTGTCCCATGTTATTATCTGTAATTTGCTTCAGCTCTAGCTTGTTTTGCATGATCTCATTTATCATTGTAAGGAGTTCTATACGTTTTAGTCTTTCAGTTCCTGTTAAGATAATATGCTCATTTTCGTAACTTTCATCCTCTAAAATGTCGACTGAAAGTTTTGCTGCATCTGCTGCGTGAATGTATTCTCTTAGATCTTGACCATCACCTTTGTAGTGAAGTTCTCCATTTTTTAAGGCATCATATAAAAGATTATAAATATAATTGTTATGACTCGCCCGCTCTCCATACAAGGAGCCGTAACGAATAACCGTATATTTCAAACCATACCTTTTATAATATTCTTCCATTAGCTTCTCTGATGTTTGCTTACTAATGCCATAAAAAGAACCCTCATTACTAAGGGCATAAGCACTGCTTGCATACACAAATCTTTCTACTTTTCTTGTTTTACATACTTCAAGTATATTTAGATTCCCCATAACATTTATATTCATAGTATTGATTGGGTCGTGGATAGCATCATCAAGATTTGCTATCGCTACAAAATTATATACAATATCAGCGCCATTAATTACATTTTTTATACTGTTCATATCTAATATATCTACAGTTTGAAACTCTTGATTTACTTGTAAATACTTTGACTTATGAATATCAGCAATAACTACATCATAGTTTCTACGAGACAGTTCATCAGCGACATACGAACCTAAAAAACCACTTCCACCGAAAATAACAACTTTCTTACGATTTGGCATTTAATACCTCACTGCACTGAATTTTTAGGAGTACTAACATATGGCACTCTCCACTTTGAATTCTTATCATAATTTATAATACTCTCTTAAATGTTTTATAGCGCTCATACCCATAGCTTCTACAGCTTCCTTTGCGTTTCCACCAATGTGCGGTGTGCATATAAGATTTGGAAGTTCTAAAAATTCTTTATCTGTAGGTGGTTCTTCAACATAAGCATCTATCGCAGCACCTGCGATTATGCCGTTTTTTAAAGCATATTTTAAATCATTTTCATTTATCAGACCACCTCTGGCCGTATTTAACAAATATGCTGTTTTTTTCATCATTTTCATTTCATTTAAAGTTATGAAATTATATGTGCTTTCATCTTGTGGTGTGTGCACTGTTATAAAGTCAGACTCTCTGTAAAGTTCTTCTTTACTCACTTCTATCAAATCGTTTTGAGTATAGTATTCATCTTGATTTATAATATCATTCACAAGTATTTTGCACCCAAAAGGCTTCAACAGTCTCACTAATTCTTTGCCTATGTAACCCACGCCAACTATACCAACTGTTTTTCCGCTCAGTTGAAATCCTCCGGACTTATTCCAGACACCACTTTTAAGTTCATTTGTTGTCATAAAAAGATTACGACTAAACATAAGCATAAACCCGAGTGCCATCTCTGCTACTGAAAGACGATTTACTCCTCCTGTCCAGCCAATAGCTATGCCCCTTTTTTTACATGCTTCTTTATCTATATTATTAAGACCAACACCATATTTTGAAATTATTTTTAAATTTTTACAATGCTGAAGCACTTCTTCATTCACAGGTTCCAGTCCAACTATCAAAGCCTCAGCATCTTTGATATATTCTATCAACTCATCTTGATTAAATCTTTTGCCATCTAAATTTAACTTAGCCTCTGGAAAATATTTATATACTTCTTCTTGTAAGATCTTATTTTTTGAAAAACTTGGACTTGTTGCTACTATTTTCATTATTTTATACTCTCTTTTATTTTATGAAAAATCATTTCATGCCCTTTTTTTGTGTAATGGACACCATCATAAGTACAATTAAACTCTTTTATATCAATTAGCATATTTTTACCATTTAAATTCACTAAATCATTTATCAGTTTATTCGTTACATGTAATTGCTGAAAAAAAGAATTGGGTCTTTCCCTTTCCATCTTCATACTGTGATTGACAATTGGAGTATTTATAAAATAACATTTTTCAAATCTTTGATTTAAATTTTGAGTTATTTCTATCAAATATTTCTCTTTATATTTAACACTCTTTAATATCTCAGAGTTACCATCATTTAATTCATAATTTTCATGCTTAATAATAGTGTTAGATATATTACTAAACTGTTTTATTTGAGACATTATATCATCTATATTTTTTTGTTTTTTGGGTGTACAATCTACAAAACCCAAGTTTGTAACAAGATATTTAAATCTTAAATCAGAATTTAATTTTAGAAAATTTATTAAAGTGGCAAAAACTGTTAAGTTTTTTGGTCTTGAAATAATGATATAAGATTTATTAAAACTTTCAAGAAAAAAACTCAAAAGTAAAATAAATGAATTATGAAAGTTTAAATCTATGGTCATTCCCCCTCTTGAATCTGTAATTATCAAATAATCATAATCTCTTAGCTCATGAGAAGTCAAATAAAAATTTTCTTTCCCTAGTGATTTTTCGCCTTTACCAAACTTTAGAATCATGAGTTATCAAACCTTTTTACAAACTATCATCATATGCGAACTTAAATTATTTTTTGAAATAAAAGTTTGCATCTCTTTTTTTTCATCTTCATTCGAATATTCAATATAATTTTTCCAGAATCTATCATTTATCATTTCTTTATTATTTTTCATAATATCAATATCTAACTTCCCGGGAGTAGTCACTTCTAATGTTTTAAAACCAATAGTGTCTAATAATATTTTAATTGATTTTGGATTAAAAAAATTCAGATGCATTGGAGGAGAAATTGCTTTTGATTTTTCCCATAATGTTTGAATATCTATTCCCATTCCACTCAAAGTTGTAAATATAAATAAATCACCTTTGTCCATAATATCATGCAAAACTTTTAAAAACAACTCAGGACTATGAAGATGTTCAAACAATTCAAAGCTCACAAACGTTTTTTTAATATTTGGTAAATCATTTTTTTCTACATCTTCTAAAAACTTTACCATAACTTTAAGACCTTTATCTTTGCAAACTTTTGATAAATATTCGGATGGCTCTATTACTAAATGTTTCAAATTTGATATCTTTAAAAATTCTTCAATAAATATTCCATAACCACCACCTATATCTATAACCTTTTTAGTATCAGGTGAAAAGTATTGTATCTTATTCAATATCATTTCTGCTTTTGGCTTCCAAAGCATTTCTCTTCTATTTTTTTCCGTTGCTTTATAAAATGTAGTAGCCCAAAATTTCGACGAAGCCGAGTTCGTGTAATAGTTATTAAAAGATTCCTTATCAGGTCTTGGTGACACATACAGCGTCTTACATTGCTTACATTCATCAAAGTCAAAACCATCTTTATTAAATGAAAAAATACCCTCATTTCCACATGCGGAACAATTTATTTTAGTATTTTTTGAATCAGAAAAATAAATTTTAATATCTTCTCTATTAAGTCTCAATAATTCATCAAATAATTTTTCTGGTCTTATTTCTTCTTCTTTCATTAATATCCTTTTTGAAACAACTCATCATTTCTCATTATCTCAACTACTCTCTTCAAATCTTCTTGCGTATTAACAACTTTTGTTTCATATTCTGTATCTATCATCATACTTTTAACACCTCACTATTCTTTACAAACTCAAATTTATCGATACAGTATTGAAAAAATATATCATAAAAAGACAAAAGCTTATCTTTTACCGCAAAAATATCATTTAAGCTGTCTACTAATTCGTCTACATTAAAACTTTATTCATGAGCGACATCATTTCTAATCATTCTCAAATTTATCCACTCTTGCCTATTTACTAATCCTAATTTTTCTAATCTATTTAACATATCTATAAATGGTTTGTTTAAAAAATCTTCCCCTAAAAGTAAAAGTGCAGTAGGAAAAAGTTTCTCACCCATACTATCTTGAAGTTTTGAAAAACGAAATAAAAATTGGTCAATTAATCCTATTTTTTCTAAAGAAAAAGAGAGATACTTCTCTTTTGACAAGGGCAAATCATCTTTAAGATGACAATAAGCATTGTTAATCATTTTTTTGTGTTGATTGCATTCATATAGTACCATAACTAACTTCTCTTGCATCTCCTTCATAGTTCTATTCCTGTTCTTAAAGCCTCTTTTTCTATAAGTCTATTTGAATCTTTTGCAATTACTACATCAATTTTTTGCTCACCTATGTACTCATCTAATTTTACTAAAAAATCAATCTTCTTTTTTCTTAACTCATCTTGATTTTTTGGAATAATATACAAGTCAATATCCCCACCTCTTTTTGTATCATCTACACGACTTCCAAAAAGATAAATTTTACCATCTTTAAAAGTTTCAAAAAAAGCTTTTTTTATTAAGTTTACTTCATCATCAGTGAGTCTCATCTATTTATACCTTAACTGACATATAGCTCTCAAACAACTCATCATCTTTCATAATCTCCACAACTTTATCCAAATCTTCCTTTGTATCAACGGCTTTTGTTTCATACTCTGTGTCTATCATTTTAACTTTGTCCCCATTTTCAAGAATTCTCATCATATCAACTGATTCTATTATTTCTAAAGGTGTTGGTTCCATTTCATTGTACTCTAGTAAAAAATCTCTAGTAAATGGTATGACACACACTTGTTTTTTCATAGGAACTTCTAAAATACCTTTTTTTCTGCTAGGGATTGGTTCTCTTGAAAAATAAAGGGCATTGTTATTCTTATCTATAACAACTTTTACTTCATTTGGATCTTCAAACTCTTCTACCGTGTTTAAATCGGCTACTAAGTTTGTAATTTTTATGCTTTTATCTTGAAGCATAGGTTCTACTGCTTCATCTATCATTTGAGGAAATGTCAAAGGTTCATCACCCTGCACCATAACCATGATGTCTACTTTTTTATTTTCATCTTGTTCTATTTTAAGCATTGCCTCCGCACATCTGTCACTGCATCTTTCGTGACAATCACTTGTCATTACGGCTTTTCCACCTATGGATTCTACATAATTATAAATCTCTTCATCACATGTAGCTACATACACTTCACTCAAAAGTTTAGACATTTTTACTCTTTTGTAAACATGCCCTATCATTGGCATTCCAAGTATATCTGCCATCGGTTTACCAGGAAATCTACTCGAGCCCATTCTTGCTGGTATTATTGATATTATATTCATTGTATTAGTCCTTCTTTTATTGTATACATACCTTGTACTGCACTATCTCGCATAAAAAAGTAATCTATCCCGTAAGCTAAGAATGTACAACCTTGTTCTATCTTCTCCTGTAATTTTGATGGGTCTGTATCTACTACATGAAAACCTGATGGAATATTGTGTTTTTTACAACTATCGAGTACAGTTTGTACAGCATCCTTTACATCCTCTCTTTCAAATTCTCCAGGGTATCCCATACTGCCACTTAAATCATAGGGACCTATAATGGTACCATCTATTCCCTTTACATGTATAATCTCATCTATATTATTTACTGCATCTATATGCTCTATTTGGGCTATGATTACAAGCTCTTCTTCTACCCATTTTTTATACTCGTCAAAACCTGTTCCGTATTTAGAAGCTCTGTATAATCCAACACCTCTTTTGCCTGTCGGTGGGTACTTTGCAAACGCTACTGCCTGCAGAGCATCTTCTTTTGAATTTACCATGGGCACTATGATGCCATCAGCTCCCATATCTAAAACTTTTTTTATGATTACTTCTTCATTTTTACTTACTCTTACAAGTGCTTTTATTCCACTTGATTGAATGGTCGCTATTAAATCTTGAGTTGTTTTTAAGTCTATTGAAGTATGCTCTGTATCTACTACAAGCCATTCAAAACCAGCCAAAGCCATAACTTCAACACTCATGGTATCGCCTATCATTATCCAACTACCAATAGTTAACTCATTGTTTTTTAGTTTATTTTTTAGTGACATTTTTTAACCTTAAAAAAAGTGTGTTTATCTCATCTCGATTAGTTGCAAAAACTTTTGGAAATATATATGCCCCTATTATAACAAAACCTGTATATAGTGTACCTGATGCCAAAAAATTTATCAAAGGAGAGGTAAAACTAAAAATATGACTTGATATATAAGCGATGACTACAAAAAATACTATGGAATAAATTTGATGATATACAAAGGACTTCATCTTAAAGTTTAAAAATTTAGCATTAAAATAAAGTTGAATATTTACACCAATTAGTTGAAGAATAAGCATTTTACCGGCAAGTCCTATAGCCCCAAAGTCTAAAATATATATCAGCCCAAAAGATATAAACATCCCTAGTGGCTGTGTAAATAAAGATATATTGCGCATAAGTTTCGTCTTCCCAGTAGCATAAAATACACTTCCACTAAGCTGCCCATAAGTTTGATGAATAGGGTACAATGCCATTATCATTAAAACAGGATAAGCATTTTGAAATTTTTCATCTGTAAAGATAGCCAATATATTTTCACTCTGTATAGAAATAAATACCGCAAAATATGCAGCTATACTATAAAGCATAGGTATATATCTATAAAAAAGTTTTCTCATATTTTCTAAATCTTTTTTCTCATAAGATTTACTAAATTCTCTAGTGATGATAGGTGTCATAGCAGAGGTAAATAAAAAACACATAGCTGCTAAACTATAAGCAAGACCATAAAACCCGGTTTGTTCACTTCCAGCTATTTTTTGAAGAAGCCAAATATCAAAAAAACCGGCAATTAGTCCTACTATGCTGTATATCACAAGAGGATGACAATATTCTATAAACTCTTTTGAGAGATTTAGAATTGAAAATTTAAGACTAAAAACATTTTCAAATATCCTTTTTTTAACAAACAGCCAAGAGATTATCAATAAAAAAGATATTAATGCAATATATTGAAAATAAAAATATTTATGTAAATCAAAAGCAGTAACATAAACAAAACACAAAAGCAACAAAAGAGATGCTATTTTATGCCCTATTTTTATAAGTTCCACTGATACAGTCAATGCATAGGCATCTGATATTTTAATGAATATTTGAGTAAACCATGAAAGAAAACCAAAAAGTAAACCCATAAAAATATATTCACTTGGTATATTTGGCAAAAGTTTTTCACTGTAACCCAAGCTTTTAACACCATATACAAAAAGTAATACTATAAACAATACTGCAATAGAATATAAGAAATAAAATGAGATAAGCTCTTTTCTAGTATGTCTAGCTGAGAGCTTTGTAAAAAAAGCAATAGAACTTCCCATATCTAAAAAACCAATTGCTTTCATAAAAAAATCTTGAAGATATACAAACTGCCCGTAAGCAACAGGACCTAATGCTTTTGGTACAATAGCTACTAAAATAGCACCTATAATACCACTTATGATATTTGCAAAGAGTTTAATGCTGTATCGTTTTTTTAGGCTATGTTCTTGCATTTAGTTCTTTCTCTAATATTTCTGTAACTAACTTTTTGGTATCACATTTTTTTGAAGAGTAATACTCTATAATGTCATCATATCGTTTTCTATTTTTTGTTATATTTTCAATATTTCTAACTTTTTCTTCCAAATCATCAACAGTATCAACTAAAATGAACATTTTTTTCATATCTTCTAGTGTCTCTTCTGGTAAGCAGAGAGGTGGTCCACTAAACAAGATTATATCTCTTTTATAGTGCAATTCTCTATTTATAAACTCTGACGAAAAATAGTCACTAATTATGTATTTACTTTTCGGAATTAAATTTTGAATTGGAATACTAAATTCTATAGTCACATTTGGATAATTCTGACTTAATTCTAAAAATGGTATATATAACATTGTCTCCAGCATAATACCTGGCTGTATTTTGATACATATATTTTTATCTTTCAATTTTACACCAAAAAGCTCTATTATTTTTTTATGTCTTGTGTATATATTATTTGTATCCGTTGAAACTAAATGAGAAAAATTATTTATTAACACTCCTGTATATGAATAACCGGTACAATATGTAATATATAAAAAATCAAACTTTTTTTTCTTTTCTTTTATTGAATAGTTAAAATTTATACTACCTACAGATTCAATTTTTTTAGCTCCTCTATTCTGAAATAATTCTTTAGTAAAGTCATTAAATACAAAGTTTATATCAGCAGGATATATTTCATTGTATTTTAAAAAAATATTTTCCTGTAAATAACTGCCATGTTGCATAAATATATTTGGAATTGAATTTTTTTTATTTATAAGTATTTGTCGATAGTTTTGCATCCTGGATAAAAAAGAAAAAGGCTTTATAATTATATATTTTTCATCATATTTGGTTAGATGAATAGTAATATCTTCTAATAATTTCATATATTGATTTTTAAATAGACTGTTTTTTTTATCTATTATAGTTTTATTTACTCTTCCTATGAAATCAAAAATTTGCTTTTTTTCAATACTCTCTTTTCTCGTTACCGGATTCAAATCATTATAGACATCTAAAAAATGTATCATATCATATGGTAAGCTTGTATCTTTTCTTAAAATATATTTATTTATAATATTTTCAAATATATCTTTTTTATATTTTAAAGTATTAAAAATATTTTGTAGTTTATTCTTTTTATAAAAACTTGCATCTTTATTTTTTATGTTTATAATTTTATCCACATATTGATTATCAAATAAACAACTTTTATATAATAAACAATTCTCTTCCCTTTTTATACCATCTACATCTGTAAGATAAAAAATTTGTCTATTTTCTTTTTTGGCTAATTTTAAATAACTTTTGAGCTGATTAAAATACTTTTCAAATGTTATCAAAAAAGCAAAGTCTCTAAATAAAAAACTCAATTCTTTAAAGTCATTAAAAATTTCTTCAAACTCTTTATATTCTTTAAATACATTTTTATGAAATTCTTCAATACTTACTATATCATGAAAAGTAATAAATTTTTTCTTAGCTTGCTTCAATAAAAAGCTAGAATAAGGGGTCAATGATAATATATTTGCATCAATATCTTTTAGATAACTACTTAAATCAAAACTATTTTGTTTAAATCTCATATCAACAATATATAAATATTTATCTTTCAAATCTATCCCCAAACTTATAGTCTTTATCAGATATCTCACCCAAAACATCTTTCAAATACTTAGGATGTATTCCATATCCTGGTCTTACACTCCTTACATTTTCTTCACTAAATTTTTCACCTTTTTTTATATTTTTAGCCACATAAAGACTTCGTGCAAATTGGCGAGATTTTTTCTTTTTTTCATTCATACTATAGTCAACTTTTCCAAGCAATTTCTCAGTATCTCTTATAGCTTTTACCATATCACTAAATTCTTGTTTATCAAGGCTAAAATCAACATCAGCTCCACCTACGCTTTTATCTAGTATAAAGTGTTTCTCAATCACTTTCGCACCAAGAGTAACCGCTGCTATAGGAGCAGTTAAACCTAAAGTATGGTCACTAAACCCACTAATAACTCCGAAAGTTTGTGCTAAATTTGGTACCATTTGCAAGTTTGCATCCTCTAATGGTGCTGGATAAGCAGAAGTACATTTTAATAAAACTATATCATCATTTCCCACACCCCTACAGATATCTACTGCATCCTGTATTTCATCGATTGTAGCAATTCCAGTTGAGATGATAATAGGTTTACCTTTACTTGCAGTGTAGCGTATAAGTTCGTAATCTGTTATCTCAAAAGAAGCTATCTTATACGCTGATGGATTAAACTCTTCTAAAAAATCAACAGCACTTTTATCAAATGGAGAGGAAAATATATCTATATCTATGCTTCTTGCATATGCAAAGAGTTCTTCGTGCCACTCCCATGGTGTATAGGCTTCTTTATATAAATCATATAAATATTTTCCATCCCACAATGTTCCTTGAGTAATTAAAAAATCATCTTTTTTACAATCAAGTGTCATTGTATCAGCCGTGTATGTTTGAAGCTTTATAGCATTTGCACCTACTTTTTTAGCAGCTTTTACTGTATCTAATGCATTTTGTAAACTTCCATTGTGATTTGCGGATAACTCTGCAATAACATATACCCCATCTTTTTCCAAATTAAAATTACCTATTTTCATTTGTTAACTCCATAATACATATGTTCTCTCTTCTTTTTACTGTTATAAATCCAAATTTTACATAAAGCTTTATAGCTTTTTTATTCTCTTCAAAAACTTCAGAAATTAATTTTTTAACTTTTAAAATTTCAAACCCATAGTTTAAAATCTCATTCATAAGTATACTACCAACCCCTTTTAATTTAGGATTAGTATAGAGACCTATATTTGCTGTTAATGTTGTTATCTCAGTAAAGTTTACTACGCCGAGAAATGAAGTATCTTGTTTCACTAAAAAATATATTTTATCCTCTTTTGATGAGAGTAAATCGATGTAGCTTAAATGTGCCTTCAAATTTATAGGGTCTGTGTTAAACATCCATTTTTTTATAGTATCATCATTCCTCCACTCTAAAACCATCTTTTTTTCATCTAAAGAGAGATCTGTAAAATTTACTAATTTTACAGAGATTATCTTATTTAAAGCTTCTGATGAAAATTCAGATAAAACTTTATAATGATTCTTTTTCAAATATTCATAGATGTTCTCCTGATTATCAGCCGTCTTTATAACCACAAAATCAACACCTAAAAAGTATACTTCATTCACCGTTACACTAGGAGTTATTATAGCTAATTGACTCTGATTCATAAGCTTTGCTATCCTCTTTGAGTTTATGAAAAGTGAGATATTTACTTTATCTTTAACATACTCCTGTAACTGGGTTAGATTTTTATTCGCAGTTGTTGTAACAAGTGCCACTTTTTTATTTTTTGGTAAAATTTCTAAAATTTTTATATTTAGATTAGCTGTATCTGCTCCACCCATTGCAATAAAATACTCATAAATTTTTTCTCGTTTTATCTTCTTTTCTTCTATAAATTCATTACGCAAAAGTGTATAGTCAGCCCCACATCTTATCTCACAAAAAGAAGGAACTAAACTTTTATATCTACTTTCATCAGCACTTATATTATGATTTAACAGTATATCACAATAGTGCTTTTCATAAGTATCATCAAACGAAAGAATTTTTAATGTTGGATTTTTGGTTTTTAATGCTTTTTCAGATACTTCATCTATTTCATAATGATCAATAACCAACAAGTCTATTTTTAACTTTTTGATCAAACTGTGTAATTCATTGAGCGTATTAGATTTTAAAAGTTCTATGGCATATCCTGCCTCTTCTATTCTTTCATTTGCATTCCCTTCCAGGTCCAAAGTGGCAAAAATAATATTGGCATTTTTATACTGCTGTGCCAATACTAAATCACGCATAATATGCCCTGTTCCTATGTTTGAAGATGAATCTACACGAAAGAGGATATTTTGATTCATACTTAATTCAACCTTTTGAATCCGCTGTGACAGACATCAGTTTCTAATAAATTTTTAATTTTTTTATTTCCCAGTTCACACTCTTTGATAATCTCAAAAATCGGTTCTAATTTCTCAAAATATTCATTTACAATATCCTTTGTATGTGCAATGGAAGCATAAAAAACATTAGAAGCTAAAAATCCTTTTTTTAGCATCTCTTGTGTAATATAGGTTTTATATTCTAATGCATCACTGCTCTCTATCATAAATCCACCCAACGGTTTAATACCCCACGTATTTATTTCTAACTCATATTTTAATGCTAAATCTTTCCATCTTGTTGTAACATCTGAACCAATCTTGCTAATCTTCTCCCAAGATTTTTCTTTTTCCATAATTTCAAGTGTTTTTAGTGCTGCTGTTGGACCAATTCTTTCTGTCCAAAAAGTACTGCTTATAAAAGTATCTTGTGTGGCTGTCATTATTTCTTTTTTACCGATACAAGCTGAAATAGCATAACCATTTCCAAGAGCTTTTGCAAAAACTGCCATATCAGGTTCAACACCAAAATTTTTATGAAGCCCTCCATAGCTCTCCCTGAATCCTGAAGTACACTCATCAAAAATCAAAACAATATTATGTTTAGTTGCTAAAGCTCTCACTTTATGTAAAAAACTGTCATTAGGACCTTCATTTCGTGAAACTTCCATTTTAATAGCTGCAATCTCATTTTGATTTTCTAAAATGATTTTTTCTAAACTTTCAATATCATTATAATTAAAAGGTAATGTTGTTCCGACCAATCCTCTTGGAACTCCACTAGGTTTTAACCCTGGAAGGAGATGTCCATCCAGGTTCTTATCACTGCTAAGATTTGTAGAAAGGTACCAGTCATGCCAGCCATGATACCCGCAAATAGCTATTTTATCTCTACCTGTAGCACTTCTTGCTATCCTAATAGCTATTGAATTTATTTCACCACCTGCTCGTGCAAATCTTACCATATCTGCCCAAGGATGAAGATTTATGAGTTTTTCTGCCAAATAAACCTCTTCAGGACAATTGAAAGTGGACATATTACTTTTATAAGTTACTTCTCTTACAGCTTCATCAACTTCATCATTTGCGTATCCCAAAGTATTTGTGCCAATACCCATAATAGACATATCTATATATTTTTTATCATCTAAATCCCAAACTTCACACCCTTTTGCTTTGCTGTAATATGCGGGCCATAGATCGGGTAAAAACATCTCTGGTCTTTTTGAAAGAAGTTGTGTTCCTCCTGGAATATACCGTTTTGCTTTTTTGTATAATTTTTGAGATTTACCCATTTTTTTGATCCTCTTGTAATGATTTTAAATAGCCCTCATTACGATTAATTTCACTATTGAGTTCTAAAATATCTAAATTATGTTCCAGAAATATAATCATTTCTTCAAATGTAAAATCATTTGTTTTGAAATGATTATAAATTTTCTCTATAACTGTAAAATCACTTGGTTCGTCTACTGTTAAACGCCAATTATTATAAATAATATCTTTTTTTAAATCCATAACCTTGAATTTACCGCTATTCCTAATATAAGGTGTTACATGCTCTTTTTGAGATATTTTAGTTGCTTCATAATATGCTTGTTTTAATGTTTTAAAAGTAAAAACTTCAGCATCAAGTCCATCTGGATAGATTGGTTTTACACAATTTGCCATATAATCACAATCAGCTATTAAAAAAGCATCTATTAATTCATCTATAATCTTAGCATCATGTACAGGACAATCTCCTGTTAGCCTGACAACAATATCGCTATCTTTTAAATCTAACTCATTACAGCATTTATAAAATCTTTCTAAAACATTATTTTTTGAACCACGATAAACTGAATATCCAAATAATTGAACTGTTTTTGCCAATTCATCATCGTTTTTTTCCAAACTCGTTAACAATATTAATTTATCTATTAATTTAGATTTATCTGTTCTTTGCAACTGATGAATAATCATAGGTATACCCAAAAGAGGTTTCAATACTTTTTTAGGTAATCTAGTAGAATCTGTTCTTGCTTGTAAAAGTGCAACAATTTTTCTATTCATTGCATATTCCATCTACTTGGATTAATTATATTTTCTGGAATATTTGAAAAAGCTCTGTTTATATTATTTAAAATTTCTTCCTTTAATTTAGGTAATTTATTGTAAGTTTCTATATTTTCTTTTGCCTGAGTTAAGCTGTCACATCCAAATAAAACAACAGCATCATCTGCTATACTTTCTACATATGCCATTGCAAAGTCTGCTATAGACAAATCCAGTGTTTCTCGCATACTATTCATCTGCTTTAAATACCCCTTAGCTTCCATAAGTGTCCCTGTTAATTTTTCTATCTCCATAAAAAAAAGACCCTGGAGAAATACAGAACGAATAAAAATCAATTTGTTAGCCTCTTTTGCTTTTTGAAACCAACTATTATTATTTGCCCTTTGATCAAACAGATTAAAAGGAATTTGAATAATTTCTATTGAAGTATTCTCTATTGCCAAATCAAATTCTTCATTGGTATAAATAGAAACGCCAAAGTGATTAATTAGATTATACTTTTTTAATCTATCAACTTTATCTCGATATTCATCTCTCCATCGAAAAAGTAACTCCCCATCATGTAGCATAAAACCAAATAACTTTGAATAACCTAATCTATCCAGTGAGCGAAACAGTATCTTTTCCACATCTGAAAGAAAAATATCTGATTTTACTTTTGAAACAATGTGAAAACTTTTTTTTTGATTTAATGCTTTGCCTAAAACGATTTCACTATCTCCATAAGCAACAGCTGTATCAAAACAATTAATACCACTTTGTGTTACAAATCCAACAATATCATTCACCTCATCTTGTTTCGGTTTACCACTACTGTTTGAAATACCATAATTCAGTCCAAATTGAACTGTACCTAAAGAGAGTTTGGAAATTTCATTCCCATTGAAATTTATATATTTCATTTTAACATCTCAAACAAATTCTCTATAATATATTCTTGTTCATCATCACTCAGTTTAGGAAACATTGGTAAAGAGAAACACTCTTTGTAATAGTTATCCATATTAGGCGTGTATTCATCTCCATAACCTAAACTTTGATAATAAGGTTGCTTATTAATGGGCATATAATGCAACTGAATACCAATATTTTTTTCTCTAAGCCTATGAAACAATTCTTCTTTTGAAAGAGTAAGTTTTGAGAAATCAACTTGCACTACATAGAGGTGATACGATGACTTGCCATCAAAAGTATAAAGTGGTTTAACTATAGAATCTTTAAAGGCATCATCATATTTTTTTGCTATTGTAAATCTTCTCTTTACAAATTGAGGTAGCTTTTTAAGTTGAGAGACACCTAAAGCACACTGCATATCGGTAATACGGTAGTTAAATCCAAGTTCCCGCATCTCATATTCCCAAGGTTTCATATCGGGGGTTTTAACCATTCCGTGACCTCGCAATGTAAGCATCTTTTCATAAAGCTCTTTTGAATTTGTAGTAATCGCTCCACCTTCAGCCGTAGTCAAATGCTTCACAGGATGAAAAGAGAAGATAGAAACATCAGAGTTTGTACAACTCCCTGCTTTGATGCCATTATACACGGCTCCAATAGCATGAGCATTGTCTTCTAAAATTCTAATACTGTAGGTATCTTTTAGATATTTCAACTTCTCTTGATTGACCATGCGACCTGAAAAGGAAACAGCATATATGGCTTTGATAGAACTGTCTTTTTTAAGCTCCTCTTCACACAGATCCAAATCAATATTCCCGTCTTTTGCAATATCGACAAAAATTGGTTTAGCCCCTGCATACAAAATAGCATTGGAAGTAGCCAAAAATGAGTTTGGTGTAGTTAAAACTTTTTCATCCTTATTTAATAAAACCAATGAAGCCAAATGTAAAGCAGCGGTACCATTAGCAACAGCAATACAATATTTCGCTCCACAATAATTACTAAGAGCCTTTTCAAATACTTTTACTACCGGACCCGTTGTTAAATAGTCTGATTTTAATACATCTACGACAGCATCAATATCATCTTGCTCTATAAATTGTTTACCATAAGGAATAAATTGTTTCATCTTATAAACTTTGTTCCATTGCTAAAAACTCTTTTTTACTTATCCATTGTGTATTGTTTAATGAGTTATACTCAAATCCTATACCTATATCTTTACCTTCCTCACCCAAAGCATTAGCTGTATAATCAACATGATGGTTAAATTGAATTGTTGGAGTAATAACATAATAGGTTTTATATTCGACTACCCTGTCATCAGCTGTTATCATCACCTCATGCATCTTCTCTCCCGGTCGAATACCTATAATCTTATGTGGCAAATTTGGAGCTAAGGCTTTGGCTAAATCAGTCATCTTCATTGAAGGAATTTTAGGAATAAATATCTCTCCTCCATGCATTCTCTCAAAATTATTTAAAACAAACTGTACACCATCTTTAAGGGTAATTAAAAATCTTGTCATATCGGCATCGGTTATAGGTAATTCAGATGCACCTGTCTCAATAAGATTTTTAAAAAAAGGAACTACTGAACCCCGACTTCCAACAACATTCCCATAACGAACTACTGCAAATCTTGTTTTTCGTTTTCCTACTATATTATTTGCAGCTATAAAAAGTTTATCAGACGCCAGTTTAGTTGCTCCATAAAGATTAATTGGACTCGATGCCTTATCCGTAGAAAGTGCTATTACTTTTTCAACCTCATTTTTAATAGCAGCATTTATCACATTTTGAGCACCATCAATATTTGTTTTAATACACTCTGTTGGATTATATTCAGCTGCAGGAACATGCTTTAAAGCAGCCGCATGAATAACATAATCAACACCATCCATAGCATATTCAACACGCTGTGCATCGCGAACATCCCCTATAAAATACCTCATGCAATCATCATTAAAAGATTGTGCCATTTCATACTGTTTTAATTCATCACGACTAAAAATAATTATTTTGTTAGGTTTGTACTTTGCAAGTATCATTTCTGTATACTTTTTCCCGAAACTACCTGTTCCGCCTGTGATTAATATATTTTTATTGTTAAACATTTTGTTCCTTTGTTCTCATAATATTAAATTACATATTTGTATAGTTTACTAAGAGTTTTTCGTATTTTTTATAAGAGCAGTACTCAGTATATCTAAAATTTGAATTGTAGTAAAAAATTTATTTCTTATTATCTTAAAAGGTGAAAAATTTTCTGTTAGTATTACATAATCTGTTTTTTCTATTGCTATTGTCATAGACTGTTTCCAACTCTCTTTGCAGTTCTTCATACTCAGCTTTTTTTCTGGCGATAAACTTTTTTGTAAGGTCTATTTTGGTTTTTATGCCATCTTCTGTCAAGAGGTATTTGTACTGGTTTTTATGTTTGTTAGCGAAAAAGTTTTCGGCTTTTACCAAGCCTTTTTCTATGAGGGCTTTAAGAACATAGTTTACTTTTCCTACACTGTATCCCAATTCATCAGCCAAAGATTTTTGACTTCTTGAGCTTTCTATCTTTCTAAGTACATTCAGTATCAATTCATCATTTTGCAATACGGTATTCCTAAAATTCAATTTTTGAATTATAATCTTTTTTTACTTATATAGTTATAAAATGTTCTCTTTCATTTCAATTTTTCTGGAATCTGTACTTTCTATGCTAAAACAAACTACAGAAAAAAACTAAATTTTTTTCTGTAGTGCCGACTGTTGTTTTTGTCATGCCACTCCCAGCCCACCCTAAAGGATGGGTTCCAAAAACAATAGCTTCCCGGAATCGGTACTTCAATGCCGACTAACAATTCCAGGTTACAAAAATACCCATTACTATTAAAAGCACACACAATATTCTGACAATTAACAATAAAATTAGCTAAATAATATTTTTTTATGTACACTGTATTCAAATCAAAAAAAGGATTTCCATGAAATTTTTAGCTATATTAGCCATAAGTACTACACTGCTTTTTAGTGCAGTAGATATAAACAATGCAAGTAAATCAGAGTTGACAACACTAAGCGGCATCGGTGCGAAAAAAGCTGAAGCAGTTTTAGCCTACAGAACAAATCACTGTTTTAAAAATGTAGATGATTTAACAGCAGTCAAAGGTATAAGTACTAAAACTGTAGAAAAGAACAGAGCTAATTTAACAGTCGGAAAGTGTAAAAAATAACTTAATTCCGCCAATTCTTATATTAAGAATATTGGCTAATAAACCATACAGTCTCAGCTGTTTGAACATTTTGCCACTCTCGCCCGCACTAAAAGTACGGGTTCCCAAATACTGTGGAATCAGTACTTTAGTGCCGACTATTTCCAAATTTTACTAAAATCAAACGGCAGTTCTTTGTTGCATTCATCAATTTTAAATGTCACAATCCCATCGCTAATATCACACATTTTTATATATTTGCCATTTTGAAGCTGGTACACTTTTGCATTTTCTTCTTGAGGATCAACCATGATGTAGTAGTTCACCCCCTCTTTTTCATACAAATCATATTTTACGCCTCTGTCTTTTTTGGCAGTTGCCTTGGACAATACTTCAAAAATAATTTTTGGCGCCTGTGTAATATAAGCATCATTTTTGGGTTCATGGCATATCACACTGTTGTCTGGCTGAACAACAGTATCTTCTGCAATTTTCCAATCAACAGGAAGCAAAACCTGACATTTTGGACAGTCTTGAAAAATACTTTTCAATTCCCATCCAATATTATTACTTATTTTCTGATGTTTAATCATAGGAGCAGGAGACATAGCGTACGGATACCCAGCTATCAGTTCCCACTTTCCATCCCATAATTTATAATCATCATACGTATATCGTGGTATTTCTTCTACTTTTAAAGCACCCATAATAAATCCTTGTAAAATTATTGTTCATTATAACAAAGTTTTACTTTTTATTTGAATGAGATATTGATAATATTTATTTTGTAATGATGTTCATGAGGTGGTGGCCTGTCTCGGAATCGAACCAAGGACACAGTGATTTTCAGTCACTTGCTCTACCGACTGAGCTAACAGGCCTTTGTGAAAGAGTTGGAATTATAGTCATACTTAACTGAATAGTTGCTTAGTATGAAGCTCTTCAGCGGTTTTTTTCTTTTTTCTTTGTCCCAACAGCTTTTGTATAGTTTTTTAAAACAATATTTCTGTATTTCTCCAGATCTTTTGTAAATACATACTGGGCATTATCTTCTACATATTTACCGTTGCTTACCAACTTTCTTGCTACTATCTCAACCTACCCTGCAGGATGTGGCATCCGGAATTGGTACTTTCTATGCTAAAGCATGACTTGTGAGAAAAAAACTTGATGTTTTCTTTGAACCTAGGTTTTAACCTAGGCTTTAGTCTTGAAAGACACAAAGCTCGCACTGAAGTACGGATTCCGAAAAAGCCGCTTAACTTAATGGCATTGCCCTAAAGGATAGGTTCCGAAAAACTGCACATCTCTCGGAATCGGTACTTCAGTGCCGACTGTTTCCAAATATCGGTAAAATCAAACGGCAGTTCTTTGTTGCATCCATCTATTTTAAATACTACAACCCCGTCACTTACATCACACATTTTTATATATTTGCTGTTTTGAAGCTTATACACTTTTGCATATTCTTCCTGCAGGTCAACTGTGATGTAGTATTTTATGCCTCTGTCTTTTTTGTTGCTCTAAAATTTTTCCATCTAACTCATACTGAATTAAAAGCCTTTTTTCTTCACTATTACATGTAAGCAGCAGTTTTTTGAGCACATTTATTCTGTATACATCCATATTTTTTCGAAACCCGAGTTGTGCATCATGCCCGGCATATTTTATAATAAGTGTTTCATCTATAAGCCCTATTTTATGCTTACATGTAATACGAAGCCACAGGTCATAATCTTCACAGACTTCTAAATGCTCATCAAAAAGTCCTACTGTTTCGAGTAAACTTTTATGAAGTATTACGGATGACGGAGCAATATTACAATATGACAGATTTTCTAAAAAAGCATCTTTTCCTATTTTTCTGTATTTTTTAGGTATTTTTACCGTAATGCCGTTTCTCACCCATTTTTCGTGCGTATAACTCATTAAAATATCCAGATTATGTGTATGAAAATCTACTTGTTTTTGCAGCTTTTGAGGGCAGAATTCATCATCTGAGTCCAAAAAAGCTATCCATTCGCTTTTGGCGATTTCTATGCCTTTGTTCCGGGCAGCAGAAACTCCACTGTTTTTTTGGTAAATGTATATAATGTTTGGAAAATCATTTTGTATGTTACATGTAGTATCGGTAGAACCGTCATCTATCACTATAATTTCTTTTGGTGTGTATGTTTGAGCGAGTACTGATTTTATGGCTCTTTTTAAAAGTTTGTATCGGTTATATGTTGGAATGATTACCGATATGTCCATTTTTCACTCTCCTGCCACTCCCGCCCGCACTGAAGTATGGGTTCTGGAATAACTGCATATTCTTCGGAATCGGTACTTTAGTGCCGACCAGTTTACCAGACCTTTATCTCATTATACACACTGTCACGCTCAACAGGAATAAAGCCAGAATTTTTTATCAATCCCGTAAATTCTTTCACATCCACCCCATTGGCACTCGCGGCTCCTGCTGCAGAGTTGATGGACTCTTTTTCTATCGTCCCATCCAAATCATTTGCCCCGAATTCCTGTGCGACAAGTGCAAGATTCACAGTCGATGTCACCCAGTACGCTTTTAAATTCGGCACATTGTCAAGAACCAGCCTTGCAATGGCATAGGTTTTGAGTATTTCATTTGCCGTAATCGGTTTGTCGATATTAAGGTAATTATTTTCTGTCTGATAGACAAGCGGTATAAAAGCGTTAAACCCACCCGTTATATCTTGCAACTCACGAATTCGCATCATATGATCTATACGGTTTTCACGAGATTCTACATGTCCAAAAAGCATAGTAACATTAGATTTTTTCCCGCGTTCGTGCCATTTACGATGAATTTCAAACCATTGATCTGAAGTCACTTTACCTTTACAGATGTAATCTCTGACCTTTTCATCAAAAATCTCCGCACCGCCGCCGGGCATAGAATCTACACCGTTTTCTACCATCAAATCAAGCACTTCATCATATGTAAGTCCATGATGACGAGACAAAAAGTCCACTTCTGCAGCAGTCAATGCCTTTACATGTAAGGCTGGATACTTCTCTTTGATTTTTTTAAAAATACCCAAATACCAATCGAGCGTTACATTAGGATTATGGGCAGAAACTATGTGAACTTCTTTTGCATCATGTGCAACTATGTTGTCGACTATATTCATAATTTCTTCATGGCTCATTGTATACTGGTTAGGATTTTTGCGTGTTGCCGAATAGGCGCAAAATTTACAAACATCTGCACAGACGTTTGTAGGGTTTATATGCCGGTTAATATTAAAATATGTCTTTTTACCGTGTAATTCCTGACGCTTTGCATCGGCAAGTTCACCAAGTTCAAAAAGGTCTCTTTCATAAAGTTTTATTGCATCTTCAAAATTTATTCTGTTATTCATTCTTTTACCTGTTTTTTTAGCGCTTGCAGCCCACTCCAAGAATGGCTCCGGAATCGGTACTTCAGTGCCGACTGTTTGAACTTTCTTGTCACTCTCGCCCGCACTGAAGTACGGGTTCCAAAAGGCAGAAACTTCTCGGAATCGGTACTTCAGTGCCGACTTTACTTCTTTAAAGTCCGGGGGCTTTCCACATTGAAGTCGTGATATTATCATCAACTAGCTTTAATTGCACTTCATACGCTTTTTGCCATCTTTCTTTTAACTTTGCATAAACTTCTTTATTCTTCTCGTTGGGCATATATTTTTTATCCCAGACCACCAACTCTTTTGCCGCTTCTGCTAAACTTTTATAAACACCGACACCTACACCTGCTGCCATTGCCGCACCAAATGCGGTTGCCTCGGTCACTTTTGGAATCTTCACTACACAGCCCGTCACATCCGCTAGAATCTGTGCCCACAGTTTTCCTTTGCTTGCTCCGCCTGCAAAAACGATTTCTTTTATTTTTATACCGCTGAATGCCTCTATATTTTGCAAATTAATGCTTGAAACAATGGCAGCATTTTCCTCCAAACTCCGAAACATTGAGATATGATTATATTTCTCGGCATCAAGTCCGAGATTTAAAAAACTCGGCGCGGCATGGTACCACTTGCCGTATTTCATCACATCTGAAAATATCGGTAAAATATCATAAGAACCTGCGGGAATTTTCTGTGCTTTTTCTTCTAAAACTTCATAAACATCTTTACCACACAGACTTGCCTCTTCTTTTTCCGTCTGACAAAAAGCGTCGCGAAACCAGCGCATAACCAAGCCTGAAAAAAATGTTATGCCCTCCGCCTGAGAAAGCCCTTCTATAACATGCGGATTGACGCGTATACTCATATCTTTTGGTGGTTTGACACTGCTTGGAATATTGACCACCTGTTGCCAAAAACTTCCACCCAAAACTGCCACATCACCCTCTTTGACAACCCCGAGTCCGGCAGAACCAAGTTGCACATCTCCTCCGCCCATCACAACTTTCGTCAAGGGGCTCAATCCTGTTTCATCTGCAACTTTTTCACTTACATTGCCAAGAATCGTTCCCGTTTCCAGCACAGGAGGAAATATCTCCTCTTTTATACCGACTTTTTGTGCCATCTCTTTTTCCCAGCTGCGCGAAGCAAGAGAAAAAATTCCTGTAGTGCCGCCGTTACTTGGGTCAACGGCTATTACTCCGTTCAAACGTGCCAAAATCCAATCACCTATCATAGAAATATTTGCCACTTTTTCATAGATTTTTGGTCTCTTGTTTTTAAGCCACAGCAAACGGGGCAAAGCACCTAGAGCAAAGGTCTGTCCGCTTTTTTGGTAAAAATCTTCTTCGATTTCCGGAAATTTTTCTTTTAAATATTTTACTTCTTTTGAAGCACGGGCATCAACATTGGCAACGCCCCAGAGTTCCTTGCCGTTTTTGTCATACAGGACAATTCCCTCACGCATACTTGTAGCACTGAGTGCCAAAATATCTTGTGCATTGATGCCAGCTTTTTCAATAACTTTTTGAATACACTTACATGTAAGCAGCCAGTTCTTTTCAAAATCAAAAGCCATGGAGTTTGCTACACCTGCTTCTTCGAGGTGTGTCCACTCTTTTTGCTCTGCGGTAATTTGCTTCCCCTGCGTATCAAAAAGTACAGCACGAATACTTCCTGTACCTGCATCTATTGCTAAAAGATATGCCATATTTTTCCTTTTCATTAACTTTCCTACCACGCTTGCCCGCACTGAAGTACGGGTTCCAAAATGCAGTGACTCCCGGAATTGGTACTTCAGTGCCGACTTTTGTTACTCATATTTACTAAAAACCCGTTCATCTGTGAGTCCGGCTTTGAGAGGATTGTTTTTTATGTAATTATATACTTTTGCATAATGTTCATCATCTCTTATAAGTTTGTCATAATACCCGTCTGCCCAAAATTTTCCTGATTTTTGCAAAAGTTTATTGAGTGCAACCGCACTTTTACCTTTGATATATTGCATAATTTTACCTAAATCCTCATTTTGCTTGAATAATAAATGAATATGATTTGGCATAACTGCCATCATTTCCACATCATAAAGTTTTTCGTCTTCTTCTAAAATTACATCTACAAAGACATCAATAGCTTCATCAAACAGATAGGCACCATTTTTTGACATGTCCAAATAACTGTCTATTTGAAACTGTTTTATATGTTCTTTTTCATCATTTGCCAGAATTTTTTGTACATAAGCATCTACGCTGTCTTGTGTACGAAATGTTATAAATTGGTAATGTTCTTTCAGACTGATATGATGCAGTTTTGTGTGGTTCATTTTTTATTGTAAAGCCCTCTTTAAATTTTTACTCAGTTTAGCCCGCACTGAAGTACGGGTTTCGGGATAAATTACGCTTTCGTGCTGCCTTTGTTACTTTTTCAATTTTGCCTGTTCCAGTTCCCAGTACTCCATCGCAAAGCTCTCTTTTTCACTGATGCTTTGGTAGCCGCCTAACTTGTCTGCCCGCAATACTGCCAACATGGTATGGTTTACTATATCATTGATAATTGCCGCTTCTTTTCTGTCTTTTCCAAAAGAGATGACTGCAAGATTTTTTATAATCATATAATTGGGGGCAGGATTCAGCATCACCTCATCAGTGGCATATTTTTCAAAATAGGCTTTATACTCTTGCATATATTTTTCTACTGCTGCTTCCAAATTTGTATCTTCCATTACCAAGGGTACTCTTTTTGTGCGTATAATATGCTCAGGAGTCAAGACACCGCGGGATGCAAACTCTTTTAAATTCGGCTGTGACGCATAATATGCTGCCAAAGGCGATTGGTTGATATTGATAGAGACTTCATAGCCTTTCGCGGCAGAAAGTACCTTTGTTATTTTCCCGATATCACAGTCACTGTGGACATAATTATGTTCAATATGCACAACGGCCTGTTCGTCCAAAAAATTTTCTGCTTTTGTGACGGCTTCTATCATTTTGTCATAAGATTTTTTGGCATCATTGTCGAAAGTAAAAATCCCGTGATGATGTAAAATGATGCCGTCTATATTCTCCCAGTCCAAATCTTTTGTCATTTTATAAATTCTATGTGCCAGTTCAAAGCCCGGCATAACATAATCAACAATTAAAAAATTTGGAAAAAGCTTGACAATATGCTCATCCCCGTTCACTGAATTTGAAATCGTTACAATAGCATCCGCATGGGTATGGTCCACAAATTTGTAGGGAATCAATGCATGTAGAATTGCTTCCACCGAAGGATTCGGCGCAGATTTGTCTGTCATCGCCTCTCGTTGCAGGTGTACCATTTCACTGTCACTCAAATGCTCACGTTTTGCCATTTCTAAAAGTACATCCAGTTTCACAGGTGCAAAACCTTCTGCTTCTATGCTTGCCAAATCCCAGCCACTTCCCTTTACATGTAAGACATCTTCGCCGTTTATTTTGCTTTTGAGTGAGGTATTGCCGCCTCCGTGCAGTACCAGTTCATCATTTTGTCCCAACAGGTTTGAGCTGTATACCCTCAAATCCAAATCACTTTTACATGCAGCCGCTTTTTTTTCATTCCATAAATTGTCCATGATTTAGCCCAACACTTCTAATTCATCTGTGTATTTGTCTTCACAGTATGGCTCGTATGAAGATTTATATACTTTATAATGGGCAGAGGCTTTATGCCCGTTCAGTGCAGCTTCATTTTCCCAGGTCTCAACTGCCATAAATCTTTTTTTATCGTTTTTGTATTGAAATATTTCATAAAAAATACAGCCTTTTTCTGCCTTGCTCGGTGCTACCATTGCAGACAGCAGTTCTTTCATTTTTTCTTCACAGCCCTCTTTTGCTATGAATGTTACGCTTTTTGTAATTGTCATTTTATTTTCCCTTTTTATTTTTACTGCCGCTCTCAGCCCACCCTAAAGGATGGGTTCCATTAAGTTAAGCGGCTTTTTCGGAACCCGTACTTCAGTGCGGGCTTTGTGTCTTTCAAAACTAAGGCCTAGATTCCGAAAGAATATCGAACTTTTTTTCTTAACCTAACGGCATTGACCCTCCAAAAATAGGTTCCATTGTCGACTATTTTTGCTTTTTTAAATTTTAAAGATAAATTATAGCAAAAATTCAATATAATCAATTATGAATTTACTTTTAGAAATAGAAAATGTATTAGAAAAAAAAGGCTCAGACTTTGAGCTGTCCAAACTTTTTAAACAATACATAAAAGAGTATAAAGAATCGCTTCCCGAACTTTTTACAAAAAACCAGGGCAAAGACTTCCTTGTCCGCCACACAAAAAAACTCGACTCCATCATCGAACTGATGTATAAAACTGTCCTGCGTCGAGCCTTTGGCAACTACCTGCCTATGCGCAGTTCCATACCCATAGCCATTATAGCCCTTGGAAGTTATGGCAGAGAACAGCTCTGTGTACACAGTGATATTGACCTGCTCATCGTTTACCAGGATGTTGAAGGGTACAACTCTGAACTCATTATCGAAAAACTGTTTTATCTTGCCCTTGATGCAGGGATGAAACTCGGACACAGAGTCCACGAGGTTGACGACCTCTTTAAAGCAAGCATACAGGATATAACCATTAAAACCTCTTTAATGGAATCCAGGTTTATCACAGGATCTCCCTTTACCTGGCATGCAACGCAGAGAGAACTTGGCAGAATTCGTCTGCATGAACAAAAAGAGTTTCTCCTTGCCAAAATAGAAGAAGCACAAAAAAGAAGAAAAAAATACCCGACCTCTATGCAACCAAACATAAAAGAGAGTGTTGGAGGCTTACGGGATGCCCATCTCATCTACTGGGTAGCCAAAACAATTTATGGCATTAACAGTATCAAAGAACTCAGCGGTACTGTTTTCAGTGATGAAGAATACAAAGAATTCCGTATAGCCCTTGAACTCCTCTACAGAGTCAGAAGCGCCCTGCACCTCATAGCAAACAAACAAGAAGACAGACTGCTTCTTGAGTATATTCCTCAAGTGAGTAAACTATTAGGATTCAAAGACCAAAAAAAACTTGCCGGTAAAGTTTTGGAAGCCGGATGGCGTATCAATAACTTCACACAGATTTTTGTAAAAAAAATGGTACGTCCCTATATCTATGATGCCAAACATATAGCATCTTTCAAACGAAACAGGCTCAAAAAAGGTTTTTATCAGTACAATGCAAGGCTTTATGCTTCCTTCAAGCTGCCTCAGCAAAAAATTTCAGATTTACTGCAACTGCTTCTTGACCTGGAAGACAAAGACTACCGTTTTGATGCCGGTTTTTTGCATCAGTTTACTGTTGCAAAAGTTTCCCATCCACTGAGTGAAAAAACCTATTTTCTCATAAAAAAACTCTTTACAAAAGCCCATATAGCTTCCTTTTTAAAACTTTTTTATGATGCGGGAATCCTTCCAAAAATTTTTCCGAATTTTCGAAAAGTCATGCATCTGCCACAGTTTGACGGCTACCATCACTACCCTGTTGATATTCATTCCATCAAATGTGTCCAAGCCCTGGAAAACATTACAGAGCCTTTTTTGCAAAATCTTTTTGATACACTGAACGAAGAAGAAAAACTGATTCTCAAAATTGTTGTATTTTTCCATGACAGCGGCAAGGGAAGAAGGCAGGATCACAGTGAAGTCGGCGCAAAACTTGTTGTGCAGTTTGCAAAACATATCCATTTGAATGAAGAGCAGACAAAAAGAGCAGTCACTCTTGTTCGGCAGCATATTCTTATGAGCAGTGTAGCCTTCAAAGAAAACATACACAATGAAAAAACACTCTATAAATTTATGTCAAAAGTGGGCGATGCCAAAAACCTTCAACTGCTTTACATCCTCACCTATGCCGATATCAGCGGTGTCGGCGGAGATATCTACAACGCTTTTAATGCAAAACTTTTACATGATTTGTATTTAAGTGCTCTTGAGATTGCCCAAAACACTGGAAGAATTACCGATGCAAAAAAAAGACTGCTCATAGAAGCAAGAGTCAGAAATCTTGACGAGTTTAAAGAACTGCCGAGTCTGTTGCAGAAAAAAGTTTTAACAATAGAATCCAATCTCTTTTTCTTTAAACATGCACCCCAGGACATTATCAGTATTGCCAAAATTGCAAAAGAGACAAAAGAGTACAGTTTTCGAGTCAAAAACATCAACTCTTTGAGTATAGAAATTTATCGTCGTATCCCTTTAAATATCGGTTATCTTCTAGCTACCCTGGCACATCTCAATGTTGCTTCGATGGAGATTTTCACTCTCTTTGACGGCATTAAATATTTTAAAATCGAGTTTATACAAAATGTAGACTCTAATGTACTCGTTGAAATTCAAGACACCATTGACAATGCTTTTGACATGAGTAAAGAGGTCAAACTCAAAAAAATTCACATTAAAAGAGAAGAGATTGCCATTGACTGTGAACACTCAATGACGCATGCCGAACTGACAATTCATACGGCAAACCAGATAGGGCTTTTGGCCTATGTCATGCACAAGTTTGAAGAGCTGCATATCAATATCATCACAGCAAAAATCCACTCAAGCAAATACAAAGTCCGAGACAGTTTTTTAATGGAAAAACAAAACAATATATGTAATAATGTTGAAAAAATCTATGAATTATTATCAGAAAATACAAAATAAAGGGTCTGCATGTGCGGAATTGTCGGATATATAGGAAACAAAAATACAAAAGAAATTTTATTAAACGGCCTCAAAGAGCTCGAATACAGAGGTTATGATTCTGCCGGTATTGCAGTGTTGAGTAATGGAGAATTTTCCAATTTCAAAGCCGTAGGCAAACTTGTCAACCTTGAAGAAAAAACAAAAGATTTTGTGACCGACAAATTTGCAGTCGGTATCGGACATACCCGCTGGGCAACACACGGCAAACCAACAGAACTCAACGCCCATCCCCATACCGGAATACACTCTTATGTTGTGCATAACGGCATTATAGAAAACTATGCGGAGTTAAAAAAAGAACTCCTCAAAGAAGGTAGCATTTTTTTAAGCCAGACAGATACCGAAGTGATTGTACATCAATTTGAAAAAAACCTGAAAAATACCAAAAATGCTTTTGAAGCCTTTGAAAAAACAATTTTTGAACTCAAAGGGGCCTATGCGATTCTTTTAGTCACGAAAGAAGAAAAAAATAAAATATTTTTCGCAAAAAACGGTTCTCCCATGCTTGTAGGCATCAACGAAGCAAATGAAAAATATTTTGCATCCTCGGACACACCGCTTATCGGACAGTGTGGTGAAGTCAATTACTTTGAAGACGGTGATTACGGCTATGCAACACATGATGAGCTTGTTATTTTTGACAAGAACCGTGAAAAAAAAGAACCTCATTTCATACAGCTTACAAACAACAAACTCTCCGCACAAAAAGAGGGATACCGTTTTTTTATGGAAAAGGAGATATATGAACAGAGTTCTGTTGTTGCCGATACGCTTTTAGGACGTTTGAGTGATGATGCAATCATTTTTGATGAACTGGGAAAGGATTTTTTCGAAGGTATCAACGAGATAAAACTATGTGCCTGCGGTACTTCATACCATTCGGCCCTGACAGCCTCCTACCTGTTTGAACGCTATGCAAAAATAAAAACTTCTGTTGAAGTTGCTTCAGAGTTTCGCTACCGTTCACCTCTCATGAGTGAAGATACACTCTTTGTTGTTATATCACAAAGCGGTGAGACTGCAGATACACTTGAGACACTCAAAATGGCCAAAAAAGCAGGATTAAAAACGCTTGTTATATGTAATGTTGACAACTCTTCCATGGTCCGCATTGCCGACAAAACGATACTCACGCGGGCAGGCATTGAAAAAGGGGTGGCTTCGACAAAAGCCTTTGCAACTCAGGTCACGGTTTTTTGGATGCTTGCTTTACATGTAGCACAAAGCAAAAAAACACTCACCAAAGCTGCAATGGCACAACATATACACCATCTGCGCAGCATTCCTGCAAGTGTAAAGGTCAGTGATACCCTGCATGAACGCATCAAACGGTTGTCAAAACGCTACTTGCACGGACACGGTTTTTTCTTTATCGGCAGGGATGTCTTTTTTCCATTGGCCCTTGAGGGTGCTTTAAAACTCAAAGAGATCTCTTATCTGCATGCCGAAGGATATCCAAGCGGAGAGATGAAGCACGGACCTATTGCTCTGGCCGATCCGGAACTCTTCACCATTGCCCTGCTGCCGCAGCATATGCTTTATGAAAAATCAAAAAGCAATGCTGAGGAGCTGAGTGCAAGAGATTCTACTATCTGTGCCATCAGTCCTTTGGAATTTGACAAGGCGGATGACTTCATCCAGACAAAAAAACATGAACACTATATGCTGGAGTTTTTTGAAATGATGGTTGTTTTACAACTCTTATCCTTAGAAATTTCGATTCGTCTTGGAAATGATGTTGATATGCCAAGAAACCTTGCAAAAAGTGTTACGGTAGAATAGATATTTCTTGAAATCGGTACTTTCTCTGCCTGCAAGCCCGCACTGAAGTACGGGTTCCGGAATACAGTGACTCCTCGGAATCGGTACTTCAGTGCCGACTGTTTGAACTTTCTTGCCACGCTTGCCCACCCTAAAGGATGGGTTCCGAAAAATAGTGACTCCCGGAATCGGTACTTCAGTGCCGACTCTTTGAACTTTTTTGCCACTCTCGCCCACCCTAAAGGATGGGTTCCGAAAAATAGTGACTCCTCGGAATCGGTACTTCAGTGCCGACTGTTGTTACTTTTTTGCCTCTCTCAGCCCGCACTGCATTGGTTCTTCGAAACCTCTGTTTTATCACTAAAATGTAACTTATAGACAAAAATAACATTTTTCACTTTAAATTAATTTGTTTCTGGCTAATATATTAAAAACAATCCTATTATAAGTGAACACTATGCAAACAAAATCAAAACTCCTACTCTTTGTCGCTTTAATGCTTTTGGGTCTTGGCCTGGCCACTATCGTAAATGTCTCTTTAAATTTCAGGGAATACAGTATAAAAGATGCCACACAAAAAGCTACAATGGCTGCAGCTATCGTCAAAGACGGGTTGACAGCACATATGGTCAACGGTATTATGGACAAAAGAAGTTATTTCCTCAACCAAATCAGCTCCAACAATGATAAAATAAAAAACTTGTGGATTGTCCGATCTGATAAAGTCATCAAACAATACGGAAAAGGCTTTAACAGTGAAACAGTAAGAGATGCGATTGATGAAGAAGTTTTAAAAACAGGAAAGATGGTTCAAAAAATTTCAGAATCGACTGAAAACTCTATGCTTAGAATTACTATTCCCTATAAAGCCACAGTTGCAAACGGTCCAAACTGTCTCTCCTGTCACAATGTTCAGCGAGGAGATACACTCGGAGCCATCAGTATGGAGTTTGACATTACAGATATGCGTAATGCAGGGATGTTTACCATTTTGAAAATACTTGGAATAAATCTTCTTTTTATTGTCATTGTATTACTGCTGATCAACCATTATGTAACACCCTATATGGAGCTTTTCTCAAATATGCAAAAAGGAATAAGAAAAGCTTACAAAGGAGACTTTTCCTATGAATTTACCACAAAAGTGAAAGGTGATGCCAAAAACATTGTCGATCAGCTTAATACGCTCTTTAGAAAAATGCAAGAGACCTTTGGCGACATAAAATACAACCTTGCAACATTTATTCCCCAGGGATGTGTCTCTTCAAGTGACCCTCTTCAAGAGGCAAAAACAATCATCGGAGAACTCTCAGATATATATAAATTTAAAAAGACGATTGAACATGATCTTACAAAAGAGATAGTCTATCAAAGAATTGTAGATGTACTGAGTAATAAATATGAGCTTTCGCATTTTGCATTTTATGAAATAGATACACTCAAGGCTGCAAGAAAGCTTATTTACATCTCCAACGGCAAAAGTGTCTGCAATGACAAAGTGGACGAAGATGCATCATTATGCAGAGCACACAGAACAAATACGGCAGTAATCTCAAGTGAATTTGTCAATTTATGCCGAGAATGCAGTTGTGAAGGATTGGAATATATATGTATTCCTTTTACCATTAATGATGAAAACTCTCTTGTTATTTCTATTACAACCAAAGAAAAAAATGAATTAAACAGAGTCAATAGTTTTATTAAAAGTATTGAAAACTATCTTGAAGCGGCTAAACCGGTTATAGAGAGTAAAATTTTAATGTCCAAACTCCGTGACACCTCTCTCAGAGACGCAATGACAGGACTTTATAACAGAAGATTTCTCGAAGAGTTTATAGACACTTTTGCAAATCAGGCAAAACGGGACAATACAACATACAGTGTTTTAATGCTTGATGTTGATTTCTTTAAAAAAGTCAATGACACCTACGGGCATGATGTAGGAGACAAAGTCATTGCCAAAATAGGAGAAGTACTCCGCAGCAGTATCAGAGAATCAGACCTGGCTATTCGATACGGCGGAGAAGAGTTTGTTGTCCTGCTGCACAATGCCACAGATGAAGGAACAAAAATGATCGCTTCAAAAATTCACTCTGAATTTTCAAAACTTGTTTTTGATGTCGGCAACGGAAAAACTATACAAAAAACCATGAGTATAGGTATATCCAAATTTCCCAAAGACGGTGATACTATTTGGAAATGTATCAAATACGCAGATACTGCTTTGTATGTGGCAAAAACGACAGGAAGAAATAAAATTGTTGAGTATAAACCGGAGATGTCAGAGGATGAGCACTTACGATAAACAGATATAGAGGAAGCTTAAGCAACGCAAAAAGCGTTGCTTGTTTATAAGTTTTTAGCTACAGCCGCATCCGCCGCCGCTTTGCTCTTTAGGTGCAGAAGCAGCACCTGTTGAACATGCACTTACACCCGGTGGTGTTGTCGGCTGAACAGACTGATTGTCCACTCCGCCGTTTGCATTGATCTCTTCAATTGTACTCCAGATAGATTCAGCAGCTTTCATATAACGTTTTGCTGTTTCTGATGACGGGTCTGCAAAAATAATTGGTTTTCCTTCATCTCCACCGGTACGGATAGCCGGCTCAATTGGGATTTCGGCAATTATTTTCGTATCAAACTCATCCGCCATTGGCTGAGATGTGCCTTTTCCGAAAATATCATACTCAACACCGGTATCAGGTGCAATAAATCCGCTCATATTTTCAACAATTCCGGCTATAGGAATGTTTAATTTTCTAAACATATCGAGTGAACGGCGTGAATCATCAAGTGAAACAGACTGTGGTGTTGTTACAGTCAGACCCGCAGTTACAGGCACAGCCTGTGCAAGTGAAAGCTGTGCATCACCTGTTCCCGGCGGCATATCAATCACTAAAACATCCAGTTCTGACCATAAAATATCACGTAAGAACTGTTCTATCGCTTTCATAATCATAGCACCGCGCCAGATTAACGACTGTCCTTCTTCCATGAGTGAGCCCATAGACATAACTTCAATACCGTATGCTTTCATCGGAAGCACTTTATTTCCGGTTACTTCCGGTTTTTGATCAGAAATTCCTAACATACGAGGAATGTTTGGACCATAGATATCCGCATCCAAAAGACCTACTTTTTTGCCTTGCTGCGCGAGTGCAATTGCAATATTGACAGCAGTAGTTGATTTTCCGACACCGCCTTTGCCTGAACTGACCATCAAAAAGTTTTTGATTTGCGGTGCGATGTTTTTGCCTTGAGACGAACTTTCTTTTGGCATTTGCGGTGCTTTTATATTTACAGTAACATTTTCTGCCCCTGCTGATTTTAAAGCTTCTGTAGCTTCATCTTTAATTTGTTGTGCTACTTCCGGAGCTGATGATGTAATTTCAACAGTGAAACTTACATCATTTCCCTTTATTGCTATATCTTTTACAAAACCAAATGTTACGATATCTTTGGTAAATCCTGGATACATAACTTTTGAGAGTGCCGATTTTACAATTTCTTCAGTCATTCGTTTTCCTTTAATTTATTTAACTTTTTTGCCATTCTCAGCCCGCACTAAAGTGCGGGTTCCCAAAGAGTCGCTTAACTTATTGGCATTGACCCTAAAGGATAGTTCCGACTATTTAAACTTTTTGACAATTTTTGCTTTAAAAGTGTACTATATCTAAATAAGATAAATATTGTCTTGTTTAAAATCAATTTCTTTTTAAGCCAGACTTTAAACTAAAGCTTCTGCTTCAGCCTCTGCTGCTTCTTTATCTTTGTTGTCTTGAATAATTCTTTCTATTCCCTCAGGATTGTCCATAATTTCCTGTGTAATTTTGTATGAACAAAATTTAGGTCCGCACATAGAACAGAATTCTGCTTCTTTAAATACATCTTGAGGCAGTGTTTCATCATGGTATTCGCGAGCGCGTTCGCTGTCAAGTGCCAATTCAAACTGTTTTTCCCAGTCAAATGTATAACGTGCATCACTCATGGCATCATCAACATCACGTGCACCTTTACGTCCGCGGGCGATATCAGCAGCATGTGCCGCAATTTTGTAAGCAATAATTCCCTCGCGGACATCATCGGCATTTGGAAGACCAAGATGCTCTTTTGGTGTTACATAACAAAGCATACTTGCACCGTGCCATCCGCCGACAGCCGCACCGATTGCAGAAGAGATATGATCATATCCCGCTGCAATATCAGTAACCAAAGGACCTAAAATATAAAAAGGTGCTTCATGGCAGAGTTCTCTTTGTATCTTCATGTTACGTTCAATCTGGTTGATTGGAACATGTCCCGGACCTTCAATCATAACCTGCACATCTTTTTCCCAGGCACGAAGCGTTAAATCTCCAAGCACTTTGAGTTCACCAAGCTGTGCTTCATCAGACGCATCTGCCAGACAACCGGGACGAAGAGAGTCTCCTAATGAAAGAGAAACATCGTACTTTGCGCAGATATCCAAAATATCATCAAATGCCGTATAAAAAGGGTTTTCTCTGTGATAATGCATCATCCAGGCAGCCATTAAAGATCCCCCGCGAGAGACAATACCCATTTTACGCTTTGCAACTTTAGGCATAGTCTCAAGCAGGAAACCCGCATGAATTGTAAAGTAAGAAACCCCTTGTTTTGCCTGACGTTCCAGCACTTCAAGCATAACCTCTATAGTCAAATCTTCGATTTTATTCCCGACATCATGCAAAATCTGATAAATAGGCACTGTTCCGATAGGAATCTTTGAAGAAGCAATAACAGCTTTTCTGATTTCATCCAGGTCGCCGCCGGTTGAGAGATCCATTGCTGTATCTGCCTTATAGTGTTGAGAGACCTCCATCTTTTCTACTTCACCCTGTACATCAGAGGCAATGGCAGAAGAACCGATATTTGCATTTATTTTACATTTACTTGCAATTCCGATAGCCATTGGTTCCAATGAAGTATGATTTATATTTGCCGGTATAATCAGTCTACCGCGTGCTATCTCGCTACGAACCAGTTCAGGAGACAAATCTTCTACTTTTGCAACATACTCCATTTCTTGTGTGATGATGCCTTTCTTTGCGTAGTGCATCTGTGTTCTTACAGAATCACCCTCTCGCTCTTTTACCCATGAAGATCTCATAAGTTACTCCTCAATATTATATTTTCATTCTTTATATATGATGGAAATATAATCAAATAAAGTTAATCTAACATAAAGTGAAACAATTGATGAGATTATTTATGTAAGTGCTTAGTCAAAAAATGTGAACATAAAAATGACAAATTTACACATTCAAGATAAAAAAAAGCTTTCTATGTGTATAATTTCGTAACACTTTTATATATGTAGGAGACTATTTGTCTGATTTAACGCTTGTACTATTGTCAGCCGGTAGTTCTAGTCGCTTTGACACCTCTGTAAAAAAACAGTGGTTGCGGATACAGCACAAACCTTTATGGCAGTTTGTAGCAGACAGGTTTGCTCACAGCGGGCTTTTTTCAAAAATTATTATTGTTTCATCCGAAGAAGATATTGCCTTTATGCAAAACTATGCCGATTACTCTTTTGTAAAAGGAGGCAGTTCCAGACAAGACTCTTTGCAAAATGCCTTACTACATGTAAAGAGTGAATATGTTCTTGTCAGTGATATAGCAAGAGCCTGTATCAGCGAAGATTTGCTTCAAAGAATACTTGCGCAAAAAGAAGAAGCTGACTGTATCGTTCCTTTTTTACCCGTAACAGACACCATAGTATATGAAAATACGACAATAGACAGAGACAAAGTCAAAAAAATCCAAACACCCCAACTCTCCCGCACTAAAATACTTCAAAAAGCCCTGCAGACACCTACTGAATTTACAGATGAGAGCAGTGCCATTGTTGCCTACGGAGGAACCCGCACCTTTGTTGCAGGGGATGAAGATGCCTGCAAGATAACTTTTACCCATGATTTAAACAGGCTTCCCTGCCTCGAAGCACCATCAAGTGACATTTTAAGCGGCAACGGTTTTGATGTCCATGCTTTTGACGAAAAAGGAAAAATGTTTCTTGGTGGTGTAGAGATAGATGCTGATTACGGATTTAAAGCCCACAGTGACGGAGACGTTGCTCTGCACGCACTTATAGACGCCCTTTTAGGGGCTGCAGGCATGGGTGATATAGGCATGCTTTTTCCGGACAACAACAGTGCCTACAAAGGTATAGATTCAAAAGAACTGTTACGGACAGTAGTGACAAAAATCTATAACTACGGTTTTGAAATTGTCAATGCAGACATTACAATAGCCGCACAAAAACCAAGACTTGCAAACTATAAAGATGCAATGAGAAAAACTATTGCAGAAATACTCAAAATCGACAAAGCAAGAGTCAATGTCAAAGCAACAACCACAGAGAAACTTGGTTTTATAGGCAGAAGTGAAGGTGTTGGAGTCATTGCCAATGCAAATTTAAAATATTTTAACTGGAAGATAATAGGATAACATGAAGATATTAATTATAGAAAATGAAGTGTATTTAGCCCAGAGTATTGCAACAAAACTAGGTGAACTTGGTCACACATGTGAAATGTGTACATCCACCAGAGATGCCATCGGGAGCAACAACTATGATGTTGTTTTACTCTCGACAAACATCAACGGACAGGATTTTAACCCGCTTATAGAAACATTTAAGAACTCTATCGTTATTTTAATGGTTTCCTACATTAGCAATGACACGGTTTCAAAACCACTGAGTGCCGGGGCAAAGGACTATATCCTCAAACCTTTCATGATTGAAGAGCTTGTACGGAAAATTGACCATTATCAGGATTATGAAAAACTCAAAAAACGCACTGAAGCCTATGAAAAATATCTTGCACACACATTTTCCAATACAAAACATGAACAGAATTTGGATGAAATTGAGTTGCCGCTTTTCGTATCATCCAATTTTCAAAAATATGCGGATGCATTCGCCTTTGAATATGCCCAAAAGAAAAATCTTCCCATACATTTTTTATCATTAAGTGATTCAAAAGCATTAAATGAGATAGCTTCGCTGCCACAAAATTCAATTATATATATCATTGATTATCAGGCACTCAAAAAAAGTGATAAAAAACGTTTTTGTGACCTGATACAGGGGAAAAAAGCCATTATCGCCAGCAGCGATAAAATTGAGGAAGTCGCCTACCCTGTTATAGAGATAAAAAGTGACAGCAATGTTTTTGACAAAGGAGAAATCCTGCCAATAGAAGATTATGTCAAATTTATTGTTTTAAACTATCAAGACAAATATCCGGATACAGAATTGTCAAAAAAACTTGGGATAAGCCGCAAGAGTTTATGGGAAAAAAGAAAAAAATATGACATCATCAAGAAAAAATAAAACAATTTATATAGACAAAGAGGCTGCTTCTGTTCTTGAACTCGTTGCAGAAGGCCTTTTGGCCCCTGTAACAAAACTTATGAATGAACAGGAATCCAAGGAAGTCCTGCAAACCGGTCTTGTAAACGGTCAGTCTTTCCCCTTCCCTTTCATATTGGCTCCTTCGGGCAAAAAAAATGAAAAAATCATTCCTACCTTGGAGCCGGGCGAAGAAGTTACTATTATCTGCAATGGTAAAGAGTTTGCTGTGCTGTGTGTCGAAGAAACTTTTCAAATTAATCCCAAGGAACGGGTAAAGCATATTTACGGCACTGATGACCTCACCCATCCGGGTGTCATGGCCACCATTAAAAGAATAGGCACCTGGGCACTTAGCGGAAACTATACCATTCTCAGTAAAACAAAACACAAAAACAAAATAAAAATTCAAAAAGCAAAAGAACTCATAGGAGCAAAACACACCTCCTCTTTGATGATGGGAGTCAACCCGCTTCACCGTGCCCATGAAAGGCTGATTCGCCAAACACTTGAAAGTACCGATCTGCTTGTTATATTTTTACTCAAACCTTATGACAATGCAAATTTAAAGTATGAAGTACGAAAAGAAGCATTAGAGTATTTTATCAATAATTTTCTTCCTAAAAACCGGGTAATTATTATTCCTCTTGAAAACAGCTATATCTTTGCAGGCTACAATGAAATTATTGTCGATGCAATTGTCGCAAAAAACTATGGCTGCGACAGACTGACCATTGGCCGTAATCATGCCGGTTTGGGCATGTTTTATGACTGTAATTCAAACAAATCGATCATAGACAAAGTTACAGGCATAGATATCGAGATTACCGTTGCAAGTGAGTATGTGTACTGTGATGAGTGCAAAACGCTTGTGAGCAAAAATACCTGTCCTCACGGACAGCATCATCAGATCTCTTACCATGCGGACTCAATTTTGGCACTTTTGGAGGCAGGACTTTTACCTCCTGCTGTTCTTATACGGAAAGAAATTTCATCATTTTTACTTTCTAAACTCTTTCCGAACAGGTTTAAAAATCTTGAAAAACTCTATTATGACACTTTTCCGGTAAAAGGTTTGCTTGAAGAACATACAGAAAAAGATTTTTATCTTGAGTTAATGAAACTCTATCAAACAACATCACTGACATAAGGAAAACAATGAACTGGTTTTTTCTCACTTTAGGCTACAGCGGACTCTCTCCTAAAGCTCCCGGAACTATGGGAACACTGGCTTCACTGCCGCTTGGTATGGCAATACTTGTCTACTTTGATGCAACTACACTTTTTTTGGCGGCACTGCTTATTTCGATTATAGCCATTAAAGTTATTAACAAATATGAAGATGAAACAGGCAATCATGATGACCAAAGAATAGTGATAGATGAACTTGCCGGGATGTGGTTTGCACTCAGTGTTGCACCCGCTGTCGGTGTTGCAAGCACTGAGATAACGGATCTTCAAAATGGGTTTTTGGTGCAGGCACTTCTCTCTTTTGTTCTTTTTCGATATTTTGATATAACAAAACCCTCTATTATAGGGAGAATAGACCGTGAAGCAAAAGGCGGCGTCGGCGTGATGGGAGATGATATTATTGCAGGTTTTGCGGCCGGAATCTCCTCAGCTGCGCTTTGGCAGGGATGGCTCTACATCAGTAAAATGATATAAAACATCCCCCGTCAATGCCATTAAGTTAAGCAAATCAATACTTTCTCGGAACCGGTACTTCAGTGCCGGCTGTTACAATAGTCTTGCCACTCTCAGCCCGGACTAAAGTCCGTGTTGCGAAAAATCAATATATCTCCTTTACCCGTCCTACTTCGCCACTCATCAAACGGACTTTAATACCGTGAGGGTGTGTTGCAGATTTTGTAAGAATATCTCTGACAATCCCGTCTGTTAAATAGCCGCTTTCCTGATCCTGCTTTAAAACGATGGCAACAGAAGCACCCTGTTTGATATCTGCTCTTTTCGTACCCTTATTCATGTTCATCCTTTGTTTCATTATAAATTGAGAGAGACGGAAAGGCAAATTCTAAAGAGTTTTTTTCAAAAATCATCATTATTTTTTCCATAACATCCTGCTTCGTCTTCAGCCACTCTTCCCACTCCACTGATTTTGAAAAACAGTATACAAGTATGTTAATGCTTGAATCTGCAAACTCGTCAAGATACACAAGCAGTGTCTTTTTGACACCTTCAAGATCATCTTTAGAAACAAGTTTTGCTATATGTCCATACTCAATCTCATGCTCATATTTTGTATTTTTTGTTGCAATTTTCGGATGATTTTGCAGCATTTCTCTGATTTCTTTGATGGCATTTTTAATATCTTCCTGTCTGGAGTCATATTTTACACCCAGTTTCATCTTTATTCTGCGTCCAAGTTTTCTTTTGTTCCAGTTTTTTATATCTTTGGATGCAAAGGTGCCGTTTGGAATGGCAATAAGGGCATTATCAAAGGTTCTTAGTGTTGTCACACGCAGACCGATTTCAACAACAACACCCTCTTTGCCGTCAACTTCTATCCAGTCGCCTTGTGAAAATACATCGCTGAAAAGGACAGAGAGTGTTCCAAAAAAGTTTGAAATTGTATCTTTTGCTGCAAAAGCAACCGCAAAACCACCAATTCCAAGACCAGAAAGTACAGCGGTCAAGTCAACACCGGCAAAATACAGAACAATCAGCAAACCGATAATGACAATAAAGAAATTGATAATTTTCAATCCGACATTAATCAGTTCGCTTTTTATATTTGATTTTTCTTTTTCAAAAGTATTGAGCTTGATAATGGCTGCCGTATTGACAATAATATAAATAATATATGTAAAATAAAAGCCGTATATCATGTTAAATATACGACTTACTTCCTCTATGGAGCTGAAATTATTGTAAACATATATGACCATGTTTACATTAATAATCAGGATGAGGATCTCTATACTTTTACGCAGTTTCTCAAGAATCTGTTCAGAGTATCTGCTTAAAAAGTCTATTTGAAGAAACAGTTTTTGCAATGCGATATAAAAAACTTTTCTTAAAACATAAATTACCAAAATCAGCAAAAAGATAATAATAAGCTTCACAACACTCAGTCCGTACGACTCTAAAAACCCATCTACAGCTTTCACCACCGTAAAGGAGTTAATAAAAACAACAGGCTTGATTATATGGTATTTGACATATTTGTTCAGTCGGTAGAGTTTATTCTCTGCTTTGTATAAAAAGGCTATAAAATCACTGTTTATCTCCTGCAGCGCATAGTATTCCTCTATATTTTTTTTTGCCGCTTTTAAGATGGGAGAAGGATCTTTGAGTGCCAAAATATGTTTATAGTCTTTTGCTGTAATTTTACTCAGGGCTTCTTGATTCTGTGCCGTATAAACATTTAATTTTTCTTCAAAATCCTGAATATTCGGTACATCCAACGACAAAAGTACATTTTTAATCAATATATTCTGATTTTTGACAATTTCATACGACTTCAACTGTGCCTCATCTCGAATTACGGCATATCCGTTACCCAGCCGTCTGTTAATCGCAATGATTTTTTTCAGTGAAAATATTTCCTTGCTGAAATCCTGCACATTCTCAATATACTGCTGTTTGTTTGAGATGATAGTATTGAGTTCCTGATCATACATGTACTCCTGTTTTTGCAGTAAATTTTCTATCTGCTCCTGGGAGAGATTTGCATCATTCATCTGATACACCAGCTGTAACTGTGCATCTATAAACTCTGAGTATTTTACCTTTGCACTCAATGTCCCGGCAAATATAAAAACAAAAGTCAGTAAAATTAATTGAACTTTTTTAATTGGAAATCCTTTATTATATACCTTCAGCTATCATAGCATCAGCTACTTTTTTAAATCCTGCAATATTTGCACCATCAACATAATTCCCCTCTACTCCATAGTCTTTTGCCGTAAGCGCCACCCGTTTACAGATCATCTGCATCGTCTCTTTTAATTTAAAATCTACCTTTTCATAACTCCATTTACTCATAGAAGCATTTTGACTCATCTCAAATTCACTCACAGCCACACCCCCGGCATTGGCAGCTTTAGCCGGTGCAAAACATACTTTATGCGATTGCAGCAAGGCAATAGCATTTGGAGTCGATGGCATATTCGCACCCTCAGAAACACTCACACAGCCGTTTTCTATAAGATTTTGCGCATCCGCTTCAAAGAGTTCGTTTTGCGTAGCGCACGGAAAGGCCGCATAACACGGAATATTCCAAACAGCATGCTCCCCTTCAGGGTACTCTGATACAGGCGTATATTTTGCCTCTGTATGTGTCTGTACATACATTTCCAAAGAATTGCTTCGATTCAGTTTTAACTCTTTTACCAGAGCCAGGTCAATCCCTCTTGGATCATACACTGTCCCGTGAGAATCCGAACATGTCACTACAACAGCACCAATCTCCTGCAGCTTTTCGATTACATGTAAAGCAACATTTCCAGCACCGCTGACTGTGCATATTTTTCCCTCAAGCGGCTCTTTGTTTTCAATTTCAAGCATACTCTGTGTAAAATAGACCACCCCGTAGCCTGTTGCTTCGGGACGCATTAAAGAACCTCCGAAAAAATAGGGTTTTCCGGTCAAAGCACCTTCGTATGAAGATGTAATCTTTTTATACTCTCCAAAGAGATAGCCGATTTCCCGGGCACCGACTCCAATGTCACCGGCAGGGACATCTATGCGCGGCCCGATATATTTATGCAACTCTGTCATAAAGGCTGTACAAAACTTCATAACTTCAAAGTCACTTTTTCCTTTTGGATCAAAATCACTCCCCCCTTTGGCACCACCTATAGGTAAACCCGTCAGTGAGTTTTTTAAAATCTGTTCAAAACCCAAAAACTTCAAAATCCCTTCATTCACACTCGGATGAAAACGGAGTCCTCCTTTATAAGGTCCGAGTGCGTTGTTAAACTGTACTCTGTATCCTGTATTTACCTGTATTTGATTATTGTCATCCAGCCAGGTCACTTTAAACTTTATAGTTCTGTCAGGAACGACCAATCTGTCTAAAATTCCGAATCTGCTGTATCTCTCATCAGACTCAAGCAACGGGGCAATCGAGTAAATCACCTCCTCCATCGCCTGGTAAAATACATTGTTTTCAGCACAGTTACCATGCTCAAATTTTTTAATTTCTTTCTCTGCTATCGACAAAAAGAATCCTTTATAAACTACTATTGTGAAGGAATTGTAGCACAAGCTGGAAAAAAAGTAAAAACTATTGAAAAAAGTCACAAATTTATCATAAAAGCCCTTGCTTTAAGTCAGTCATAATATATAACATATTATTATGTGACAATCTTGTGATTTACTTATAAGGAACATATTCATGTTTAGAAACAAAAGCATAAAAGAACTGATGTGGCTATTAACAATAGTTATTGTTGTATCTCTCGTCGGTGCAGCCGGATTTACATATTATGCGCTTAACAGCATAGAAAAAGAGTTCAATGAGATAAAAGAGAGTTCCATTGACACATCTCTGACTATCTATGATATAGAAAAAAGAATGAACTATATCAGCAGAAATGACAGAGATGTTATGCTCGGCGGCGATATTGAAAAAGACAAAAGAGAGCTCAGAGAAAATATCAGTGCAATTGCAGAAAATTTCAAAAAACTTGAAAAAGTTTCCAAAAACAGTTCCAACGAAGCACTTCTGAAAAAGGCAAAATATTCAACGCTGAAATTTATCAATGAAGCATATAAGTATATAGATTCTTTAAGCGCTGATGATATTAAAAACAACAAAGAAGCCATTTACCACGTATATCATCAAAAGCTTTCACCTTTGGCTGTTGAGTCACGAAAATATTTTAAAACATTTGTAAAAAACAAAAAAGAACAATTTATAAAAGATATGAAAGCCATGAGAAGCGCCATAACATTTTACAAATTATTTGTACTTGGTTCAAGTCTCCTTATTATCATTATATTATTTTTGCTCACTACAAAAATCAGAACTTCCATAGTTTCGGGTATCAACAGATTCAGATGTCTGATAGAGACTGCTTCCAATGGTGATTTCAGCAAAAAGAATGAAATCAGAACACAGGGAGACACCGAACTTGATGCTATGGGCAAAGCACTCAAAATCCTTATAGAACACACTGAAAATATGATTCATGAAGTAAATACTGCTATAACAAATGCCTCCCAGGGTGACTTTTCCAAACCTATCTCTACTGAAGGAATGCACGGAGAGTTCCTGGTTGCTATCAGAAATGTCAGTAAAAGTATAGATTTTATGCGTGAACAGTATCAAAAAGCACAAAGAGACTCTTTTAACTCAAAACTGAGTGTAAAAAGCGTCAATGTGTCCGAATCTCTTACCGTTATTCAATCTGATTTAAAAACAAATATAGAAAAAATCAAAGAAGTAACACATGCTACAGATTCTGCTGCAAAACTTGCAAATGACTCTCGGGCAAATATCAACACTGTTGTCAATGGGCTGCATGAACTCAATGAACAGGTAGGTACAAACCATTCAAATATAGACGAACTTGCTTCACAAACAAATAATATTACATCAGTCATCGAGCTTATTACCGATATTGCCGATCAGACAAATCTTTTAGCTCTTAATGCTGCCATAGAAGCAGCCCGTGCAGGTGAACATGGTCGAGGATTCGCAGTTGTAGCAGATGAAGTCAGAAAACTTGCAGAACGTACGCACAAGGCTACAAGCGAAATTTCCATCTCTATAAAATCACTCCAGCAGGGTATGAGCGAAATTCAGACAAGTTCTGAACTGATGAAAGAGACAGTAGATGCCTCTACCGCTAAAATAGAAGAGTTTGAAACGACACTCATTGAACTGAGTGACTCCTCAACAAAAATTGTAGACCAGTCATACTATATGGAAAACAGTATATTTATTGTACTGGCAAAAATAGATCATATTTTATATAAATCACGAGCATATAACTCTTTGATTTCTTTGAAAAAAGTACTCAAAGCAGTCTCTTCTCATGAATGTAATCTTGGAAAATGGTATGATCATGAAGGAAAAGAACGATTTAGCAATACTTCGGCTTATCCGCAAATAGCACAACCTCATAATATTGTTCATGAAAATGCAAACAAAAACCTTGCATTCCTTGATAAAACAAACGCGCAAGAAGAGGTATTGGAACATGCTCAGGATATTTTACACAACTTCGAAGATATGGAAAAAGCATCAGAAGAACTCTTTATACTTCTTGACACTATGCTGAGTCAAACACAAAAAGAAGAATAAGCTCTTTGTTTACTCCCACTCCTCATATTTGGAGTGAGAGTGCTTGTCTTTTTTATACCGTTTGGCATTTTTACTTTTCTCCAACTGGTTTATACTGTAAAGCAGTTCTTCTTTAATATTATCAATATCTTCATCAGAATCTTTATAGCCTATCATTTTTTTTACGAGCTGTTGCAGATCCTGCAGTTCACCCTTGTACAGTTGCACCTCTTCCACCCGATTGAGCAGTTTCAGCGCATTGTCAATCTTTTTATTGTACTTTTCATGGTCCAGGGCATCGCTGTTTAGCAAGTAGGACAAAATACTTTTTTTAAATCTTTCCAGTGCTCGGATATACCGAAGCCTGTTTGCATTCTCGATTGCTTTTTTAGATGCTGCCATTGTAAGCCTATTATTTATTTATGAGTATAATTATACAAGAGATTTCTAAGAACTCGAACAATATTTGGAGAAAATACCATGAAAAAAGCAATTTTACTGCTGATGCTCTTTGCTCTGTCCTTAGCAGCAGAAGTAAAAAATGAATATATTTCACAAGAATTACTCAAGCAAAATATTCCTATTGTAGATATCAGAACACCGGGAGAATGGAAAGAGACCGGTCTTTTAAAAGGTGCAATTCCTATCATGTTTTGGGATGCAAGAGGAAACTATGATGTAAGAAAATTTTTAAATGAATTACATAAAAAAGTTGACACCACAAAACCTTTCGCCCTTATCTGCCATACAGGCAGCAGAACTTCCATAGTCGCGCCGTGGCTTGCAAAAGAGTTTGGGTATAAAGTAATCAACCTCAAGGGTGGAATGGAGTATGCAACCAAAGGGTTACATCTCAAAACAGTATCCTACAGGCAATGAGTCGATTAAAAACAGTTTTAAAATTTCTTCTTTTTCTGACACTCCGAATTGTGATAACATTCGGAGTGCTTGGATTGCTGATTTTTCTTCTCTGGGGTGCTCTTTATCTTATTTTTTACTAAATCCGAATCAAAGTAATGATTTTATAACATTACTGACCCCTTGGTGCAGATTATAATTAGCTATTGGAAAGTCCAGACTTTCATTTTCCAAGTTCACCGTATACCTGCTTAAATATGTCCCTAACTCACTCAAGTCTATCGGTGTGTACTGCTCACATTTCTCCTCTTCAAGTTTTGTCCGTACTAATTTATTTGCCTCATTAGAGTGTGCAAGGGTAAAAGCCAGTGTTTTCAAACTCAAAAAATCACTCCATCGAAGAAAAATTTCGGGAGTCAACGTCTCTATATACTCTCCTTCCGGTGTAAACAACAGATCATTGTCCCGCAAAGGAACCAGTACCGATAAAATTGCACGTGAAAAGGGGGCCACTTTATCACTCCAAAATGGTGACTCATTTCTTGTTTTGAGCTCTTTTTCAATTTCATTTACTATCGTATCTAGACTTTCATTTTTAAAAAGTTCATATGTTTTTTGTTTCATACCCTCATCCATGTAATATTTTTTATAATCATACACTTTTAGTATATAATTTCACATTTAAAAAGGAGCAATAGTATGAAATTACATAAAAGTTTTATCACAAACCTCACTGCGCTGTTTCTTGTTGGAATATCTTTTATAGTGCCTTTATACAAAGAAGCTTTATTATATGCAGGTCTGTTTGCACTCTCTGGTGCCTTGACAAATCAGTTAGCAATTCACATGCTCTTTGAAAAAGTACCTTTTTTGTATGGTTCCGGTGTTATCGTAGAGAGATTTGAAGCATTTAAAAGTGCTATAAAAAATCTTATCATGAATGAATTTTTCACAAAAGAACAGCTGGAAAAGTTTTTTGCCAATGAAGAAAAAAAAATAAACCTTGTACCTATCATAGAAGAGACAGATTTTACACCTGCTTTTGATGCTTTAAGCAAAACAGTAATGGAGTCCTCTTTTGGCGGCATGTTAGGGATGTTCGGCGGAGAAAAAGCCTTGAGCACTTTAAAAGAACCTTTTACAAACAAACTCAAATCAGCAGTCATAAAAATAGTCACATCCAAAGCATTTAATAACACCCTGCAACACCACCTTACCCATTCATCCTTAAATGACGATATGATACAATCAATCGAACGGGTTGTAGATGCAAGACTAAGTGAACTGACGCCTCAAATGGTCAAAGAAATCGTACAAAAAATGATACATGAGCACCTTGACTGGCTGGTTGTATGGGGTGGTGTGTTTGGAGGGCTGATCGGACTACTGAGTTCTTTTATACTATAGAAGTTTAAACAACTTCTATAGTTACATCATCACCTACACTCAACATATCGCCTGCTCTTATTTTGGCTCGTTTTCGCAGTTCAACTTCTCCATTACGGATCACATATCCATCAGCTACAATCATTTTTGCCTGTGCGCCGCTGTCTACAAGATCTAACACTTTTAATAATTTATACAACTCTATATACTCATCTTTTAACTCAAATTTCATCTACTCTCCTCTTTATAATTTTCAGTTTTTCTGACCGTGATAATTTTTTTATTTCATATTCACGCTTTGAAGCACTGCTTCTGTTTGTATGTTCTTCATTATATACCAATCTTACCGGTCTTCTGATTTTAGTATATTTTGCACCTTTTTCTGAATAGTTATGTTCAGAAACCCGTCGTTTCAAATCTGTTGTTATCCCTGTATACAGGCTATTATCACTACATTGTAAAATATATACATAATATACCATTTATACGTCCTTTCATCAAACTATATCATAACTACAGTATCATTTTGTAACAATTTCTTAAAAATATATGAATTTAGTTGTAAATAACAAAAAGTTATAATATAATAAAGACTTAATTTATCACAAATTGGTCACTTTTTTTTAATATAGGAAAAGAACATGGAAAAACAAAAAGTAATAATAGTCGAAGATGATGAAATCACATCACTTAACTTAAATATGTCTTTACAAAAGCACGGATACAGTGTGGTGGCGATGTGTGATAATGCTCCTATGGCAAAAAGTAAAATAGCTACACACAATCCGGATGTCATTATTATTGATATCTCTTTACAAGAAAGCAATGACGGAATCGAACTTGCAAAAACTATAAAAGAAAAATATGATATTCCTTTTATTTATCTCACTTCGTACAGTGATGATGACATTATTGCCCAGGCAAAACTTACTGAACCTTATGGATATATTGTAAAACCTTTTGACCCTGGATCTCTGCATGCAACTATTCAAATGGCTTTGTTCAAATACCAACAGGAAAATGAGAGAAAAGAGAATATCAATTCACTCAAAGTAGATAAACTGAATCTGGAAAAATTACTCTATTCCAAGCGTTCACAAGACAAACCAATTGTTCCGTTCGGGGGTGGTGATTACCATCTTGACATCAGTATATGCGAAACCTTTTACAAAGGGAAAAAAATCAAGCTTACAAAAAAAGAAAATGCTTTTTTACGCCTTCTTGTTGCCCAACTTGGTTTGGTTGTATCATTTGAGCAGGCAATGAACTATGTCTGGGACGAGCACGGTGCTACAGAAAACAGCGTCAGAACACTGGTTTGGAGACTGCGGAATAAACTTGAAACAGACATTATAAAAAATGCCTCAGGAATTGGCTATTATATAGAAGATTAATTTATTTTAATGGATGCAATCTTTTCTTCTATTTCTTTCAGGGTTTGCTCATAATTATAGTCTGCATTTTCAAGTTTTGCCATTCTTTCCATTTCAGTTGCATTTTTTTGTAAAATTTCAATTCTGAAATTTCCACTTGACCCTTTAATACTATGAGCCAGAAGTGCTGTTTTTTTATAATCTCTTGCAGCAACCGCTTTTGCCAAGTCACTCAGGGTCGTTTTCATTTTTTTGATAAAAAGTGTCAAAAGCATAATAAGTTCATCTTCATTCAACATCAACTCTTTCATCAGTTTCTTCGCATCCAACCCTGTAATCTTTTGGTTGTCAGTGGAAGATATATCTGTTTTATCTTCCTGTATAACACTGTAGGAATCCAGTTTCAGATATGCCATAAAAACACGTTCCAACTCTTTTAAAACCAGAGGCTTCCCTAAAAATGTGTCAAATCCGTTCAGTAAATCTCTCTCTTTACTCCCCTTTAACACATTGGCCGTCAGGGCAGAGATTGGCGTATGACTTAAACCGTTTTTTTCCTCGTATTCGATAATTTTAATGACGGCATCTGTTCCGTTCATAACAGGCATCTGTTCATCCATAAGAATCAAATCATATTTGTTTTTTTGATACAGTGCAACCGCTTCTTTTCCATTGTGAGCCAAATCAAATGTCAAGCCATATCTGTTGAGGACAATCTTCATTAATTCCTGGTTTGCCTCATTGTCCTCAGCAACCAGGATATGTCCCTTAAATCTATTGGATATTTTTTTATTATGAATTAATGATAATTCAGGGTTGAGCAGCTCATTGAAATGTTTATGAATTTTTGAACAATACAGAGGAAAACTCATCGCTTTAATGTGCGCATAGTGTTCATATGTATCATACTCTTTGCTCATAAGTGCTATATATTTTTTCCCAGAGTAGATAATCTCTTTTTGTATGTTTATGTCACATGTCTCATGTACAAATATACATATGTCAAACTCGCAGTCCAGCGTCTCTACAACACTGATGTTCATCGCAAAAATTTCAGCATACTTCAACAAGGATTCATGTCGGAAATCCAAAACTTTGTCTTTTGCATAAAGTACCATTTTTAGTTTCTGAAAATCACTGATATCTTTAAATACCTGACACTCATCATTTTGCACTGCAACAGGAATATCCAGCCAAAAGGTACTGCCCTCTCCCACCTGTGATTCTACATGAACACTTCCATTCATTAACTCTGCAAGCTGGTGTGATATACACAGACCCAGACCCGTTCCCTCTTTGTTGTTGTTTTGGCTAAACTGTGCCTGTGTAAATGCTACAAATATACTTTCCATATCTTTTTCGTTTATGCCGACTCCGTTGTCTGTTACACTGATTTTCAGTTGGTTGTCATGACAGCTTGCTTCAACCTTTATCACACCGCCGTCGGGTGTAAATTTTATGGCATTACTTAAAAAATTTGAGACTATCTGTTGAATTCGAAGGACATCGCCAAACAACTCTTTTGGAATACGAGGATCTATAAATGAAGTAATGGTAATATTTTTTGAATTTGCACTGGCTACAAAAAGCTCCATCGTATGGCTTAGCTCTTCATGCAGAGAAAAAATCTTTGGTTCAATCGTAAACTCACCGCTTCTCAGTTTTGAAAAGTCCAAAATATCATTGATAATACTCAGTAAGTTTTCGCCGCTGCTTAATATAATATCTAAATAATTTCTATGTTTATTGCTTATATCTTCATCCATCAAAAGGTTTACAAAGCCTAAAATAGCATTTAAAGGCGTGCGAATTTCATGAGACATATTGGAAAGAAAGTACTCTTTTGCCTGAGAAGCACGCAGTGCTTCCTGTCTTGCGTCAATAAGCTTTTGAAAAATACTGTCTGTATAATACTTTAAAATACCTTTAAAATTTTTATCAAAAATATACGAAATTTCTTCAAAGATCTCTTTTGAATTTATCTTCGCATCATAAGTGAACTCTACCATAGAACGACGAAAATTACTGCATATCTCAAACAGCTCGTCAGCACTGATTTCACGATGTTTCAAATAGGCCAAAAACTCCTGCATAACAGGACAGTCACCGATATCTCTCTCACCCGCGATTACACCCATAAAGTAGTCAAATACACCGCTGGCATATTTTTCTATAAATTCTTTTTCATCTATCTTATGTAAATGAAGGATCTCTTTTACAGAAGCATACGATATCCATTGCTGTAATATATCTGACTTTGAAGATACAAATATACCTTTTACTGCTCTTAAATGGATGCTGCCTTCTTTCATTGTTATACCATTATCCTACATGTAACAAAAAGTATGACGCAACTGTAATGACAAACAGTTTCACCAAAGATATTGCAGTTGTTCCGACAATATTGCCCAATTGGCAACTACTGCATGCGACATAAAGTTTTCCTTCATACTGAGCATAAAAAAAGTAAACTATGTTTAACCCAAGGACTCCGTATATCGTATAAAGTTGATATGTCCATAAAGTCTGTAACGTCTGCTCCTTATCAATAAAGAAAGATGCTACAAGTGGAAGAAGCATAAAAAACATAACGACATGTATGAGTTTCAAAATTTTGTCTCTGAAAAAGACCGTAGGACAGTAATCGGCATTTGTAGTATTTATACCATTTTCTAAATTTTTTTCAAACTTCTCTTTTTCTTCTTTGGACATTTTTTGCACAAAAGTAGCGCCAAAGGTATAGTCTATTTTTCGCTGAATTCTTACAGAAAAATCTCCACTTGCCTGCAGTGATTTATCATTTCCGTTTCTGTCTTGATAAACAACGCTGATAGTTTCAAACCGTTGTATCTGTGCTGTTTTTCCAGGATAGTACAGCGTTGATTCTGTAGCCGTGACAGTACCCTTATGGTTTATCAACCGGGGGTTTATCATCTCTATCAGCTTTCCTTCATCATCTTTTACAATAATCAGGTTATAGTAACTCCCTATCTGATAAGCACTCAAAGCATCCAAATTATTTTCATTGATAGTATCTTTGAGATCTTCTATCAAGGCAAACAATTCATTATCAAATTTTCTTATGTCTACAGCGTATTCTATACTCAGGGGCGTAGGATGCGTTATAATCTCTCTTACCATTATTTTTTATACCTTATACACGAAAGAGTCTTGAATAAAATTTCAAGACTCTTCTTGTTAATGACTTTTACCTACAACTATAATCATTTTTATATTGATTATTATAAATCTGATAAACTGCCAGATTACACACGTACGCATTTTTCTAGCAAATGCCCCCGGTATCATTGTTAATGTAAACTGATCATTCTTTTGAAAATTTACCTCTTCTTCAACATGTTTTACTTCGCTCATAATATCTCCTCTTTTTTATTCTGGAATTAATGTCCAACCTGGATTTAGTTTTGCTTTATAGATAAACAGATAGTGTAAAATATGTTTAATCCAGTGCCCAGCAAGACCTATTTCACCAAATGTATAGTCTGTATCACGCCCTGTTCCCGGATATTTTTCAAAATCAGGAACAACAGGATAGACTGTCATAGCAGCCGCAGTTCCGTCAAACAAACCTTTTCCGGCACTTGCAACACAGGCAGCACCCATTTCAGCCATTGACGCTTCATGCAGGTGGGCATTTTCGCCTTTTGTAATCATATCACAAACAGAGTGTGCAACCGCTTTTCCGATAATACCAGAAGGCATACCCGTTCTTGGAGGCGTCGGATTAATCGGTGTTCCGTTTGGTGATTTCATCGGTTTAGAGATAAGATGTGGCGGAGCAAAAGCAATACCTGCAGCAAACATATTTTTATAAGTAGGATTTTGGTATGTTCTTGGCCAGTCACTTGCTTTCCACTCTTCGTATGGCTTTGGCGTATAGTCCGCATCCACTTTCATGAAGCCGTTTGGAGCAAATACCGTATCAGTAATATCTTCACCGGCTTTGTTGTAGGCTTTTAAACCAACACCCGCAAAAGGAGGAATAAGCATTGCAAAATCAAACTCTTCTTCACCAGTTGAACCGTCAAGCAGTTCATACTCAACTTTTCCGGCTTCTACTTTACTTGTATGTGCACCGATAAGCCAGTCAACATTTCTTTCGGCAAAAAGGGATTCTGCAAACAGTTTGGAAGAAACAACATAGCCGCCAACTTTCATATGCAGTCCGCCCATACCGAAGTCACCTAAAAAAGATTCATTGGAAATCCATTTCATATCTGCCATGTCACGCACACCGGCTTTTCTTAATTCATGCTCAATATTGAAAATATACTCAAATGCAGCCCCCTGACATGTACACATTCCGTGTCCTGTTCCTATTAGGAATTTTTGACGGGTACCGCCTTTCATTTTTTCAATGGCTTCATTTAATTTTTCTGAAGCATGGACTGCATGGTCAGCTGTACAGACAGAAACAGTATGCTCACCCAATTGACTACCTTCGCCTAAACCCGGAGTAGCTCCGAAATTCAGCTTTGGTCCTGTCGCATTGACAATATAATCATACTCTATATTTTCAGTCTGTCCTGCTTTGTCAGCACTTGTATACTCAATAGTCACAAAAGGTTTATCACTTGACTGCGAACCTTCCGGATTTAAAGAGAGCGCTTTTGCCTGACGATAATCAATACCGGCTTTTGCATAAACAGGCGCTAAATCAAATGTCACATCCTCTTTTTTCATTTGGCCGACACCCACCCAGATGTTTGACGGAATCCAGTTCCACTTGGCATTTGGAGTGACAACAACAACTTCATGATCTGAGCCTAACCATTTTGCAGCGAATGTAGCTGTTGTATGACCAGCAACACCACCACCTAATACAACTAATCTTGCCATATAATTTTCCTCTATAATTTAAGTTCTTGGTAACTTTATCAAAATAATATCACAATGTTATCACATGATTTTCTTTCTTTTTTAGATAAATTTTAAAAGCAAAAGACACAACAGTCTGAAAATGCCTAAAACAGGGCATTTGTAAAAACAGTAACTCCATAAATTAAGTTTATTTTAATATTTTATCAATAATTTCAAAACTATTTTTTGAAAGCCCCTGTGTAGAAATTACACGCGAGAGTTCTTTTTTTATCAGTTCTTGATTATGTTTGTTCATTTTATCACAGACTTTAAAAGCACCGCAGAGCCCTGAAGCTATTTGCGGATTGATTTTATCTATTTCTATGATTTTGTCAGCCAGGAATTTATACCCGCTTCCGTCTTTGGCATGAAAATGTTTATGGTTTCGCGCGAAAGAACCGACTAAAGAGCGGACAAGATTAGGTACTTTTTCATCATATACTTTGTCTCTTTGAAGTTTTTCAACACGTTCGAGCACATCATAACGGCTCGAAGATGCCAAAATTGCAAAATATTTGTTCATGACGAGTGTCTCATCTTTATATCTGTTATAAAAATCCTGCAGTGCAACTTCAGCATACGATACATGTAAGTTTTCCAAAACATCCAAAGCAACAATACGGTCAGTCATCGTAAGTGATTCTTCATACTGCTTTTGTGCCAACTCTGCGACCTCACTATTTTTCAAAATAGAGAGAATTTTCAATGCTCTGTTTTTTATAGCTCGTTTTGCAATATGTTTTGCTTCTAAACTTCCTGATGCAGGCAGATGATTTTGTTTATAAATATCTAACAACTTCTCTTTGTATTTTTGCGCTATATGCAACAACAGTTGATCCTGTGCATCATATATCACGTCAAAATCTATCTCTTTTTGCAGTTGCATAATTGCCGAAACAGACGGCAGTTCCAAAAGCAGTGCTTTGTAAGACAAGTCGACATCCAAATCAAGCAAATGTCCATAGGCATCTACAAAATCATTATTGATTGCATTCGACTCTATAATTTCATTGATTGTCCGGAGTGCAAAATTCTGTGTTGCCTCATACTGCGTAAAACTGTTTGTATCATACTTCATTAAAAAAGCATAGTTGTTTTCTTCCTGTTCTACAATTATCGGTGCAGAAAAATCCCTGTTTATCGAAAGTACCGGTTTTTCTTTTAAATTATCAAATACAAAAGTTTCACTTTCTTTCGATATTATCAAAGTTTCTGCCAAAATCTCATTACCATCTCTATCTAAAAGCCCCATTTTTAAAGGGTAATAATAAGGCTTTTGTTTTTTTCCATCAACATCATCTGGAACTTTTTGTGTTAATAATATGCTATATGTCCCGTTTTCAAACGACTCCTTTACATGTAAACGCGGTGTACCGCTTTGTTTGTACCATCTTTTAAAAAGTTCCAAGTCAAAATCACCGCATTGATGCATCGCCCATAAAAAGTCATTAGTGGTAACCGCCTGTCCGTCAAAGGTTTTAAAATACAAATCCATTGCCTGTCTGTAGTTTTTCTCACCCAAAAGTGTATAAACCATGCGTATCACTTCTGCACCCTTTTCATAGACCGTAGCTGTATAAAAATTGTTCATAGATATATAAGACTCCGGCTGAATAGGATGGCGTGTCGGGGAAGCATCTTCGACAAACTGTCTTTCTCTGAGTGCTTTTACATCTTCAATGCGTTGCACCTGTACTGAATTCATATCTGCTGAAAAGCACTGGTCGCGAAAAACTGTCAGTCCCTCTTTGAGTGTGAGTTGAAACCAGTCTCTACATGTAATGCGGTTTCCTGTCCAGTTGTGAAAGTACTCATGCGCTATCACAGACTCTATTCCCATAAAATTGGCATCAGTGGCTGTATCGGTATCTGCCAGTACATAGGCGGAGTTAAAAATATTGAGTCCCTTGTTCTCCATTGCACCCATGTTAAAACTGTCAACCGCTACAATATTGTATATATCCAAATCATAGGCACGCCCGTATTTCTCTTCATCCCATTTCATAGAGGCTTTCAGCGAGTGCATGGCATGATGACACTTCTGCTCATTTCCCAAATCGCAGTAAATATTCAATGCGACTTTATTGCCTTGTATTGTTGTAAATTCATCACTTATGCTGCCCAAATTTCCTGCCACAAGCGCAAAAAGATACGAAGGTTTTGGATGCGGATCCTGCCAGGTCACCCCATGGCGTTCATTGAAATCATCATGACATTTAATTTTATTGCCGTTACTGAGTAAAACAGGATACTTCTTTTTGTCTGCAAAAATCGTCGTTGTAAACAGACTCATGATATCCGGACGGTCAAGGAAAGGTGTAATACTTCTAAATCCCTCAGGCTCATTCTGGGTACAAAAAATATCGCCTGATTTATACAGCCCTTCAAGTTCTGTATTGTCTTGCGGATATATTTTGTTTTTTATTTTTATCTCAAACGCATCAGGAACATTGAGAACAGTCAGGTGTTCCTCTTCGATAATATAACGGCTCTCCTGCAACTTTAAAGCATTTAAAGAAAGCTCTAAAAGTTTCAGATTCACAGCATCAAGAGTTAAATCATTCACACTTGCATCTATTTTTTTTATCTGCATAGTATTTGTCACGAGTGTCTCTTCTTCAAATAATTCAAACAACAAATCAACACTCTCAATTGCATAGGCGGGCTTTTTATAATCTTTTAGATATTTTGTTTTTACTTCTGTATTCATTATTACTCTTTCATTTTTAATACTGATATTTTACTTAAATTTTCCATGAAAATTCATTAATTTTAAAGTATAAGAAAGTTTTATACAATATAATTCCACATGTTCAATTCAAAATTAATAAATTTCAAAAACTTACTTGTTTTTATCCTCATATACACACTCTTTTTCTTTCTTTACGGATTATATTCTTACAGTACGGCCGAAAAAGCCTTGCATGCAAATATTAAACAAGAACTGCTCCATGGTGCAAACAGTGTCCCTTTGATTCTTAAAAGTACCTACCATGATGATAATTTGCTTGCAAAGAAACCTTCGTATGCACAAGATTTTGAAAATATTAAAAATCTTACTCAGTTTATCCGTAATACCCATCTTGCGTATGTATACTCCTTCGTCCGGGATAAAAACAATATCATCAGATTTTCAAGTTCAAGTGCCAAAGAAAAAGATTTGGAACAAAACAGCAGTGACATCTACTCTTTTGATACATATACAGACCCACAACTGCAAGAGCTTTTTAACACTGCAAACTTCAACCAACCTCTTTTTAATCATTCAAAAGACAAATGGGGAGACTTTTACAGTGTCTACATCCTTAAACAGACAAAAAACGGTAAAAAATATGTTGTCGGTGCCGATTACAATATTGAGGACATCATCACACTCAAACATATACTTTTAAGTAAAATTCTGTATTTGATTGTCCCTGTATTTTTTATCATTCTGTTTTATATGTTTTTCAACTTCATCGTTGTCAAACGTTTAAACAGTATTGTGACACAAAAAACAGACGAAATTGAAAAGGCTTACAATGTTGATGCACTTACGCAGCTTGAAAATGCCAAAAAACTTGTTTATGACTTAGCTAAAAAACACAATGACATTCCCTTTTTTATTGCCATTTTGGATATTGAACATTTTGGTATGCTGAATGATATTTACGGTTATGCCTACGGAAATGAATATCTGAAATATGTTGCAAAACTGCTGCAAAAAAATATCTCTTTGGACCTGAAACTGTATAAACTCCATGCAGACTTGTTTTGCATAGTCAACACACAGACAATGCCGGTAAAAGCATTTATGCAAAAAACAGAAGATATACTCTCTGCTTTGCATCACCAAAAATTTACCTGTGAGGGATACAAAACTACACTCAGTATGAAAGCCGGCATAGGAGAAGTTGTTGAAAGTTCCAATCCATTTATTCATGCCGAAATAGCCTTGAAGTTTGCAAAAAAACACAATATGCTCTTAGCCCTGTATCATGAAAATATGAATCACAACAAAAAAAACAAACGTATTTTGGATGATATAGATTATGCCCTGCAATATAACAAGGTCTACAGCTATCTGCAACCCATATATGATGTCAAACAGCACAAAATCATCAAATATGAGACACTTATGCGCCTAGAGAGACAAAACGGAGAGATTGTTGCTCCATGGTATTTTTTGGATGTAGCCAAAAAGACACCTCTTTATCATAAACTCTCTCTGCAAATGTTTACACAGGTTATTCAAATAGCCAAAAAGAACCCTTCTTTAAGCTTTTCTTTTAATATTTCCGCTTTGGATATTCAAAATTCAGAATTCTGCGAAGCCATTTTTACGCAGGCGGTCCAAGAAAATATTGCCCGGCAGTTAACCTTGGAAATTTTAGAAAGTGAGGAGTTTGACAATTTTGATGCACTCTGTAAATTTATACAAAAAGCAAAAGATGCCCGGATCACAATTGCCATGGATGATTTTGGAAGCGGATATTCCAATCTTTCAAATGTCATTAAACTGAATCTCAATTATCTTAAAATTGACGGTTCCATAGTCAAATATATTGCATCAGACATACATTATGAAAAACTCTTTAAAAATATTATCAATTTGGCAAAAGAGCTTGACCTTATAACCATTGCTGAGTATATAGAAGACGAGACGATACAAAACAAGGCTATAGAACTTGGGATTGATATGCTCCAGGGCTATCATATAGGAAAGCCTCTGCCCGATATTTTAGACTAGTCTCTCTTGGTTGTCTTACGCTTTTTCGGATTTCGTTTCGTCTGTATGCCTGTGGTATTTTTACTGTAGTGACGAATTCTTTTACTTTCAGGCTTTTTATGCTCTGCTTTGAGTTTGACTTCATCCACATCTTTTCTTCGTATCGTCGGGTCCGGTTCAAAACCTTCTACCACTTCTTGAGGAATTTTTTGTCCTATAAGCTTTTCTATATCTTTTATGTCATATTTTTCATAAATATCAATGAGAGAAATTGCCTCACCTTCACGTCCTGCACGCCCCGTACGACCGACTCTGTGAACATAATCTTCAGGAATTGAAGGCAGTTCGTAGTTAATGACATAAGGCAACTCTTCTATGTCCAAACCACGTGAAGCAATGTCGGTTGCCACCAATACTCTTGTTTTACCCTCTTTAAACTGCTTGAGTGTTTTTAAGCGGTTTGCTTTTGTTCTGTCTCCGTGAAGAATCCCACATTTTAGTCCGTCTTTTTGCAGTTCCTCAAAAAGTCTGTCGGCACTTGCTTTTGTTCTTGTAAAAACCAAAACCTGAGGAAAGTTTCTTGAACCGATGAGATACGCCAAAAGCTCGGCTTTTCTTGCAGTATCCACAAGATAGGCCACCTGATTGATTGTATCTACCGTTGTATTTTTCTTCGCTGTTTCTATAAATGCCGGTTTGGTCAAAATCAGTTTGGAGAGCCTGCGTACCTTGTCACTGAATGTTGCCGAAAAAAGAAGTGTCTGATGTCTCTTTGGCATAAGCGGATGAATTTTTCGAATATCTTTGGTAAAACCCATATCTAACATTCTGTCCGCTTCATCAAGCACAAAGATTTCCACATCTTTGAGGCTCAGACCGTTTTCTATATGTTCCAAAAGACGTCCGGGCGTTGCAATAACAATCTCCGTCCCCTTTTTCAAGGCTTCACGCTGCTTTTGCAAATCTTTGCCGCCAACCAGAATCGTTGTCCGAATCTCCATATATTTTGATAAAGCCGTAATATCATCATGTATCTGTATACTCAACTCCCGTGTAGGAGAAAGTATAACAGCACGGACTCCTTTGCCCTGTACAGGTTTTCTCAGTTTTTGCAGTATCGGCAAAACAAAAGCGGCTGTCTTGCCTGTTCCCGTCTGTGCTGTTGCAAAAACATCTTTTTTTGCCAGTACCAAGGGGATAGCCCTTGTTTGCACCAGAGTAGGCTCTGTATAGCCCAAATCCTTTATAGCATCCAGTAACGGCTTAAAAACTCCCAGCTTTTCAAATGACATTTTCTTCCCTCAATCAATTAATATATCTAATTTTAGCATATTTTCTTCCCTTTGTATCACATTTTGTTTATAAATCAGATAATAAAATTTAATAGCTGTTTCAGCAATACTTGTGATAATTTTGTGATATAATTACCAAAAAATTAAAAGTTAGCGAATGATTCAAGCCTATAAACATTATTTACATATACTGCTTAACACTGAACAGGTCAGTGAAGATGAACTCAAAGAAGCATCTATTATTATAGTACCGATGATTATAGGGCCCATAAGCCTTGTCTGGGCTCTTATTTATATCGCTTTTGAACAGTATATTCCGGCACTCATCCCTCTTTTTTACTCTTGTGTCTCATTTATAAACCTTTGGTGTTACAGGCGAAATAAAAATTTGCTAATCATTCAGAAAGTCCAAATGTTACTGGTCCTCATTTTACCATTTCTGCTCATGTGGACCTTAGGAGGCTTCGCACAGGGAAGCTATGTCATGATTTGGGCATTTTTTGCCCCTATTGCCTCGCTTATTCATGAAAAAGAGCAAAAGTCTCAGTACTGGCTCTATTCATTTGTAGCCCTGGTGGTGTTGTCAGTAGTCATAGATCCTCTCCTGATTACACATTACAATCACACCATACCGCCGCTTGCACAGGAAGTTTTTTTCTTTTTGAATGTTACTGCCGCTTTGTGCGGTATATATCTTTTACTCAAATATTTTATTCGCAAAACAGATATCAACACAAAAGAAAAACTCAAAGAAAAACACAATGAACTCATGGAATATACCCAGGATGAGTTAACCAAAATGTTTTACACAGACTCTCTGACAGGTTTGCCAAACAGACGGGCCCTGATAGAAGCAAAAAAGGAGATACACAATTTCTCGCTTCTTTTGATAAACATAGATACTTTCAGTCAGATCAATGATCTTTATGGTGAAAAATTCGGAGACAAGGTTCTTATAAAATTTTCTGAATTTTTGCAGGAAAATCTTAAAAAGAATCCGGAATGCAAACTGTTCAGACTCAGCGGAGACGAGTTTGTTTTACTCTCCAAAGAGAAAAACCGCGACACACTCAAAAATAATCTCACAAAACTTATAGAGGAGATACACAAACATCCTCTTACAATTGAAGACCATGATATCTATTTAAACATAACCGTCGGCATCTCTTTTGAAGAAACAGAACTTCTCCTGCCAACTGCAAATATGGCACTCAAACTTGCAAAAAAAGAGTCAAAAAATATCGTTTTTTACAGTGATGAAGCCTCACTCAACGAAGAATATGAAAATAATCTAAAATGGATTCAGGAGATAAAAGATGCCATCCTTGAGAACAGAATTGTTATGTTTTTTCAACCTATTATGGATAACAAAACGCGTACAGTTACCAAATACGAATCACTGATACGGCTTGTAGACAAGAAAGGCAATATTATTACACCATGGCACTTTTTGGAAATTGCAAAAAAAGCCAAACTTTATAAAAAACTGACAAAAATTGTGATCAGAAAGAGTTTTGAAGCTTTTAAAGACAATACCTATGATTTTTCCATTAATTTAACCATTGAAGATATTCTGGATCACAATATGAATGAATATATTTTTCAAATGCTGCAAAACTATGGCATAGGGAAGAGAGTTATTTTTGAAATTGTCGAGAGTGAAAGTATAAAAAACTTTGACACCGTTGAACGCTTTATAAAGAAAGTGAAATCCTACGGATGCCGTATTGCCATAGATGATTTTGGCACAGGGTACTCAAACTTTGAATACCTTATGAAACTGCAGGCAGATTTCATCAAAATAGACGGCAGTATTATCAAATCCATTCTAAACAACAAAAGTTCAGAAGTTTTGACCTCCGTCATTATTTCCTTTGCCAAAGAGATGAATATAAAAACAATAGCAGAATATGTTGAAACGAAAGAGATACATGAAAAACTCATAAAAATGGGTGTAAACAAATCACAGGGTTATTATATAGACAAACCGAGTGCAGACCTGCACTAAAACATTTTTCACTGCTGTTTATAAGTTCTCTCCTGCTATAATCGTGGTCAAATATAATTTATATAAAACAAGTACAGAGATGATAAGAAAAACTTTAAAAAAAACCTCCAAACATAAAAAACTCAGAGATTTAATAAAAAAATATAAAATACCCCCAGAGTATCTTGCAACAAACCGTAAAATGATTTCACGCGGTGTACTTATAGGTCTCTTTATAGCATTTATTCCTATGCCTATGCAGATGGCAGCCGTTTTGCTTTTTGTACCCTTTATAAAATTCAATGTACCCGTAGCTCTTGCCATGTGTTGGCTGAGCAATCCTTTGACAATGCCTCCAATGTACTATATGGAGTACCTGACCGGTTCATTTTTGCTTGGCATACAACCGGAACCTGTACAAATGACACTTGAATGGTTTTCAAACAACTTAGACAATATTTTTATACCTCTTTATTTTGGTACTGCGATCTATTCTGTTTTTGGTTCCATTGCAGGGTATTTCTTAGTAAACTTTCTTTGGAAACAATCTGTTGAAAAGGAAAAAAAGAAACATTATTCAGACAGGTAAACTGCTTTGTTTTTGCTTCACCTTTTAGTCTTTAAAGACGCATAGTCCAGACTGAAGTCTGGATTCCAAAAGAGATATTAAGGCTTAAACCTTTTGACTCTTTTTATAACTCCACGCCATTAGGCCAATGCCTACAATCAAAAAGGGAATACTAAGCAGCTGCCCGGTTGTCAAATCAATTCCTAATGAATAATCAGCTTGGCGAACTTTGACAAATTCAATTAAAAATCTTGCACTGAAAACCAACACAAGAAAAAGCCCAAACAAAAAGCCCTTTTGCAGCTTCTTATAGTTTCCTTTATAAATCAATGTCAATACAAAAAAGATAAAAAGGTAGGAAAAAGCCTCATAGAGTTGCACAGGATGTCTTGGAATCATATCCACCCTGCTAAAGACAACAGCCCAGGGCAGGTCACTCGGTTTGCCTATAATTTCGGAATTTATAAAATTTCCCATGCGGACAAAAAAACCAAAAAGTGCCGTGGGGATTACAAGCCGGTCAATCAGCCATAAAAAGTCTGTTTTATACTTTTTACATCCGTAATACAGAGCAATCAAAACACCCAGTCCACCACCGTGAGAGGCCAATCCGCCTTCCCATACGGCAAAAATCTTCATAGGATGTGCCAGATAATAATCCGGATCATAAAACAGGACATGACCGAGTCTTGCTCCTATAACTATTCCGACGACCGCATACAAAAAAAGCGGTTCAATCGTGCTTTCATCTTTGTTTTCCAAACGATAGACCCATTTCATAAACTCCAGACCCGAAAGTATCGCTGCAGCAAACAACAGCCCGTACCAATGTACCTGTAAGGGTCCAAATGAAAGTAAAATAGGGTCAGCGTTCCAGACAAAATGATTCATACTACTCTTTTAACGCCTCTGCTATAAGTTCAATCGGATTTTTAAAAACCGTCTCAACCCCAGCATTGTGCATAGAGTTGTTTATCTGCATACGGCAGGCACTGCACTCTGCACTGACAATCTCAGCCTTTGTTTCTTTAATCATGGCCGCTTTTGGCACACCTGCAGCTTTTGCAAAATGATACTTTTCTGTCTGCATGGTCACACCGCCAAATCCACAGCATAAATTCGGATCACTCATTTCCACTATTTTATAGTTTTGGCGAATCAGATTTCTCGGTTCTTCGTGAATGCCCTGCATCTTTTTCGCATGACAGGGGTCATGGTATGTGACTATCGGACTTGCTTTTTTCTTGGATGCCAGAAGATGTTCCAAATGGGTATGGTGCTGCAGCCACTCCGTAGCCATAAAAACCTTCTCCATAACCGCTTTGGCACGGGCTTTCCACTCCGGCTGGTCATGAAAATAGTGTTCATAATCTATTTTGAGCATTGCACTGCATGTAGCCTCAGGAACGATAATAGCCTCAACATCTTTGGCAAAACTCTCAAAGTATTCTATGTTAAACTTTGCATTTGCATCAACTGTATCAAAATCACCTGTAAAATACGCAGGCGCAGAACAGCATTTTTGACTTTTTGCCAAAAAGGCATCAATTTCAAGCACTTCTAAAATTTCTAAAAGAGAATCCCCTATGTTTTTGTAATTGTAATTTGCCAAACAGCCTATAAAAACAGCTACTTTTCGCTTTCCGCCGTTGTTTATATTTTCAGGATGAGAATTTAAAAAAGATGTTTTTGTCAAACTCGGCATCAATCTGTCAGATTTTATAATCGGCAGATTGAAGCGTGATGTCATAGAATTGATATCATCTTTGATTTTAAATCCGCAGGTCTGAAAGGTATACCCAAGCTTAAATGCAATGTCATTGAGCCATCTGTGACGCAGAAGCAAAAAGAAGGCTTTTTTGTACCATGCTATACCGAATTTTTGTGCAATGTCACTGCGCACCTGCTCTATTATCATATCTGTCGGCAGTGACTTGGGGCACACTTCAACACAGGCCGTACATAAAAAACAGCTCTCAAATATATCTTTTGCCGTCTTGTCCAGCTCCAGATTTCCGCGTTTGTACGCTCCCAAAAGGTCTATAAATCCACGTGGAGAAGTCACCTCATCCGCATTGACATTATGAATGGTACACACAGGAATACACTTCCCGCATTTGACACAATCATCAGCGATCTCGTTAAAATTAAAAATATCTTCTGGTTTTTTACTCATACTTACACCGTCTTTGAAAATGTTTTGTCACTGCCGGCATGACGCTTCATATAGGCATCAAAAGGCATGGCAATATTTCGAATGAGCAGGGTGCCTGTTGGGGAACACTCTATATACTCATTATTCATTGTTATTAATTCTTCTTCCATAAAAGGTTTTAAATCCAAAAGTGCATCTTCAAAATACTTTTTAAATTCCAACCCAAACATAGCTTCAAATCTTTTAATATCAAGCTTGAAATTACTCATGAGTTCCATAATGACATGCTGGCGAATCATATCATCTTCACTCAAAGCCACTCCCCGTTCAAACGGCAGTTTGCCCGCATCAATTGCTGCTTCATACGAAGGCATATCTTTAAAATTCTGAGCATAGTAATCAACCCCTTCTCCGATGGAAGTCAGTCCTACTCCGATCAAGTCTGCTCCGCCTTTGGTGGTATAGCCTTGAAAGTTTCTATGCAACTCACCCTTGTCTATGGCTTTAAAAAGTTCATCTTCTGGTTTCGCAAAATGATCCATACCTATCATTTTATACCCGTTGTTTGTTAAAAAGTCAATTGTGTACTGCATAATCTGCAGTTTTTCATCAGGACGCGGCAGTGTTGTTTCATCTATCTTGCGCATTGTCTTTTTCAGCCATGGCACATGTGCATAGTTAAATACCGCAAACCTGTCAGGATTTAACGTCAATGCCAACGAAAGCGTCTCTTTGAATGTATCAAGTGTTTGAAAAGGCAGCCCGTAAATCAAGTCAACATTGACTGAGTCCATATTGTATTTGCGTGCCAGATCCATTGCATCTTTTGTGATATTGTACGGCTGGACGCGATGCACAGCAACTTGCACTTTTTCATTGAAATCCTGAATACCAAAACTTACACGGTTAAATCCGTGTTCACTCATCACACGCATTTGCTCTTCATTGATATGGCGCGGGTCTATTTCACAGGAAATCTCTGCATCTGCGACAAAATTCGGAAAATAGGACTTGATTTCAGTTATGATTTCATCTAGTTGTGCAGCAGAAAAAAAAGTAGGCGTACCTCCGCCAAAATGCATTTGAATCACGTCTCGCTTACAATCCAAATGCTCTGAGAGAATTTTCAGTTCACGCTTGAGATACTCCATATACCGAATCATTTTATCTTCTTTTGAGGTAAAAACAACATTACACCCACAAAAATAACAGGCATTTTTACAAAACGGTAAATGAAAATAAAGGCTCAAAGGACGAGAAGAGTCCTGTGTTTGCAGTTTTTTTATATATTCGTCATAACCAAAGGCATCATTAAATTCCAACGCTGTAGGATACGAGGTATATCTTGGTCCCGGCTTGGAGTATTTTGTAAATTTTGCGAAGTCTAATTCCATCTGTTGCTTCCCTCTGTCAATAATTCATTGGATTATCTCCAAAAAGTGTTGAAGAACTCATAAAAGCATGTGAGTTTCGAATGAAATCTAATTTTCATTTTATATTTAAAGCCAACACCTATTGAATGACACTCTTTTTGATATACGCTTCAGTATCTTGGATGTAATTGGTATTGATAGAGTATTTTCGACTGTCTAACGCACCCATTATGTTGATAAAAGTAAAATACAACATGATAAAAATTAATATTTTTGTCATATACTTTTGTCCATATTCTTTAAGGTAAATCACAACAGGAAGAATGGCAAAAGGAAAAACAATGATAAGGTGCCAGTAGCTAAAAATAATCGGCGACAAAACAGAACTGACAAACACCCCGACAAGTGCACCAAACACATACAGAAGCAGCCATTCCTGTTTTGTTTCTATGGGTTGATGTCTTGTAAATAATTTTCCTTTGACAAGTGTGTAAAAATATCTGTTTGCTTTGTAAGATATGTAAATTGTAAAAGCACCTACTGAAAAAACAAGTGCTTTATACCCATACACAAAAATCATCTGCACAAAATGCGAAGCCCCCAGCCAGTCAAAATGTGCACTGGCAATGAGCTTGTTTGGAAAGAAAAAAGAACCATAGCGCAACCAGTAAAGAAATGACTTCAGGACAGGATAGACATGCACACCGCCCCAGCCTATATACCGTCCCGTATCATCAGCATGATGGATTATTGCACTGTTTTGCATCACGGTCAGCAAATAAGGCACCAAAGAGATACCAATAACAAGCGTTCCAAACAACACGCCGTACCAATTTACTTTTACCATGTTTCTATAAAGCAGATAGAGTGAAATAAGCGCAAGTATAATCCACGAATAATGAAACTGCAACGCCAACCCTATAGCTGTTACATGTAAAAAAGAATAAACAAAAGAACTTTTCTCACGCTGTTTGTAGGCAGTCCAAATATGCAGGGCAGAAAAGAAAAAAAGATATGACGGATTGTATAAAATGTTTTCAAATAAAAACCAGGGATTGAGCCAGTACAGCATCAAAAAGATCAAACGAACATCTGTTTTGTATATATCTTTGAGCACACTGTCCAAGAGAAAATAAGAAGCAAGATGCAAAAATATCAAAAAAAGCATCGGAGACATCGGCGAGTCATAAAACATCACAGGCAGTGCTACCACATAAGAAATCATACTTCCCGGTACATTACCGACCGCACTTGCCGCATTGCCGTAGTTAATCCAGACATGATTATATGCCCCCATATAACCCTTGTAAAGCATTTGCGTCTGATCACCGGTGAGGATTTGGTGCTGTGCATAAAACCATGCCAAAAACAGACCCAAAACAAGTAAACTTATCTGAATAATTTTAAATCTTTTTTCTAAAAACAAATCAACTTCCTTTTTTAAATATTTGGAACCTAAACTTTAAACTTGAAAAGAGCACAAAGCCATTTAATCGGAATCGGTACTTTAGTACCGACTGAGAGTGGAAAGACTATTGCAACAGCCGGCACTGAAGTACCGGTTCCGAAAAAGCATTAATTTTCTTAACTTAATGGCATTGACAAAAAAATTATTTAAATGTCCAAAACTTATGAATAACAAATGTAATAAGCGGCATTATAGCAACTATCACCAGTGTGTGCAAATAGCTGTTTTGAATCGGAAAAATATCAGAAAGCAGATAAGAAAACAGAAAAGTTCCATACTGCACCAAAAAAAATTTCATAAATTTTTTAAAATGAAAAGTGCTGTGAAAGACATATAAAGTCTGAAAAACATAGGAAAAGACAAACGCCGTAAAAAATGCAAATGTATTGGCAACAAAAACAGAGGCCGCAAAAAAGTAAATAATTGCCCAGGCAGTCAAAAGATGCACAAGCGTTGCTATGACTCCAAAAAAGCCGTATTTTGCCAACTGAAGTATATGACTTTTAATATTCATCTTCTACTATATAAATCGGTCGGTTTTTTGATTCTACATAAATTCTGCCGATATATTCGCCGAGTATGCCTATGCCCATCAGCTGAATACCGCCTAAAAAGAGTACAACCGTAATCATAGAAGCATACCCGGGAGTATCTGCGCCAAACAAAAGCGTTTTTAAGATAATCCATGAACCGTAAATAAAAGAGATAAAAGCAAGCCCCAAACCGATATATAGCCACACACGAAGCGGTGCCGTTGAAAAACTCGTGATACCGTCAAGCGCAAAGTTCCACAACTTCCAGCCGTTAAAACTACTGTCTCCGGCAATACGCGCATCTCTTTTGTACTCGACAACCGCCGTTTTAAACCCAAGCCAGGCAAAAAGCCCTTTCATAAAACGCTGACTCTCAGGCAGTTTTTTCAGTTCTTCAACCACCCGTCGTGACATTAATCTGTAATCACCGACATTATGAGGAATCTCAATATCTGAAATTTTATTATGAATTTTGTAAAAAAATTCGGCACTGATACGTTTGGCAACACTGTCTGTTGTACGATCGACACGCTTACCAACGACCACATCATAGCCTTCTTTGTATTTTTTGATAAAATCAAGTATCAACTCAGGCGGATCTTGTAAATCAACGTCTATAGGAACGACGACTTCCCCTTTGGATGCATCAATCCCGGCTGTAAGTGCCGCCTCTTTGCCAAAGTTTCTTGAGAGATTTATTACTCGTACATTGTCATACTCTTTGGATTTTTCTTTGAGCACAGACAAAGTACTGTCACGACTCCCGTCATTTACAAAGACTATTTCAAAATCTTCACCGGTGTACGCCAAAACAGAGAAAATTTTGTTCAGAAATACATCTATAACATCTTCTTCATTATAACAGGGAACGACTATGGATAAAAAAGGATTACTATTTTTCATACACTAATTATACCTTTTTTAATTTTATTTGTGTACACTTTTCAGATAAATAAAGAGGTGCTTACAAAATCATGAACATTGACAAAATAGTAAAACTCATACGATATACTGCAGGACTTCCAAAAAGTATTTATGTCAACCTGAGACTTTTGCCACTTTCACAGGCAGTTCTTCTGCCTATAATAGTTTCCCGTAAAACAAAACTGCGTTCGTTATCTGGAAAAGTGCAACTTTCCAAAGTAAAAACCGGCATTGTTCGCATAGGTTTTGGTGGGACAGATATGATGGATTATGCTTATGAACGCACTATTTTAAAAATTACAGGAAAGATTCATTTTCAGGGCAAAACAAAAATTGGCGTAGGTGCAAAAATAATGGTCAGCGGAAACCTTACTTTAGGAGACAGGTTTGATATCACCGGTGACGCCACCATAATCTGTGCAAAAGAGATTGAAATCGGGAACAACACTATGATAGCGTGGCAAAGTATCCTTATGGATACCGACCAGCATGCTATTTATAATGCGCAGCATACTGTTATCAATCAAGATAAAAAAATCACTATTGGCAATAATGTCTGGATAGGGGCGAGAAGTTTGATACTCAAAGGGTCTGTAATTCCGGATGGCTGTATTGTCGGTGCAAATACAACAATTACAAAATCTTTCACTACGAAAAAAAGTATTATTGCAGGCAATCCTGCTGAAATTTTAAAAGAAAATATAAGTTGGAATCATTAATGCATCCAGTTCGTGATACCTTTTTTCACAACAACAGCCGGATTTCCGACAGCGATAGAAAAAGCAGGAATATTTTTTGTCACAGTAGCATTGATGCCTAACACACTCCCGTCCCCTATATCTACTCCTTTCAAAACAGTAACGTTATCAGCAAGCCAGACGTGTTTGCCTACTGCAATGTCTTTACCTTCATTGATAACAGCAGTGTCGACATAAATAAAATGCCCGTCTGAAGTCATAATTTTCACATTTCTAGACAACATACACTCATCCCGAATAATTAATTTTTTGCCTTCTTTTGCTGAGAGATAGCAACCGTGACCCACAATAGTATTTTTACCTATATGTATGGAGCAGTTGTCTCCTAAAATTTCTATCTGTGTGTATCGTATCGTTACACCGTCTTCAATAGTCAGGCTGTTATTTTTTCCTTTTATGGAAATATCACAGTTGGTAATTTTTGCGTTTTTTGAAAGCGACAAAACAACGCTGCCTTTGATTCTTATTTTATTGCGGAGCTTTTGAAGGAGTGTAAATTTTTTCATCTTATTGCTCTGTAGAGTTTCTCAAGCTGTGCAGTATAATCAAACTTTTCTTTTACTTTTTTAAAAGCTGCTTGAGCAATTCCTTCTTTTACATGTAAATCATTATATAAAAATCGGATTTTCTCTCCCAAGTCATCTACACTTCCGTCAAACAGCAGTCCATCCACATCCTCATCTATAATTTCCAATGGCCCCCCTTTGCATGTAGCTATGACCGGAATTCTGTTTGCCATCGCTTCAATGACTACAAGTCCAAAGGTTTCGTTTTCTGTGGCAAGCACATTCACGTCAAAAAGTTGCATATGCTCATTCACATCTTTTGTAAAACCGGTAAAAATCACTTGTTGTTCTATGCCCAGCTTTTTTACATACGCCTGCAGTTCCTGTGCATAATTATCATCCATAAAAGCTCCCACAACAACTGCTTTTAGATTTGCATCTTTTAACCTTGCTACAGCTTCTAAAACTTTATACTGTCCTTTGCCTTTTTCTATTCTGCCGACAATTCCGACAACAAAAGCATCTTTAAGTTGATATTTTTGTCGCAATTGCGCCACTTTATCTGCATCTGTCTCCGGAGTTTTTACGCCAAGATAGACCATTTCAAGTTGCGGTCTTACTTCTGCAGGAATGAACTTTTCAAGCTGTTTTTTCACCTGCAGGGTTACCGCATGTATCATATCAATATTTTTATAAAGCCATTTATGGTAAAAATCATCTTTAAAACGGGTCATTCCCATATGTCGGCTCTGCACCAGCTTTGGTTTTTTTCTGCTCAGTACTTTAGCCAAAACAGCCGTTACGATATCTTTACTCCAATGAAAATGTACTATATCAATGTCATTTTCATCTATATATTTAGCCAGTTGCAAAGCCGGTATAAATGGAAAAAATTTATTTCGTTTAAGATAAAACTTGTCATTGATATCAAGATAGTCATCAAGTTTGCTTTGCGGTGCTACAACCACTTTACATGTAGTCTTTTTAGAAAACTCTTCATAACAACTTGCCACAAACATCTCAAGCCCACCCAGTCCGTGTGCCAGACACAATTCTAAAATATTTTTATTTTTCATACAGTTTGTCTATAAGTTGTTTTGTAACGGCGAATACATCCGCAACTTCCGGTGAGGTATATTCAACATTAAAAACACAGTCAGTCTTCTCTTCGCGTGGCCAATACCGAAACGGCGGTATATGAAAAAAGATGCCTACTGTCGGAATCTCCAATGCAATGCCCATATTTCGCACACCGGTGTCATTAGAAACAAGGCATCGACTGTTTGCCAAAAAGTGCATTACTTCTTCTATGGGCATAACTTCTTGAAGTTTTATGTTTTTTCTCTCTTTGAGCGGTTCGTAAATTTCATAAAATTTTTCATCTTTGCCGATACCTTGAAGAATAACATGATCATAATCCTGATAGTTTTGGGACATCTTTGCAATTAACTCCCGAAACTTATCTTCCTCCCAACACTTGCTTTTTGTCGAAGCACCGGCAAAATAAACAATTTGTTTGAGATCCTCTGTTTTCGGGTATAGTTTTTCCAATCCGTAATGAAGCGGAAACTCTGTTTTTGCCCCTAAAATATTGAGCATATGTTCCACAGAAACAGCCTCCACAACAAAATCACTTCTGAGTGTCGCTATATCAAAAAACATTCTTCTGATAGTTCTATACGGGTAACCTATTTTTAATTTTGCCTGAGACAAAAAAACCAGTAAAAGGCTCAAAGTACTGTCTGTCAAATCAAATATAATATCCTGAGGAGGCAGTTCTTTTGCCTCTTTTATCCGCGTAAGAAGTCCTGTTTTTGAACCGTCTTCTTTATATCTGCTCATTACATGTAATGCATCTGTCAGATCCTCTGGAATGCCGTACATATAATGTTTTACAACACTTAAAGTAATTTTTGCATTGGGGAAAAATTTACGAAGTTCTATCAAAAAAGGACGTATGTTCATAAAGTCGCCGATAGCCGCATGACGGATAACTGTTATACTTTTTATATCTTGCGGTTTTTTGTCTTTTAAATATTCTCGTGCTTTTTGAGATGCAAACGCACTGCCTCTTCTAAAATTTAACTTCAAGCTAATGCCTTTTTTTGTATAATTATTTTTATTATACAAAATTATTTATGAGAGTTCTATGAAATACAAACTAAATCCGTCTTTTGAAAATGAGTTTAAAGATTTTTTGCTGCACATGCAAAAATATTTCAGGGATAACAAAAACTCTATTCACAAAGCCCGCAATGAACTAAAAATAATTTCTTACAAAGAGATACAGACTGTTGTCAAATCTTTTAAAATTCCAAACTTCTTTCGTCGCATTTTTTATACCTGTTTTCGGGATTCAAAAGCAAAAAAATCGTATGACAACTCCATAAAAGTAGGCAATTTTGCACCTGAACCTATTGGGTATATTGAGTTTTACAGACAGGGACTTCTGGCTGAGAGTTATTTTGTGGCAAAAAAATTTGATTATGATTTTACAATCCGAGAACCTTTACTCGATAAAAATTTTCCAAAAAAAGAAAAAATTCTAAAAGCCTTTGCCCGCTTCAGTCTGCAACTGCATAATGCCGGTATATTTCACAATGACTATTCTCCGGGAAATATTTTGATCAAACAAGAAGCTGAAAACTATATATTTAAAATAGTAGATGTTAACCGCATGGATTTTTGTTCCCTAAATGAAAATAAAAGAGCAAAAAGCTTTGCAAAACTCTGGGCAAGCAATGCAGATTTACAGATCATTGCGCAGGAGTATATGCAACACCACAAAGTCAAAGAAGATTTTGTACAAAAGGTTATAGAGTATTCTGTTCAAAACAAAAGACGAAAAAACTTCAAAAAACGACTCAAAGGAAAAGAAATTGATTGGTAATATCTCTGCTGTCGTATTAGCAAAAAACAACGAAGCAACTATACAAAAAACACTCCAATCTCTGCGCGAATTTGAAGATGTTGTGGTGTATGACAACGGTTCTACTGACAAAACAATGGAGATTGCAAAACAGTTTTCAAATGTAAACTTAGTCCAAGGCGAATTCAAAGGTTTTGGCTGGAGCAAGAATCAAGCGGCAGGTTTTGCCAAAAATGACTGGATTCTCATCATCGACAGCGATGAAGTCATCGATGATACTTTGAAAAAGACACTGCAACAAAAAAAGCTTGATGCGCACACTGTCTATATTCTAAATTTTCGAGCTTTTTACAAAAATACAGAAGTCAAACACTGCGGCTGGAACAATCAAAAAATCAAACGCCTCTACAATAGAACCGTCACAAAATATAATGACAATGATGTCCATGAAGACATCATCACAGAGGGTTTGCATACAGAGATTTTAGACGGCAACGTACTGCATTACAGCTACCAGAGCATAGAGCAGTTTATAAACAAAGCCAACACCTATTCCACTCTTTTTGCAAAAAACAATGCAGGCAAAAAAAGTTCCTCTCCGGCAAAAGCTTTCTTTAACGGAGCCTATTCTTTCATTAAAACCTATTTTTTCAAACAGGGATTTCGAGACGGCTATGTGGGACTTGTCATCGCCTGTTCGCATATGGTGACGAATTTTTATAAATATATCAAACTCTATGAACTCAATAAAGAACAAAAAAACAAAAAACCCGGTCGGCACTAAAGTACCGATTCCAAAATATTTCTCGGAACCGGTACTGCAGTGCCGGCTGTTAGAACTTTCTTGCCATTTTCAGCCCAGACTACAGAAAAAATTTAGTTTTTTTCTAAGTTATGCTTTAGCATTAAAAGTCTGAGTTCCAAAGTGTTTCTCAGAACCGGTACTTCAGTGCCGGCTGATGTATGCCTGAATATTTTTATACGTTTAGCAAATCCTGTTTCACTGCTTCAAACATCTCTGCACGCTTGGCTTTATCACTCGGCAACATATAATGTGTTTGCAGTTTTTCATCCCCAACGGCTTTCCATCTCTGCGCACTTGCAAACTTTGAGTCACCAAAAAATGTCATCGTCGGGGTTCCTGCTAAAGATGCCAAATGATAGGTACCTGTAGAAGTAGAGATAAAAAGTTTAAAACTGCTGATAAGTCTTGCAAAATTTACTATGCCGTCATTTGAGAGATAAAAAATAGCATCAGTATCTTGCAGACGCTTTTGCATCTCTTCTTCTAGGCTTTTTTCATCCGGACCAAAAGTTAGTACTACGCTATACCTGTTTACATGTAAGGTTTCACGAATCAGTATTTCATACTCATCCAAATTCCAGTTGGCATCCGAAGAACCGCCAAAACCTACATGAAAAGCTATAACATCTTTTGTTATATTATACTTTTGGCAAAACTTTTCATACTCCTTTTGGGCATTATCAAACTGAAGCAGTGGTTTTGGATATTGCAGTTTAATATCCGGAAAAAGAGTTTGTGTCAGTGCAAGATTGTATTCAAACTCAGCCATTTTAACTTCACTGCGTCTCTGTTTTATTCGTTTGTTATAAAAGATCTGCGCTATTTTTGTTGCGGGAGCAATTCTTGTTGGTATGCCTGCTAAAAACTGTGCAAGCGCCACTCTTGTATTTGAAAAAAGCGTGACTGATGCATCAATATCTGAATGTTTGAGCTTTTTGGCAAGTGAAAAAACAGAGCTTCTTCCATCATCTACAATAACCTCATCTATAAAGTTACATGTAAGTGCCAAAGCTTTGTTCACAGGAGCGACAAGTGCTATGATTTTATTTTTAGGATTATGCTGTTTAAGGAGATACATTGCCGGCAACGCTGTTATAAAATCGCCTAGCTTGTCTGTACGCACGACCAATATTCTCATTCCGTATTATCCTAACAAAAGAATTCAAAACTAATTTTTATTTTTTTCGGAAACGATGCTTTAGCTTCGTCTTTTAGGCATATAAGCAAATCAGCCCAGGTTAAAATCCAGGTTCCAAAAAAAGTACATAATTTTTATAATCTGTCTCAGTTTTTATGTATTTTATCCTAAAAAGGATATAATCCTACTTATGAAAAAACCTTTTACCTGGGATGACTATTCCGACCAACCGGCACCGCTGCAAGACAAGAGATACAAAAAATTTATGCGTAAAAAAGAGAAATTTTCTTTGCTTTTCACATTTGTCTCTTCTTTGATTATTCTTCCCTTGAGTATTTTGATGATGCCCTTTGTCAAAAGAAAAGAGGTTAATACAGCAAACTTTTTCTCTTTAGGTGTCGACTGGCAGAGAAACACTCAAGAGACACAGGCAATGCTTGAAGAGTTGAAAGTAAAAAGCATTCTTGTCCGTTTTAAACTTTGGGAGATGGACCGACTCAATGAACTTGCAGCATTTATCAAGCAAAACAGCAATAAGCAGATTATACTTAAAATCCTGCAGGACCGTGAACATATAGAAGATTTACAACTCCTTAAAAATAATTTACATGTAATCTTTACAAGCTTGGGCACCTCTGTAACACGCTATGAAATCGGTTCAACACTCAACCGTGCAAAGTGGGGATTTTTCTCCGTACGCGAATATCTTGATTTTTATAAAGTTGCATATGATTTGAAAAAAAAGGAATTTCCTGACATCCGGCTCCTTGGCAGCGGTGTTATAGATTTTGAATTTTACTTTACTGTACACACTCTTTTTAACTTTTGCAAATGCAGATATGACGGCATTGCGGCACTTTTATATGTTGACAGACGTGGTGCTCCTGAAAATACACAGCTCGGATTTACCCTAAGCGATAAAATTGCCCTGCTGAGCACTCTGGTGTGGCTCTCTTTAAAAACAAAGCAGGAGTTACATGTAACCGAAGTGAACTGGCCTCTCTCAAATACGGCACCTTATGCACCGACAAGTGAGTATGAATGTGTCAGTGAAGCACTCTATGCTGATTATATGCTGCGCTACTATCTTTTGACTTTTGCTTCCCAGCAGGTCGATTCCGTCTCCTGGCATCAGCTCATAGCTCCCGGCTACGGTCTGGTTGACAACAGAGAAGGGATCAAAAAAAGAGAAGCTTTTTATACTTACATGTACATGCTTCAAACACTTGAAAATGCGCAGTTTTTACGCATGGATATTAAACGAGGCTACTACACAATGCAGGTACTTGTCAATGACAAGATACTTCAAATCCACTGGTCACTCAAAGAAACAACCCTCCAAAATCAAGACTTTTTTGATGTTTACTCCAAAACCGGTGAAAAAATAGAAGATGAAACCTTGACTGTCGGCTCTTCTCCTTTGTATATTTTCATTACAAAAGAGGTAGGAAAACAGGTCAATGCAAGTGAGCGCATCTAATATGAAAATTTTAATCATTTTGCCAAACTGGCTGGGTGATGCCATCATGGCAACTCCGGCCATAGAACTTTTGGCTTTAAAATATCCCAATGCACAGTTTGCTTTTGTCGGCAGTTATGTCAGCATAGAAGCACTCAAACACCACCCTTTATGTGAACGTGCCATTGTTGATGAGACAAAAAAAGCATCTTCGCGTCTTGTGGCAACCTACAGACTGGCAAAAGAGCTGGGAACTTTTCATCTGGCAGTCAGCTTTCGGGATCAAATCCATTCTACACTGTTACTGCGTTTTACAAACACCGTCATCTGCTGTGCAAGGGCTTCGTGGCATTCAAGACTGCTTCTTTCACACACACCGAAGATCAGAACAAACCAACACTTGGTAGAGCAGTACACACAAATTGCCATGGTCAATGTAGATAATTTTACCCAGGAAATTCCACCGCTCAAACTATATATAAAGGCAAAAAGTTTTGAAAAACCGACACTTGGTATCAATGCCGGTGCAACCTACGGCAGTGCAAAAAGATGGTACCCCGAACGTTTTGCCCAAGTTGCGGCTTATTTTAGCAAACAGTATGACATTATAATATTCGGCGGGCCCAATGAGGTCGAAATGGCACAAGAGATAGAAGATAATCTCAAAGCTTTACATGTAAACAACTATATAAATTTAGCCGGAAAAACAAATATAGAGGAGTTATGCGCAAATATCGGCGGATGTTCTCTTTTTATTACCAACGACAGTGGACCTATGCATGTAGCTGCCGCGTATCAAGTACCCACAGTCGCTATCTTTGGACCGACAAGATATAAAGAGACTTCGCAGTGGAAAAATGAAAAGAGTATCATCGTACGGCATGAACTCGATTGCAGTCCGTGTATGAAGCGGGAATGCCCACTCAAGCATCATGACTGCATGAAAGGGATTACAGCTTCTGAAGTTATAGAAGCTGTAAAAAAGTCAGCAGTTTAAAATTCAAATTTAAACCCTATATATCCTGATGCATTGTATGTGAAATTTCCTCTTAGATCATCATAATCAGTTCTGATGTGCCGGTATCCAAGCACAACATGACCATGATCGATAACCTCGGCATCACATTCCACTCTGTATTCAAAATATTTATTTGCTTTGTCAAAACTTAAAACTTTTGGCGCATAATAAACATCTGCATGTAAAGCCATAGGGACGACTGTTGCCGAAGGTAAAGCATACTCAAATACAATTCCCAAAGGCAAAGTTCTGTAATCCTTTGTATAGTTCGCTTTAATACCCAAACCAACAGACAGGTCACTCTCACCCACCTCTTTTTTCATTAAAAAACTAACTTCATACAGTGCTTCATTGTTTACACGATTTGCATTATCAGCATCTAAAAATCGAACTCCCACAAACATCGTTTCCGGTTCAACATTCTCATTAAACTGTCCAACATCAAGATTTGCATTTAATTCTAAATCTTCATTGTTTATATTGATACTTGCACTGTTCATTGCAAATACAGCCACAGCCGAAACTGCCATTAAAGTGATTTTTTTTAACATGTTTTTCCTTGTATTTTTTCTATTGTTTTTGTTGTACTTTTACCATCGACAAAATCAACCAGTCGTAACTCACCAGCAAATTCCGTACCTATAACCTCTTTTCCTGCATAATCCCCTCCTTTTACAAGTACATCCGGCTCTATCATTTTAATCAGTTCATAGGGTGTATCTGCTTCAAAAGGCACGACAAAATCGACCGCTTCAAGTGCAGCCAGCAAATAGGCTCTGTCCTCCGCAGGATTTACAGGACGGCTCGGACCTTTGAGACGAGAAACCGAGGCATCAGAATTAAGCCCGACAATCAAAACATCCCCAAAACTTTTGGCAATTTGCAAATACTTTACATGCCCTACATGCAAGATATCAAAACAGCCATTTGTAAAGACTATTTTTTTACCGCTTTTTTTGCATCTTTGCACAATGGCATCGATCTCTTCAAAATTTTTAATATGCGCATCCGAGGTACTTTTATGCAAAGAAGCCTCATAATCTTCTATCTCATCAATGGTTACTGTAGCCGAGCCTATTTTGCCAACCACGACACCTGCTGCAAGATTTGCAAATGCTGCTGTCTCTTCAAGACTTTTGCCGACACTTAAAGCAAATGCAATAGAGGCTATCACCGTATCACCCGCACCTGTTACATCAAATACTTCTTTGGCAACGGTAGGAAAAATTTTTACTTCCTCTTCAAATGTTGCTATTCCCTCTTCTGAAAGTGTTATCAAAGAAACATCCAAATCACACTCATTTTTCAGTTTCAAGAGTGCTTTTTTTAAAGATGCTTCATCATTTATATCAATACCTGTTGCCAAAACCGCTTCTTTTTTATTTGGTGTCAGCAGATAAGCTCCACGATATTTTGAAAAATCTTTTCCTTTTGGATCAACCAAGACTTTTACATTATGTTTTTTTGCAAGTTTGATGATGCCCTGTGAAAGTTCCTGTGTCAACACGCCTTTGCCGTAGTCGGACAAAATCACTGCATCATAGGTATCAATACTTTTTGCAAGGGAATCTAAAATCTTTTGTACACTTCTTGGAAGTATGTCATTTTTACTCTCTTTGTCATATCTGAGAATTTGTTGGGAAACGGCAATAACACGACTCTTTTTTGATGTTTTTCTGTTCTTCTCTATAATTAAATTTTGCGTATTGACATTAATAGCATGCAACATTTTCACAAGTTCTTTACCATTGTCATCATCACCCATCACACTGCTGACACTGACATTCGCACCCAAAGCTTTTAGATTGTTAACCACATTTCCCGCACCGCCTAAAACTGTCGTTTCTTTATTGATATCCACAACCTGCACAGGTGCTTCAGGAGAGATTCGTTCACAACTTCCCCAAAGGTAGTGGTCAATCATCAAATCGCCCAGAACCAAAATGTTTGGTTTTGCCTCTTTAAATACCTGCATCTATTTTACTTCTGCCTCATATATACGTTTAATTTCAGGAATATATTCTTTTATGCCCTCTTCCATCTCATAAGCCGGTGTATAGCCCAAAGCCTCTTTCGTTGTTGCTATATCTGCTTCTGTATGAAACTGATACGAACCGATAAACGGGTTTGGAATATATTCGCATTCCAAAGAGGTACCCAGCTCTTTTTGCAAAATATCAACAATATCCTGAAAACTTCTCGCCTTTCCTGTTCCGACATTGTATATACCGCTTGTATTTGGCTGCATTGCTTTTATATTGGCCTGTATAATATCTTCTATATAGATAAAATCTCGAAGAATTTTATCACTGCCTTCAAAAAGACGGGGATTTTTTCCTGCAAGTATCTGATGTCCAAACTGCAACACCATTGAAGCCGTTGTATTTTTAAAATATTCACGTGCACCGTACACATTAAAATAACGAAGCCCTACTATATTTATATCGCACTCTTTCATATACTCACGGCTTAAATGATCCATAGAGAGTTTTGAAAAACCGTACACATTGTTTGGTGCCTCTCGCCCAACTCGCTGCGGAGACTCAGCATTTCCGTATGTTGCGGCAGAAGATGCATATATCATACTGGCATTATGTGCCACTGCCAAATCAAGCAGATCTTTATAGGCATTGACATTTGTTTTTATCATCAAATCCTGTTCCTGTGCCGTTGTATCAGAAATGGCCGCTTCATGGAAAATATAATCAAAGTCATAATTTACTTCCAAGTCAAGCAGTAAATCTTTATCATTAATATCACCGCTGATAATTTCACCGTTAAAGCCTATGAGATTTTTAAAATGTCCAAAACTTTTTAAATTTCCGTTACTCAGTGTCTCTGTGCTTCGAAAACTGTCAAGTACCACAATTTTGGCATCCGGATGGTTTTCTTGAAAATAAAATGCTAAATTTGAACCGATAAATCCCGCACCGCCTGTAATAAGTATTGTTTTGTCTTTTAAGTCATCTTCTATGTATCGCATCTTCCCATCCGTCTAAATAAATTTTAATAAAATGATACCTTTTAATTCATTAACAAGTATTTAAGACTTTACCCATTATAATATAAATTGAATTCGAAATTAAGGAAACAAAATGAAAAAAATCGTAATCGCTTCAATCGCTACATTAGCATTAGTTACAGCTGCATCTGCTGCAGTAAACGGGAAAGCTTGTGCTGCATGTCATGGTGCTAACTGGGAAAAGAAAGCAATGGGTAAATCTAAAGTTGTTGCTAACATGACTCACGCTGAAATTGCTGAGGCTCTTAAAGGGTATAAAGCTGGAACTTTCGGCGGACCAATGAAAGGTATCATGAAAGGGCAGGTTGCTCGTTATTCTGACGCTGATTTAGAAGCTTTTGCTCAAACAATCGGTAAATAGTATTTTTAGAGTTACCTTTTTAGGTAACTCATTCTTACCGTCATTCAGGTCTGTAATCTTTCTTTCGCAGACTTTCTTTCTTTTTATCTTTTAACTCTTTTACTCTTTGCTCTTTTTCATAAGCATCATTTAAATCATCTGTTCCGTCAAATTTTACCGCATTTAAAAAATGTTCCGAATCATCAAACTGCCCTTTCTTTATCGCCCATATCAAAGCCACAACAGCTATGCTTCCTAAAAAAATAGACACTCCAAGCATCATACCTATTACCCAACTGCTCATACTCTAATCCTTATACCCAAATTTGATTCTCATTGAATTTCCTACTACTATTAATGAGCTGATACTCATAGAAATTGCGGCAATAAGAGGAATAATATATCCTGCCATTGCCAACGGAATTGTAATAGCGTTATAAATAAAAGAGAGTGCAAGATTCTCTTTTATCATTGTAAATGTTTTTTTAGAGATTTTAAAACTGTCATAAAGTGAACTGAATGTATCATTTAAAAGCACTACATCACTCACCTCTATGGCAATATCACTTCCGTTGCCCATTGCTATTGCAATATCTGAACCTGCCAAGGCTAAAATATCATTCACCCCGTCCCCGGCCATAACGGTTACTTTGGCATCTTCATGCAGGTTTTCTATAAATACGGCTTTGTCCTGAGGTGTCAGTTCATATTTGTACTGTTCAATTCCAACGAGTTGCGCTACTTTTTTGGCACTCTCTTCATGGTCTCCTGTGAGCATAATTATCTCTATACCCATTTTTTTAATTTTGGCTATAGCCTCTTTTGCATCCTCACGCGGTATGTCAAAAAGTTCATATTTAGCCAAAAGTTCTCCGCCGTACGCAAAATAAAATTCACTGTTTTGGCTTGAACTACAGACGTCAATCCCTATGGTTTGCATGAGTTTCGCGTTCCCGCCTGCAAGCATCTTCCCGTCATACATCGCACTCAAACCCTGCGAAGGTATATTTTGAAAGCTTTCCAGTTCTAAGGGATCCAAATCCTCATCAAAAATATATTTTTCCACACCTTTGGCAACAGGGTGTTTTGAGTTAAGCAATAACGAATAAAGCATAGACTTGTGAAACGGCAGAAATATCTCCTCTTTGACAACCTCAGGTCGACCTTTTGTAATCGTTCCTGTTTTATCAAGTAATAAAACATCTGCCTTTGCCATTGTCTCAAGCTGAGCAGCTTCCTTAAAAAGTATCCCCCTTTTTGAAGCGATAGAGAGACCGACCAGTGTTGCGACAGGTGTCGCCAGAGCAAGGGCACAGGGACAGGCAATCACTATAACGGCAATACTGATCATAAAAGACTGCTCAAAATTGGATGAGTAAAGATACCATCCGATAAAAGTTATAAAAGAGAGTGCCAGTATCACTTCGGAAAAATATTCACTCAGCCTGTTTGCCAACTGCTGAATTTTTGGCTTGTTATTCATTGCATTTTCCAGCAAGGCTACAATATTACTCATTGTGGAGTGTGCAAAATCTCTCGTAACTTTATATTTGACATCGGCATCAATACTTACCGTTCCACTGATGATATTCTCTCCTGCAGTTTTAAAAACAGGCTCACTCTCACCGGTCAGGCTTGATTCATCAAAATTTCCGCTTCCTTCTTGTATCTCACCGTCAAGAGCAACACGTTCTCCTGAATTTACCAAAACAATTTCGCCTACAATGACATCATTGACATTTTTCGTACTAATCTTTTTATCCACAACAACTTTAACATCATTTGGCAGATGATGATTCATAATATCCAAAGTATCGGCAATACTTTTTTTACTTAAAACCTCTAAGAATTTTCCAACCAGTACAAAAGTAATAATCATCGTCACCGAATCAAAATAGGCTTCACCACTGCGCGTAACAGTAATATAAATAGAGTATATATAGGTTAGTATCGCCCCAGTAGCAACAAGTGTGTCCATATTTACTGTTTTTGTCTTCATCCCGTAATACATTCCGCGAATGAAAGGCCATCCACTGTAAAAAAGTACAGGAGTTGCTAAAACCCACTCTCCGATATTGAGTATATGTTTGATATTTTCAGATATACCACTGAAATAACCGGCATACTGCGCAACCATAATCGTCATCATGTTCATCGTCGCAAAAACAGCAACAGCCATCCGTGTGTAATATTCCTTTCGCTCCTTATCTGCTTTTTGTTCCTGCAGTGAAGCATCATAAGGGTATGCATCATATCCGATGGCACGAATCATATCTATAATTTTGGAGAGTTTGACCGTATCATCATCCCAGACAATCTTTGCTTTGTTGTTTGTATAATTGATGTTCGTAGCAATAACACCTTGCATATTTGTCAAAGCTTTTTCGTTCAGCCAGACACATGCAGCACAGTGAATACCCTCAATAACCAAAGAAACTTCACAGAAGCCATCTTTATTGAGTGTAACAAAGCGTTCATAAAATGCCGGCGAATCAAAATTTAAAGAGTCTTCGTACTGCTGTGAAGGCGGTGCAAGTTTATTATTGCCCAGCTTATCATAAAAACCGTCCAATCCTTCATCTGAAAGTAAATGAAATACACCCTGACAGCCGTTACAGCAAAAGTAATGTTCATCCTCTTGTATCATTACATCTTTTGAAAATTCTAAATGACAGTGATCACAGGCTATTTTATCTGACAACTTCAAACTTCCCTATATTTCTGTTTTTTTGAATGTTTTTCCAAGGTTCGACTAAGCCGCTCATACATATATAAACACCATTTTTTTCTACCGCTTTTGCATATCCGATAGCCATACCAAGATTTAAGGATGCTTCAATATTGTCAATTTCAAACGGTTTCATAGCGCCCGTAATAATGATTTTTCTGTCATCAAATACTTCATCCAAAAACTCGGCACTGAGCTCCATAGTGTCGGTGCCATGCACTATCACAAAAGTATCTTCTGTTGATTCCCGTATAATATCAGCAAGCATACGTCTGTCATTACTGTCCATCTCCAGACTGTCTTTGTAAACGACTCCTGCAAGATTGTACACTTCCTGAGCACTGAATAAAATTCTTTCAATAGCTGCATTGTCATAAGGAACTTCAAGTTCTCCGCTTATTTCATTGTATCGTTTGTTAAATGTACCACCACTGTTGAGTATCAGCATTTTATTTCCATATTTCATCAAGTTTACTGACTGTTTTTGTTGCTTTGGAACTTCTGATCTGATTTATTTCATCAAATAAATATGTTTCTGAAATACCGGCATTTATGGCAGCCTCAATATCCCGTTCCTTATCACCAATCATTAAAGAATGTGTTAAATCCAAATTAAATTCTTTTTGTGCTTCCAAAATCATTCCCGGTTCAGGTTTTCTGCAACTACATTTTATATTAATATCCGGATGATGCGGGCAATGATAGACTTTTGCAATATCAATATTTCTCTTTTTAAACTCTTGTATCATCCAGTCTGTAAGCAACTCAAAATCTTCTTCTGTATAATATGCTCTCGCTATACCAGACTGATTTGTTACAATAATAATCAAATATCCTAAATTCTGATAATGTTTACACAAATCAAATATACCATCAATAAATTCAAAATCTTCTCTCTTATAGAGATACTCTTTTTCAACATTGACAACACCGTCTCTATCTAAAAAAAGTGCTTTTTTCATCTCTTATCTGCCAACACCCTCACCAAATATCTCTTTCTCAATGATATCGCAGAGAATATGTCCTATCAATATATGAGCTTCCTGAATTCTAGGTGTTGCATTTGAAGGAACAATAAGGGCAATATCAGCCATTTTTGCCATTTCACCACCATCACGACCCGTGAGAGCAACTGTCATAATCTTTTTTTTCTTTGCAGATTCAAATGCCTTAATAATATTAAGTGAATTACCAGAAGTTGAAATACCAATAAAAATATCACCTTCTTGTCCCATTCCTTCAAGTTGACGGGAAAAGACCTGATCATATCCGTAATCGTTGCCAATGGCAGTAAGATTTGATGTATCTGTAGTAAGCGCCAATGAAGGAATGGAAGGTCTGTCAAAACCGTACCTGCCCACAAGTTCCGCAGCAATATGCTGTGCATCCGCAGCACTGCCTCCGTTTCCTGCAAGAATTGTTTTTTTGTTTGTATGACGGTATATATTCACGCACTCATACGCCACCTTTTCTATCTTAGAAAGTAAATCATCATTTTCATAAATAGCCTGTTTTGTTTCATATGATTTTTTAATTTGATCTTTTATATATTTTTTCATATATCATCCTAAAATTATATATAAAATAATATCATAGAATTACTTAGTAAAAGGTAGATTTGGTAAAAAAGTCAGTTGTTTGATTAAAAAGATTGAAAGTTAGAAAGAAAAATCTGATCAACTAGGCAGCGACCTACATTCCCACAAGTGAAACCTGCAGTATTATCAGCGATGAGAGGCTTAGCTTCTGGGTTCGGAATGGGGCCAGGCGTTTCCCTCTCTCTATAG
>NZ_JALCZM010000011.1:0-519 GCF_039667065.1 Sulfurimonas sp. NWX367 | reverse complement strand
TTTAAGAACTTATATTTAATTTAGAAACTTGTTTCTTAGATGAGTTGTGCTTAAAAAAGAAGCGAAGCATACTTTAGTATGTGAGTTTCTTTTTTAAGTGCAAATCGCTAAGAAATGGTGGGCCTACCAGGACTTGAACCTGGGACCTCACCCTTATCAGGGGTGCACTCTAACCAGCTGAGCTATAGGCCCTTTCTGGTGCTTTTAACTTTATTCTGCGTCAGAACCTTTACTTCAGTTGTCACGTACAGTTTGTACGCTCCGCCTTCAGCAAAGAACCTTCCTTGACTAAAGCTAAAATCCCTCAGAAAGCAAAGCCCTCTCAAGGTTACACCTTTGACATAATCGTAATTCAAATGAACACAGATCACTGAAAACTAAGCAAGTAAGTTAACTTTTGAAACAACCAATAAACTATTTCTCGTGTGAGATTTTCTTGTGTTGAGCCACTCAATCGAATGAGTGCTCTTTACTCTAGAAAGGAGGTGATCCAACCGCAGGTTCTCCTACGGTTACCTT
>NZ_JALCZM010000010.1:0-1695 GCF_039667065.1 Sulfurimonas sp. NWX367 | reverse complement strand
AATTCCTGACTTCCGCGATAACTTTTTAAATAAAACTTAACCTCGTAAAATAGGTACTTTCAGAGGATAAAAAGGCACGATTTGTGTGCCTCGGGAATATATTCATAGAATTTGTTATCATTTTATATGGGATTAAAAGTCAGAAAAAAGAAAAATAGCAGTGGAAGTATCAGTATTCATATTGTTGACAGAAGCAATCGAGGCTATAAAGTAGTTGAAACTTTGGGTAGCAGTAAAGATCCAGATGAGATTGAACAACTTTACCAAAAAGCACTGGGGCGTATTGATGAACTTGAGTATAATCTTTTCTATTTTTTACAAACTAACAGTAAAAAAGAGTTGTTAAAAAAGCTGCTTGCAGAATATACAACACAAGATTTTATACCTATTGGTGATGAGTTAATATTTGGGAGATTGTTTGATGATATAGGGTGTAATAAAGTTTTTGAAAAGTTACAAACAACATCCATTCGTAAAGTTTCAGAAAAACAGTTTTTATTTCGCTCATTGGTAATATCAAGAATACTCTACCCCGGCAGCAAATTGGAGCTGATACACTATTTGGACTACTTCAAACATTAAGAGATGACAACAGATACAATTTATCGCTTCTTGGATACTATCTATCAAGAGGAGATAAAAACACAAATAGAGCAATGTGTATTTGAACACACCCAAAAGGTGATGTCAGGAACTATCACTGTAACTTTCTATGATGTAACAACACTCTACTTTGAAAGTGAGAGTGAAGATGATTTAAGAAGAATCGGTTTTTCCAAAGAGGGAAAACTTGCCCGTCCCCAAATACTCCTTGGTCTTTTTACAACTCTAGAAGGGTATCCACTGAGCTTTGAAATATACGAGGGAAATAAATATGAAGGGCATACCCTTATCGATATACTTCAAAAGTTTCAAACACGGTTTCAACTCAAAGAAAAACCGATAGTAGTTGCGGATAGAGGGATGCTCACCCATGCAAATATTGCTTTTTTAGAGAATAACGGTTATAAATATATCCTTGCCTATAAAATCAAAAATATTGACAATGTACTCAAAGAGCAAATTGCAAATTTGACATTTATTGATGATGGGACTATCCATACCATTGATATAGATAAAACGATAAATTATATAGATGAATTTGGCAATAAACAGCAACTCCCTATCAGACAGAAACTGATTCTTACCTACTCCTCCAAAAGAGCAAAAAAAGATAAAAAAATAAGAGAAAAAGCGTTAGAAAAAATCAAACAGAGCTTATCTGATAAAAATATCACCAAAAGCGATTTAAAGCTATCCTACTATGCCAAATATTTGGATATAGATAAGAAGTACAAAGTTCAAGACAGACTCAATCCTCAAAAAATTATTCAAGATGAAAAGCTTGATGGAATCAAAGGGTTTGCCACAAATGATTTTTCACTCAATGCCAATGATGTTATAGCACATTATCAGAATCAGTATGATGTTGAGAGAGCTTTTAGAATCTCAAAAACAGATTTACGCATTCGGACAATATACCATCGCGTTGAGGAGAGAATAAAAGCACATGTACTTATTTCGTTTGTATCATATGCAGTTTACAAAGAGTTTGAAAGAAGATTAAAGTTGCATGATGTCAGATTTAAGTTCTCGCAGAAATTACTAAGAAAAATTATTGAACATATTACAGCTTTAAAAATTGATGATGAATTA